>JAWLCV010000001.1:0-149246 GCA_041686955.1 Pseudomonadales bacterium
CTCCACCGGGCGGCCGCTCAACCGCTCGCAGATGAGGGGCGAGAACCAGTCGCCGGCGTTGCGCAGCCCGGAGCCTCGACCGGTGCCCCGGGCCCAGAACAATTTGAGTGGCTTCTTGCGGTTCATCGGGTCTTCATCGGTTCTGGCCATTCGGGCTAGAATCGCGCACCACGGGCCTATAGCTCAGTTGGTTAGAGCAGTGGACTCATAATCCATTGGTCCCAGGTTCGAGTCCTGGTGGGCCCACCATCCCGAAGCTTTCACCTGCCGCCGTAGTCGTGGGATCCCGTGGGTGAATCCGGCGAACCGAGAGCCGCGCTGATGACTTGCACGGTCTTCGTGATCGTATCCCGCCAAGAAAATCGCGCCGCCCAGCGTGATGCCCGCTCGGAGAGTTCCTGGTGCAGATGCCTGTCTTCGATGAGTCGTTGCATGGCTGTCCTGATTTGAACGACGGAGAAGGGGTCAACCAGGATAGCCGCATCTCCCGCCACCTCTGGAAGCGAGGAGATGTTCGAGGTTATGACCGGCTTGCCGAAGCTCAGTGCCTCCAATACCTGCAGACCGAAGCCTTCGTACAATGAAGGGGCGACGACAAAGTCAGCGCCCGAGTAGAGTTGGGCCAGAGTGTCGTCGTCGACGTGGCCCACGTGCTTCAGCCTCGCTCCCAGCGAGGGATCGCGCAGGCGTTTTCGTTCTTCGGAGTTTCTCCAGCCTGGGTTGCCGGCTACGAGAAGGTCGTGACTCATGTCGCCGCTCGCAAGGAGTTGCGCAAAAGCATCTATGACCCGAACCAAGTTCTTTCGCGGTTCCATCGTGCCCACGAACAAAATGTAGGGCCTGCTGACGGGTGAGGCTGGTGAGGCTGGAGGAAGACTCGCAGCTAGCGGTATCACAGTCGTCTTACCCTGGGCGGACGGAAAAGCCGCTACAAGGTCGTTCCTGGTTGACTCCGAAACGGCGATTATGCGGTCGGCTCTTCGTACGGCCTGTCTCATCAGCGCGGCCTCTAGAAAGCGGCGCCCTCGCTCCATGGTCTGGGGCGCTGTGCGCCATATCAGGTCGTGAATCGTAACTACTGTCGGGATGCCACCGAGAGCGATAGGTAAATGATGACGTGGCGACCAGAACACGTCGCACCCGTTGATCCTGCTACGCATGCCGTAGCTCGCGATGGCCATGAGGGTGGAGCCGAGCCGCTTCAGGGCTGTGGCTGGCGCCTTTCGCCCAGCCCCTATTAGGATCAGTTCGTGCTCCGTCTCAAGCAGTCCATCCACCACTGCAGCGGTATAGCGTCCGATTCCGGTTGTCGGGAGAAGCAGCGGACGAGCGTCGATGGCAATTTTCAATCGTCGTCCACCGGTTGAAGAGCGACGGCATCGAGGCGCGCACTCGGTGTCAGAGTCAGCAGGCGCTCATACAATCCAGCGTAGTTCCGGCCCATGATCTCGCCGGTGAAGAGTCGTTCGTAGCGGGCCCTCGCACGCCGCCCCATCTCCTCGGCGCGGACTTGATCATCGTGCAACTCATCCATGGCTGCGCGCAAGGCAGGGGCACTGCCGGGTTCGACGATGAGGCCGGTTTCGTGGTGCTTGTTGACGTGACTGGTACCGGAGCCCACTTCTGCGGATATCAGTGGCCGACCGTACATGGCGCCTTCGAGCAGCGTGACGCCGAACGCTTCTGATCGGAGGTAGGAGGGGAACACAACCCCTCTGGAAAGGGCAAAAAGTGCTGGTTTTTCGGAGTCGGGAACGTGGCCAGCGAAGGAGACGTTGTGCAGGTTCAGCCGGCGTGCCTGCGCCTTCAACTCCTGTTCGATAGGGCCGGCGCCTACGATGACGATGCGATAGGGAGCGTCTTTTGCAGCGTCTAGCAGGATGTGCAGACCTTTGTAATACCGCAAGACCCCGACGAACAGAAAGTAACCTTCGCCGTATCGGGACCTCACCAAATCGAGTGTCTTCCGATCCGGCGAACCATAGGAATCCTCGTCCAGGCCTATCGGTACAACCTCGACTTTGTCCCGGTACTTCTGAAGCACGTCACTGGTGGCAAGGTAGTTCGGGGATGTGCAGACGATCTGGTCGACCGAGCGCAGGAACCGGTTCATCAGCGGCGTGTAAACGATCTTGAGCAGCCGCTGACGAACGATGTCCGAATGGTAGGTCATCATCGTCGGCTTGGCGGGCGCTGTCAGCGCGTGGAGGATATCGGCGTAAGGCCAGGGGAAATGGTAGTGTATGATGTCGGCCCACTGGGCATGCCGTGGAAATTGTCGAAGGGCATCGAGCGACACGCTGCAAGAGGCGAGCTCGAAGTTGAGCTTTGTACGAAACACCGTCGCCTCTGGTCGCCGTATCGTCTCCGGGTCGGGCGACCGGCTGGGAAACAGGACCCGGCTCTCGACACCGTGTGCGCTGGTGCTCAGGCAGATCTGCCTGATGGTTTCCTCCAGGCCACCTTGAGTGTCGGGAAGATATGTCCGATACAGGTGAAGTACTCGCATACGAGGGGCGTATGATAGTGGCAGCCCTAGTCGCTCACCAGAAGAATCTGGATCGCTGAATGGCTCCAGTTGGAACTACGCGACGCGCTTTGCTCATTTCCACCTATTCCCGATCGTCGCCCTACAAGCTGGGAACCCACCATATCTGTGATCATTTGCTTGACCGCGGATGGGACGTGACCCTGGTCACGCATCCACTGTCACCCCTGACCATGTTCGGAGCCCTCGACGAGAAGATCCTGAGGCTCAGGAACCTGCTACGGGCACGCCGCGGGAATGACGAGCGGTTCAAAGAGTACTCCCGGGTGCAGTGGCACGTGCCAGTCAACAGATGGTGGGCGTTGCCGGGGCTTGCCAATGGACACCTATCCGAGGCCGGCTGGCCGACGATCGATGGCATACTGCACGCGCGCTCCATGAAAGATGGCATCGACCTCCTGTACATGGACAATATCTACCAGCCATTCTGGCTGCGGCACGTCGCCGCGAAAAAGTTCGTGATCCGCCTGCCCGATAATCCGCTCGGACACGGCGGTCTCCGGCCGACACTCGATCTGGAACTCTCCCGCCTTCTCCGTCTTGCGGACCTCACCGTTTGCCCCTCGGAGCTCACCGAGCGCGTCGCGCGGGAGAAGGGGGCGAATAGGACGTTGCGGCTAGGGAATGGCGTCGACGTGGGTTTTTTCTTAGGGGCCCGCACGAAACCCAGGGAGTACCGAGAGCTGCACGGCGCCGTGGCGGTCTACCTGGGCGCATGGGACAACCGGGTGGACTCGAACCTGATGCTCTCGCTGGCCGAACGGATGCCGGACGTCAATTTCGTCATCGTCGGGGATGTTCGCGTCTCCGGCGTGATGCGGGGCCGGAAGTTGAAGAACCTGCACCTGCTCGGACCGAGGCCGTACCACGATGTTCCTGCCTTCCTGCAGCATGCCGACGTGGGGCTGCTGCCGTTCGATGTTTCGGGAGAGCCGGATCTAGTCCTATCGACCGACCCGCTGAAGCTCTACCAGTATCTGGCATCTGGGCTGGGGGTGGTGGCCACGCCCGTCCCGGCCGCAGCGGCGATTCCAGCCGGTGTCGTCATCTCGAGCCAAAAGGCGGAAGACTTCGAGCTGGCCATCCGTCGGCAATTGGAGGGGCGACTCCCCGCATCGGTCACTACCTGGCTTCAGCAAGTGGGCTGGAGCAACAGGACGGTCGCATTGCTGGACGCTGTGGGCCTGTCGTGAGCCTGTTCGTTTCGGTTTCGGGGCTCAGGCCTGCGACGGATCGCGTGCTGAACTGCCTGGCCTTTGACCAGAGTCCTGCCGTGCGTGCTCTCGATCGCGTCATCAGGGTGTTGTTTCCTCGCCTCGCGGCCATTGTGGAGTTTCGTCGAGGAAACCTCACCCGATCGTTCCGCCTATCGGCGAGTGGGAAGGCATCGCGGGTCCACACTCGATCGCGGGAAATGCTCGACGTGCTCCAGTCGCCGCAGCCCTGTGATGCGAGAGCCGAGGGCCCGGCAAGAGTCCGCGAATTCAATGGCAGGGTCCTGTTCGTGATGCACAGCACTCCGTCTTTCGACAGCCATGGTTACGCAGTGCGATCCTGTCAGATCATCCGCAGCCTGACCGACGCCGGCGTCGATATGACACTGGCGGCACGCTACGGATATCCGTGGGACTTGCCAGGGCGAACCGGAATACCACAGGCTCTGAAATCGCGATACCAGGAACTCGTCTTTCATCACCGTCCTGATCCGGAACTCCTGATCTCCGCTTCCGACCAGCGCTACCTGAATCGTTACCAGACCTATCTTGGTGAGCTCATCGCCTCGAGCGAATGTACAGTCGTGCACACGAACTCGAATTACCTGAACGGCATAGCCGGTGCTCGCGCGGCCAAGGAAGCCGGCTGCCTTTCGATCTACGAAATGCGCGGGCTTTGGCACGTAACGCGCGCCTCTCAGGATCCGAGATACCTGGGAACCGAGCATTTTCAGTACTGCGAACGCATGGAATTGGCCGCCGCGAGCGAGTCGGACAGGGTCATCACCATTTCCAGCGCACTGAAGGAGTGGCTCGTTTCGAGGGGCGTATCTGAGCGGAAGGTACGGGTTATCGGCAATGCAGCCGACCTCGACAACATCAGGCCGCTGCCGCGAGCGCCTTCTTCAGGAGTCACCCGAGTAGGTTACGTCGGTTCAGTGGTCGAGTACGAAGGGCTGGACGTGCTTCTCGAGGCTATCCGAAGCCTGGTGAGCGAGGGACGGGCCCTTAGGCTGACCGTTGCCGGTGATGGTCCTGCGCTCAAGAAGCTGATCGCAAAGTCGCAGGCATTGGGCCTGCGCGATCACGTCGAGTTCCTCGGCCGTGTACCGTCCTCGAAGGTTGCCGAGTTGTATTCGAGCTTCGACATCTGCCCATTACCGCGCAAGCGGCTTCCGGTCACTGAACTCGTGCCGCCGCTCAAACCGTTCGAGATCATGGCCTTTGGTGTCCCCCTGATAGCCTCGGACCTGCCGCCACTGGCTGAAATGGTGAGTGATGGGGAGACGGGGCTGCTGTGCGAGGCAGGTTCTCAGGAGTCACTGGGAAATGCCATTCGTTGGCTGATGGATCACGAGGTGAGCGCCCGGGCCATATCAGAAGCCGGACGCTCCTGGGTGACTCGATGCTGCTCGTGGTCGAGGAATGCGCAAGCGTATCTGGCCACTTATCAGGGAGAGGAGCCGGCGAGCGAACCGGCAGCTTTCCCGTGAAGCCGGCGAGACCCGTCATCATCCGGAAAGAGTGACGATTCAAGGGCGGGTGCCAGCGATGCCGCGAACCCCGCAGTCAATAGGTGTTTGGTGCGCCAGATCACGTTGCCCGCCACCGTGACCGGGCACACGTACCCCTTCGGCGGACAGATGTAGTCCGTCATGTCGATCAGCGACACGCGCTGGTGTCCGGCCGCTGTCAGCGCAAGTGGATCAGGTGAGTCGCTGGATGGCAGCGCTCGTTCGCGGAGGGTAGAGCAGGCGACGCCATCACTCTGAGGCGACTGCTTCACACACTCCAGGACGTTCTCCCTCATTCTGGGGGTATCGGCAATGACCGCTATGCGGGCCTCGGGCAACGACAATTTGTCGACGAAGCGCTGGAATTCATCAGCGAGGATCCGCGCATTCTCCATTCCCCGCGAGGCGCCAGGTGCCCGATATCCGCGACTCTGACTGATTATGACCAGGTTCGGCTCGAGTTCCTGCAGCGTTTGGACGACCTCGTCGGTCCAAGCGGCGCAATCGTACTGCTGATGTGCGATCCGGCCGAGCGCGCATGAATACCGTACGACGGTGCTGATCCTCATTCTTCGAGACCTGGAGATGACTTGCAGCGCAGGAAGCCACTGCACGGCCCGGGTATCACCAACTAGCGCGACATGGAAGCCGGCTTCGTCGCCATATTCGCAGATTTCGAGGGGTGCTCCGTTGCCACGGTTCATGCATCCGTCCGAGTAAGCCTTAGGCCGATCTACGACGGCACGCTCAGCCGATTCAACTATTGTGTACGGTCTTCGGTTTCGACTTGGCTGGCGAGCCAACTCGGTGGTGCCGTCGATCTCGAGAGCCTCGGCCAGCATGTTGTCCATCTGGGGAGCCAAAGCACGCACGAAGCTGGCCGTCAGATGGTGGCTATCGCGCCATGCGAGGATGTTACCGACGACAGCAGGGCAGGTGCGACCGTCGCATATGGCGTCCGAAAAATCCAACAGCGCTGCCTCAGGCACGGCCCGAGCGGCGAGCACGATGGGATCCGGGTGCCCAATCCTGTCGAGCACCAGATGCCGCGGCGCCGAGCAATCGTCGATACTCTTGTTTGGCGAGGATAGGCACGCAGGCACGTCCATGCCCATGCGGGGCGTATCCTTGATCGCTAGAACTCGTAATCCCCTGCGGATGTACCGCCGCCATACGTGCGCGTAGCCCTCAGCGAGCAGTTCTGCGCTGCGGGAAGGGTCGGATGCGCCAACCACTCTGTGAGCGATCGATTGGGCAAACACCAAGTGGGTTGCATCGGCGGTGTCCAGGTAATCCATGACTTGTCGACTCCATTCGGAGCATGCCAGGTACGGTTGTCTTCGGATCAACACCGATACGGGGCCGAATGCACACGCCGACTTTGTCAGAACGGATAGCCTCCACCCCCTGAGGTCTACTACTTCCCGGAGTGCTGGTGCCCACTGTACAGCGTGGGAGTCACCGATCAGCACAAGCCGCACTTCCGCCTCGGGATTGCCGAAGTGGCACACTCGAGGCTCCTCGTCAGCCTGGTTCGTCACGCAGCCCAAGTGTGTTATGTCGGGGCGGTCATCTCGCGCGGTCAGCGCTGGCGGGTGATATGGAGCCTTCATCCCCGCAGTGCTCGCCATTGTCGGAGCCGAGTCCTGAATGCGCAGTTCGAAGGCGTAAGTCACTGCGAGCCCCGCCAGCACGGAACTCGCCACACAGTAGAAGCCGAGAGCGTACGGTCTTGCTTTTTTCCGCGTCCAGAATGAGGAGTCTCGAAATGCGTCCTCGACCCATATCTTCGTCTGGTGCGCGAGGATCACGCTCACAACGACAATGACCACAGCATCGATGATGCCGGGCTCGCGTGAAACCGCGTGTCCATACAGAATTATCACTGGCCAGTGCCACAGGTACAGCGAGTACGAGATGCCGCCCATGAATTGCAGGGGAGCCGGACGCAGCAACGAATAACTGCTCATCGGGCCAGTAGTGTGTCCCGCGAGGATCACCATGGCGGTGCCGACGGTGGGCAGAAGCGCAATCCAGCCCGGAAAATACGAGTTTGAATTGATGAGCCAGAAGGACATCGTCACCATGAGCAGCCCAATGGGGCCGAGCCAGTGACGGATAGAGGTGCGCTTAGAGAGCGTCAGCGGGTATGCGGCGAGTAGCCCGCCTAGCGCGAGTTCCCATGCCCGGGTGCTGGTTGCGAAATATGCGATCGAGGGATCTTGGTAGGTGAAGTGGACCGAGTGAGCCAGGGAAGCCACGAACACGGCCCAAATCAGCCACTTGAGGGTGCGTATTGGCTCGTGCTGGACCCGTGAGGCGATGGTCTTCGCGAGTACGAAGAGTGCCGGCCACGCGATGTAATACTGTTCTTCGACCGAGAGCGACCAGAAATGCTGAAGCGGCCCCGGCGCTTGGTCCGCCCCCAGATAGTCCACGGCTTGAGCAGCGAGCCACCAGTTCTGATAGTAAAGTGAGCTAGCTACGACCTGTTCCGCCAAGTCTCTCCAGGTGCTCGTTGGCAGAAGCGAGGCAGCAAGAGAGACCGCGACGAGCACGAACGTCGCGGCAGGCAGCAGTCGGCGGATGCGCCGGCTGTAGAATGCCGCTATCGATATCGATCCGGTACTCTGAACATCTCGCAGCAGCATTCCAGTGATCAGAAAGCCGGAGATCACGAAGAATACGTCTACTCCCACGAAACCCCCCGGTAGGCTCTCGGGAGCGACATGGAACGCGATGACGGAAAGAACGGCCAAAGCGCGCAGACCCTGTATCTCGGGGCGAAACCCAGTAGTCGTCAGCGTGGGCATGTGTTGCGTTATGGATTATTGGTTTGATCGGGCGTCAAGGCCGGCCAGTTCACGTGCTCGAGGCCGCGCGCTGAACCCCATGTTGCCCGTGAAGACCAGAAAGGCACTCGAGGAGAGGTGGCACGACCTCCAGCGCCGACGCGAACTGCTCTAGCTGACAAAGCCGTTCGAACTCCGATGCAAGCGCGGCGAGTTGAACCTGGGCCCGAGACACGTGCGCGAGCGCGCGGCGGCGCACCTTGGCCTGTTCGAAAGCATCGGTCAGCATCTGAGACTCGTTCGTCTCCACTGGCCAACCACTACCGATGGGCTCCAGATTCCAACGGCCCCAATGGAGAGAAATTATCGCCCCCTCATGATCGAGGGCAAGGGTCTCGCCGGTCTGTCCGGGGCTCGAAAGCTGCAGGGGTAAATGGGCTAGAGCCTCCTTGATCTGGTCGAGCCTTTCACGAAGCTGCTGGATGACGGCTCGCTGCTGGCGGCCATCGGCTGCGATCTCGGCCCGGTTGATTAGCTCCGGTGTGAGACGCCGTCCTAGCATCATTCGCGAGCGAGAATACCGGTCCACGAGGCCAGGGGGTGGCTCGGTGCCGAGCATCCGCGCTGTAAGCTCCCGAGCCTTCACCTTCAGACTTCCTGCCGGGATGGGCTGAGCGTCCGGGCCACGGAAGACGTGGCACTGAAGACCGTTCACCTCCGAGGCTCCGAGAAACTCTGGCGCCGGAATGTCACCAAGCTCTGCGAGGAGGGTTGCCTCGTGTTGCGCCATTGCCCGGTTGCCGCGACTGAACAGTTTTACAAGAAAGCGCTCGGTCGAGCCTTCACCGCGTCGTGCCGACACGACGAATGCGGCTATGCCGGGAAGGCGAGTCTGGTACCAGGGCGCTCCGAGTACGAACAGGTCAGGATGAGCCATTTTGCGCAGTTCTTCTTCGATCCAGCTTAATCGTCGTGGGCTTTGGACGAGCTTCCAGTAGTCGCTCGGCCTCGCGCCGAGGTGGCTCGTCAACGCCTGGCCATGAAAGAAGAGAGCGCTCAGTAGGCGGCGCTGGTGATTGAGGGAATGAATGTTCGTGACGAGTGCAGACGTCCTCTGCATCCATTGCCGCATCAGAATCAAGCTGATAATTCCAATGAGCACGCTCGGCGGCGAGCCCCAGAGAAAATCGACGACGATGAAGGAGAAGGCTCCCAGGAAACCGATGTCGCCCGCGAGCTTCACGGCACCGCTGAAGTTCCGTTCCATGGATGATCGGGCATAGGAACTCCCGGCATACAGCGCGAGCGCAATGCCGAATGCGGAAAGATCGTACGCGAGGAGGAACAACAGGAATGCCGGGTAAAACTTCAGCAGGAAAGCTGCGCCCAGCCCGATGAAGACGAGTGCGGCTAAACCTGCGGCATACCGTTGGTAGGCTCGGCGTGCGATCCCCTCCTGGTCCTCGAACAAGGTGATTTTGCGACTTCGCGCCAATAGCAATGACGCTCCGCGCTCGACGCAGGTCCGCGTCAGCCGTTCTGCCAGCACGTGTGACAGGTAGAAAGCTACGGCCGCCGACGCGAGGACACTGATAAGGTGAGTGCGGTCCAGCGTCATCAGAAATTCGGGAAAATAGGATGGAATGCCGTTCGATCCCAGCAGCAGAATCACTTTCAGAGGCAGGATGAAAGCAACCAGCAGTGAAAGCTGAGACAGCAAGGTGGCCCCTACCGCATGCGCAGTGTGAAGGGGGACGACCCTGAAGAATTTGGTCCCCAGAGAAACCAGCCACTCGAGGGCGATCCAGACCTGTTTGATCGGTTGCATGCAGCTATGTCATGAGTGGGGCCGTACGCCGAGTGATCATACTATACTTCGGCGGCTTGCCTCAGTTGCACCGGAAATGAATGGGAAGCGAGTTGTCGAGGGGCGCGCAGAGACGCGGATGTCGCACTTCAGTAGGACGTATATACTTGCGCGAAATGATGCTGGATGTCAGCCGGCCTACGGGGTAGAGGCGGGGGGTGAAGGGCGTGGAGATGTTGAGCTCATACGGTGGATGAGGATCCAGTTCAGTTCTCCAGCGAGTCGGAGTTCCAGGGCGTGCGGGGCGAGATGGACCACACGAGGAACGCTTTGGAACGGAGTGCTGCAGAGGTCGCCGATCTGAGGCGTCAGCTGTGGCGGCTTCGCACGGAGCTTCTTCAGACCAAGCGGACGCTGGCGCACCGGATCGGTGTCGCGATCGTCAAGAACCTGGGAACGCCGTGGCGTTGGCTTATGATCCCGTTCTCTGTGGTTCGCGCTTACCACGACTACCGGTTGGACAAGCAACGCCGGGGGATCTTACTCGCGGAGCATGAGCGGCGGCGGGGCCTAGCCGAGAGTAGCTCGAGTCGGTCGTGCTCGCCGGTCCCGATGAAGAGCATCGTATGGCAGGCGCAGCAACTGGCAGACGAGCACGGCCTGGATTATGCGCTCGAGTTCGTGCGAGCTCATCATGAGGAGTCGGCTCCGCTGGCGCTAAGGCTCCTTGAAGCGAACTCTGCGGAGAGCGACACGGAATGGCTGCGGTGCGTAAACGACTACCTCGCTCAGTTCGGCATCCATCCCATCGAACTCTCGGAAGGAACAGCTCCCCGCTTTCACAGGATTTCAGCTCCCGCTCTGTCTCGCGTGTCGGATGGCCCACTGGTGAGCGTGATTGTCCCTGCCTACAACGCAGAAGCGACTGTTGAGCACGCGCTCAGTTCGATTCTCAGGCAGACCTGGGAACCGTTGGAGGTCATCGTGGTGGATGACTGCAGCACGGACGGGACTTGGGATCTGCTGCAGGAGTTTGCTAAACGAGACGATCGCGTGACCATTCTGCGAAACTCAGTCAACGTGGGCCCCTACGTCTCGAAGAATCGAGCTCTCGAGCTTGTGCGCGGTACTTGGATCACCGGCCACGATGCTGACGACTGGGCGCACCCTCAGAGAATCGAGAGGCAGGTGGCCGCGATGCGCGCAGATCCTCGCTGCAAGGTGGGCATTGGGCAGATGATCAGAATGAGTGAGGACGGGGTGTTCACGCACTTCTCGAAGGTAGGAAAGACTTCCGACGACGGTGCACTGCGTCTTTGTTCGATCTCTTGCATGTTCGACGCAGAATTCTTCAAGCGCCACTTAGGTCACTGGGACTGCGTCCGGTTCGGTGGCGACAGCGAAATGATCGAGCGGTGTCGCACCCTCTTGGGTGATGGATTCAGGAGTTTTCGCATCATGACCATGCTCTGCCTGGATGGGGATCGTAGCCTCACCAATCACCCAGTCCATGGGGTATCGAAAGAAACCGGCATTTCTCCCAGTCGTCGCTACTATCGGGAAGAGTGGACCGCGTGGCACAAGAACCTGAAGTTGCATGATGCATATCTCGATTTCCCCCCCAGCGGGCGCAAGTTTGGTGCCCCCGTCGACGCGGTTGTAACTTCTGAGCAGATCGTGGCCCTATTGCGTACATGATAGGACATCGACTGTATTCGGCCCTGACGAAGCTTCGCAGTTCGATCTCGGGCCGGTTGGCGTCTCCGGACTTGGATACGTATCTCTTCGTGCCTATCAACGGCGCCGGGCTCGGCCATCTCACCCGATGCTTGGCGGTGGCCCGCCGTCTGGAGCGACTGGTTCCCGATGCCGACATTGTGTTCTTCACGACAAGCGTAGCCGTCCCTTTGGTCAATCGATTCGGCTACCGCTGCTATCATCTGCCCCCATTGAGCGCAGGCAAGGCCGACGGAGTTACACCCGAGCGCTGGAACTCGTTGTTTTTCGATTGCCTCGCTGCCGTGATGAATCTTCATCGTCCCTCGACGGTTGTCTTCGATGGCACTTGGCCCTATGCGGGATTGCGCGCTGTGATGCACAGCTTTCGGCGGTCCCGTTACGTTTGGATCAGGAGGGGGCTGCATCGCCAACAGTTGCAGCCTGAACAGGAGAAACAACAGCTCGCTCTGTTCGACTTGACGATCGAGCCCGGAGAGAAGGGAGACAAGGCGGATCCGCAGTCGCCGGCTGCCGTTGAACGGGTGGATCCGATAGTGCTTCTGGATCGTGATGAGGTGCTTCCTCGCGCGGAGGCTCGAAAGCGGCTAAGACTGGACCAGGAACGTGCTGCAGCATACGTGCAGCTCGGCGCCGGAAACATCAACGACCTCGTCGACCTCGAGGGACGGGTCGTAAAGGAGTTGAAGTCGATCGACGGACTTCAGGTGGTAGTAGCGCGTTCACCGATCATGCTCCACGAACGACCGGAAACCGGAGCCGACGCCGAGTTGGTCGATTATCCAAACTCGCGTCTATTTCGAGCATTTGACGTCGCGGTGCTGGCCGCTGGCTATAACTCGGTCTACGAATCCATGTTACTGGGGCTTCCAGCCGTCTTTCTACCCAATTTGGATACAGGTGCGGATGATCAGCGGCGGCGTGCACGAATGGCAGCCGAATACCGAGGATGGTGCTGTCTAGAGGATTCCGCCAGCGGGTCCGTCGCCCGATGTGTTCGCACGCTGTTGGCGAATGTGACCGCGGATCCTCTTTTAGAAGGCCCGAGCAGAAACGGGGCAGAGCAGGCGGCGCGTCTCGTTGCGCATCCACAAGCCCACGCTATTCAATGACCTGCGCTTCCGGGAGTTGAGGAAACCTGGTGGGCCTCCTGTTCTGAGCTGAACACTCGTGATAGCCCGATCATCGCGATTATTCGTCGCATCGTTGCCGGCTCGAGATTACGGCGCAGGTGGTTGCTGTCCCGGTAGATGAACTCGCCGTTGATGAACGTATCGCATCCTGCGGCGTCGCAGAGCCTGCGTGTGCTATCTATGACTTGGAGTCTCGGATACTCATTGGCGAGCTCGAGGAAAATATCGTTTGTCGGCCCGTGTACTCGTTCGACCGTCGCGAGATCCAGGCGTGTCGGGTCGAAGCTGCAAGGCTCCCGCAGTACACCCCCTAGGCGCTGAAGCACACAGGGGATCATGTCCCGCCCTGGTCTCGGAACCTCTGTCAGGATCACCATAGTTCGGTGTGACAGGTCGATCGAATCGGCGACTCGACGGATCCCTTCGCGCATGAGTTGTAGACCGGATTGGATCGAGCGATGCCCGTCCGAGGCGTGGATGTGGGGAGGGTAGGTAGCCCACGCGGAAGCCAGCAAGACGAGGTCGATCTCTTCGTCCTGATGTAGGTAGCGCATCAACTCGTCGTGCTCCCTGCCGCATTCTGCGGAATAGGTAGGTAGATCTACCCTATTTCTGAAGATGTGCGTGTTGTCGAGGTATGGCGGACAGCTATCGTAGAGTAAGACGGAGTAGCCCGCCTCTTTGGCTACTAGGTCCACCATCGGCGCGTAATGCAGTGCATGGCTATCCCCCCACAGCAACGCGTGTCGATCCGCATCATCCCAACCCGTTCCGATCACGCAGCGCCTGCGCGACATCTCTGAAAAGGCTCGCTTCTCTGGGCAAGGCCATGTCCACATCGTGTCCTGGTCTGCGAGCCGATAAGCCTCGTGAGGAAGCCGAGATGGGAAGCCTTGGCTCGATGTGACCGTGTACGCAGCCAGGCCGACGAGGCAGGTGCCGAGCGCAGCTCCGGCGAATATTGTTGTCTGTCGCGCTTTCGCGTGACGAAGCGGTTGCTCGACGAAACGCCATGAAAGCGTGGCGAGAATCAGGCTCAGCGCGATCAGGCCTGTTGCCTCCTCAGGTCCCGGAGACGTGCCGGACGTGTAATGCCGGTAGTAGACGATGACTGGCCAGTGCCAAAGGTAGAGTGAGTAGGAGATTTTGCCGATGAACACGAACGGCTGGGTCGAAAGGATAGCCGAGACGGGATTGCGTCCGACTCCTCCCGCCAGAAGGATGAGGAAGGTTCCGACGACCGGGTAGGCCGCATTGTATCCGGGGAATGGCAAGTCTTGGGAAACGAATGCCATGCCCCAGAAAATCAGCCCTAGACCTAGCCAGGGGGCGAGCAGACGGATGGGCTTTCCTAGATACGATGACGAGAGGGACGGAAGCGTGAAGTACAGGGCACCACCGGCTATCAGCTCCCACGCGCGGGTGAAAGGGAGATAGAACGCCGCTTTTGGATCAAGGTACGTGAAGTATATGCAGGCAGCGAAAGACGAGGCCGAAATAAGTGAGAGTAGGCCAAAAAAATAGGCGCTTCTGAAGCGCGTCCATCTCCAGAAGCCCATGATGGCCAGCGGCCAGATCAGGTAGAACTGTTCTTCAACGGCCAAAGACCAAGTGTGCAGGAGTGGCATGGTGTCTGTGAGCGCGTCGAAGTACCCGGTGTTCTGCCAGAAGAAGACGTTGGCGAGAAATGCCATGGTCCAGATCGCGCTCTGGCCTAGGTCCTGGTAATCGCCCGGCTGCAGCAGGAGGAACCCTCCGATCACGCAGGTGGCGACGACCGCAATTAGGGCTGGAAGTATCCGTCGTATCCGTCGCTCGTAGAAATGGAGTATCGATAGACGCCCCCCGACCGCCTGATCGGCTAGAATGCCGGTGATCAGGAAACCGGATATTACGAAGAATACGTCGACCCCAGTGAAGCCTCCAGGCATGGTGCTGGGCAAGGCGTGATACAGCACGACGCTGAGCACAGCGATCGCACGTAATCCATCGATATCGGCGCGATAATAATTGGTGGTCATTAAAAGACGGGCAGGCGGTCGATTGGTTATCGGACCATGAAAGGATAGCGGCAATGGGAGGTGCCGGCGAGTCTCAGTACGAAACGTTCATCGCGTCCTGAACCTTTGCGAGCATCTCGTATTCCTGGCCTAGATGCTCAGCCAGAAGTCCTGCGGCGTCTTCAGGTACGGCGATGCTCTTATCTGATCGGTTCAGGTCCTTGGGAATGTTGTCCGGCGAGTACTTCAGATCGAGAACGTGAAAAAGTTCCATTTCTGAGCCGAGCGAAAGGTCTCGCGCGATGACGTAGTCGAGGCTCTGGATTCGTGAAACTGCTTCCGGAACGTCGTTGCGCACGGAGAAGGTCGTCAGCTGCCTGGCCAGCAACCATCCGGGGATGTTGCTCAGCCAGTTCTCGAAACTCTTGTCCTTCCGATAGTCCCAGAAGGCGCCGTATCTGGGGAATGTACGATAGTGATGCCACTTCGATTGATCGATCTCGCCCTGCGCGTTATTGGCTGCCTCCTGGCGGTACATTGAGACGCAGCGTTTAATTGGATCGCGCAGTACCGAAAATGAGAAGTGATCGGCCTGTGGAGTGACTTCGTCGAGCCCGAAATGCATGCTGGGCATGTAGGGAATCTCCCCGAGCGCCTCTCTCATCAGAAACGAGACGAGTGGCCGATAGTTATAGCTGGGCAGTATCTTGGAAGCAGGTGAACGATAGAAGAAAGCGCCAAGTGCGGTATTCAATGACGTGCCGCTGCACTTGGGTATGTGCCAGAAGACGATCGGCTTTTTTGGTCTAGCTACGATTTCGGGTGCCAGAATTCGGTCAATGAACCGACGCTTGACGAGCTTCTTAGCGTTGGGGACACCAAGATCCAACTCGAAGCTCAGAGTCAGAAATGTCGGCGCTGTTGTCTGGAGATCACGAGCACCCGCGGCAATCAGCTGGTCGAAGATTTCCTCCCTGGTTGGCCGATCGCAATAGTTGAATGCGACATAAGCTAAATTGGCGCAATCGGCTGGCTGGAAGCCGTACCCTCGCAGCGCTGTGAGAATCCAGCTGCAGGCCGCAACGTAGTCCTGGGCCGAAACGGACTCATACGCATGGCGACGGATTTGGGTGATGCGGTTCATTGCGTCTGGGTCGGTGTGTCGTAGGTTCTGAGAAAGATCCAAAGGCCTGGCAAGGATTGGCTCACGAATACTTCATAACCGACACCATCCGTTCTCGGCCTGCGGCCTGAGGCCAACCGCGGTGGAAACCGGATTGGTCGGAAACGACCAGAGATCCCTTCGCTGCGAGAATCGGCGCAATCGCAGCGGGATTGACGATGGGTGTTTCCGTCGCGGGGTTCACGTGCTCGCACAAGCGCATGTTGGCTCGGCGAAAAGCCGAATCGGTATGAGAGCCCTTCACGAACGTATAGGGACCATCCTCGAGCGACAATACGTCGGTCAGGTACACGAAGGCTTTAAGGTTCTCCGAGTACGAATCGACGTGAAAGCCCCGTGTTCGCGTGATCCCACTGTTGAGATATACGTTTAGATTGCGCGGCTTCACATTCGGCCGCCTCAGGATCTCTATCAGGCAGGGGTCTTCCAGCACGCGCCGGATCTCTCGAATACCGGTCGGGATCGCCAGGTCGCAGTTGAAGATATCTACCATGCCCTGGTCTTGGCCTTGGCGAACTGTAATGACTGCCTTGCCATAGTTCGACAACTGATGGTAACCCTTGAGTTTTGAAGACCCCATTTGGAAGAGGGCTCTCTCGGTTTCGTATACCTCAGCACCATGATGAACGAATTCTTCGTACAGCGCGCTGACCTCCGCAGCGGCGCAGGCACAGACGTCTTCCGTCACTACGGCATTGACCACCAGCACCCCGAACTGAGCCAAGATCTCGCGGGCTCGTAGTTGACCGTCACGGCTCTGGTATTCCGCAATGGTCACGTCTTCCGTTCGCCGACGGATCTCTCCGATCGTCAGCTCACGAATGTGTTCGAGGTACGCGTCGTTGATCTCGCCGATGTCCGACAAGCTGATGCCTTCGGAGCTGGACATAGGACTCCCCTTCATAGCGGACGGCGATGGGCGGAACTATTCGAACCCTGAAGCGGTGTCTGGCACGGTGCGGGGCAACCTCCCGGAGAAACGCGGGTTGAGCCGCCCCCTTTCTAGGCCAAGGCCAATGAGACGATATCACTATACCGGATGGCGCGCACTACGTAGGTTAATTCGGTTCGATACGCGCAGCATGTGCCGATTGGGTCGCCCCGCCCATTCGCGTTCGCCCTAGGCTAGCAACTCGGGTAGAACAGGCGTGTACGGATCCACGTCGCGGACGACGTGCTTTCCGATGACCGTACTCATGTACTTGGGCGAGAGACCATAACCGGGGCGCACGCTTCGGATGGAATCGGCGGAGATGCTTTCCCCGGCCTTTAGGGCCTTGACGAAGTACAGAGACCTTCGGAACTTCACGTTCCCGGATTCGCTCGACTTCCTAGTGTAATCAACGCCTCCTAAAGCTTGCCATGCTTCGGAAGCTCCGCTGCACAGATCCTTCAACTCCGCGGGCTCGAGGGAGAAGCTGTCGTCGGGACCGCCGGCAGACCTGTCCAGCGTGAAGTGCTTTTCGATCAGGCTGGCCCCTAATGCGACACTTGCGATTGCTGTGGTATTGCCAAGAGTATGATCAGATAAGCCCACGACGACTCCAAAACGGTCTGCCATGTCTGGAATGGTGCGAAGGTTGTAGTCCCTGGCGGGAGCAGGATAGCCGCTGACGCAGTGGAGAATCGCCATATCTCGGCAGCCGCCACCCACTGCGGCAGCGATTGCTTCTTCGATTTCGGTTACATTGGCCATTCCAGTAGAGATGATGAGTGGCTTTCCGGTCCCCGCCGCATACTCGATCAGCGGCAGGTCGATTGCCTCAAACGACGCGATCTTGTAGGCAGGGGCATCGAGACTCTCGAGGAAATCGACGGCCGTCTCGTCAAAGACCGAGCTGAAGATGGTTATCCCGAGTTCGTGGGCTTTCTCGAAAAGAGGCAGATGCCACTCCCAAGGAAGATGAGCCTCTTCATAAAGCTCGAACAAGCGTCGCCCCTTCCACAATCCGTCATCGATGACGAAGTCGGCATTGCTGCTGTCCAGCGTGATGGTGTCCGGACGGTAGGTCTGTAGCTTGACAGCGTCAGCGCCCGCTCTCGCTGCCTCTTCGATGATCTTCAGCGCCGTCTCCAGGCTGCCGTTGTGGTTCGCCGAGAGCTCTGCTATGACATACGGTGGCTCGTCTGCGGCGATTCGTCGTCCTGAAATGTGAATGGCCGGTATCAGCATCAGCCCGCTCCTCTAGAGTTTCCCTTTCCATTCCTCGGCGAGCAGCCCGAAGCAGAGCACGTCGTAGAAGCGCTCTCCGTCGCAGTGATGCTGCCTAAGGCGCCCCTCCTGCACGAAGCCCAGTCGTTCGTGGAAGCGTACGGATTTCTGGTTGTGCGCCAGGACCTGGCCGCAAATTTTTCGCAGCGAAAGCTCGACGAAGCCATAGCGGAGAGCGGCGCGCCCCAGTCCGCTGCCAGTGCCTGGGGGCGCCAACGGTGCCACATAGAACCCCCAATCCGCAACCGGCGCGCACGGGTCTCGAAGCGTGAAGCTGACGAATCCCGTTGGTGTACCTGCTCTCTCGTAGATGAGCAGGTGCTTGCTGGGGTCGGATTGGGCGCGAGCGAACCACTGTTCGTGCTCATCGTGGGAAATTTCGTGCCGGCTGTACATGAACATCCGGACATTCGGATGGTTTCGCCACTCGAGAACCTGACGCAGGTCCTTTTCGGCCATTCTGCGAATTGCGTCCTGCATCACATCAATGGCGCTCTGTGCCGAGAACTGTTTCGCAAACGCGACTCACCCCGCGGCCGTCGGTGATGGAGAGCGCTTTTCGGCACATCCTCCTCAGGGTGTCCGGCCTGGCGGCACCAGCCAAGGCATTCAACAGTCGATTCTTCCATTCGCTTGAATCAAAACCCCCGGCGTAGATCGCAGCACCGGCTCGATGAAGGTGTTCGGCCACCGCCACCTGATTATCGGCCGTCGACACAAGCACGGCAGGAAGTCCCAGGCAACAGCGCTCCCACGATGTGCTTCCGCCTGCTCCTATCGCGAAATCGGCTTCGAACATCAATTCGGCCATGTTGCTGGCGGCAACCAGCACCTCCGCTTTCACTGGCATTCGCGCGGCCTTCCACCTGACCCTTTCGAGCCCACCGGCGTTCGCACCCATGACCACCTGAACTCGCTTCCACGTCGTCACGTCAGCCGCTTGGAGCAGATCTAGAATCTGCCCCGTGACCTCGAACGGGTCGGTACCCCCCATCGAAACGAGCAGAATCTCGTAGCGAGGGTTCGCTCGTCTTAGTTCACTTGCAGGTCGGAGCTCGGCGAACTGCCGTCGAAGCAGTGCATATTCGGGGCCGACGAGAACACGGCAGCCTTCGGGCACCAATTCCTCGTAATCCGAAGAAACACGACCGAGGTTCTGGTCGATCAGCACGTCGGCTAAGTGAGTCCGGTTGGCCAAGTCATCGATCACCAGCATTTTCATGCCGAATCGGTTGACCTCGCGTTCCCAGCGCTGGTCGATAGAGTAGTGGTCGACGATCAACCAGTCGGGTGCGAAGGCATTCACCACGGCCGATGTGCTGACCGCATCGATGCGAGCATCAGTGCCTAGACTGTTGGTACAACCGCTCTGATCGTCGGCGAGTTCGCGAACGGTCTGAAGGGTATAGACGCGATACCCCCTGTCATCAATATGTTCGATCATGTTTCCATCGAGGGCTCTACAAACGAACCTGCAATCGGCGCCCGAGGACCCGAGCGCGTCCGCCAGTGCAAGGCAACGCATCACATGGCCAGCGCCGATTCTGCGAGAGGCGTCCACGCGAAACAGGAACCTCACCAGGCCGTCCATCCACCATCCACCGAAAGGTTGGCTCCGTTGACGAAGCTCGACGCGCGAGATGCAAGAAAGAGGACGGGGCCCCGGAGTTCATCAGACGTGGCGACACGCCGTAACGGTACACGCGCGGCCAACTGAGATACGAACTCGGGTTGATGCTCGGCGACAGCTTTCGAGGGGAATGGACCTGGCGATATGCAGTTCACCCTGATACCTTCCTTACCGAGTTCGCAGGCGGCATATCTGCTCCATTGAATCAATGCTGCCTTCGCAGCACCGTAATAAGGCGGATTGGAGGACTCAGGCGCAGAGTAGACCCGTTGGTCGGGGCTGATCACCCCATACATCGACGCTATATTGATGACCGAAGCATCTCCATCCTGGGCGACCGCAAGTCGCAGTGAAGCCAGGGTCGCCCGAAGCAAGTTGTGAGCAGACACAACGGTAACCTCGTAGCTTTCCCGGTAGCTTTCGGGTTCGGCGCCTTCTATGGTGCCTGAGCCTCCGGAGTAGGCGTTGTTGACCAGGATGTTGAGCTTTCGAGCATGGAGAACGCGCAACGCTCTCTCGATGGCTCCACTGTCGGTTACGTCGAATACGCACGGCTCCGCCGAGAAGCCGAGCGAGATGATGTGGCCCACCAGTTGCTCTGTGCGAGCTGATTGGCGGCCGTTGACGAGAACATGCGCGCCCGCCATGGCAAGTGCGGTGGCGATTTCGTGACCAAGGTGCCCAGTCGCACCCGTAACGAGCGCCACGGTTCCGTCCAGCGAGAACAAGTCTTGTTGCGGGTTCGTTGTCATGCGACTGGTACCCATTTAGAAGGGTCGAGGGTGATTTCCCCTACGTAAGGGCGCGAGGCCCTGATCGACCTCACCTCGTCAGCCGGAATCTCCGGCTGGTTGAAGTGGTGGATGTTGTCGAGCACCTGCTCGATTGTCTCCATCCCGACTACCACCCCGTCGATCCATGGTTGAGACCGAACGTACCGCAGACAGAATTCCACTGGGTTTGACGACACCGTGGCCTCGGTGCACCGTCGAAGCCAGCGCCAGATGATTTGGGGCGTGCTGACGTGCGCCCGGTGCCACAATTCGAGGTCTTCGCTGATCAACAGCCCCTGCAGCAGGGCGCTCCGGGCGTGTACGATCAGCCCTCGGGTCGATCGTACCATTTCGAGACGATCAGCCAGATCATCCCATCTGTAATCTAGAGCGTTGAATGGCAACTGGACGTAGTCGATGTCGTCCAGGTCGAGCACGGCTTCGAGCTCCTTCGGCCCTTGCACGGAAACTCCCAGGTGCCTCACTAGTCCTGATCTCAGAAAGTCTCGGAGGTGCTCGAGCACCACTCCATCGTGGGTGAAAGCATGTTCTGCTCGGTGGAGCATCAGCACGTCGAGAGCTGATCTGCGCAGGCGCATGCAAGACTCGAAAACGCTCGCATCGACCTTGGCGCGGAGGAGATCATCGGGTGCATCGGGAGGGCAATCGTTCAGAGGCGAAAGCTTGGTGATGATCATTGCGCGACTCGACCAGCCTCCCGCAAGGCTCGCGCCGACAATCTCCTCGCTACTGCCGTAGGCCCTCGCGGTGTCTATGAACTTAACGCCATTGGAGATCGCGATCTTTAGCATTCGCTCCGCGTCGGTTGCGGATGGTCGCCCGACAAAGTTTGTGATGCCGTAGTCGAACCCAAGTTGAGCTGCGCCAACGATGAGAGACGGAACCGGATTGCCGTCTACCGGTTGCAGTGCGCTGTCGCCAAGGCGCTCGATGAGTTCGAGTACAGATGCCGTGATCGGGTGCGTTGTTCCGGAGAAGACGCGGTTGACGTTAATGTAATCTTCGTAAACGTCGACGGTGCATCGAAAATGCTCCTTCCTCAAATGCGCGTACTTGGTGAAGCTGGACCGGCCAAACTTGCGAATCAGGTACGGTGTCACATGCTCCCGATCGTACTCGCTCGACGAATTCCTGAGAGCCTCTCTCAGATGCCCCACCCGAGTTATCTCCACGCTCACCCCGTAAGGCAGGCCGGAGCCATCGCCGCCGCACGCTATGTATTCCAGAGAGCGGGAAACGAGTTGCTCCTCAACCTCGTCGATCAGTTGGCCATCAGGGAAGGCGTTATCGGCAGTGAGCCGAACAAAGAGGGTGTCGTCGCTGTACCCTGCCACCGCCGCGACCATTCGGGACAGGGTGTCCATCAAGCTGCCCCTGAAACATGAAATCGCATTCTTTGCGAGGATATCCGCAAGCCCATCGTCGTCTGGCTCGCTCGATGTGGCCACGATTACCGACCGCCCGGAGTTTGAAGCGCGCTTGGCCGCCAGCACGACCAGCGGGATGCCTGATACCGGCAACAGGACCTTGCCCGGGAGTCTGGAGGAGCTGGTACGGGCCTGCAGAACTACGACGCTGCGCATGCGGTCACCGCCCCTTTAGTGCTGCCTCTAAGGCGTAAACAACGGAGTCCTGCTGGGCGACGTTCATCGTCGGAAAGAGCGGTAGAGTAATAGCTTCCTCATAATAGCGCTCGGCCTCCGGGAAATCGCCAGACTTGAAACCTAGTCGTCGGTAGTATGGTTGAGTATGAACCGGTATATAGTGAACATTCACGCCGATCCCCTGGTTGCGTAGCGAGTCGAAGATGTCTCGGCGAGACTGATTGACCTCTTGCAGCTTCACACGGACGACGTAAAGATGGCGGGCGGATTCACCATTCGAGTGCTGCCTGGGCAGCTTGACCAGATGAGAGGCAAGCAACTCGTCATATCGAACGGATAGCGCTTGGCGCATAGCGACGTACGCATCGAGTCGTTTCAACTGCGACAGTCCTAAGGCGGCCTGGATGTCGGTCATTCTGTAATTGAATCCCAGTTCAATCTGCTCGTAGTACCATGGCCCGTGCGGCTCGTCCTCCATTACTTCCCGACTTCGGGTGATTCCGTGACTGCGAAAAAGCGCCATACTTTCCGCAAGGGAGTGGTCGTTGGTGACGGCCGCGCCGCCTTCGCCCGTGGTTACGATCTTGACAGGGTGGAAGCTGAAGATCGCAACGTCGCTATAGCGACAATTTCCGACGTAGTCGCCTTCGTAGCGCGCACCGATGGCGTGTGACGCGTCCTCGATGACGCGGAAATTGTGCTTGCGCGCGAGCATGTTGATCGCCCGCATATCGCACGGCTGTCCCGAGTGATGAACGACGATTAGTATTTTTGGGAGCCTTCCCGAACGGGCAGCCTGGTCCAGCTTGCTTTGCAGTTCATCGGCCGACAGGTTGTACGTCTCTGGATCGATGTCGACGAAGTCGACGTCTGCTCCGCAGTATCGAGCACAGTTCGCCGTGGCGACGAAGGTGTTCGGCGTGGTCCACAGCAGATCGCCGGGACCAAGGCCGAGAGCCAGGCAGGCAACATGGAGCGCCGAGGTCGCACTGTTGAAGACGACCGCGCGGCGAGCCCCCACCTTTGTCGCAAGGGCCTCCTCGAACTCGTCGACTTTCGGGCCCTGCGTGAGCCAATCCGACTCCAACACTTCGCGCACCGCATCAATGTCCTCGGTGGTGATGTCCTGCCGGCCATAAGGGATCATCGTCAGATCCTCCCGATGAGTCCGTAGTTCTGGTCGATCCATCGCCTCAGGTGCTCAGGTGTCATCCACTCCGCGTTGTTGTCACTCGAATATACGAAGCCTTCGGGAACTTTCTTTCCTCCCTTGATTCTGTTCGCGTCCTGGCTCCAGTTGTGAATAGCCGGCAGAATCTTGTAGTAGCCGTCGTACTCGTACGTGTAATGTGAATCCTCCGCACCGATCATCTGCTCGTGCAGCTTCTCACCTGGGCGAATACCGATGATCTCGTGCTTCGCCTCGGGCGCTATAACGCGCGCAATTTCCGTAACTGTCATCGATGGGATCTTCTTTACATAGATCTCGCCGCCTTCCATGTCAGCGAAAGCACGCCACACCAGGTGAACGCCCTCCTCTAGCGCAATCATGAAACGAGTCATGCGAGAATCCGTGATGGGAAGTACTCCACTGTCCCTTATCGACATGAAGAATGGTATTACGGATCCTCGAGAGCCCATGACATTCCCGTACCTGACAACGGCGAAGCGGGTATCATGGCCACCGGCGTACGAGTTCCCAGCCACGAAGAGCTTGTCAGAGGCAAGTTTGCTGGCGCCGTACAAATTGATCGGGCTGCTTGCTTTGTCCGTCGATAGCGCGACTACCTTCCTTATGCCTTTGTCGATGCAGGCGTCGATGAGATTCATGGCCCCGATAACGTTGGTCTTGACGCACTCGAATGGATTGTATTCTGCTGTCGGCACGATTTTGGTTGCCGCAGCGTGCACAACGTAATCGACACCGTCCAAAGCCCGGTACAGACGCTCACGATCGCGTACGTCGCCAATGAAGAAGCGAATCCTGGAATCGTCCTTGTAGAGCTTGGCCATTTCCCACTGCTTCATCTCGTCTCGGGAAAAGATGATGACTCTCTTCGGGTGGTAATTTTCGAGCAGCATTTCCACGAAGTGGTGGCCGAATGACCCCGTGCCGCCTGTCACGAGGATCGAAGAATCATTGAACATTATCGATGGCTCCAAAGCTCCAAATACAAAATCCAGGAATCGCCACTTCCACGCTCGCCTGACAGTATGGCATCCACTCGGTACACTCGTGTGCGGGGCCGTTAATGGAGTGAATGGATGCCGGCTTCGACCCACTCGTCCAGAGAGCTTCCGACATCCAATGCCACTCCGCCGCAACGCTTGGCATCACCCAGGAATATCTTGCCGATCACCCCGGCGGCCACGAGCACCAGGTCACCGGGTCTTACGGTTCGCGTGATCTCCTCGCGAATCTCCGAATACACGTGTGGCAACGTCTTGTCGTGGGACGAATACTTGTGATTACCAACGGTGCGAGAATGTGTCGGGATTTGGATGTAGAGACGCTCGGCCAGCGAGCCGAAAAGCTTTACGATCTCCTCGGGGGTTACGCTGGCGACTACCACCACCCGCTCTGCCAGGCTCGCGAGGTCGTAAATTCGCTGCAGATCGTTGAACAATGGCAGGTTGCACTTTTCCTCTGCAAAGAGCTGATCATCGCGCGAGTACTCGGAGACCCTGCTCAGCACCTCGACGAGGCCTCTGCCCTGGAGCGAACTCAAGAGCGAGCTGCTTTTGTCCGTGCTGTCGCGAAGAAACCGATACACGCACGGAATGCCGAGCACGTCGGCGTTTTCGGCTGCAGCTCGGATCTCGGGCAGAATGCGCCGGCGCAGATCTTCCGATAGCTCCTCGCGCCACCAGTGGCGCTCCCGATTCTTCATGTCGATCTCTGTGAAGTGGCGATATGCCTCTCCAAAGATGTAGCCCTCGCCGTCACTCAGACGAACAAGCGAGAAAGGCGTTTTCCTTCTCAACGCTGTCGCGACAGCATCGAAGAACGCGCCCCTCTCGTTCCGGGACCACCGGACGTCCATGTAGAATAATCGATCCCGAAGACGGTCGTAGCAGGGCTTTACGAGGTGTTCGAAGTCCCTCCGCGCACCGCTCGATGCGGAGCCCAGGAATCTGTCCTCGATCTCTCCGTGTGTCCATGGCTGTCTTTCGAACATTGACTCCGTCGCCGAAAGCACCTGCAGTTTAAGGCGATGGAACGCAGACAGCCCTTCGTATAGCTGCGTGGGGAGCAGATTCAGGGCAGCTTGCATGGTCAACCGCTCCCGCAGCCATTTCACGATGGCAATTCGGTGATTGACATGCAGGTTCTCTACTATGATTGGCGGTGCCTCGGCTAGAAAGCGCTCAATGCGCTTGTCCAATCCCAGTCTCAAGAGGAATAAGAGAAACTGGATGTCGGCACGCCAGCGCTGATTCGGCTCTGCGCCGTTCGACAGGACGTAGGCGACCATCTGATCGAGTTCCTGGTCGCTGGTGTTGCGTCCGGAGAGCTCTATGTCGCGCCTCTTGACGGAGTAAACCAGTTCCGAGCGAACGTCTCGTACGCGACGAGTGGCGGAGAACACCTCGTGAGCCGCGGCGGACCGTTCAGCGAAGAGGGCTTCAAAGGAGGTGACGAAGTCGACCTCGGTCACCGAGGGGCTCCATCTACCAACGCAGAACCGCCGGGACTCGTTCAGTACGTCGATGGTCGAATTCGGCGCAACGGTCAACATGAGGCGGGAGAAGTGGCTTTTGGCGCCAGCAAGCTGTGCCTCGGTCTTCGATGATGCGCCGTCGTACATACTCGCGCAGCTGTTGGGGCGCCTGCCTGTCTTACGTTTAGGGAAGTACCGTGACAGACTCCGGACAAGTCGTGCCTCTTCGTCCGTGTGCCCGGGATCCGCCCAGGGATCGTACCTCTCGAACTCCGCAAGCCATGCTTCATCTGGATCGAAGTCCGTCCAAAAGCGTCTCTGGAGATCCTCCATCGTGAGCTGTGGCGCGATGCCTCGCCTGGAGAATCCGTAGTAGTCGTCCGGGACTGCATCCATTCCGTAGTACTGAAAAACGGGAATGCCCCGATGCAACAGTTCGATGACCACGGACGAGTTTGCCACCACGGCAATGTGGGGCTGTTCCGGTACGCCGGTACTCACGGGGACGGATGGGCACTCCTGCTGAACCTGTTGCACTGGGATACTGGGGTGTGGTTTCACGAACAGGGAGCGAACTTGGCCGTTGCCCTTCAACCGCTCGATAGCGCGTTGCACGCCATGCCAGTCGACCTGTGCCGTCAGGTAGACTCCCACCGTCACTTCGTCTGAGTTTGCTGTTGCGAATCCGGAAAGATTGAGCGGAGTCTCTTCGCGGCTGACGACGTGCACGTGTCCGCTGAATTGTCCAATCTCTTGGTATGTCTGCAGCGACGCGCGATTGCGAAGGATCGAGACTTCGAAATCCAGTTCCGGGAAGGCGGTTGTCACCTCTGCGTGCTGGATGTAGATCCTCGGGAGGCCGAGTTCCTTTGCCACCATGGAGCACGCCACCTGGAGGGGTGAGTGATCGTTGGCGAATACCAGTACCCGGGGGGGCGAGCCGGCGTACTGGAAGCTGTGCGACCAGCTCAAATACGCGTGTACGTAGTTGATCAACTGGAACAGCGCTGGTCTCCCCACTTCCTTCTTGGAAACGAAGTCCGCAAAGCCTTCTCTCACGATACCTACCAGGCGACCTTGCTCTGATAGTTTTGAGCTGGGCTTCGGCTGAACGAAAGCGGAGTTGAACAGGCGGTCGTCGAGTCCGTTTCGGCGCAGAAAGGACTTGAGAAAGCCGAACTCGCGCAGGTTGTTGCTGGTCCTCCCGTATGCGACCGCCAACCGAGGTGGCAGGATTTGGATCAGCGCGCGCTTCTTGCAGAGTGTCCTGTCAAGGATCGCCAGGGCCTGTTCGCTCGAGATCCGGCCCTTGGGCATGACCGTAGCGTACCTGTCGAAGAAGGTATCTACGCGGGTGCCTAGAATGTCCTCGTATCTCGGGTTGCTCAGAACCGGTTTTGCGACGCGGTTCAGCCCTTCTTCAAAGTTGGAAGGAACAATCGCCGACTCATACAGAGATGCATGCGGCGAGGGGCCTCTCATCGCCCGATAACCCGTTTGAGTAGTTCCATGGTGCTTCGAAGGGGCTTGGTGATCTTCCAGGATGTCGACTTCATCATGTTCTCGAGCGCCCGGGTGCGGTTGGCAAGCCTCCGCTCCAACCCGACGATCTTCTGTATGGACTCGTTTTGCCGGGCTTCACTTTCGGCGAGCTTACGGCTCATATCCCGAGTGCTGTCCTCTTGTGCTTTCAACTGGAGAACGTTGTGCTCCAAGTCCATCTGGAGCTTGTGTAGCAACTCGACCAGGACGCAGTTTTCCCGACGTACCGTCTCCACGTCGCTCAGGACGGCGGACCAATCCACCTCGATTCTCGGCCTGCGAGCCGGGTGAAAGTCCCTGCTTATGTCGAGTTCCTGGGCAAACTCGTTCAGATCGAACTGCTCGCGCACGTACTGTGTGGCCACCATCAGGTAGAAGTCGTCCCATCGGTGCTTGGCGTCGACGTTCAGGTCGTTAGCATAACTAAGAGGCCAACCGAGGGTTTCGGACAGATACTCTGCGAAGCAGGCAGGAGCATGGATTGCGTCGTCGGTGGCGATGATACGGACTCGGGAGCGATCGGCCCGGCACATAGCCAGCAGCGGCTCGACGATTGTGACCCACTGTCGCGCGGTTTCCATGGCTGGCTGGCCATCAGCTAGGCTGCGGGCTAATACGGATTCGAGGGTCTCAATGAAAATCAGGACCCGAAAGCTTTCGTCATAACCGACTTGACTCTGTATAAAATCTACGTTCGCAGGATCTTTGGGAACGACGAGGCGCTCCGTAAAAGGATTGATGCCGCCGTTTTCGCGCCCGTCCAGCGCCGTTGGGTTGATGGAGTGAAGCAGGCTTACGATTTTTTCGAACGATCGCGATGGCCAACCGGCCAGGACGATTCGTCGCGGTTTCGTGGGCCTTGAGTGATCTGTTTGATGCTCGTCAGATGCTTGCGCCATCCTCATTCTCCCCTCATTGCTATGTACAGGTCATTCTTGCCAACATAGCCGGCCGCTGTAATACAGCGAGTGCAAGGAACTTCTGCGTGAAGGATATTCCGGGATTGGCCATGCCACTTGCCGTCGCTGGCTTCACTGGACCCTGAACCAACCGAAGTCTATTGCGCCTCGAACGAGCGTAGAGCGGTAGGTGACTAGGACCAGAAACGGATTAGGTCCTCAACTTGCTCCCGGCTCTTCCCGATTCGCAAACTGCTCCACCCCGATCTGGAGTCTGCAATGATAACCTTCGGAAACGCTCGACTACAGTGGCGAGACCAGAGAGCGTAGGTGTTGGCTCCGGTGTTCCGGATAACGAGCCAGTCGCCGACACCAAGCACCGACGGCAGTGTTACATCGCGCCCGATTACGTCTCCTTCGAAACATAGAGGACCGCACACTCGAAAGCGACGTTGTGTTCCCTCGAGTTCGCGTGGCTCCACCGTGACTGCATCAAAGCTCAGCTTCCAGTTGCTCGAATCGTAGGTTTCGCGGACGAACGAATCGGCACCGACATGTACGATGACGTTCTGGGGATCGCTGCACGAGTCCACCGACTCGATGCGACTCGCGGTCCAGCCAGCCAGATGATGATAGTAGCGGCCGAACTCGGTGACCAACCGGTAGGAGCCGCTGAACAGGTCGGGGCACGCTTCGCGAAGTAACGCTGCGTAGCTCTCGACCGATAGATCGGGTGATTCCGGGTCGGAGAGAGGGAGCCCGCCGCCGATGTCGATGAAGTGGATGCGTGGCTGAATTCCCACGGCAGTACATCGATCATTGATTTCGTTCGCCAGAGCACAGACGCGCGAGACCCCTTCGATCAGTGGTTCGAGGGAGCGGGAATTCGAGCTACTGTGCACGTGCAGGCCGACGATGCGGCTGTCGCGCAAGCAGAGCGCGATCACCTCGGCCTTCCGTGAAATGGCGACCCCGAACTTGGAGTTCTTCTTGCCGACAGCGAGGGAAGCTATCGAATCCGGCTCGATCTCAGGGTTGATCCGAAGCCCCAACCTTAACGCAGGGAGCCCCTCGTATCGATCGACCTCCTCTATCGTGTTCAAGTTGATCAGAAATGGCCGCAAGAGTGCGGCGTCGCTAATCTCTTGGCGAGTCTTTGCAGGAGAGTCCCAGATTAGTCGATCGGCGAATCCGGAATGGTGGGCCAGGTAGAGCTCTTCGAACGACGCGGCTTCCGCATGCAAAGGTAGCTTTGCGGCTTCGGAAAGCACGCACACGAGAGGATTCGTCTTGATCGCAATGGAATGGATACTGCCCGCCGGAAAAGCCCTGTGCACACGCTCTACCTGATTTTGGAGCACGGCAAGGTCGTAGAAGATTACCGACGTATCGGATGCGTCAAGGAGGCCCACCTCAATGGCGGCCAGAAGAGCTTCACCGGGTTCAGGCATCAGGCGTCCCTTCGGCGGCTCGTTCCAATAGCGAGATGAGCTGCATGTCGTCTGTCAGATCCAAGCCTGACTCGACGAACCGGCGGACGTCCCGAGCGCCGATAGCCGCTCGAATGAAAGAACCCGTCCCATAGGAGACAGGCTGGCCGATGAGCACCTTCCGGTACTGGTCGAGTTCCTCATGTGCGTGAGTCGCGATGTGCTCGTGCAGACGCGCGAGCTGATGGTGGTTCAGGTAGCCGTTTCGGCCCCGGACGCGGAACGAGACGATGGACTTGTTCGTTTGCTGCTGGTCGCGTAGAAGTTGAAATCGTGCGGATCGCTCGAGTCTCTCGAGGATCGCGGAGTTCCATTGTTCGATGACGCCGTCGGCTCGTTCGTCGGCCAAACGATCAAACAGGTCCATCTCGCTGAGGGCTGCCTCCCACCGCAACAGTAGGCCGAAGTTTCGGACCGACGGAAGCTGCGACCTCACGAATTGAAGCTTCGGGGGAAGATCGTAACGCGAGAAGAGGCGGGCAAAACCCTCCGGTGAGGTAGGACGTTGGCTTCCGAGAACGTCAATCCAGCGGCCGGGCACCAGCATCGCACCGCAAAAAGGCGGAGCCTGATAGAACTTCGAACCAGTGATGAACAGCAGGCAACCCAGTTCGAGTAGCCGGGCTACCAGAGCGGGCTTCGTGCGCATCTGACAGAGGTCCACCGTCCATATCACGTCGCGAAATGGACAGTCCTCGATCACGCTGAGGCTGTTCTCAATCCCCGATTTGCTGCCGATCACGAGGTTTGCTATGACGGCAGACGTGGTGCGGTGCCCCTCGATCAGATTCCATATTTCGTCTGCATGGTCGAGGATGGCGCCATTCTGATCCCGCGCTGACAAAGGGTGATAGCAGATGTCGAGGTCGGGTGATATGGGCAGGCCTTTGGGGAGAGTGGCCGAGATCTGTGATTGCGATGAGTAATACAGGCCCTGGTGCGCCATCAAAGAGCCGGATCCGAGTTCCTCACAGCATGCCACGATGTTGAAGATGCGCCGGCCGGGGTGCAGCAAAGACGAGAACAGAAGTGGCAGGTAACAGAGATCACTGCCGGAAGGGGCGAAAACGACCTCCATGTCGTGCGCGCAATGAGGATCATAGAGTGCCTTGATCCGCTGGCGCTGGTCGTCACGTGCATCTTCGAAGTCGGTCTCCGATTTGGACAGTCGGGTCCATAAGGCTCGGGCGGCAGCCTCGCCGTCAGGCGTCAAGGGCGAGCACGTGCACGAACCGCGATTGAATACGCCGGTGGACTTGAGTGGGTCCACGTAGTAGCGGTTCTCACCGGCTGCGTTCCGCCACAGGCGCTCATCCCCGCCGCTCACGAGCAGGTCTTCGAAAGCGGCGACGGGCGATCGTTCAGGCTGCTCCTTCGCGGGTTCCCTCATCCGCACCCCTCGACACCTCTCCAGAGGCTGCCCAGCCACTGATCCGCCCAGGCCGTGAACCCGTTGCCTCCGTGCGGCTGCGGTGTGAACTCACCAAATACGGCGCCGCGGTCGGTAGCATACATGTCGATTCGCATGAACATACCCAGTTCCCGGCCCATGGTCTTGACGCGATCCACGAGTTCGTCGAAACAGTCGGGCTTTGGTAATCGACCGTGCTCCGGAATCTGCGTCGTCACGACTTGACGACTGAGCGGGTCCCATTTCTCGGTGAGATACCAATGCCTGTTTGCAGCCAGGCGCGAGTTGCTGTTCCGTTCGATGACGTGGATGAATGCTATGTCGTCGGCAAAAGTGTAGAACTTGTAGTCGTAGGGAATACCGCGTTTCCCGTCCCAGTTCTGTAGGAATTCCTCAATTAGGATCTTTACGTTGGCTCCACCGGAGATCTTGGGATCGCTATGGAGCAGGCTCACCACATCCTTCCTGGTGCAGGGTGCGTCTTGCAGCAAGTTGATGCCATCCTCGATGGCGAAGACGTTCTTGGCTGACCATCCCACCGATGGCTTTATGACGAATCGGCTTGGGAGATCAGAAAATTCAGGTATCTCGTCGATGTCGACGAGACCGTACAGGTGAGGCACCTTGCATCCCAGAGACTCTGCGAATTGCCGCCCGGCGAGTTTGCCTCCAACGTGCTTGTGGTTTACCTGCGCGCCCTCCTGCCACCATCGGCGGTGGCGATCCTTGATGCGCTGACTGAACGGCACCACTCCATTGTTGCGCATGTCAAGCGGTGGCATCACGCTTTCCGGCACCGAGTTTGCGATCGAGGTATCGAATGGCTGCTGAGCGCGAGGTTATACTGCGCCTTTCCGTTGGAGATTCGACGAATCATGTCAATTCGGGCTGCTCGATCCTTCATCTGCATTGCCGCCATCGCGACACTATCGGCCTGCACCACCAACCCCTACACCGGCGAACGCCAGGCCTCCAAAGCCGGCGTGGGCGCCGGCATAGGCGCGGCCGTGGGTGCGGTGGCCGGCGTCCTCTCCGGTGACGACGCCGACGAGCGGCGCAAGCGGGCGCTCATCGGGGCCGGGGTCGGCGCATTGGCCGGTGCCGGCGTCGGCGCCTACATGGACCGCCAGGAGGCGCGGTTGCGCGAGGAGCTCCAGGGCACCGGGGTCAGCGTCACCCGCATCGGCGACGACATTATCCTCAACATGCCTGGCAATATCACCTTCGCCACCAACCAGGCGGCGATCGAGTCCAACTTCTACCCGGTGCTGAATTCGGTCTCCAAGGTCGCCAAGGAGTTCGACAAGACCCTGATCGACGTGGCCGGGCATACCGACAGCACCGGCACCGTGGCCTACAACATGCAGCTCGCCCAGCGGCGTGCCGACAGCGTGACGCAGTACCTGCAGACGCAAGGGGTGGATCCAGCCCGGATCTACGCCGAAGGCTATGGGCCGCATTACCCCATCGCCGACAACAGCACTGCCCAGGGCCGGGCCGAGAACCGGCGGGTGGAGATCGCGCTGAAGCCCCTCACCCAGGGCTGAGGCCGGAGGGTTCACAGCGGTACGTTCAAGGTCCCGTCCAGGTCCCGCTCGTCGCAGAAGCTCTCGAACTCGCTTCTGAGCTGAGCCACCCGGGTTCCGGGCGGGACCTCCACCGTCATGGTCAGGTTGAAGATGGGCGTGCCCGTGTGCGGGGCGTGCTCCGTCTCCGTTTCCAGCTCGCGGATGTTGATGTTGCGGCTGGAGAAGAAGCCGGCGATGCCGTGGACGATGCCCGGATGATCCATGGCCACCACGCGCACCCGATACGGGATGCTGTGGCTGGCGCTGCGCTCCTCGGTCCGGCGGTAGAGGTAGGCGAAGTCCGCCGCCCGCGCCAGCTCCGCGAGCTTCGTATCGAGCTCCCCCAGGGCGGCTTCGTCGCCCACCACCGACATGAGCACGGCGAACTCGCCGCCGAGCACGGTCATGCGGCTGTCTTCGATGGAAAGCCCCAGGCCGAACACCGTCTCCGAAAGCTCGTTGACGATGCCCGGGCGGTCGCGGCCGATGGTGGAGATCACGGCGCGGGCCATCAGCGGAAGTACTCCTTCACGTAGTCGGCCAGCTCCGCCACCGCAATGCGCTGCTGGGCCATGGTGTCCCGGTCGCGGACGGTCACCGTGTCGTCCTCCTCGATGGTCTGGAAGTCGACGGTGACGCACAGCGGCGTGCCCACCTCGTCGTGGCGGCGGTAGGCCTTGCCGATGTTGCCCGTGTTCTCGTAGAGAATGCGGCCGAGACCCAGGGCCTGAAGCTGCTGCTTGATGCCCCGGGCCTTGTCGACGATGCCTTCGTGGTTGCGCTTCAGCGGCACCACCGCCACCTTGATGGGTGCCAGGTGGGGCTTGAAGGAGAGCACCGTGCGCTCCGAGCCGTTCTCCAGGGTTTCCACCCGGTAGGCCTCGTTCAACACCGCCAGCACGCCCCGGTCGACGCCGGCCGAGGGCTCGATGACGTAGGGGATGATCCACTTCTTGGTGTCCGGGTCCTGAACTGCGAGCTTGGAATTGGAATCCTTGTTGGGAAGCACGCGCGCGTTGATGTCGAACTCGTTCTGGGCTTTGGTGTGGGAGCCCAGGTCGAAGTCGGTGCGGTTGGCGATGCCCTCGAGCTCCTCGACCCCGTGGGGGAAGTGGTACATGAGGTCCACGGTGGCCTTGGAGTAGTGGGCCAGCTCGTCCGCGGGCACGTGGTAGAGCTCCACCCGGTCGCGGGGCACCCCTTGAGCTTTCCACCAGCGCAGCCGCTCCTCCACCCAGCGCTCGTGCCATTCCTCGTCCGTGCCGGGCTCGACGAAGAACTCGAGCTCCATCTGCTCGAACTCACGCACGCGGAAGATGAAGTTGCGCGGCGTGATCTCGTTGCGGAAGGCCTTGCCGATCTGGGCGATGCCGAAGGGCAGCCGCCTGGAGGTCGCATCCATCACGTGCTTGAAGTTGGTGAAGATGGCCTGGGCCGTCTCCGGGCGCAGATAGGCGAAATGGGAGCCGTCGGCGATGGGGCCCACGTTGGTCTTGAACATCAGGTTGAAGGGCCGGGGCTCGGTGAGGTCCGTGGAGCCGCAGGCCGGGCACTTGGCCTCCTTCAGGTGGTCGGCCCGGTGGCGGGCCTTGCAGTTGCGGCAATCCACCAGCGGATCGGTGAAGGTGTCCTCGTGGCCCGAGTACTTCAGGGTCAGGGGATTGGTGAGGATGGCCGCGTCGAGCCCCTCCACGTCGTCGCGCTCGTAGACCATGGCCCGCCACCAGGCGGCCTTGAGGTTGTTCTTGAGCTCAACCCCCAGGGGGCCGTAGTCGTAGATGCCCTGGAGGCCGCCGTAGATGTCGCTGGATTGAAAGATGAAGCCGCGACGTTTGCACAGCGAGACCAGCTCCTCCATGGATGATGCAGGCACCGATGAATCCTCGAGTCCAGTGGGTTTGGGCGGCCCGCACTATAGCGAATTGTGGCCGTGACGTCTGTGCGCTCCGGCGTCGCTCACATCGCCTTACACTCCGTCACAAGAATTGACCAACTGGTTCGGCCGACTGTGATGCAATAGGCATCGTCCCACAAAGATGGCGCGGTAGCTCCGGGGCGATGAACAGACTGGGGAATGCACATGAGGAAGACCGATCCAAAACATCAGAAGAAGCGATTCTTCCGGGCCCACGACCGGTTCTTCCAGATCAATGGTCAATGGTACTTCTCGGCGCGGGAAGGCGACATCGGGCCGTTCCGCAGCCGCAGTGAAGCCGAGCGGGAGGCCGAAGCCTACATCGCGGCCTGCGAATTCAGCGTGGAAGGGCGGCCGCTGATGGTGGAGCCCACGGTGATCCCCGGCCACCTGTATCGCTCCGTCCTCTCCCTGGCGGAGACGGTCGAGTACGACCCGAGCGCCGTTCTGGACGTGGAAGGGTTCGAGTAACCGCACGGCGCCGTCACGGCCGGTCGCCGGGCCCCGGGTTCGCCACCAGACGCTCGAGCGTCGTCACGCGTTCGTCGTCCACCCCCAGATACTCCACCAGCACCGCAGCCACGGCCGGGGCGTCCAGGGTTCCGGCCGCCTGCATCTCCTCGATGTCCGCCCAGTCCTTGCTGCGGTTGAAGAACGCCTTGAACACCGCGATGTCGCGGCAGGAGAGGAACGGCACCAGCCGGCCGGCGAACCGTTCCCAGCGGGCGCGGCGGGCCACCGTCGCATGGAAGGGCGTGGTGTTGAGGAAGAGATCCACCGGGGTGGCGTCCCACCACAGGCGCACCTGACCGTCCCGCGCGAGCCGCGCCGCATCGTCCTCGCCGTGGGCCACGCCGTCCGGCAGCGCCGCCAGCAGCGTCCCGCTCTGATCCACCTCCACGAAGACGTTCACGTCGATGTCGATGGTGCCCCGCGCCTGCTCGGTGCACCAGGCCAGGGCCAGGGCGCCGCCGAACGCATGAGGCAGGTCGGCGGCCTGCAGCGACTCGTGGAGGACGGCGATCTTGTCGACGAGACTGGTCATTTGCGGCCGAAGCGGGGATAGCTCATGGCGCGCTGGTGGCGCGCGGGGAACTGCTCCGCGAGCTCGAGCACCTGAGCCAGCTCCTCGCCGCGTTCCAGGCCCCGCCGGGCGCGGATGCGTGGGGAGGTTTCGACGTCTACCGCCAGACCGCACGCCTCCAGGATGCGCAGGAACGTCACCGCGGATGGCGTCTTCCGGGCCTGTTCGTAGGCAGAGAGGGTGGCGTGGGAGGTACCGGCGCGGCGGGCCAGGTCGCGCAGCGACAGCCCCGCCTTCAGGCGGGCCTCGCGCAGCGTGCGCGCGACCTCCGACTGGTAGAGCTCCGTACGGTCCAGGATGGCCATGAAGGGTATGGTATTCGATCGAATACCGAATGGGCAACCCGCGGCAGCGCACGCGTTGACTGTGCGAGAGGCGCCGTGGGCTAGTGGTCAGGAGACTCCCACAACTGAAACACGTTCTGTACTATCCGTGTGGGGAGACGGCGGCAGCGCCGTCGGCAAAGGAAGGCTCGAGCAGTAGAGGGGACATGACCAGCTGGAACTACGGAGACATTCTCGACGGCATCGCCAAGGTGCTGCCGCCGGACAGGCCCGCGCTCATTCACGGCGAGCGGATCATCACCTGGGACCATTTCACCCGCCGTACCAACAACCTGGCGCGACGCTTTCTGAACCGCGGAACCCAGGCCGGAGACAAGGTGGCCTTCTACCTGCGCAACGGCCCCGCCTACTCCGAGACCCTGGCGGCCTGCTTCAAGGCGCGGCTCACCCACGTGAACGTGAACTACCGCTACGTGGATGACGAACTCTGGTACATCCTCGACAACTCCGACAGCCGGATCGTGGTCTACGACTCCGAGTTCGCCGAGCGGGTGGAGCACCTGCGGGAGCGGCTGCCGGAGGTGATCCTCTGGGTGGAGGTGACGGACGCCGAGTACCCCAGGGCCGAGTTCGCGGTGAAGTTCGAGGAGCTCGCGGAGATCGGCGACGGCCAGCCGCTCAACCTGAACCGCTCCGGCGACGACCTTCTGTTCCTCTATACGGGGGGCACCACGGGCATGCCCAAGGGCGTGATGTGGGCTCACGAGGATCTGTGGTTCGCCGGCACCGCGGGTGCCACGCCGGCCACCGACATGGTGCCGCCGGCGGATCTCGAGCAACACTGTAGCAACGTGGCGGCCAACCCCGGCGGCACCTTCACGCCGTGCTGCCCGCAGATGCACGGGACCGGGCTCCTCACCACCATCTCGACTTTGGCCATGGGTGGCACGGTGGTGACGCTCACCCAGCCGAGTTTCGACCCCGCCGAGCTGTGGCAGACGGTGGAGCGGCGCCAGGTGAACCTGCTGGCCATCGTGGGCGACGCGTTTGCCAAGCCCATGCTGCGGGAGCTGGATGCGAACCCGGGTAAGTACGAGATCGGCTCGCTCATGTCCATCATCTCCAGCGGCGTGATGTGGAGCCCGGAGGTGAAGCAGGGGCTCCTGAAGCACAACCGCAACATGGTGCTGACCGACTCCTTCGGCGCCTCCGAGGCGGTCGGCTTCGGCCGCTCCGACACCACCGCCGACGGCACCACGGAGGTAGCGCGGTTCCAGCTCGGCGAGCACTGCAAGGTGTTTACCGAGGATTTCCGGGAGGTGCGCCCGGGCAGCGACGAGACGGGCTTCGTCGCCCGTTCCGGCGCCATTCCCCGCGGCTATTACAAGGACGAGGAGAAGACGGCCAAGACCTTCCCCGTCATCGACGGCGTGCGCTATTCCATCCCCGGCGACTACTGCAAGGTGGCGGAGGACGGCACCCTGATCCTGCTCGGCCGCGGCAGCGTCTGCATCAACACGGCCGGCGAGAAGGTGTATCCGGAAGAGGTGGAGGAGGTGCTGAAAACTTATCCCGGCGTCACCGACGCCCTGGTGGTGGGCGTGCCCGACGAGAAGTGGGGCCAGATGGTCACCGCCGTGGTGCAGCCGGAGCCGGGGGCGGAGCTCGACGAGGCCACCGTGCAGGCCCACGTGCGCGAGCACCTGGCGGGCTACAAGACGCCCAAGCGGGTGCTGTTCAAGGACGATCTGAACCGCGCCAGCAACGGCAAGGCCGACTACAAGGGCATCACGGAGTTCGCCAAGGCCGAGCTCGGCATCGCCTGACGTCACCTAGGATTCCGATTCACCAGTAGATAGAGGAGTAGACGTGGCCAGCAACCTGTTCGACCTCACCGGCAAGACCGCGCTCATCACCGGCTCCAGCAAGGGCATCGGCCGGGCCATCGCAGAAGAGATGGCGCGCCACGGCGCCCAGGTGGTGATCTCGAGCCGGAAGGCGGAGCTCTGCGAGGAGGTGGCGAAATCCATCAACGCCGAGCTGCACGGGGAGCCCGGCGGCGCGGTGTCCATCCCGGCTCACATCGGTCACAAGGAAGAGCTCGAGCGGCTGGTCAGCCTCACCCGGGAGAAGCTCGGCAAGATCGACGTGCTGGTGTGCAACGCGGCGGTGAATCCCTTCTACGGCCCCATGCGCGAGCTGCCCGATTCGGCGTTCGAGAAGATCCTCCACACCAACATCGTTTCGAATCACTGGCTGGCTCAGCTCGTGCTTCCGGAGATGGTGGAGCGCAAGGACGGCGTGATCATCGTCGTCTCCTCCGTGGGGGGGCTCAAGGGCTCGAGCGACCTCGGCGCGTACTGCATTTCCAAGGCCGCGGACATACAGCTCGTGCGCAACCTGGCGGTGGAGAACGGCCCCCACAACGTGCGCGTCAACGCCATCTCCCCGGGGCTCATCCGCACCGACTTCGCCCGGGCCCTGTGGGAGAACCCGGACATCCTGAAGCGGCGCACCGCGGGCGATCCGCTGCGCCGCATCGGCGAGCCGGAGGAAGTGGCCGGCATCGCCGTCTACCTGGCCTCCCGGGCGGGCAACTTCACGACGGGTCAGAACTTCGTGATCGACGGCGGCAGCACCATCACCTGACACCGGAGGGCGCGGCCATGACGGAATCCCACCAGCAAGACCCGGCCGTCCGCGCGAGCTGGTGGTCCCAGGCGATACTCATCGGCGCCATCATAGCGGTGGCCTTGCTGGCCGTGGGCGCACTCGGCAGCCGGTTCGGTCTGTGGCCTTTCACCACCGGCTTCACCCTGCTGGCGGCCGGCACGGTGCTCGCGGCCATCGGCTTCGTCACCGGCATCGCCGGCATCATCGCCGCCCACCGGCGCGACCTGCCCCAGGACAAGCAGGCGGTTTGGCTGGGAACGGTGGTGTGCCTGCTGATTCTGGCCCTGCTGGGCATGCAGTTCTACACGGTTGCCACGGTTCCGGCCATCCACGACATCTCCACCGACGTGGTGGACCCGCCCCGCTTCGACCGTATTCGTGCGCTGCGCGGTCCGGACGCCAACCCTCTCGAGTACGATTCGGGCGAACCGGCAGAATTGCAGCGACGGGACTACCCCTGGGTGCGGACCCTCGAGAGCGAGCTACCTCCGGCCCAGGCGCTCGATCGGGCGGTGGCGGTCCTCGAAGGCATGGGCCTCGAGGTGGTCAACGTGGACCCGGCCGCGGGCCGCGTGGAGGCGGTGGATACCACGTTCTGGTTCGGCTTCAAGGACGACCTGGTGGTGCGGGTTCGCCCCGGCGCGACCGGTTCGACGGTGGACGTTCGCAGCGTCTCCCGGGTTGGGCAGAGCGACCTCGGGGTCAACGCGCGGCGGATCGGGAAATTTCTCGAGCGGTTCGCGGCCGGAGACTAGTGCGCGCCGTCCCCCTTGAGCACCGAGGGGATGGCTTTCAGCAGGATCTTCACGTCCATCCACAGCGACCACTCGTCGATGTACTGAAGGTCCAGCTCCAGCCAGCGGTCGAAGGATAGGCGGCTGCGGCCGGACACCTCGCGCAGGCAGATGAGACCGGGGCGCACGCTGAAGCGTTTGCGTTGCACGGAGCGGTCGAACCGGGAGACGTCGCGCACGGACATGGGACGGGGGCCCACGAGGCTCACGTGGCCCATGAACACGTTGAAAAGCTGGGGTAGCTCGTCGATGCTGGTGCGGCGGATGAACCGGCCCACCCGCGTCACCCGCGGGTCGTGCTGAATCTTGAAGATCGGCCCGTCCGCCTCGTTCAGGTGCTCGATCTCCTTCATCCGCTCTTCCGCGTCCTGATACATGCTCCTGAACTTGATCATGTTGAAGCGGCGCTTGTGCAGGCCGACGCGCTCCTGGACGAAGAATACGGGCCCCTTGGAGTCGAGCTTGATGGCGAGCGCGACGATCAGGAACAACGGCAGCAGCAGGGGAAGGGCGACCATCACCAGCAGCAGATCGATGATGCGCTTCGCCACCAGCACGCCCTCGCCGTGGGACACCGGCTCGAAGCTGAGCACGGGCACGTCGTCGATCTCCTCGAGCCGCACGGTGCTGCCCTTGAAGTCGTAGACGTCGGCGACGAACTTCAACACCACGCCTTCCTCGTCGCAGATCCGCGCGATGCGATCCGCATCGTCGATGAGGCGGCGCGGCATGCACACCAGCACCTCGTCGATGACCCGGTGTGACATGACGTCGTCGATCTTGTCGAGCCCGCCGAGCACCAGGACGCCGCCGACCTGGGTCCCCCACAGCTCCGGGTCCGGGTCCAGGATCCCGACGATGTCCAGGCCCCATTGCTCCGAGGCCCGGTACCTGGACATCAGCCGCTGGGCTCGCGGCCCGGCACCGACCATCAGCACCTTCAGATGGTTGGCGCGGTTCTCTCGCCGGCGCGTGAGGTACCACCACTTGAGAAAGACCCGGTTACCCAGCAGGCCGAACCCCAGCATGGCGGCGAAGCCGAACATGGCGGGCTCCGGGTCGAACGGGATGTCGATCACGTAGAGGAAGAACAGCACACCGCCGACGACGATGAACGTGTGCTGCACCGCGAACCAGAACTGAGAGCGCAGGGTCTGATTCCGGAACGTGGGCAACGACCGCAAGGACGCGAACGTGCCGAGGAGAAACGGAATGGGCAGGAGCTGAAGCAGCGTGCTGGTATCCCGCCAGTTCAGATGGCCGAGCCAGAAGGCGACGTCGACGGCCACCGCGTAGCAGAGCACGCTGAAGCAGACGTCCTGGGTGGCGAGAAGCCGTTTTAGGTGGTGCTCCTTGGAAATGCGCATCGAGACGACGCTCCGTTTGGCGCGGAGTGGTCCGGGGCCGGGAACGAAGCGTCCCAGTCCACATTCCGACCGCCTCAGAATACTGGGCGGTGGCTGCGTCAGTAATGCCGTTCGTCAATGCATATGCCAGTAGGCGGTCTGACAATGACGTTGCCAGATGAGACGCGCGGTCCGTCTGTGTGGCTGGCAAATGGAACGTCGCAACGGTTGGAGACCCCATGCAGAACGACGCCCTTCACCCACCCACCGACCATCGCGGCCGGCGGCCGCGCCGGTGGTGGGAACGCTCTGCCGCCCTCGCTCTCGTGGTCATGGTTGTCACGGGGACGACGCTGGCGGCCGAGCCTACGCCGACGAAAGACTCGCCGCCTTACCGCATCAGCCCCGAAGACGTCCTGGAGATATCGGTGTGGGGCGAGGAGGATCTGCAGCGCCAGGTGGTGGTGAGGCCCGACGGTGGTGTCTCGTTTCCCCTTGCGGGGAACGTTCAGGCGGCTGGCAAGACCACGGAAGAGCTGGAAGCCGCCATCACGGAACGCCTGCAGACCTACATCCCCGACGCCGTGGTGACGGCCTCGGTGCAGGAGCTCAATGGACTGCGGATCTACGTGTCCGGCAACGTGGAGAGTCCGGGCCAGTACACCGTCGGCCGCTACGTGGACGTGCTGCAGGCCATCACCCTGGCGGGTGGGTTGACGCCGTTCGCTGACGCCGGCGACATCCGCATCCTCCGCCGTGAAGACGGCCGCGAGCAGGTGTACCACTTCAATTACCGCGATGTGCAGCGCGGGCGCAACCTGGAGCAGAACATCCTGCTTCAGCCGGACGACGTGGTGATGGTGCCATGAGTGCGATCAACCTCTGCATCCGCCTTCGAAGGTTGCGCTGGGCCCTGGGCTGTCTGGCGGCCCTGGGGCTCGCGGCGGCGCCCGCACACGGGGCCTGGCTGGTGGAGCCATCGCTGGAGCTCTCCACCGGTTACGACGACAACGTGCGGCTGAACGACGACGAAGAGGAGGACGCAGTCGTCTCCACCGGCACGGTGCAGGCGCGCTTGCGCAACGTCACCGAGCGGTCCGAGGTCTCCGGACTCCTGGGCCTGACCTATCTCACGTACTCGGCGACCGACGAAGAGGATCTGGACGACGAGGATGCCCAGTTCGCAGATCTGAGTGCGCGCCGCGACTATCAGCGGGGCGAGTTGGGCGCGCGGCTGACCGGCCGCCGCGACCTCATCCTGCGTCTGATCGATCCCATTCCGGGGCTATTGACGGGCGCCGGCGAGGACGCTGCGGGTGATCGGGGGGAACCGCTCGACGAAGCGCTGGCGGAGGACGACATCGATCTCAACGCGACCCGCGAGCAGGTGCGCCGCACCTGGTATCGGCTGTCGCCCTACGGCAGTTATCAGCTCGGTCAGCTCACCAGCGTACGGCTCGAGTACTCGTTCACCGAGCGGATGTTCGACGAGGAGGGTGAAGACCAGGGGTTGCGCGACTCCACGGCGCATATGATCAGGGCGGGATTGAGCCGCGACCTTTCGCCCAGGACCTCGGGCAGCATTACCGTAGGGGCGGGCCGGTTCGAATCGGATGATCGGGACGAAACCGACAACTACACCGCCGCCGTCGGCTTCTCTCACCAGGTTTCGCCCCAGGTGCAGTTCGGCGCCGAGGTAGGGGCCGGGCGCGTGGATAACGGCGTGGAGGAGGAAACCCACCTGACCTACGGCGTGCGCCTCTCCCGGCAGATGCTGGTGAGCCGCCTTTCCCTGCGCGCCGAGCGATCTGCCCAGCCGAGCTCGTTCGGCAACGTGGTGGAGGCGGATCGGCTGACCGTACGCTATCAGCGCTCCCTGTCCGAGCGAGTGGAGTTCGACGCACGCATCCACGGGTACCGGACGGAGCAGGTGGGTGACGGCGCCGACGAGAGTACCCGCAAGTACCTGGCGGCCCAGCCGCGCCTGACGTGGCGCATGACGCCTGCATGGAACGCCGGCGTGGACTATCTGTACCGCTGGATTGACAGGGATCGGCCGGATGCGTTCGGCGGCACCGGCACGGCCCAGGGCAACATGGTCTCGGTGTTCATCAGTTATCAGCCTCCCAGGAGGCTTTGAACGGGCGACGGGTATGCAGGACGTCAGCGACGCGAACAACGTATTCGACTATCCCATTCGGTTGAGCGACTACTGGAGCATTCTGGTCCGGCGCAGGAAGCAGTTCCTGGTGCCGTTCTCCCTGATTCTCGGTCTCGCCCTGACTCTGGCGTTCCTGTTGCCGCCGACGTACCAGTCGGAGGCGACCTTCCTCGTGCAGCGCCAGACGGTGCCTCAGGCCATGGTGGCCACCACCGTGAACAGCTTCGTCGAGGAGCAGATCGAGCAGATTCGTCAGCGGCTGTTGGCCCGGGAAAACCTGATGGAGATCGCCAACGAGTTCGACCTCTATCCCGAGGATCGGGTGCGGGATCCCGCGGGCACGATCTCCAAGCTGCGCAGCGACGTCGAGGTCGAGATGGTGGACGTGCGCGCGTCCGATCCGAACCGCAACACCAGTCAGCAGATCACCACCATCGCCTTCACGGTGGCCTTCAAGGCGCCGACGGCGGAGAAAGCCCAGGCCGCCACCAACGAGCTTGCGCAGCGGTTTCTGGCTGAGCATCAGGCGCGCAGGGATGCCCAGGCGAGCGAGGTGTCGCAGTTCCTCGGGCAGCAGGCGGCGGAGCTGGCGGACGAGATCGCTCGTCTGGAAGCGGAGCTCGCCACCTTCAAGCAGAAAGAGCTGCGTCAGCTCCCCGAGCTCATGAGCACCAATCTGCGGCTCTACGAGAAGACGGAGCAGGACATCGACGAGACGGAGGAGGAGATTCGTCGTCTGCGTGAGCAGATCGACGTCACGCGGGCCGAGCTGTCGCTGACCCCGAAGTACGAGGCGGTCACCAACGAGGAGGGTAACCGCGTGCTGTCGGCGCCGGAGCGTCTCAGCGTGCTCACCGCCGAATACTTCCGAGATTCCGCCAGGTACTCGCCCATGCATCCGGACATCGTCCGGCTGCGCCGCGAGATCGCGGTGCTGGCGGAGCAGCTCGGGGGCGGCGGAGAGGCAGAGGAGATGCTTTCGGAGCTCGTCGACTTGCAGGAGCAGCTTCGGGAGGCACGGGGGCGCTACAGCAGCGATCATCCCCAGGTGCGGCGGCTCGAGAACGCCGTGGCCGCGGTGCAGCGGAGCTTCCGGGCCGAGGTGGTCGACGAAGCGGGAAGCGGGGCGGGTAGCAGCATGCCGGCGCCGAACAATCCTCGATACGTCGCGTTGCAGACTCAGCTCGGGTCCGCCCAGGCCGAATTGCAGGTCAAGCAGCAGGAGCTTCAGGATCTGAAGGCCCGGCTCGAGCAGTACGAAGGCCGGCTCTACGACACGCCGGCGGTGGAGCGGGACTTCAGATCCCTGACCCGGAACTACGAGACCGCAGTCGCCCAGTATCAGGAGCTCAAGGACAAGCAGCGCCAGGCGGAGCTGGCGCGAAACCTGGAATCGGGAGAGGGCGGGGAGAAGTTCGTGCTGACCAGCTCCGCCTACCTGCCCATGCTGCCCGTCAGTCCCAATCGTATCGGCATCGGGCTGTTGGGCATGTTTCTGGCATTGGCGGGAGGTATCGGCGCCGTGGCGCTCGCGGAGCACCTGGACACCACCGTCCGCAACAGCCGGATGATCGCCGCCAACCTCGGGATGCCGCCCCTGGCGATCATCCCGAGAATCCGAGCAATTTGAGCCGAGCAAACCAACCACCGGACGATCCACGATGGACCATTTCAGCAAAGCTCTGGAGCACGCTCAGCGGGATGGCACGAGCGTTCGCGACTGGGTTCAGCCGTCGCGCAGCGCACCTTCACCCGCGCCTGCGGGCGAGGTCACGGGACGCGCCGTCTCCCTGGACCCCGACTGGCTGCGGAGCGAGCACATCCTGGCCGGGCCCGGCAAGGAGGATCCGGTGGTGGCCGACAAGTATCGGTTGCTCAGGACCCAGTTGCTGCAGCGGATGCGGCCCCATGGATGGAAGCGGCTGGCGGTGACCAGTCCGGGCCCGAGGGCAGGCAAGACGCTCACCTCCATCAACCTCGCCATCTCCACTGCGCGCAACGGCCATCAGCGGGTGGTGCTGATCGACGCCGATCTGCGAAAGCCCACGGTGGCCGAGGCGCTGGGGATCGAGGCGGACGCGGGCCTCATCGACTTCCTCGGCGGCGATAGCACCCTGGAGGACGTGGCGCTGTATGTCGAGGAGATCCCCAATCTCACCGTCGTTCCGGGTCGGCGGCTGGAAGGCTGCGACGCCAAGCCGGAGCTGTTGGGATCCGAGCGCATGCAGCAACTGCTCGACCAGGTGGTGTGGGGCGTGGATCCGGCCATGGTGATCGTCGACCTGCCTCCGGTGTTCGTCGGCGACGACGTGATACGGGTGGGCGAGTATCTCGATGGCGTGCTGATGATCGTGGAGGAAGGCAGCACCGACCTGGAGGATTTGAAGCGCGCGGCAGAGCTGGTGGCCAAGTTCAACCTCATCGGCACGGTGCTGAACAAATCCATGGAGAAGACCAGGGAGCTCGGCGGCTACTACTACGCCTACGCACGCGCGGGTGAATAGACCGGAACTTTCGAGGTAGGACTTCGTGTACGAATCCTTTTACGGACTCTCCAAGCCACCGTTCACCAACCTTCCGGACCCGGATTGCCTGTTCCTGAGCGGCCGGCATCGACAGGCGCTTTCGGTGTTGCGGTATGCCCTCACGACCCGGGCCGGGTTCTGTGTCGTGACCGGCAACGTGGGAGCCGGGAAGACCACGCTGGTCCGCAGCCTCCTGAAGAACGTGGGGCAGGGCCTCGAGGTGGGTCTGGTCAGCAACACTCAGTGCGACAGCTTCGAAGAGCTCATGCGCTGGATTCTTCTGGCCTTCGACCTGGAGTACCGGGGGAAGGACCGTATCGAGATGTACGAGGACTTCGTCACCTTCCTCATTCACAGCTTCAACCGGGGCCGCCCTGCGACCCTCATCATCGATGAGGCCCAGCACCTCGGCGGCAGCAACCTGGAACAGCTCCGGATGCTCTCCAACGTGAACACGGAGAAGGGCCTGATCCTGCAGACGATCCTGGTCGGGCAACCCGAGCTCTGGGATCTGCTGGCGCGGCCGGAGCTGCAGCAGTTCACGCAACGGGTCTCGTACGACTACTACCTGGGGCCGTTGGACGATCCGGAGGTGACCCGCGCCTACGTGCAGCATCGGTTGCACTTCGCTGGTGCCGATGGAGAGATCTTCGAACCCGATACCTACGCGGCCATCTGGGAAGCCACCGGCGGGGTGCCTCGGTTGATCAACCTGATCTGCGACACCGCGCTGGTGTACGGGTACGCCGAGGAGATGAAGACCATCGGCCGGACCGTGGTCGAGCAGGTAATCGAAGACAAATCCAGCAGCGTCATCTCCGTAGGCCGGAAACCGGTCGCGCGGGGCGCGCCGGCGGACGGCACCCGAGGCCCTTCGCGGCCGCCGCGAGGCGGCCGCTCCACCATCGAGCGCGCAGCGCTTCGTCGGCGGACTGGTGGCACATGACGCTCCGGACCGTCGTGTTCGTGATGGGCGCCGGACATTGCGGTTCCACACTTCTGGACCTGATTCTGGGAAGCCATAGCGAAGCATTCTCCTTAGGGGAACTGGCGCGTATCGGAAACTCGGTGGACGCCGCCCGATCAGATCCATCGGCCAAGATCTGTGGCGTGTGCGCTGCCCGCTGCTCCTTCTGGGACGACCAGGTTCCCCGGTTCTGGCTACGGCTACTGTACTCCCGCGCGACGTCGTTCAGGTCATTGGAACGAAGGGCCGCCGCCTGCGTAGTAAATCCGTATCGGTTGCTCATGCACTGGAGCGAAAAACGCCTGTTGGTCGATTCGAGCAAGAGTTCCAGCTGGATCGATCGACAGCTCAGATTCTCATACCGCTGGGTCGGCATTCGCCCCTTTCTCGTCTACCTCCAGCGCGATGGGCGTGCCGTCGTAAGTGCGTACTATAGAAAGTATCCGGAACGCGGCTTCGACAACATCACGTTGAGCTGGAAGCGCAATGCCGAGGCGATGGAGCGGTACTATCGAAACTTCCGTCGAGGACCGAAACTGCGTCTGCGCTACGAGCAACTCGCCACACAGCCGGAAGCGACTGTTCGGGAGCTATGCCGAGCATTGTCGATCTCCTATGAGCCGGAAATGCTCAGCTACTGGAAGCATGATCATCACCATGTGTTCGGGAACGGAGGAACCCGCAACCTCATCTATCGATATCGGGAGCAGTTCCAAGCGCACGATGAGCTGACTAGCGCGCGCATTGCGCATCACAAACAGTATTATCCTTTCGAGTACTACGATCAGATCGCATTGGCCATCCAACTCGACGAGCGATGGCGGCGCGAGCTTTCCGATTCGCAGATTCGGCGATTCGAAACGTTAGCAGGGGGCGTGAACGAAGGTTACGCCTAACGAACCGTCATTGGACGACGGGTGACTTCCGTAGCGTCGCTGCTGAATGAAATCCCGGTACGCCCATGAGGTCCAGGATGGCTGACGGAAGATCGACGGCATGCATCCGCGACAGCTTCTTACCCGGCTCGATATTCGGCCCCGATGCGAACCAGAACCCGCGGGCCCGATGACTGCCGCTGCGTCTGAACGGCACGGGGCCGATGCGGCCCAGACGCGGATGCTCCACCACGTCTGCGGGCCGGTCCGACCAGACGACCACCAGGTCCGCATCCGGTAGGTTGGGGTCCTGAGCATTGGCCGACCCGCGGGTGCGGTGCACTTCGGCGACCACCGGCTTGCCATCCCGGGGGTTGACCAGACGCTCGAGCTCGGCCGTGATTTCGTCGCACACCTTCGCATACTCGTCGGGTTCCACCAGACCCTCGGGCTCGCGACCGCGGAGGTTGATGCGGATGTAGCCCTCGGAGAAGGACGGCAGGGCGAAAGCTTTCATGCGCGGCCACACCCTGCTGTACCACACGGTGGGCTGCCAGGCCACCGGGGATCCACTTTCCTTCAGCTCGCGGATGCTGCACAGGTCCGGTGCCAGAGGTCCGCCGAACAGCCGGTCGAGCCGATGGTGAACGCGCCGGGGAACGAGAGTCTTGAGGTTTCGTCGTAGCCCGTGGGGGTCGTATCGGTAGGCCTGCAGGTCGTGCTGCCAGTGCTGCGTTCTCAGCGGCTCGACTGGCGGAGGAACGCGAGCGCCGGCCTTCCCGGCCGCCAGCATCACCTTTCCCGGGAACGAGTAGCGATACAGGAACTCGGGCAAGAGCGCCATGCTCGCCACGTCGGTGACGTTGTTGTCGCTACCGTGCACGGAGAACACGACCTTGTGGCTTCCTTCGGGCGCCTCGCTCAGAATGTCGCCGACCCCACGGTCCACGGCGCGAAACACGTCCAGCAAGGGGTCCGGGTCGAACTTTCCCTGCATTTTCGAGTATAGGGGATGGTCGGCGCGGCTGATGTGCCAGAAGTCGTGGCCTGCCGAGTGCGGCTCCGAGAAGATGGTGAGGAACAGATCCCAACGCTCCTGACGAAGCCAGCTCCGGCATATGGCAACACGCCGCTCGATCCCTGTCAGAAGCGCGCGATGCAGGGTGCGCAGGTAACGCTCGTCCCACCAGTCGCCGTCATCGCGATGAAGCGCGGGGTGCTCGCCGAAGCGTCGATTGATCTCTTCGAGCAGCCCTTCGGGCTTCGACACGCTTGCCGTCTGCGGTGAATGGGCGCCCCAGGCGAGGACTTGCGGTCCGTTGACCTGGTCGGACAACGCGGTCTGGGGAACGTCGAATATGGCAACGCGAAAATCGCGGCCGAGCGCATAGAACGGGGGATGCTGCTGGAAGTCGTAGGCCCCGATCTCGTGTACCCGATAGCTGCCTTCCTCGAACTTGATCGGGCTCCAGTACCCGGTTTCGGTGGGCAGTCGACCACTCAAGAAGCTGGTCCACGGAGTCTCGGCCTTGTAGTAGCCGATGTTCTCCAACCTACCGTAAGCGCCATTTGCGCGCAGCGCCGCGAGATTGGGCAGGTGCCCGGCGGCCATCCATTCCTCGACGAGCACCGGATCGGCTGCATCCAGGCCAATGGCGATCACAGGAGTCTTCATGGTCGTCCCTCGAGATTGCTTCCCGTGTGCGCCGGGCGGATCAGCTCGATCGCACTCTGGCGGATGACCCCCAGCAGGGTGTGCCGGTACATCCGGGAATTGATGTCGAGCCCGCGATGCCAGTCGTATATGCCGCGCAGGCTGCGGCGCTCCGATCCGAGGAGCAGCGCTCTCGAGCTTCTGTACACGTTCCTGAGCAGCCGCAGGCGCGAATGCCGCCTGACGTGCTTGTCGAAGACCACGCTGGAAACACCCTGCCAGTAGGCGCGCCGCAGCAGCCAATCGGGGTCCACCCGGTCGGCCGGGACCCTGTGACGGATGATGGCATCCGGCACGTAGAGCACCTCCAGCTTCGCTGACGCGACGCGGTAGAAAAACTCCTTTTCCTCATCGGAGAGCAGAGACGTTCCCTTGCGTCCCAAATCGGGGCGGAAGCCGTCGACGATGTCGAATACGTCGCGACGAAACGCCATGTTCACACCGAACGGGTGCTCGGGGAACACCATGCGCCGCGGCTCGTCCCCCGACTCGGTCGAGCCGTAGAACTTCAGCATGCGTTGGGAGAGCCATGCGGGCGCTTCGACCTCGAAGGTGGGAACGGAGCGTCCGCCGATGCAATGAACCTGCGGATGGCTGCGAAACGCCGAACGGACATTGGCCAGCCAGCCGGGGTGGAAGTACACGTCGTCGTCGACGAAGGCGATGATGCCGCCTCGCGCTTCGCGAATGCCGCGGTTGCGGGCATGGGACAGCCCGGCCCGGGGCTCGTGGACGTAGCGCAGGTTGCCAGTGAACGTCCGCTGGAAGCGCTGCACTACCTCCGGCGTATCGTCGGTGGACGCGTTGTCGACCACCAGAAGCTCTACGCAGTCGTCGCTTCCCCGCACGCCGCGCCAGCTCTGCAGGGTGTCCGCCAGCATCGCCGACCGGTTGAAGGTGCAGACCACCACGGTTGTCTTCACCTGCTCCATGACTCAGGTAGCCGCGGCCCCGCGTTGCGAGAGATCGTCGTCGGGTACCGCTTGCTCGAGAGCCTCCGGTCGTTGCTCTGCCAGCACGACCTCGGCGGGCCCTTGCTCGATGACGCGGCCCTCGCGTAATCGATAGATGCGGTCGCAGCGGGATACGGTGGTGAGCCGGTGAGCGACGATCATTACGGTCTTTTTGCCGTGCAGCGCCATCACCGCATCCATCACCTCGCGCTCGGTTTCCGTGTCGAGGGCGCTGGTCGCTTCGTCGAGCACCAGCACGTCCGGGTCGTGGTAGAGAGCACGGGCGATTCCGATACGCTGCCGTTGCCCCCCCGACAGCCGGACACCGTGCTCGCCGACCACGCTGTCGACGCCGTCGGACAGCGAGGAGATCAGAGTATCGAGCTGGGCGGCGTTCAGCGCCCGGAGCACGGCGCCGTCGTCGATGGCATCCTCGGCGACGCCGAAGGCGACGTTGCGTCGGAGGGTGTCGTCGGTTAGGTAGATCGTCTGGGGGACGTAGCCGATCTGACGCTGCCAGTTGCGCAGATTTTCGCGGATATCGGTTCCGTCCACGCAGATCGATCCTCGTGTCGGCATGAGGATCCCGAGCAGCAGATCGACAACCGTGCTCTTGCCGGAGCCACTGTGACCGATTAGACCCACCGACTCGCCCTTGCGCACCTCCAGCTCGACGTCGTGCAGTGCCGGACCGTGGGCGCCGGGATACGTGAAGCTGACATCGTGGAAGCGGATTTGACGGTGCAGCTCCACTGGCCACTCGGGCTCCGCGTCCGAAGGCTCCGCTACCGGAAGCTGGAGCTCCGCGTAGATGTTGTCCACGGTTGCGCCGCCGAAGCGCAGCGATTGCAGGGCGCTCACCAGCTTGTTGACGGAAGGCATCATGCGAAAGGCCACTGCCGCGAACAGACCCAAAGTGGGAAGCACGTTATCCGGCTGCCGGCCCTGCAGCATCATGGTCGCCACGAGCACCGCGAGGCCCACCACGGCGAGGAATTCGAGCCACAGCCGTGGCATCTGGTTCAGCGTGGTCTGGTTGCGAACCATACGGGTAGCCTCGCCGTTGTGACGCCGGTAGCTTTCCAGAAACTCGCGCTCACGGCCGAGCAGCTTGACGTCCTTGGCCCCGTTCAGCCCCTGCTGTAGGTGCTGGATTCTGAGCCCTTCGTGATACTGCCTCACCCGTCCCCACTTGCTCACGTGGTTGCGGATGAGGCCGTAGAAGCCGCCGGCGGCGAGGCCGAGGACGATGGCCACGGCAATGGCGCCCACCGGCTCCACCAACAGGAGAACCACCAGAAGCCAAACCATGAGCAGCCCCTCGGTCACCAGCTTCATCAGCGGTGACAGGGCGCTCTGGATGAGCATGTTGGTTTCGCCCAGGATGTTGCGAATCAGCCGCGACGAGTTGCGCTGAAGATGGAACGTCCACGGCTGGGCGAGGTAGGTCGCATAGAGCTGCTCGGAAACCCGGACGCGGATGTCGAAGATGAAGCGGTTCTGCACCAGCGCCAGGAATGCGAGATACAAGGATTTGATCAGGTACACGCTCACCAAAAACGTGAGTCCCCAGACGATGAGCGCCTCGCGGTCCGGGTTGCCCATGGCTTCTAGGAAGGGGCGTGCTGCCGGGTAGGTAGCCGCTACGTCCTCCTGGGTGATGACCACGATCGTGGGCACCACCATGCTGAGCCCCAGGGTCTCCAATGCAATACCGACTGTGATCAGCGTCATGAGCACCACGATGCCGCGGCGCTCCCTGGCGGTCAGTAACCGCCAGAGCTTCGCCACCAGCGCCGTCGGCTCGGTGTTACCGCGCACCGCTCTCATGGGCGCTACGCGGCGAACCCCGGTGGACGCCTCGTCAGTGGTGGACCGCTCATCCCCGTCGACTCCAAGAGTGGATGCCTTTCCCATTGGTTGCTCGCTTGTTTGGCAACGTTGTAGTCCCGGAAGGGCGCCTTCGCATTACAGAACTCTATTGACAGCCGAACTCTTTACTCGTCTGCTTGCGAGATGCGTTCAACCGCGTTCATCGTGCTCCATTGCTGCATGCGACGCCCCTCGAAGTGCAAGAGACATGCCAGTGCATTCCTTGGACCCGGCTCGAAGAGTGCCTCGGTGTCTGGTATCGAATTTGCTAGCCGCTTCGTTCGAGCAACTGAGCGTGCGATGGAGGAGCAGAGCGCGGGATGCCGACGCAGTGGGACGGAGATGGAGAAGCCGCGGTGAGCCGGGAGCCGGCGCACACGGCGGAGAGGCCACGGACCGTGTACGTGGTGATGGGGTGGCCACCGAAGATGGTCAACGATCGGGTGGCGGGAATACTCAAGCTGCGGCCTCACTTCGATCGGATGATTCTGGTGGCCCGAGGCCGCGGAGTTGGCGACGCGGAAACGCTTCTGGTGCCGTCCGTTCCGAATCCTGTCGGCTGGCTGCGTCGCCTGGGCCTTCATTCCGCACGTTATCAACTGGAGCGATTGCTGTTCTTCCCCAGCCCGCACGTGCTTTTCACCGTGGTGGCGAAGCGGAGGCTCGCTGCGGCCATTGCCAGCGACGTCCGTGCTGGGCACGACGTGTGCGTGGTCACTTGCGTTCCGAATCACGAGAACACGGCCGTGGGGCTGTACCTGAAGTCACGCTTCCCGGAGATTCACTGGGTGGTGGATTGGCAGGATTTGTGGAGTTACGACGAGAACTATTTCGGCCGTGTGCCTCAGCTTTACCGCCGACGGTTGCTGGATCGCGAGCGGCAGGTTCTCGACTCCGCGGACGTGCACCTCACCACCAACGAGTATGCGAAGCGGATTCTCCATCAAGTCTACGGCGTACCACTCGGTCGGTTGAGGGCGATTCATCACCACTTCGACAGCCCGGGCCAGGTGGCCGCGGCGGTGCCCCCGGACCGGGTTGGGAGCGGGACCATCACCATCGGCTTTCTCGGTTCCTTGTTCAAGCCGCCCCGAGTGCCGGGGATGAAATTCCTCGAGGCGCTGCAAGCGCTGAGGGCGTCGGGAATCGATGTCGAGCTGCACCTTCACGGGCGGATTCCGCCCCAGGTCGCCGGCCGCACGTCCTGGTTGGAAAGCGCCGGATTGGTTGTCGAGCCGCGGGTACCTCACGATCAGTGCGCGGGGGTGCTCGGGCGTTACGACTACCTCCTGCTGTTGCTCGAGGATCTGCCCAACTCCCGTGCGGTGATGAGCATCAAACTGCCGCAGTATCTTGTCGCCGGACGCCCAATCCTGGCCGTTGTGCCCGAGCCGTCTGCCGTGGCCGATATCGTCACCCGCGCCCGAGCCGGTTACGTGCTGCCCTCCGACTCGGATTGGCGGGCCGGCCTGGCGAAGGTGCTGACATCCCCCCGGCCGGGCCCCATCCAGGTCGACTGGGACGTGGTCGACGAATTCGCATGGATGCGACTGTCTGAACGATGGCTCGAGGCGTTGGGTGCCCCTCGCTCGCCGTCGGTCAGGGAGGCGACGTCCGCTGTGGCGGCGCAGCCTCGGTAATCCGGTAGAGCGTTCGCTCCACGAGATCGGCGATGTGCGCGTAGGATCGATGCCTTTCCACCCATGGGCGGCCGCGCCGGCCTAGTTCCAGAGTCTGGTGCGGATGCTGCAGCAGCTCGGTCATGGCGTCGGCGAACGCGGCCTCGCAGTATGGTACGCAGCGACCTGCGCCGCTGGATTCCAGCACCAGCGCCTGATCCGGCAGATCGTTGGCCACCACGGCGCGCTCCAGCGCCAGGTATTCGACCACCTTGGTCGGTGAGGAAGGAAGAAATTCGGGAGTGGGCGGAATCGGTGAAACGCCGATGAGCGCCTGGCGCACCAGGCGCCATGCCTCGTCGGTAGGCACGAAACCCACGAACCTCACGGCATGGTCGATGCCCAGCCGACGCGCAAGCTCCCGCAGGCGCCACTCGTCATCCGGGTCGTGGGCGCTGCCGACGACGTACAGGATCGCCTGAGGCACCCGCTCTTGCACCCGGAGGAAGGCACGCAGTAGAAACTCGATTCGGCGCGCCTTGTTCAGCGCACCCACGTAGATGGCGGAAGGCACCTCCGCGCTCGTCACATCGTCGTGCACCGTCACCCGCTCCAGGGGCACGCCCATGGGTACGGCGGTCATTTGAGCTGGGTCGATTCCCTTCGCTGAAAGCTGTTCCTTCATCCACGTGCTCTGGACGAAGATGTGACTCGCGTATCGGGGAACCAGGCGATAGAGCACGAGAGCCATCAGCCGGGCGCGCAGCCGGTCGAGGAACCGTCGCGGCCAGGCGTGGGATTTGGCCTTGTAGGCCGTGGACTCGGGAAAGGGAAACGACAGCCAGTAGGCGAACGGCACGCCGTACCGGCGCGACGCGAGGCAGGCGACGAGCACGGCCGCGAACTTGTCTTTGACGATCACCAGGTCGTAGCGGTTGCGGCGGGACAAGGCGAGGATCCTGAAATCGTGGGACAGCGCGCGCAGGAGCCGCCGAGACTTTCCGCCCATCGTCGAGCCGTCGCATGTGGCCGCGATCCATGCGATACCGCCACCCCACGGCTCCTCGAACGGCGCCGTCGCGCTGGAGGACTGCAGCAACCAGTCGAACTGGTGCCCGCGGCTGGCCAGCCGCCGGGCGAAGAGCTCGTCCACGTCCATCCGGGTACACGGGTGCCTGTCTGCCGTGACGAACAGACACCGAAGGCTACGGCTCGTCCGGGAGCCCGTCATCTGTCTGCGCGTTTGGTTCGCCAGCTTCGCGCGGAACGTACCAGCCGCTGCAGTGGGAAGGTCACGCGTGGCACGGCGAGCGCTTTCCGTCGAGGCCGTAGCGCCGACCAGTCGGTGGCGTTACGCAAGTCGGTGGCTGAAAGGACCTCCACGATCTCGTCCATTCGGCGTTGCCGCGAATCGGGCAGACGCGGCGTATCGCAGGGCGGCGGCTGCCGGTAGATGCTTCGATGAGCGGCTCCGTTCCCGGTGCGGGGCAGTTCCTCGGCGTTGGAACGGTACGGGGTGGAGTTGGTTTCGTAGAGATGGATCCTCGCCGACGCGTTGCCAAAAAGGGTGTGATGTGTCTGCTCCCAGTAACGATGCTTGCCCTCGAAGTAGCTCAGGCCGAGCCGCCCGCAGAGTTCGGCTAACGATCCTGGTTCCGTCACCAGCACGTCGTAGGGTACGCTCACCCAGCGGTCCACCAGGGTGAAGTACCGGCGATGATACTGAATCCAGTCGTCGGCCCAGCCCTGTTCCAGCCCCCGCTTCCTTCTGGAAGCCAGGAACTCGGCGGGGGTTTTCCAGATGAGAACGTTGCTGACGGTGACGCCGCGACGGGTCAACAGTCGAGACTGCTCTTCGATCCACAGTGGCGACTTGCTCGAATCGACGTGTATGAGCTTGTCCGGAAACTCCGCGAACAGCGCCTCGTGAACGTGTTTCGGCCTGTGATCCAGGCGCTGCCATAGATCGCAGGCGGAGTCACCGCACGCACAGTCCGGGGCCAGGTGCTTGGTTCTATAGGGGTAGACGAACGAGCTGAGCTCGCCGCAGGAAAATCCGGCGGGGTCGTGGCTCAGCATCATGTCCAACAGGGTCGAGCCGCTGTAGGACGTGCCGCCCACGAAGACGACATGTCGCATGAGGTGAAGTCGATGGCAAAGTCAGCGGGCTAAGAAACGCGAAGCCCGCCGACCTGTCAATGACGACGCTCAGTCCACGAGGACGGGCGCATCGGGTGCCGCGTTGGTGCTGGTTCCGCCACAGTCCGGGGCCACTGCGCTGAGGGACGAGGGGCCGTCCGCCAGTCGCACGGCGTCGTAGTAGAACAACCGCGACGGCACGTTCGAAGCCCCGCCCCAGTCGTGAGGCTTCCATGCGGGCTTGTAGATTCCGATCTTCAGGTACGGCGGCTTGTCATCGTAATAGGTGTTCTCGCCCGCGTCGCTCACCATCTTCTGGCCGTTCTTCCACATCTCGATTCGGCCGGTGGAGTTGTAGTGGAAGCGTACCCGCATTACGAACTCGGTCCACTTCCCGCGATCGGCGGTAAAATCCCCCAAAGTGTAGGACGCGCGTCGTGTGGAGTCGCCCACGCTGGTGGAGATTTTCCTGGAGTTGCCTTTGATCACGATCCGCCATTTGCCGTCGCTGCTCGTTTCCAGTGACACTGGAGGATGACGATAGGGCTCCAACAACTGGCCACTGCTGTCGCGGTCCGGAATTCCGTGAAACTGCATCAGGATGTCGGCCCATTTGTCGACGGCGTAGTCCGGCGGGAGGTAAATCGCCCATCCGAGCCAGTACTCCCTGCCGTAGTCGAATTCCTTGTTTGGCCCCACCAGGCTGAGTTCGTTGCGGTAGCCAGATCGATCATCGCGGTATGTGAGTTTGATCTTGAGGCCGTAATTACCGTTGCACGCTTGGATCGACCCGTTGAGCGCCACGGTCTCAGGTACCTCGAGCGGGCTCGAAATGGACCTCGACCAGACGTTCGGGATGACTCCTCCCTCCCAATTGGCCTCTTCGAGAAGCACCGCAGAAGCGGTGCAGGTCAAGGTCGACAAGATACTGGCTGCAATGATCGAAACTACTGTCCGCACACCCGGGTACTCCTTCGCAATGACTCGATCAATGACTCGACGCGATGGATGTAGTACACCAGATGGCGTACTGTGCCGAAACGACCTCCATGTCGCATCGAGACGTCCGTCAAAGAATCGCGGAGGATTCTAGAGACGGCGAAGTCAATGATAAAGCTCAATTCCCGCGGTCCGCGGATTGTCCGACATCCTCGGGCAGCCGGGTCGGAATCCTGCGAGTGGCAGTGGTTTTGCCGAGTCATTGGAGCCGGCTCACTGGCGGTGCCGAGCAGCAAGTACGTTACCTATTGGAGGCACTGGTCGGCGATCCGGATCTCCGAGTGAGGTACTTCGCCGGCAACGTCGATCCGCATTTCCGGAGCTCCGGCTACGAAGTGGTGCCCCTGAGTGCGGGCTCGACGCCGGGTCGCCGATCACGACTCCTCCAGGCGCGACGCTTGTACGAGGAACTGGCGCTTTTTGCGCCACACGTGATCTACCAACGGGTTGGTTGCGTGTTCACTGGGATCGCTGCCCGATACGCCGACACGCACGGTGCTCGGCTGGTGTGGCACGTGGCCTCCGACGCCGACCTCGCGGCGCCGGGAGCACCGAAGTTGCGAGCGCCGCTCGCCGCGCTGGAAAGACGTTTTCTCGACTATGGCATCGCACGCGCGCACTGCATCGTGGCGCAGAGCCGCGCGCAGCTCGAGGCTCTGATCCAGCGTCATCATCGGGACGACGCCGTGCTGCTTCGCAATTTTCATCCCGCGCCGGCGACCGTCGGCCCGAAGCAGAGGCCGTTCACCGTGGCTTGGGTCGCCAACTGCAAGCCTCTCAAGCGTCCGGAGGTTGTCATCGAGCTGGCGCGTCGTTTGCGCCGTCTCGATTGCCGGTTCGTCATGGTCGGTCGGCTCCCGAATGACCCGGCCGTGCGCCGGCGACTGCAGAGCGCGATCTCGGCTATCGGCAACCTCCAGCACTTGGGCCCGCTGTCCCAGGATGAGGTCAACGAACTTCTCGGGAGGAGCCACATGCTGTTGAACACCAGCCTGTACGAAGGATTCCCCAATACCTTCATTCAGGCGTGGATGCGGGCAGTGCCCGTGGCGACGCTGGGCGTGGACCCGGAGGGCATGATCGCCCGGCACCGACTCGGCGTCGTCACCGCCGACGTGGATGAGCTGGCCCGCGCCGTCGAGAGATTCATCCTCGATCCGGACGAGTGTGCCGCAGCCGGTGAGCGTGCCCGGACAGTCGCAGCTCGGGAGTTTTCCCTGGTGAACGCGACGCGACTGCTGGACCTGATCCGACGGCAGGGGCGACTGTCCGTGGTGGACGGTCACGCCGACGTCGGCTTGCGTGCCTTGAAGTAGAATGCACCTGCTGTTTTGCGAGCCCGCTCGTGCTCCGATGTTGAAGGGCGACCGAGAAGGCTGCCCAGCATCCACCAAGTGCGATGCAGCAGATGCAGCGGTGTCACGGCCGCTTTCACCAGAGCGGCCGGCATTCTCGGAAACAGGCCGCTTCTGGCCAGCGCATAGATTCCGGGCCAACCCACTGCCGGAGAGATGAACTCGATCTCCAGACCGCTGGAGGCGATGGAATTCGCCGTACCCAGATGGGTGTGGTGGTAGAAGCTGTTGCCGTGGAACGGCTCCAAGAATGCCACGGTGCCCAGGTAAATCCCTCCCGGCCGGAGGACGCGCATGACTTCCCGGGTGGCGATGAACGGATACTGAAGGTGCTCGAGTACGGCCATGGACAGAACGAAGTCGAATGTGTCGTCGGCGAACGGCAGTGCATGAGCGTCGGCAAGCAGGGTTGCAGACGGCGCGGCGATATCCACCCCCACATAGCGATACCCGGCGAGTTCGCAGAGTCTGCGGTGCATGCCCGCCCCGCAACCGAGGTCCAGGGCGGTGCATTCGGGAGCACTGGCACGCGGGAAATGTGACAGCAGCTCCGGCGTGAAATGGAACGGCGCGTTGATGTTCCCGAAATCCACGGCCGGCTGGGCCTGGACTTTCATGGGCCGGCACCACGCGTGCATGGTGTCGATGCCGTTGCAGCCGACCGTGAAGGGGTGCAGCACGGGTTTGGGCGCGCGCAGACGCAGATCGGGCACACCTTGCTCGCCGCTTTCGTAGCGAAGGCCGCAGGATGAGCAGAAGAAGGCGCTGCCATGGCCTTCGAGCCCGCAGTCGCACGAAGGGCACACCAGTCGTTCAGCCAGCCAATCGTCTATCATGCTGCCTCGATGGTACGAAGAGGATCCTTTGGCGCTGCAGCCGAGCCTCGAGCGGTGGGGCCGGATGCATCCCGGTGCGATGGAGCACGGCGTCTCGTCGTGAAGCGGCCACATGACCGCCGATCAGAGCCGCGAGAAACGAGGTGACCGAGTGGTCCACTAGATTGGTGTAGAGCATCAGCAGTGGAGTCATCGCCAGAACACTCGACCAGCCCACCCCGAGACTGCCCCTGAAGCCCTGCAAGCGGCAGAGCGAACGTCCGTCTTTGAACATCATCCACGCCAGCACCAATGACATGAGCAGGCCGAGGACGCCGAGTTCCCAGATCAGCGCGCTCGCCGTCGTGAACTCCGAGCCATAGCGTTCTGTGGCTTCCTCGGCGTAGTCACCCATGAGAATTCTGTTGAACGTGCTGGAGGCGTTGCCCATTCCCACTCCCACCAGCCATTGAACCGGGTCATCGAGCACGAGGAAGGGCAGCACCGCGCTGTCCAGCCGCCCGATTTCCGACTGCTCACGGCCATCGTCGGCGCGGCTTTCCTCCGTCGCCCCCCTATAGACGTACTCGACGCCCTGCCCACGAACCAGATCCCGCAGGTCCCATCGGTCGAACTGAGCGGAGTAGGACGCCACGAACGTTCCCACCAGCAGCACCAGCACGAAGCTCAATGGAAGGAACCTGCGGATCTGCAGCCTGAGACTGCCCGACAACAGCAGCGGCAGCACGATCGCCATAGGCAGCAGCACCACATTCGCGGCGGTTTCGTTGATGAAGGTGGGTGCGGCGAGAAGCAACGCACAGGGCAGGTATATCAGCAGGGGCAGCCGGCCCCGGACGTAGAACGCCGTGAGCACGGCCAAGGTGGCGAGCAGGACCACAGACAGGTGGGAAGCCACCATCAGCGTGCCCACCACCACATCGCCACTGCCATAGTCGGGGAACTCGATCCAGCGCTGATAGCCCGCGGGAATGATCTGTATCACGGTGAGGATGAGAATCAGGCGAAGCTGGCTGCGAATCTGGCTCTCGGTGAACGGGAAAACCAGAGGCACGAGGAACAGCGGCACAACCCGGAAGTACTTGCGGGCGCCGTAGAAAATGGCGCCGGGCTGCACGTCGTTGGCAAGCAGCCCGATGACCACGAGCAGCAGGAACATGAGGCCCCAGATGACGTACTTGCCAGGTACTTTCAGATGTGCCCCGCGCAGGGCAACCAGCACCAGCAGACATCCTGCGACGCCTTCCGGAGCCCAAGTCACGAGCCTGTGCAGCGACAGCTCCGCCTGCACGTAGTCCGCGAAGAAGATGGTGAGTATCAGCAGATGGGTCAGGGGATTGATCAATCCGTGGATACTCCTGCGGCATCGACGACGTGCAGCGTCGCCGTCAAGGTCGTCGCCCCGGTAATCCGATTCGCGCACCTGACCACGGTGGTGGGAAGCCTCTCCCCGAATCGCGGCGATATCCATCCGAGAGGCGGGGCCTCCTCGCCACGGTGTAGTGTCGTCTCCTGAGCGTCCGTCACGGTCAGCACCAGAGCCGCTCGCCGTCCCCGGGCGTGAACGGTACGACCATCGATGGTGACCTCGATGTGGGGGGCGAAGTGCCAGAATCGCTCCACGTGGTGATCGCGGCGGCACTCCAGGGTGTCTTCCACGAACAAGCGGCGATGTGGCCGGACATAGTGAAGGCGACGCGTGTGCAGCAGTGGGTCCCGCAGCCGAAGATACCCGTCGTGGCAGGCGACGAGCTCGTCACCGGTGCCGGACGAGTACCAGAGCCGGCATTGGCTCCTGACCGCCGTCAGCCAGAGAAAATTGCCGCCCGCGCGCGCCTGGTCGAGGCCGTCCACCCGACACGTATTGTGCGCCGAGGTACCGCGAAAGTACCCGCGCCACGGCTGCTCGCCCTGGTACGCGTACGTACCCGGATCGATGAGGAAAGGCTCTCCGGCGATGGACAGGGTGAATGCCAGGGCATCGGCATGACCGTGGGCGGCTATGGACAGATAACCCAGCGGTGTGGCGTTCGCTACGATTCGCACTTCCCGGTCGCCGCCCAGCCGCTCCCCCAGCACGTAATATCCGGCCTCGGCGAACGATCGGCGCGGCTCGGACAATGCGACGGGCTTCTGCAACTCTCTCGGCGACACCAGCCATGCTGCACCGTCGCAGCACTCGCCGACACGCGCCAGCAGATGAGGGCGGGCGAGCAGCCGGGCGCCCGCTGTCAGCGTGGCGTGATGTACGGACGGTGGGCGTGTGGCCCCGAGGGGCAGGACGAAGGCGTCGTCGGAATCGCCGATTTGCGGCACGTTTCCTCCCACGTCCATCAGCGCTGCCGGGAACTCGAGCATGAGCGCCACTCGGCGCCAGAACTCCTCGGAGAACTCTCGGCCGTTCAGGTTGCCCACCAGCCCGGCGGTCATGAGGAACTCCAGGACGAAGCTCTGGTAGAAAGTGGAGTGCTCCCGGTCGACGCCGTCGCCAGTGGTCTGCGTTTCGACTTCCCGCTCCAGGATGGCACGGGAACGGCTCCGCCAGGTCTTGGTCTCGTGCCAGTAAGGCCACACCGCCGAGCCGATGAACAGCCCGGCGGCTTCGCCGATGAGATGGTTGTTCGCCGACGAGTAGCGGGAGAAATGGCCGGATATGAATGCCAGGTGGTGGTATATGGCGCTCAGCCAAAGGTGCTTGCGGCGCACTCCGGCGGGATCAGCAAACAGCGGCGAGCCGCCGGCGCCGATGAGATACCAGGCGACGCTCCAGTTCATCAGCCGGATCGCGAGTTCCAGCGAACTCGTCCAATTTGGGCCGAACGGGTAGGGGCACTGCGCGACCCAGCTCTCCAGCAGGGTGCCGACGCCGTCGAGATAGCGTTGCTGACCGCTCAGGGCGTACGCCTGCGCGAGCCGCAGGGTCTGGTGGTGGCGGTTCAGTACCCAGAGATACTTGATGTTTCCCACCAGGCGGCTGTCACGATAGTCGATGGTCTTGCCGGGCTGCAACGGGACGGTCTCACCGGTAACAGGGTTTCGGTTCCAGTCCGGTGGGAAGCCTACGTTCACCTTCTCGAAGAGCAGTTCCAAGTGCCCGTCGAGAATCTCGTCGGCGGCCGATAGATAGGGCGCGGGGTCGAGTACGGGCGGCGTCGACACGAAAGCCACGGTTTCCTGCTCATCCGGCGCTGGCGTGGTGGAGCGTCGGGGGGCGCGAAGCAGCATGGCCTCTGCTTGGGCATCGGCCAGGAGAGCCGCTCGATGTACCATCTCCGGTAGCGACATCGCCCGCAGTCGGTTCAGATACCAGTTGAGCTTGTGCATCTGCTGTTGCATGACGGTCAACGGAGCAGAGAACCGAGGCGCCGACGCAAGTAAGGAAGGGTGGGCCCACGGTGCTCACGGTTGGCCCACAGCGCTCGCAGCAGCGAGCCGGGGAGACTCGCGCAGATCGCCGCGAGCCGGTCGAAACTCGGTGGTGGCACCGCTGGCTCGTAGCCCAGCCGTGTCAGCTCGGCGCCCGCGATTCGTTCCGCGACGTAGACCTCCTCCGACGTCAGTCCGTTGCGCCATCGACCGACCGACGAGGTGAAGATGCCTTCGTTCCCCGCCGGGCCGGAGCTGTTGTGCTCCCGAACGTCCAGCAGGTCCGGTGAGTAGCTCAGCCCGAGCACCTTGGTCATGCTGCGCACCGTGCGTTCCGGATCGCCGACTAGAGACTCGTAGCGAACGATCATGCAGCGCGTCGGCCCGAGCCGTTCGAGCAACGGAGAAATGGCCTTGGCGGTGGTTCTCCATAACAGTGCCGTCAGGATCGGGTGGTAGAGCGCCTGCAAGCGCTCACCGTGGTCGGAGACCCGCCATCGATCTTTGTAGGAGAGCATGAAGTCGCGGATGTCCCTCACGCAGACGAGGAATCGGGCGTCGGGGTAGAAACTCAGGATGTCGGCCGCGTGGAATATGTCCTTCGGCGTGTTGTTTCCCCATCTGACCTTGCCAGTCCCCTGCAGCTGCAGCGACATGAAGGTGCTGAGAAGCGCGGGATAGCTGGTGGAGTGCCGCAGTAGCTCCGCCCGAAACCGAGGGTCGGACATCATGGCGTCGATCCGGATCTGGTCGAGCCGCTGGTTGTACCGACCGTACACGGTGATCAGGCGCTCGATGGCTCGCTCCCGTGCGGGTAGATCGGAGAGGTCCCCGATTTCGTTGCGACGCGCGTAGATGTCCTCGAAAAAATGCAGCTCGCCCGGGATCAGCACGGCGGGGTGACGGCTCAGGATCTGGGCCGTCAGGGTCGTTCCGGATCGCGGCGTTCCCACCACGAAAATTGGGGGCTCCTGAGAGTGGTCAGTCATGGGCGCTCCCCTGCCAGCCGGTACAGCTCCCGCAGCCGCGAGCCGACGACGCTGCCCGTGTACGTCTGCCTCGCCTTCGCCCGGTTTCGGTAACCGCACTCCCGGGCCCAGGCCCGATCCGTCAGTGCGCGATGGAGCGCAGCCTCCAGCGTGTCGACCCGCACCGGATGGATCAGCAGGCCGTTGATGCCATCCTCGAAGATGTCCGGGATGCCGCCGGCCCGGGTCGTGACGATGGGCAGGCCGGCGGCCATGGCCTCGAGCAGCGCCACCGGGCAGCCTTCGCCGTAACGGGTGGGGAACGCGAACACGTCCGCATCCAATAAGGCACGTCCCTTGGCGGTGCCGGTGAGGTAGCCGGGAAAGCTCACCCGCTCCTGCAGTCCGAGCACGGCGGCGCGGGCCTCGAGGACCGGCTTCTCGGGGCCATCGCCCGCGATCACCAGGCGGGCCTCGGGTATGCGTTGCGCCAGTTCCGCAAACGCCTCGAGCAAGACGCCAGCGCCTTTCTCCGGCACGAGCCTGCCGAGAAACAGGATCGTCGGCAGACGGCTCCGGCGGACGCAGGGCAGACCATGAAATATGTGCCCGTCGTACATGGTCGTCAGCACGTGTATTCGCTCGCCGGCTACTCCCATCCGCTCGAGGCTGGTCTTGAAGGTGGAGGAGAGCACGCAGATCACCGGTACGGGTCGGAGTATCCGTGCGACGGTCCAGGCGAGGACCGGGTTGCGCTCGATGCGTTCCGCAGTCCCCCAGCTCCAGCCATGGAAGAACACCACGATTCGATCGCAACGGATGACGCGCAGGGTCAGAAGGAACGCCCCATCCCTCAGCAAAGACGGCCAGTTCAGCGACGGGTTGACGTGCACGCAGCTCGGGCGCATGGCCCTGACTTTGCGGGCGAGCCGCACGTTGTCGAGTAGCGGAGTGGCCAGGCTCCGAACGGTTCGCTTGCGCTCGGGGTCCCGGCCGATGGCCAGGTGGTGTGCCCGTACGTCGGCCGGCAGGCTGTCGAGCACCGAGCGGACGAAGTTGGCGACGCCGCCGGGGGCAGCGAACGATTTCGACAGGACGAGCACTTCGTTCATGTGGCGGAAGAGGTTTTCGTCGCGAACACCGTCTCGTAGGCCGCCAGCAGGTGGGGAACTTCGAATCGCCAATCGAGTTCGTTCTCGAACCGCAAACGGCCGCGCTTGCCCAGTTCCTGACGCAACTTCGGGTCATCTGCCAGCCGCAGGATGCAATCGGCAAAATCGTTCTCGTCACCTGGCCGAGCGTACAGAGCGGAAAGGCCAGCCGAGTACCGGCCCTCCGTGAGGTTGTACTGCACGGTGGGCTTGCCCAGGGCCATGTACTCCATGACCTTGTTCATCGTGCACTTGTCGGTGTACTCGTCCTTGGGGTCCGGCACCACGCCCATGTCGATGCGGGCGAGCTCCGTCAGCAGTGCTTCTCCGGCCAGGAAGCCGGTGAAGCGCACGTGCTGATTCAGCGACAACCGCTCGGCCATGGCCTTCAGCCGCTGAAGCTCCGGGCCGTCACCGATGAGCACGAAATCGATGTCGTCGCGGCCGTGTTCGTGAACCACTTTACTGGCGATGCGGAGCAGCCCGTCGACCCCGTCCTGATCGCCCATGATGCCGATGTAGCCGACCACGACCTTCCCATCTCGGCGTCGTTGGTGTACTCCAGTTGCGCAGCGGAACTTGGTGGAGTCCGGGCTGCTGCGGACGACGAAGACCCGATTCGCCGGCATGCCGCCCCGTTTGATGGCGATGTCACGATAGGAGGCGTTCGTGGCAATGGACACGTCCGCCAGCGCGAAAGTCAGGCGCTCGAGGGTCAGCAGCAGTTTGTAGAGCAAACCCTTGCGACCGAATTTGATCGCATAGAGTTCAGGATTGATGTCGTGGTGATCGAAAACGAAGCGCTTGTTGAGCACTTTGTAGGGGGCCGCCACGAGAACGATGAGATCAGGAGGATTGCACGCGTGAATGACGTCGAAACCTCGCAGCAGGGCGACCTTCGCCGTCAGTAGCGACTCCCAGAACAACGCCGCACCGTATTCCAGGAGATATCCTAAGGCGCCGCGGCGTTCCCGCGGCAGGGGATGGCGGAAGACGTGGATTCCCTCGATGATTTCGTGGGCCGCCTCGTAGCCCTTCCCCATGGGGCATATCACCGACACCTGATAGCCTGCCGCCGACAGCGCAGTGGCCTCCTGCCAGACCCGGCGGTCGAACGGTACCGGTAGATTCTCGACGATGATCAGTATTCGCCTCGAGTGCCCCGCGGCAGGGACGGCGCCGGCGCTCGCTTCCACGGCAGGCGTGCTCGGCAGGTAGTCAGCGCTGTCGTTCCGGCTCATCCACGGCCAACCTGGGAGTAGGAGCCACGAGGTTAAGAATGTTGCGCAGCCGCCGCGATGAGCAATATCAATGTGCTTCTGCGGCGGCGCCGGCGCGCCCCCGCAGCCGGCGCGCCATCAGCCGCAGCGGATGTCGCAGCCTGGTGCGCCAGCCGTACCGGAGCCGTAGTCGTCTGGAGAGCAGTGGAAGGTATCGTTCTTCGCAGTCCGATGAACGGCTACTCGAGCCGGTCGTGGTTTGGCAGGTGATTCGCTCCAGCGCGACGGCCACTCGTTCCTGCAATCTGCGATAGAGCAGCGGATCGTGGGGGTCGTTCGCCGCAATTCGTGCCATGTGTTTGCGGTACAGCTCCAGCGCGCCCCGCTCTGTCCGGGACACGTCGCGGGTCAGGGATGGATGCCCACGCCTCACCCAGGATACGACCTCCGGCACGTAGACCACCGGCCCCAGTCGCGCCAGACGTGCGAAGAAATCCTTGTCTTCCGCTGCATGGCGGAACAACTCGTCGAACCATCCGATGCGCTCGCCGTCCGCGCGTCGAAAGAGCGTGGTGTGTGGGACGACGGGGAGCGTCGGCCAGAGGACTGCGCGATAGCCATCCTGCACCACCTGTGGTTGCGGATTGCCCCGGGCAGAAGGTGCTGTCGGTAGCCAGCGATTTCCGGTGGGTCGACCATGTTCGTCCACCAGCTCCAGATCGCCCACTGCGAAACTCGCGCCTGGCGTTCCCGCCAGCGCTTCCCATAACACCTGGAGCCGGTCGGGGGGCATAAGGTCGTCGTCATCCTGGAAGGCGATGAATTGGCCGCGGGCGAGGCGGCAGGCTTCACTGCGAGCGCGGGCGATGCCTACGTTGCGATCCAGGCGATGATAACGCAGACCACCGCCGTAGCCCCTCACGACGCGCGGTGTCTCGTCGCGGGATCCGTCGTCCACCACCAGAATTTCTACCGGACGGTAGCGCTGCGCCAGCACCGACGACAACGTGGTCGGTAGCGCGTGCGCCCTGTTGTAGGTGCACACGACGATGGATATCAGTGGGTTCGGGGGCGGCGTGGTCGTCGGCATGGCCTCACGCACAGTCGGTTCCGTATTGATGTTGAACATTGAAGCAGGGCGCGGCGATAGGGTGAAGTACGTTGATGACTTCGATCAATTCACCGGTTGCCTCGCTCGAGATCGCGGGTTCATGAGGAGCGCCGCCTGGCTCGTCAATCGTCTGAAGGTGATGCCACCCGGCGAGGTGGCCCTACGGCTCGGCCGGGTGATGGTGCAGCGCCGGGAGAAGGCGCGGGTGCACCGGGGCTGGTCGCCCGCCGAGGGAGTCCGATTGCGCGGCACTCGGCGCCTGTTTCCCGGCCCGGATTGCCTTGCGGATTACCTTGATCGATTCGAGCTCGACTGGAAGGAGCTGGAGGCGCTGACGGACAACCAGCTTCTACTGTTCGGCCGGCGATATCGCCTGGGGGCTCCGGTGAATTGGCACCGGGATCCGTCGACGGGGACCGTAGCACCACTCGGCTACGGCAAGTTCATGGACTATCGTGACGAGCGCCTGGTGGGCAATGTGAAGACGCTGTGGGAGCCGGCGCGGCATCAGCATCTGGTGCCCCTGGCGGTGGCATACGCGGTGACCGGCCGGGTCGAGTACCGGCAGGCGATCGTTCGCCAGATCGACTCCTGGCTGGATCAGAATCCGTTCGGGCGAGGCATTCACTGGTGCAGTTCGCTGGAAATCGCCCTGAGGGGCATCGCCTGGACCATGATCCATGCGCTGCTCCAGGTACGGGACGGTACACCGGGACTGCTGCAGGCCAGCTCGGACCCGCCGCGCTTGACCCGGTCGCTGTTCGAGCATGGTCATTTCGTCCGGCGTCATCTGTCGCGGTTCTCCTCCGCCAACAACCACCTCATCGGCGAGCTCGTGGGATTGTGGTGTCTCGCCAGGGTATTCGATTTCGGCCCGGCGTCGGCCGACTGGGAAGCCGTGGCGGCGGCCGAGCTGCCTCGGGAAGCGGAACGGCAGGTGACGGACGATGGCGTGGCGAGGGAACAGGCGGTGCACTATCACCTGGAAGTGATGGAGTACCTGCTGTACGCCTGGTGCATCGGCGCAGCCACCGGGCGATTTCTGCCGGCGACCGTTCTGGAGCGGGTGGCGAGCATGGCCGCTTATCTGCGCGTCATTACTCCGCAGCGTGATCTGCCCCCGCGAATCGGGGACTCCGACGACGCCACGGTGAACCGGATCACTGCGCTGGACCCCTCCGACCCTTACGCGGACGTGCTGGCGGCTGTAGACGCCGTGCTCCAGCCGACGGCCGCTCCACGTACGCAGAAGGCGTACTGGTACCAGCTTCTCGTGCGGGACGCCGGAGTCTCTGCATTCCGGCCCACCGAACCACCTCGAAAAGCAGCACTGACGACCTTCCCGCAAGGTGGGTATGCGGTAATCCGGGCGGACGATGTGCTGGCGGTTTTCGACGCCGGCCCCCTAGGCTATCCGGCGATGGCGGCTCACGGACATGCCGATGCCTTGTCGCTGTGCCTGGCCTGGCAGGGCCGCTGGTGGTTGATCGATCCTGGTACATTCGCGTACCACGATCAACCGCGCCTTCGCAGCTACTTCCGGAGCACGGCCGCTCACAATACATTGCGCGTCAACGGCATCGACCAATCTCGGATGGGGGGGCCGTTTCTGTGGACCAGCCGGGCCCCTGCCGAGCTGGGTCCTTCGGTGGAAGCACCGGACGAGCTGGTCTGTCGGGGCCATCACGACGGCTACGCGGCGCTGGGTGTGCGTCACCGTCGGGAGCTGCGCTATCTGCGTCGCGCTCACAGCCTGGAGATCTGCGACCGCGTCGAGGTTGCGAACGAGCATCCGCTGACCCTGGATCTGTTCTTCCACTTCAGCCCGGACGTGTCGTTGACGCTTGAAGGGAACCGGGCGGTTGCGGTCCGAGAGGACTGCTCCGGCCGTCTGGTGATGAGTCTGGATTCCGAGTGGCAATGGCAGCAGATCAAGGGCAGCGAAGCGCCGCTTCTCGGCTGGTACTCGCCCCGGTTCGGTTGCCGGCAGCCGTGCTGGACGCTTCAGGGGTGTCGCCACGCGCGCGGGACGATCGCAACGGTCGCCACGTTGCACTTCGAACTGGGGGGCGCATGACCGGAACAGGCTCGCCCGCGGCAGAAGCCAGCGCGGACTCCGGGCGGTCGCGGAGGAGGATCTGCATCGTCGTGCCCACTCATTGGGCGGCGTTGATGGGCGGCTCACAGTATCAGGCAAAGCTGCTCATCGATCATCTCGCCCGCAGCGGTGAGTACGAAATCCACTATCTGGCGCATCGAACGCTGGCGGATTACGCGCCCGAGAACCATCGGATACATCCCGTGCGCGGGGCCCGCCGCCTGAGACGCTACACGGATCTGGTGGATGCCTGGCCGCTCTACCGGACGCTTCTCAGAATACGGCCGAGTCTGATCTACCAGCGATCGGCGAGCGCTTACACCGGAATTGCGGCCCACTACGCCAAGGTGCACGGAGTGCCGATGATCTGGCACGTAGCCAGTGACATCGAGGTGCGCCCGTTCCGAGGACCGCTCGCGCCCCGAACCCTGCCGAAGTTCCTGGAAAAGAAGGCCATCGAGTACGGCCTGCGTCACGCGTCTCGCGTCGTGGTCCAGAGCCATCAGCAGAAGCGCCTGCTCGAGGCGAACTACGGCAGGACGGATGCGGTTCTGATCCGCAATTATCATCCGGAGCCGTTGGAGCTGTTGCGCCGCGGTGATGGTGTGCGGGTCCTCTGGATCGCGAATCTGAAGCCGATCAAGCAGCCGGAGGTGTTCATCTCCCTGGCGCAAGCGCTACGGGATCGCGCGGACCTGGAGTTCGTCATGATCGGGGGAAGATCAGACAACCCCCGCTGGCAGGCGCGGTTGGACGCGCGCCTGGCGCAGTGTCCGAACGTGAGGTTCCTGGGGCCGCTCGATCAGGATGAGGTGAACCGGCAGCTCTCCCGCAGCCACCTACTGGTGAACACGAGCGCCGACGAAGGTTTCTCGAACACATTCATCCAGGCATGGATGCGCGGCGTGCCGGTCGTGTCGTTGAATGTCGACCCGGACGGGGTGTTTCGGGACGAGCGCCTGGGCTACTGCGCGAATGGCAGTTTCCCTGCGTTCATGTCTCGTGTGCGCGAGCTGGCCGGCGATCCGGAAGGTCTCGCCGCTGCCTCCCAGCGCGTGATGATGGAGTCGAGGCGTACGTTCTCCATGAATAACGTGTGCGCGCTGTGCAAACTGATCGACGAGGTTACGGGTCGACCGGAGTCTTCAACGGTGCCGGCTGCCTGAAGTCATGCACGACCAAGCTGCGGACATCAGAGACCACAAGTTGAACGGGCAGGAGGACTTCGACCCGGATGCACCTCATCACGTGGCAGTGGTCGTTCCCTGCTACCGCGTTCGCGATCAGATACTGCACGTGCTTCGATCCGTGGGACCGGAAGTATCGAGTATCTTCGTGGTGGACGACGCCTGCCCGGATGGCAGCGGACAGCTCGTGGAGGAGCAATGCACCGATGCGCGGGTTCGGGTGTTGCGTCACGCCGAGAACAAGGGGGTTGGCGGTGCGGTGATCACCGGCTACCGGGCGGCCCTGGCGCACGGCGCCACCATAGTGGTCAAGCTGGATGGTGACGGGCAGATGGACCCTGGGCTGATTCCCGGTCTCGTGGCGAGCCTGGTGGTCGGAGAGGCCGACTATGCGAAGGGGAACCGCCTGTACTCCCGGGTGGACACCCGGCAGATGCCGAAGCTACGGCTGGTCGGAAATGCGCTGCTCAGCTTCATGACCAAGCTGTCGAGCGGGTACTGGAGCATCTTCGACCCCACCAACGGGTTCACAGCGATTCATCGGAACTGTCTGGAGCTGCTGCATCTCAACGGGCTTTCCGAGCGTTACTTCTTCGAGACCGACATGCTCATAAAGCTCGGCGAGGTCCGAGCCGTGGTCATCGATGTCAGGATGATGGCGCGCTACGGGGACGAAGTGAGCCAACTCCGGGTCGGCCGGGTGATGCTGGAGTTCCTGTGGCGGCACCTGCGCGCGACGGTGCGAAGGATCATCTACGCCTATTTCGTGCGTGATTTCAGCCTGGCCTCGCTCAATCTGTTGATCGGAGTGCCTGCTTTACTGTTCGGCGTGGGCTACGGCGCCTTTTACTGGTGGCAGTCTGTGTCCACGGGCGTCGCGGTGCCCACGGGTACGGTGATGGTGGCGGTGCTGCCCATCGTGCTGGGTTTTCAGATGATTCTCTTCTTCTTTTCCTTCGACATCGCCAACGAACCGAGGCGTCCGCTGCAGGACATCAGGCGGCTGCGAAAAAAAGCGATGGCGGCGGTTGGAGCGGCGGGACGTTAGGAGCGGCGGTCACCGGATGAGCCTGCTGAACCAATCACTCAGATACCTGCTGGTGGGGGCGGTGGTGCTCAGCGCCGACGTCGGCTTCTTCGCTCTGGTGGTCGGCGCATGGCCCCAGGCTTACCTGCCAGCGAACGTCGGTGCCAAGGCGGTAGGCGCGGTAGTGGGGTTCCTGTTGCATGGCTGGTTCACCTTCAACTGGAAGAAGAAGTATCCGGCCGCCCGTCGTGGCGTCGCCTATCTGGCGGTCCTCGTCAGCAACATGGTGCTCAGCACGGCCCTGCTGTTCCTGGCGGTGGACCTGATCGGAATGGTGGAACTGCTGGCCAAGGCGCTGGTGGAACTGTTGGTGGTCATCTTCGCCTTCACGGCGAATCGGCTCGTGGTATTCGCGGAGGCTCGATGAATCGTGCAGGGGTGCAGCCCACGGGGGTGCGGCATCGTTTGGATCGACTGGGGCTGGACTCCGGTGCCGCTGCGGTATGGGTCTGGGCCGTATGTGCCGCCTATCTGGCGCTGAGTGTGTTGTTTGCCACGGTGAAGCTGGACGGCGACGAGTTCCACGTCATCAAGGAGCCTTACGAGTTCATCGGTGGAGACTACACCGCGGGATATCTGGAGGAGGGAGAGTACGGTAAGGCACTGGAAACCGCGTGGAAGGCTTACGTACTCTACTGGCGATACCGGCCGCTGTTCGCGCCGGTCATCGCGGAAGAGCACAAGAGCTGGTTCGAAGAAGAGGAGCAGCGCTTCGGTTACGTGAAGCCGGAGAGCGTAGCTCGTGGTGACCCCGACGCGCTGGACAAGTACCAGGAGCGGCTGATCGTTCCGGAGCCAGATCGATTCTATCAACATGGCGCGGGCAAGCCCCTGCTGCCGAGCCTGTTGACTATCCCGCAACTCGGGCTCATAGCATTGATCTCCAGCGGCGATGAGCTTCTGGTCATTCAGCACAGCCATCAGCGGCATCCGATCTTCGTGCTGACGCGTCTCGTTCAGATCGTGGCCGGTCTGGCGACCATTCTTCTTGTCGCGTTCATTGCCGCCCGAGAGGTGGGGGAGCATGCCGCGCCGCTGGGCGCTGCCATTGCCGCTTTCGTACCCATCTCCCCTATGTATTTTCCGGATCTTCACACAGACTCCATCATGACGCCGTTTCTGATCCTCGCGGCCTATCTGCTCTTCAACAGGCAGGTGCTCTGGGGCGGCGTGATGTATGGTCTGGCGTTGGCATCGAAGAACACGGCCGTATTTCTTCTGCCGGCATTCGGGATCTTCTACCTGATCGAGGGCGTCAAGATAAACGGCTGGAGCACACCGCTCCTCGGGTACCTTTGGCGTCGGGTGCGCCAATTGGCCTTGTTCTGTGGGATCGCCGTGGTAGTCCTGTTCCCGTTCGCCAATCCCCTCTCGTACGTGATCGAAGTTCTGACCCCCATCACCGGGCGACAGTTCGATCCGCGTGGAGAGGACGTGAGCAGGTGGATCATCGGCCGTGGAACGGAGAGTGGCATGGGCAGCTCGGATGCGCGCCTAACGGCCGCTGCATCATTCGACGACGTCTTTCAGCTCCTCGTGCTTCTGGCTTTGTTTCTGGCGATCCAGGCACGGCTGGGGCGTTTCGGCCAGCTCTCCCTGATCATGCTGCTGCTGGTTGTGCCGTACGGCGTCGTATTCTCCTACTCGTTCAACTGGCGCTACCTGATGTTCGTGCCGTTCCTGGCGTTATTCTCCGTCGACGCCTTGCGCAGGCCACATGCGCTCGCCTTCGCAGCAGTGCTGGCACTGTTCACGCTGGCCGAGGCGATGGATGTGATCGCAATGCCGGGGGGAGCGGACCAGGGATGATCTCGCCATTGCTGCCGTCGAGGGTGACCGGGACTTGAATGCGCTGTTGTATGCAACGTTGCTCTCGGCGTTCATGGTGAACTGGAGCCCGGCCGGGGTCCATGTGCCTGCGGAAGTGAAGGTTGTCCCGGACCTGCTGGCGGGGTTCCTGGGGCTGGCTGTAGTCGGCCGATTTGCATCGCAGCCGCGCGGCGCCGTTCAGGGTCGGTACGTGATCTTCGCGATCTTTCTGGTCACCCTGCTCGTCACGAGCGTGCTCGCCAACCTGGTCGATCCGGGGGCGGTGTTTCAGGCGATACGCACCTACGTCATGCACATTCCCCTGTTCCTGCTGCCGGCCGTGTACAACGTTTCGCCACGACAGATTCGGGGGCATCTCGTCTTCATGCTCGCCCTTTGCCTGGTGCAGCTTCCCGCGGCGTTGTATCAGCGCTTCGTGCTCGACCCGACCACGGGCACCGGCGACCTGGTCACCGGTACCCTGGGAAACTCCAAGACGCTGAGCATCGTCATGCTGAGCGCCATCGCGTTGCTGTGGGCATTTCACCTTCGGGGACGAATCCGCCTGCTGGTCATGGGACTCCTCATGCTGGCGCTCTTCACGCCTACGGTCATCAACGAAACGACCGGCACGCTGTTCTTGCTGCCGGTGGTTCTGGCGGTTCCGCTGTTGATGTTGGCAGACTCACGGCGAAAGCTCCGGTACTCCGTAACCGCCGCGGCAGGGGGCTGTTTGCTGATCATGCTGTTCGCCGGCGTGTACAACGCGTACTACGGCAGCCGCTGGGGGGGCGATGTCTTCAACGTGTTCGCGGAGGGCCGATTCATCGAGTACGAGCTCCGAGGCGAGGATGATTCGGGCGGTGTGGCGTCGGAGATCGGGCGGATCGAGGCGATTCTCATCCCCATCCGCACCCTGTCAGAGGATCCGGTGAAGCTTCTGGTGGGGGCCGGCGCCGGTAACGTCCAGACTGCACCGCTGCCGGTGCTGGAGGGCGCCTACGCAGACGAGTACGAGCCACTGGGCGCGAACGGCACCACGGCGGCGCTGCTGCTGTGGGAGACGGGCTTGCTGGGACTGGGTCTGTTCTTCGCGTTCCTCTTCATGGTGTGGCGCGACGCTTGGCTGCTTCGGTCGTGGAAAGGGATCGAAGGTGCAGTGGCGTTGGGTTGGCTCGGGGTGCTGGCGATGCTGTTCGTGGCGACGGTTTACGTCAACGTTTTCGCGGATGCATCCATCATGTACGCCTTCGCCTACGTTTCCGGTTACCTTGCCGCACGGCGCGGGTGGCTTGCACATGAGCAGAGCATGCACATCCACGAGCTCGTTGCGGGGGCAACGCGGCGGTCACCGTTACCGACAGTGATGGGACGTGAGCGAACTAGACCGAGTTGAGGTTGCAGTAATGAACGACTCGAGCGTGATTTTCGTGGATGGGTTGCCCCGAAGCGGAACGACCCTGGTGCATTTTCTGATCGGCGGTCACCCGCGGTGTGTGGCGCTCGGCGAAGTTCAGCGGCTCATAGGCGATGCCGACGTGGTAGCGCGAGGGGACACAGTGGAATGCTCCTGCGGAGTCATGGCCGATCGCTGCAGGTTCTGGCGCGATCTGCTACCTCGACTTCGAGGCGATGGGGACTACCAGCCGCTGCTGCGGCATTTCGCGAGCATGTATCCGGGCCGCGTGTTGGTGGACTCTTCGAAGCGGATTCCGCCGGAGGGGGCCCGCACAGTGTACGTCATCCGGGACGTGCGAGCCTGGACGGTGTCTCTCGGTCACACGACTCCGCGCTTCTTCGCGCGGTGGCACCGCGAGAACCGTCGTCGGATGCCGGGAAAGTTCGTCGTGAGCTACGAGGAGCTGGCGCTGCGGCCGGTTCCATCGCTGCAGCGGATCTGCAAACACCTGGGCCTCGACTACACCCCGGAGATGTTCGACTTCGCGCGCAGCGAGCACCACGCCGTCAAGTGCAATCGCATGAGATCGAACGAGGCTAAGATGACCAGCATCACCTACGACCACCGCTGGTTCCACCAGGATCGCTGGATGTTGCCTGCACTGCTGATGCCGCAGGTCATGAAGTTCAACCGGAAGCACGTGTACGGCTACGTGGAGGACGTGTTCGACTCTTCGAGCACTTCGCGATAGATGGCCAGCAGTCGTCCACGCACCACGTCGGTACGAAAACGCGACTGAGCGAGCTCCAGGTTTCGTCGTGAGATGATCCGGTAGGTCTCGGGCTTCTGGATCAGCGCGGCCGCAAACTCGGCGAAGACCTGAGGGTCCCTGCTGGCGGTCAGCAGCCCGTGGGTGCCGTTCTCGACAATCTCCGGAATCGCGCCTTCCGGCCGGGTCAGTACGGGCAAGCCGTACAGCATGGCTTCGAGCAGCGTGCAGGGAAGCCCCTCGCCGTGGTAGGTCGGGAACATCAGAAAATGGCACCGCGTGAGTAGTTTGCGCCGCTCGGCATCGTCCACGTGGCCGAGGAAGGTGACGTCGTCGCGGTGCCCGTACCGGCTTTTCGCTTCGGCGAGGTCTTCACCATCGCCGGCTACGTAAAAGTGCATGGGGACTGCGGGGAGCAACTGCCTGCAGCCGAGAAATGCTTCCAGCCCGATGAAGAGCCCCTTTTCCCTGATGGCTCGCGCCAGAAACAGAAAGTTCACGGGCCCTTCGTCCAGGCTTCGCGTAGCGATGGTCTTCGGGTCGAAGCCGACATCATCCGCTATGGTGGTTTCCACGTGCACCGGAACATCGGATGGGAGCCCGAGTTCCAGAAGCCGTGCTCTGAAGGTGTCGCCGAGCACGATGACCGCGTCCGCCGCCGAGTAACCCCAGCGCAGAACGGCCTGGCGCAAGTGGCTTCGGCGCAGGGTTCGCTCGAAATCGTATGACCAGCCGTGGAAGGTGACGATCACCTTGCGCCCGATTAGGTGCGCCAGTGCTGTATACACCGCGTCACGGTAGAACGATTTGGGATTGAGCGACGGGTTCACGTGCACGCAGGGGAACTCCCTCGCCCGCCGCACATAGCGCAGATAGTTCGGCAGCAGGAAGGCAATCTTACGCAGAGCTCCCCGCGCAGAGACGTGGTTGACGTGGAAGTGCTCCACGTCCGGCCGGTGATCGAGCGCCAATTGCCTGTAGTAGTTCGTCACTCCGCCGTCGAGTCGCATGTCGGGCAGGAGCACGAGCATGGCCTTGGCGCTCGTCACCGCAAAGGCTACTCCAGCACGGGCGCGGCCGGAGCGACGCCGCAGGTGGGTAGAACGTCAGCCATGCTGCCGCCGGGGCCGACGATGCGCAGGGCGTCGAAGAAATGCTCACGATAAGGGAACGCGGACGGACCACCCCAGGTATCCACCTCGCGCCAGGCGGGCTTGTAGTTGCCTAGCTTGAGGTAGGGACCCCGCTGGTCGTTGTAGGCATTGCCTCCGACGTGGCGCAGCACCTTCTCGCCGTCTTTCCACAGCTCCAGCAGGCCATCGCTGCCATAGGACAAGCGCACGTGCATCACCCACTTGGTCCAACGGCCGGTTTCGAATCGGCCGAGATTGAATTTCGCGGCACCTTCGAGACGGGGCGGATTCCCCGAATTCGGCTTGCTGTCGTAGAGGGCCCAGATATGCCAGTAGTCCTCCTTCGTGCTGAGCGCGATGGGCGGATTCCGCCACCCCTCGTCCGGATCCGGATAGCCGTGGAACTGCAGCAACGTGTCGATCTTGGAATCGGGCTGCCAGCCGTCAGGCAGGTAGATCGCGAAGCCCAGCCAGTAGTCCTGACCGAGCGGGAAATACCGTGGTGGCCCTTTGAACGACAACTCGTTTCGATAGCCCTTGCCATCATCCCGGAACGTCAGCGGAAACTTCAGCGAGTATCCACCACCGCATACCGGGTTGCCTTGAACTATGACGGGCTTTTCGGTGTAGGACACGGATTCTCCGAACCACTGGTCGAGGTTCCCGAAGTCCCACGGGCTGTCCACTATGACCGAGGCTGAAGCTGTCGTCGCTGTGGCGGTCATCAGAAAAAAACTTGCTAGAAGTTTGAGGCGGGAAGTAAAATCTCTTGCACTCTTTCCACGGCCAATTCGCATGTCGGGTTGGTGACCTCGCTACGGCTTGCTGTGAGGGGCGAGCTTTATAGCAGTCCCTCCGTTCGCACGGCAAGAATTTCATCACAATACCCTGGCGCCAGTAATTTTCTGCCAATTTTCCGGCATTGCTGCGTGACAGCTCGCGCAGTTAGACTGCCAATTCGTCGGGAGATGGACGCACCCCGTTGGAGCTGCTGGCCCCCCACTCGCCGCTGCGGCGGCGCTTGCGATTCGCGAGTCGTCGGGTGAACTTCGGCGTCTCGGGCGCCATGAAAAGACACTTCACGCCCATGTCCGCCGATGGCGCTGCGGAGATCGAATCGCTCCTCAAGACCAGCTATTTCCCGAGCTGGTACGGCGATGCTATCGGCGAGGATTTCTTTCTCAGCGCGGACGGCCAGGCGGCGCTGGAAAACCACATGTACTATCGCCTGGAAATGGATCGTCACGAGTTCATTCCATGGCTTGCCAGCGTGGTGCAGCTCGACGGAGCGCGGATTTTGGAGATCGGCAGCGGCACTGGCTCCGCCGCCGTCGCCATGGCCGAGCAGGGTGCTGACGTGGTCGGCGTCGACGTCCACGAGGAGGGGCTGCAGGTAGCAGACGCACGGGCCCGGGCCCACGGACTCGACCGCGTGGAGTTCGTCGTTGGCAACGCCGAAGAGCTCGATCGCATCTTCAGCGGCCGGATGTTCGACGTCGTCGTGTTTTTCGCGGTTCTGGAGCATATGACCCTGCCGGAACGGGAAGCAGCCCTGCGCGCGGCCTGGAACATTCTGCCGGCGGGCAAGCATCTTTGTATCACGGAAACGCCGAACCGGCTCTGGTTCTACGACGGCCACACCTCGAGGTTGCCGTTCTATCACTGGTTGCCGGACGACATCGCCTTCCGCTACTCGCGGCACAGTCCGCGGTATCCCTTCAACGTGCGATTTCGCGAAGCCGACCCGAACAGCGTGCTTTCCTTCCTGCGCGAGGGGCGAGGGTTCAGTTACCACGAGATGGATCTGGCCTGGGACGGGGACGCCACTTATCGCGTCTGCAGTGACAAAATGTCATTTCTCGTTCGGAGAAACCCGGCGAAACTGGCCAAGTATCTGGCCTCGGGCGACGCCCGGCGCGAGCGGTTGCTCCACCGTTATGCCCCGGATCGACACAGGGCTTTCTTCAGGCAGCATCTGGATCTGCTCGTCCAAAAGCTCTGAGCCGCCGCAAAGCGACGGGCATCGACGCGGCCATTCCTCGGCGTGTGAGGTTGCCATGAGGATGAGTGTCTTCGGGCTCGGCTATGTTGGAGCCGTGTCGGCGGCGTGTTTGGCTCGAGACGGGCATCGCGTCGTAGGCGTCGACCCCAATCAGGTCAAGGTGGACCTGATCAACGCAGGACGTGCGCCGGTGATCGAGCCGGATCTCGGTGAGCTGATCGCCAGTGGGGTCGAGGCGGGACGCCTGCGTGCCACCACGGACGTCGAACATGCGATCGCCGAGTCGGAGATCTCCCTCATCTGTGTGGGCACTCCGAGCCTCCTCAATGGACGGCTCGACCTCAAGTACGTTCGTGGCGTTTGCGAGCAGATCGGCCACGCTCTCCGCTACCGGACGGACTTCCACGTCGTGGTCGCACGCAGCACCATGCTGCCGGGCAGCATGCGTCAGCTCGTGATACCCACCTTGGAAGAGCATTCGGGCAAGCGGTCGGGAATCGACTTCAGCGTCTGCAACAACCCGGAGTTTCTGCGCGAGGGAAGCGCAGTGCACGATTACTACCATCCCGCGAAGACGGTGGTCGGCTCGACGGACGCGAGGGGTGCCGACCTGCTTGCCAGCGTCTACGAACACCTCGGCGCCCCCTTGGCGAGAACGGACGTCGACACGGCGGAGATGGTGAAGTACGCCGACAATGCGTGGCACGCATTGAAGGTGGGGTTCGCCAACGAGATCGGCAACATCTGCAAGGCGGTGAACATAGATGGCCATGCGGTGATGGACATCTTCTGCCGCGACACCAAGCTGAATCTGTCGCCGTACTATCTGAAGCCCGGCTTCGCATTCGGCGGCTCGTGTCTCCCGAAGGATCTTCGGGCGTTGAAGTACATGGCCAAAGCTCTGGATGTCGAAGTTCCGATCATCGACGCGATCCTGCCCAGCAATCAGCTTCAGGTGCAACGCGGCATCGACATGATCACGGCCAAGGGCTGCAGGAAAATCGGGGTGCTCGGATTCAGCTTCAAGGCGGGCACCGACGATCTGCGCGAGAGCCCGATGGTCGAGGTCATCGAGCGATTGATCGGCAAGGGGTACGACCTGCGAATCTACGACAGGAACGTGAACCTAAGGTGCCTCGTTGGCGCCAACCGGGATTACGTCCTGAACCACATACCCCATATTTCGCGGCTCATGGCCGAAGGCGTGGACGAGGTGTTGGATCACGCCGAAGTGCTGGTCATCGGAAATGGAGCTGAAGAGTTTCGTGAAGCAGCCAAGAGAGTCAGAGTCGGGCAGCGTGTCGTGGATTTCGTCCGGGTCCTCCCGGAGGGCAAAGGAGAGCTCGACTACGAGGGTATCTGCTGGTGAAAGGGTGCCGTCACTGCATGGTGCCCGAGCAGGCGCGGCAGCGCGCCGGACCTTGATCATCGTCGAGAACCTGCCCGCTCCGTTCGATCGCCGGGTCTGGCAGGAAGCCGTCTCGCTGCGACAGGCGGGTTACGAGGTGTCAATCATCTGCCCTACGGGTCCCGGGTGCGAACGCCGTTACGAGATCGTCGACGGGGTCCACATCTTTCGCCACAGACTTCCGTTCGAGGCGAAAGGGCGGGCCGGATACCTGCTCGAATATCCGGCCGCCCTGCTTTGGCAGTTCTGGCTGGCGTGGCGGGTGCTGTTTACCCGAGGGTTCGACGTCATACACGCGTGCAATCCGCCGGATGATCTGTTCCTGGTGGGCGCGCCGTTCAAGCTTCTGGGGAAGAAGTTCATCTTCGATCATCACGACATCTGCCCGGAGCTCTACGAAGCGAAGTTCGGTCGCAAGGACCGGCTGTACCGGGGCGTGCTCTGGCTCGAGCGCATGACGTTCCGGACCGCCGACGTGTCCATCGCGACCAACGAGTCCTACCGCAAGATCGCCGTGGAGCGCGGGGGGATGCCGGCCGACAAGGTCTTCGTCGTGCGCAGCGGACCGCAGCTCGAGAGGCTTAGGATCAAGCCGCCCGTGGAGAAGCTCAAACGCGGAAGGCGGTACCTCGTGGGTTACGTGGGGGTCATGGGGCAGCAGGAAGGAATCCACTATCTACTCGAGGCCGTACGCCACATCGTCATCGAAAAACGCCGGCACGACGTTCATTTCGGTCTGGTAGGCGGCGGGACCTCTCTCGGACAGATGAAGGAGTATGCGAAGACGCTCGGGATCGATGACTTCGTCACGTTCACGGGACGTGTGCCGGACGAGGAGATGCTGGACATGCTCAATACCGCGGATGTCTGCGTGAACCCCGACGTGGCCAACGAGATGAACGACAAGTCGACCATGAACAAAATCATGGAATACATGGCTCTGGGCAAGCCCATCGTGCAGTTCGATCTGACCGAGGGGCGCTATTCTGCTGGGGAATCCTCCCTGTACGCGACGAGGAACGACTCCCGCGACCTGGCGGAGAAGATCCTTTGCCTGCTCGACGACCCGGAGCGGCGAAGACGTATGGGCGAGCTGGGCCGCATGCGGGTGCAGAACGAGCTCGAGTGGAAGTACGAGGAGCCGAATCTTCTGGCGGCGTACGATGCGGCGTTCGCGAAATGATGCACGCGAGGCTGCGCCATCTCACGCCACTGAAGGCCGCCGTTCCATTCACCGGGCGCAACGCCAGCGCGAGACGGTGGAAGGCGTTCGCGCGGCGCTATCGCCGAGACGGCAGGCCCCTGCTCGGAGAGCTGCATCGATTTCCCGATGCCGTGCTGATCGCTGGCTGTCAACGCTCAGGCGGGACGATGCTGACGGAAGTTCTGACCAGCAGCCCCGGCTTCGGCGACATCGTCCATAACGGTGATCGTGAGCTGGCAGGCGCATTGCTGCTGGCCGGCGCCGGAGGCCGCCTGGCGCGTTCCGGCCGCCAGTGCTTTCAAACCACCTACCTGAACGAGCGGTATGATGAGTACCTCGCTCAGCCGGGCCCGTTCCGGCTGGTGTGGCTGATTCGCGATCCAGCGTCGGTCGTTTACTCCATGCTCTACAACTGGAGCCGATATGCGTTGAATGAAGTGTTCAGCGGATGTGTGCGCCACCGAGGGCAGAGCGCCAGGGCGTTCACCTCAGCCGCCAGGCGGGCGTGCCTGTGTTACAACGCCAAGAACGATCAGATTCTCGAGCTGGTTTCGTCGGGCAGGATCGATGCGACGGTGGTGGACTACGGGGATCTGGTAACCGCGCCGGAGCGAACGTTCCGCAAGCTTTGTAGTCGGCTCGATATCCTCTACGAGCCGAAGGTGCTGGGGCCCGTGTCGCCGCGCAGTACGGAAAAGGCCGCGGCGTTGCCTCGGCGCACGACGGACTTGGTCGCTGAGTTGTGCGGTGGGTCCTACCGCCAGGTCCACGAGCTCATCCTGCGACCGGACGAATCATGAACGAGAGGATGCCCCGGAGCCCGGCTGGAGACCGGCCCCTGCGTCTGCTGCTCATGCCGCGGGATCGATACCCGCCCTCCCGCATCGACGTGCGAATTCTGTTCGGCCGGGAAATCCCGGCTCTGGGGCATGAGGTCGACTGGATCGTTCAATCGGACGCGCCACTCCGCGGCGCGCGCGTCGAGTCCTACGGTGGTGGCCGTGCCTGGGTGGGTCCCGCGATGGGCGGGGCGAATGCCGTCGCCAAGGCCATCCGCTTTCTGCAGGGGTTGCTGCACGAGGTGAGGGTGTTTCGATTGGCTCGCCTCGGTGCGTACGACGTGGTGCAGTCGAAGGACGAGTTCGTGGGCGCGCTGCTCGCCTTGATGGCGGCGCGCCTGGCCAGGGCCCGCTTCGTCTATTGGCTTTCCTTTCCCTATCCCGAGGACTGGCTGCGGGGTGCCCGGGCCGGAGAAGCGCGCTACCCGTGCATCGACAGCCTGCGGGGCAGGTTGTTCGGCTGGTTGCTTTACAGGGTCCTGCTGCCGGCCGCGGATCTGGTGCTCGTGCAGAGCGAGCAGATGCGGCTGGACATCATGGAGCAAGGTATACCGGAGCAGAAGTTGTTCGCCGTCCCCATGGGAGTCGAGGAAAGAATCCTCAGGAAGGAAGCAGGAGCACAGGCGCATGATCCCACGCTCGTGTACCTGGGCACGATGGTGCGTGTTCGTCGCATCGAGTTCGTCCTGGACGTGTTTGCCCGGGTCCTGCACAGGATGGCCTCGACGAGGCTGCTGATGGTCGGTGGGACCGACGAGGAAGTTCAGCGGCTGCGGCATTACGCGGAACGTCTGGGAGTCGCGCCGCGGGTGGTGTTCACCGGCCAGGTACCACGAGAGCAGGCGCTGCGCCTGGTGCAGGCGGCGCACGTGTGCTTGTCGCCTTTCTACCCCACGCCGGTGCTGAACTCTACGTCGCCAACCAAGCTCATGGAGTACTTCGCGCTGGCTCGCCCGGTGGTGGCGAATCACCACCCGGAGCAGACCCGGGTAGTCGAGGAGAGTGGCGGGGGGCTCTGCGTGCCCTATCAGGTCGATGCTTTCGCCGACGCAGCGCTCGAACTGCTGGGTGACCCGGAGCGCGCCCGCAGCATGGGCCGGCGGGCTCGCCAATATGCCTGGGCGCGCTCATACTCGAAAATTGCTCCGGCGGTAGTGGAGCGTTATCACGAGCTGCTCGCGACAGGCAATTCCCGTCTCCCTTCCGCCTCCTGAGCTGCCGGTGCTCCCTTCGGCAGGTGCCAACCGTCCACGCAGGCGATCCAGCCGCGGCTGTCCAACCGAAAGGCGTCGATGTGGTGCATGCCCCCGGAGTTCCACCATGCGAGGCCACGGCCGAGCACCGGCTCGGAGCTCACTTCGCGTTCGACATACTCTCGGTCGGTGAGGCGGTCGATGCGCAGCATCCGCACGCTCTGGCCGTAGGCCTGCCCGCAGTCCTGTGTGAACCGGTAGAGGTGACCGTCGATGTTCAAAACCCGTCCTGCTGGCCGGCTTATCCGATCGTCTCGGGAGACCACCGGGCTTGCCGGGTGTTCGGACCAAGGCCCTGCAGGCTGATCAGCGTGAAAAAGCCTGAGCGACATCCGATCGGTCGGCTTCGCTCTCCAACCGCTCAGCATCCACCACCGGCCCGCAAACTGAAACAGCGAGCTGTCGCTGAATCGGTTGTCCGAGCGCAGGTGCCCGATGAGCTCCCATCTGTACGGAAAGCACGTGGCGCGATACAGGCGGATGCCGTGGTCGGGAGTGTCGGGGACCATGAAGACGTCGCCGCCGGCTTCGAATACGTAGGGGTACGCGAGATGGAAGCGTTCCTTCAGCACTACGCGCTGGTACGCCCACTCGATGCCGTCGTCGCTTCTCGCCAGTGCGATCTGACCGAGGCGATTCAGGCCGTTCAGCACCTCGAAGAACATGTACCACCGGCCTTCGCGATGGATCAGGAAGGGATCGGCGACGAAGGAAGCCGGAAGGTCGTGAATGTCGGCAGCGGTGAGCACGGGGTTTGGCACGTTGGCCGGCGCTGCCAGGGCCATGGGCGTCTCGCCCTGAAGGATGCCGATGGAGAATTTAGGGCCCCCATTTTGCCTGACGGTTTGCCGATACAGGTGCCGTGACGCCCGCCATAGAGCGCGCCGAGCGTGGCATTTCAGAAGCCGCATGCTCATGTCCCGTTCCCCACTCCCCGATCGCCCACCTGTCCGCGCAACTCGCTGACGGATGCATCAGTGTGGCCGAAGCCTGAAGTTCCGGCATGTCACCGCGCACTCAAATGCCGTTGACGTTTGTTCGCTCTGTGTAGCCATTCCGAACAGCACCTTGACGATAACCGAGGCTCGGTGTTCCTTAATGAGGTCAGGTCGGGGGCCGGGATTGCGGGCATGAACACCAAACTCACGAACGGGGGCTTCGTCGCGGGCCCAGCGGACCAATTCGGCCCGGGAGCCCCGTCCTGGCTCGACCGGTTTCGTGAGCGGGTTGGCGCCTGGGGTCCGTGGCGGGCCCTGCATTGGCAGGTGATGCACCTGCTGGGCCGCATTCTCGGGCTGCACGTCCATTACGTGCGCATCGGCGCGGACCGTGCCGACCTGCGCGGTCCTGCACCGCCTCAGGTTCCGTCCGGTTACGTGACGAAGCTCGGCCGCAAGGAGGATTTCGTGCCTTTCTTAGGCCGGGTTCCCAGCCTGGACGTGAAGTTTCTCGAACGCGCCTTCCATCGCGATGATGAATGTTCGCTGACCCTGTACGAGGGGGAGCTGGTCTCATTCAGTTTCTCCACCCGGCAGCGGGCCCGGGTGACGGATCAGCTGGACGTTCTCGTCCCGCCGGGCTTCCGTTACGCATACAAGAGCTGGACCCACCCCGAGCATCGCCGGCGAAACCTCTCCAGCATGGGAACGTGGCTGCGTGCCACCCAGGGCCGACGTCCTTTCGCCGAACGTTCGATCTGGTACGTGGAGACACACAACTACGCGTCGCTGCTGCACGGCGTCCGCCACCCCAACGAGTGGTCCATCAAGATGGGCTACGTAGGCTGGATCACGCTGTTCGGCCTGCAGATCCCGTTCACCAGCCGCAAGGCGAAGCAGCTCGGATTCGAATTCGTCCGCAAGGACGACCATCGCCGGCGGCTGTCGGCGCGCTAGGGAGCCGTTTGCGGCGTCAGAACTTCAACAGCTCGGTTGAGAGGTCGTTCAGGTCGACGACCCCCACGGCGTTGAACCCCTGCATGTGCCCGGCGCACTCGCCTGGATTGAAGATGATCCCGCTGCCGTGGGGCTCGTGGCGGTACAGGTGGGTGTGGCCGTGCAGGGCCAGCGCGTGCCTGTGGCTCAGCGTGTCGGCGAGTTCCAAGGGATCGTGAACCACGATGATTCTGCGCTCGTGCCAGTGGAGTTCGAAGGGCGGCTCCTGAAAGATGAAGCCGTGGTGGGCCATGGCAGCTTCGAGCGATTCCCGCTCCTGATCGTTGTTGCCGAACACCCCGTACATCGGCGCGTTCAGGTGCGCGAAGATCTCCAGGGTCTTTGCCTGGGTGATGTCGCCGGTGTGCACGACGCGGTCCACCCCCGCCTCGTTGAACAGCTCGACGATGCGGTGGACGTTCCTGAGGTTGTTGTGGGTGTCGCTGACGACGCCGATGCGCATGGCGATGGGCGGTAGCGGGCTCCGTCGGGAGCCCGCTCCTTCAGCAGCCGCTCAGACCTTCTCGAGGATGTGGATGCCGCAGGCGCTGCCCAGGCCAATGACGTGGGTCATGCCGATGCGGGCGCCTTCCACCTGACGTTTGCCGGCTTCACCGCGCAGGTGGGTGGAGACCTCGTAGATGTTGGCGATGCCGGTAGCGCCCAATGGGTGACCCTTGGAGAGCAGGCCGCCGGATACGTTGACCGGGATGCGGCCGCCCAGCGCCACTTGGCCCTCGTCGATCATGCGCCCGGCTTCACCGTCCTTGCACAGCCCCAGATTCTCGTAGTGGAGAATCTCGGCCGTGGCGAAGCAGTCGTGCAGCTCCACCAGGTCGATGTCGTCGGGCCCGAGACCCGCCATCTCGTAAGCCTGCTTGGCCGCCAGTCGGGTGCAGCTATTGACGTCGGGCATCACCAGATCGCGCTCCTGCCACGGATCGGAGGTGAGAATGGAGGCGCGGACCTTGACCGCCCGGCTCATGAGTCCCAATTCCTTGGCCTTCTTCTCCGAGCAGATCACCGCCGCTGCCGAGCCGTCCACGTTCACCGAGCACATCAGCTTGGTGTTGGGGTAGGCGATCATCTCGGCGTTCATCACCGTCTCGAGGGGCGTCTCGATCTGGTACATGGCCTTGGGGTTCAAGGTCGAGTGATGGTGATTCTTCACGGATACCTTGGCGAACTGCTCGAAGGTCGTGCCGTACTTGCGGCTGTGCTCGAGCCCCGCTTCGGCGAATACGGCCGGCATGGTGCCGGAGCCCAGGAGGCCCTCCTTCGGAATGCCGGTGCCGCCACCGGTGCCGCCCAAGAGGCCCCTGCCCATCTGCTCGACGCCCACGGCCAGAACCACGTCGTAGAGCCCGGCCTTCACCGCCGCCCAGCCTTCGCGGAACGCGGTGGCCCCCGTGGCGCAGGCGTTCGAGACGTTGACCACTGGGATCCCGGTCTGCCCGATTTCGTGCAGTATGCGCTGTCCGACCATGCCGCTGGCCTGGCCCAGGTTGCCACAGTACAGGGCCTGCATGTCCTGGATCTTCAGTCCGCAGTCGTCGAGGGCGAGCAGCGCCGCTTCGGCGCCCAGCTGGGGGACGGTCCTCTCCGGAAACCGCCCGAACTTGATCATGTCGACACCAACTACGTATGCGTCAGTCATCTGTAGCCTCCCGGATCAGGATTTGGGTTTGAAGAAGTAGGAGAGATAGCTGTTGCCGTCGCGGTCCTTTCGGCCGAGGGCGTCGTCGAACACCACTTCAACAGGCATGTCGAATTCGATTTTCTCCGGGTCCGGCTCGATGCCGATGAGGTTGCCCTTGATGGCGACGCCGTCGTCGAGATCCACCACCGCGCTGATGTACGGGACCTCGATGCCCGGGAAAGAACGGTAGACGATGGAAAACGAGTACAGCTTGCCGGAATTGGAAAGCTTCACCGGCGACATGGCGTCGCGCGCCCCGCACTTGGAGCACACGCTGCGTTCGCCGAGGAATATGGTGCCGCAGTTGCCGCACTTCAGGCCTTCGAGATACGGCTCGCCGTCGTCCGGGATCTTCAGGTAGTCCACCACCGGTAATGGTTTATCGCTCAAGGTTCCCCCTATTAATCAATGGCTTGCGCCTTCGAGAATGTGCGTGGATGAATGATGGACCCCGAAGCATACTACCTCCGCCAGCCGGGGGTAAGCCCGGGAGCGGAGGGTGCCGGCGAGCGTCTCCGGGGGCTAGCCGCGTAGCATTTGCGGCGCAGGGGCGTCCACTAGGTCACCCACGGCCATGCGGCTCAGGTACGACTGCAGCGCGTAGATGAAGAGCACGATGCCGAGCATCTCCAGGAGCTCCTCGACGTTCGCCAGCATCTCGTACGGGAAGTTGTCGATGCCGTGATCGCGGGCGTAGCCACGACCGATGATTTCCATACCGATGGCGCCGCCCAGATACATGCCGGCGGAAACCAGCAGCAGCAGGCGATACGCGGCCGGCAGGTGGAAAACGAAGCGCAAGTACGCGAGGCCTCCCAACAGGGTCAGCAATCCGGCCGGGACCACCCAGAACACCGGCAGGTCCACATCCAGGTAGGGCATCAGGAAATCGAAGACCCGCTCGTGGATGCGGAATTTCTCGTCCGCGGCGAGAAACAGGAAGGCCAGCGACAGGACCAGCCAATGGCCGGCGAAGGGCAGCCCGTGCGAAGACGTGCGCCCCGCGATGTTGCCCAGGAGCAGCGCGCTGTACAGGAGCAACCCGGCGGAGAAGGTCGTCGGTACCCAGTGTTCCTGGTCCAGATTGAAGTACCCGTAGATCAGCAGCGCCGGTTTGCTGTCGCCCGCAGCGAGAACGTACGTGAGGTACTGGCCGAGCAGGCTCATGAGCAGCAGCACGAGCACGGTCGCGGAGAGAACCGACGTGGTGTTGGCGGGCGACGGGGAACGTGAGTCGCCGGGCTCGTACCACACGATGGCACGCAAACGCTCCCGGAACGGTGCGGCGGAGCAGGCATGGACGAAGCCGGCAGTGGCCGCGGCGAATGCCGACAGCGCATAGATCCTGACTTCCAGCATGATCCGGGTGCTCTCCTTGAGGCTGCCGTCCGGGCTGAAGTGACGTTCCACCAGCGCAACCACCAGGTCGAAGGCGAAGACGTTGATGACGAGGCCGAAGACTGCCGCGAGGACGAGCGCATAGGAACCGTGCTTCAGTAGAGCGTCCAGGGACATGGCGGCGGTCCAGCAGACTGTCATTCTCATGCTATGCAAGATGTTTGATGTCCGCTTTGTTGCCCATCAACCGCCCGTCACCCCTGTAGACAAGGCACCCGGATTGCCGCAATGTTGGCGGGGAAGGGGTGAGAGGACGCTCCGATGAGGTCCGTGAAAGTCGCCGATTACATGAGCCGCAAGCTCGTGACGTTCAGGCCCGAGACCAGCGTGCTGGAAGCCATGAGCGCCTTGCTGGAACACAAGATTTCGGGAGCGCCCGTGGTGGACGCGGAGGGCAACCTGGTCGGCATCCTGTCCGAGGTGGACGTGATGGCTATCGTCATCCAGGACAGCTACTACAACGAGTCCGCGGGCATCGTGGCCGACTACATGCAGAGCCGGGTGGACACGGTGGAGCCCGAGTGCGACATATATGCCCTGGCGGAGCGCTTTCACCAGGAGCACCGGCGGCGCTATCCGGTGGTGAAGAACGGCAAGCTTGTGGGACAGATCAGCCGGCGCGACGTGCTGCGTGCGGCTCGGGACTTCATGAGGCGGGAATAGACTACCGCAGCGCCTCCCGCAGCAGCTCGTTCACCTGCTTGGGGTTCGCCTTCCCCTCGGTGGCCTTCATGACCTGGCCGACGAAGAACCCCATCACCTTCTCCTTCCCCGCCCGGAACTGAGCCGCCTGCTCGGGGTTCTCCGCCACAACCCGGGCCACGATCTCCTGGAGCGCGCGGGTGTCGCTCACCTGCTTCAGCCCCCGGGCCTCGATGATGGCGTCCACCTCGCCTTCGCTGGCCCAGAGCGCCTCGAACAGGGTCTTGGCCGTCTTGGAGGACAGGGTGTCGTCCTCGAGGCGGGCGATGAGGGCGGCGAGTTGCTGCGGCGTCACTGGTGACGCGATGATGGGCAGGTCGGCACGGTTGAGGGCGGCGGAGAGCTCTCCCATCACCCAGTTCGCGGCGAGCTTGGGGTGGCCGGAGGCGCCGGCCACGGCCTCGAAGTAGCGGGCCACGTCGGGATCCTGGGTGAGCCAGCCGGCGTCGTAGGGCGACAGGCCCAGCGACTCGACGTAACGGTGGCGCTTGTCGGCCGGTAGCTCCGGCAGTTCCGCGCGGACGCTGTCGATCAGCGCCGCGTCCACGTGCACGGGCAGCAGGTCGGGGTCCGGGAAGTAGCGGTAGTCTTCCGACAGTTCCTTGCTGCGCATGCTGCGCGTCTCGTCGCGCTCGGCATCGTACAGACGCGTCTCGCGCACCACCGTGCCACCGGATTCCAACACGTCGATCTGCCGCTCGATCTCATAGGTGATGGCGCGCTCGAGGAAGCGGAAGGAGTTGACGTTCTTGATCTCGGTGCGTTCCCCCAGTGCGGTGTCACCCTGCCGGCGCACGGAGACGTTGGCGTCGCAGCGCATGCTGCCCTCCGCCAGATTGCCGTCGCAGATTTCGAGATACCGCACCAGGGCGTGCATCTGCCGGAAATAGGCGGCGGCTTCCTCGGGGCTTCGGAGATCCGGCTCCGAAACCACCTCCAGGAGCGGGGTGCCGGCCCGGTTCAGGTCGATGCCGGTCATGCCGGCGTAGGCGTCGTGCAGCGACTTGCCGGCATCTTCCTCCAGGTGCGCGCGGGTGATCCCCACCTCCCGCTCGGTGCCGTCCGGCAGCGGCACGATCAGGCGGCCGCGGCCCACCACCGGCTGGGCGAACTGGCTGATCTGGTAGCCTTTCGGCAGGTCCGGGTAGAAGTAGTTCTTGCGGTCGAACACCGAGTAGGGGTGGATCTCGGCGCCGATGGCGAGGCCGAACTTCACCGCCATGCGCACGGCGGCCTCGTTCAGCACCGGCAGCACGCCCGGCAGGCCCAGATCCACGGCGGAAGCCTGGGTGTTGGGCGCGGCGCCGAAGGCCGTCGATGCCCCGGAGAAGATCTTGCTCCGGGTGGCGAGCTGCACGTGGATCTCCAGGCCGATGACCGCTTCCCAGCTCATGCGAACGCTCCCGGGCGCTCCAGATGCCAGGCGGTCTCCCGCTGGAACAGCACGGCGGTCTCCAGGAGTCCGCGCTCGCTGAAGTGAGGGGCGATGAGCTGCATGCCGAGGGGCAGTCCGCCCTCGAAGCCGCAGGGCAGGGACAGGGCCGGCAAACCCGCGAGGCTCGCCGGCACGGTGAAGATGTCCTGCTGGTACATGGCCACCGGGTCGCCGGACAGCTCGCCGCGGCGGAACGCGACGCCGGGCGCGGTGGGGGTGAGCAGCAGGTCCACCTCGGCGAACGCGCCGAGAAAATCGTTCTGGATCAGCCGGCGCAGCTTCTGCGCCTTCTTGTAGTAGGCGTCGAAGTACCCCACCGAAAGCGCGTACGTGCCGGTGAGGATGCGCCGTTTCACCTCCGTGCCGAAGCCTTCGCTGCGGGAGCGCAGGTACAGGTCCTCGAGGGAAGCGGGATCCGCGCAGCGGTGGCCGAAGCGCACGCCGTCGTAGCGCGACAGGTTCGTCGAGGCCTCGGCGCCGGCGATGATGTAATAGGCGGGAATGGCCATCTCGGTGTGAGGCAGATCCACCTCGCGGAACCGGCAGCCCCCCGCCTCCAGCACGCTTCGGGCCTCCTCGAGATGTCCGGCGCCGGTGGTCAGGCCGTCGAAGTACTGCCGCGGCAGGCCGATCACGGGCGGCCGTTCCGGCACCTCCGGGGCGCCGCGCTGCAGCGATTCCAGCCACGCATCCCGGTGATCACTGCTGGTGGAATCCAGCGGGTCCAGGCCGCTCATGAAAGCGAGCACCAGAGCGAGGTCTTCGGCGCTGCGCCCCAGCACGCCCCCCTGATCCAGGCTCGAGGCGAATGCCACCATGCCGTAGCGGGAAACGCGCCCGTAGGTGGGTTTGATTCCGGAAACGCCGCACAGGGCCGCGGGCTGGCGAATGGAGCCACCGGTGTCCGAGCCGGTCGCCACCGGGGCGAGCCCCGCGGCCACCGCCGCCGCCGAGCCGCCGGAAGATCCTCCGGGTACCCGGTCCGTGTCCCACGGGTTGGCCACCGGTCCGAAGTGGCTGTTCTCGTTCGAGGAGCCCATGGCGAACTCGTCCATGTTCGCCTTGCCCAGGGTCACCATACCGGCGGCGTTCAGCCGCGCCACCACGGTGGCATCGTAGGGCGCGATGAAGTTTTCGAGCATGCGCGAGCCGCAGGTGGTGGCGAGCCCCTCGGTGCAGAACAGATCCTTGTGGGCCAAGGGGATGCCGGTGAGCGGGGTGGCGCTCCCCGAGCGCAGCCGGGCATCCGCGGCATCGGCCTGGTCGAGCGCGCGTTCCTCGTCCACCGTGATGTAGCAGTTGAGGAGCGCGTCGTGGGCGGCGATGCGGTCCAGGAAGGCGCGGGTGAGCTCGCGGCTCGTGTACTCGCCGGCGCGCAGGCCCCGGGCCAGCTCCGCGAGGGAGGAGAACGTGGGCGGGGTGGTGCCCGTCACGCCGAATCCACCACCCTGGGTACCAGGTACAGACCGTCCCGGGTGGCCGGCGCCAGGGCCTGAAACCGCTCCCGGTCCACGGTTTCGGTCACCAGGTCGGGGCGCATGCGGGCGGCGCTGCCGAGCGGGTGCGCCAGCGGTTCCACGCCCGAGGTGTCCACGCTCTGCATCCGGTCGACCATGTCGATGATGCGCGCCAGATCGCTCTGTACGGCGTGCTGCTCGTCGGGGTCGAGGGCGAGCTGCGCCAGCCGGCACAGGTGCTCTAGAGGGATGTCCGCCATGGCGCGCAAGCCTAATGCAAAGGACGGTAGAGCGGAAGCGACGGCGCTCTCGCGCCCCCCATCGCCGCAGTTCCAGGTAGTGCCGCAAATTGTTAGAGTAGCGCCGCTCTGCGCACTCTATACTTTCCGAATATAAGACTGAGTTCCTCAAGTACATGTTCAAGAATATTCGTGGGCTGTTCTCCCGGGATCTTTCCATCGACCTGGGGACGGCCAACACCCTCATATATGTGCGCGATCAGGGCATCGTGCTGGACGAGCCGTCGGTGGTGGCCATCCGAGTCCAGGGGAATCAGAAGAGCGTGGCCGCCGTGGGGCTGGACGCCAAGCGCATGCTGGGCCGCACGCCGGGCAACATCACCGCCATCCGGCCGCTCAAGGACGGCGTCATCGCCGACTTCCTCGTCACCGAGAAGATGCTGAAGTACTTCATCAACAAGGTTCACGAGAACAGCTTCATCCGGCCGAGCCCGCGGGTGCTGGTGTGCGTGCCGTGCAAATCCACCGAGGTGGAGCGCCGTGCCATCCGCGAGAGCGCGCTGTCTGCCGGCGCGCGGGACGTGCGCCTGATCGAGGAGCCCATGGCAGCCGCCATCGGTGCGGGGCTGCCCGTGCAGGAGGCGGTGGGAACCATGGTGGTGGACGTGGGCGGCGGCACCACCGAGATCGCCATCATCTCGCTGAACGGCGTCGTCTATTCCGAGACCGTGCGGGTGGGCGGCGACCGCTTCGACGAAGCCATCGTCGCCTACGTGCGCCGCACCCAGGGCAGCCTCATCGGCGAGGCCACCGCCGAGCGGATCAAGCAGGAGATCGGTGCGGCCTATCCGCAGAAGGAGATCCGCGAGATCGACGTGCGCGGCCGCAACCTCGCCGAAGGGGTGCCGCGCAGCTTCACCCTGAACAGCAACGAGATTCTGGAGGCGCTCCAGGAGCCGCTGTCCATGATCGTTCAATCGGTGAAGAGCGCCCTCGAGCAGTGCCCTCCGGAGCTGGCGTCGGACATCGCCGAGACCGGCATGGTGCTCACGGGAGGCGGTGCGCTGCTGCGGGACATCGACGTGTTGCTGCAGGAAGAGACGGGGCTGCCGGTGATCGTGGCGGAGGATCCGCTCACCTGCGTCGCCCGGGGGGGCGGCAAGGCGCTCGAGATGATGGACGCGGCCGGGAACGCCGACCTTCTGTCCACCGAATGACGGGTCGTTCCGGGCGGCCGGCCGTGAGGGCGTGGCCGCCGAGGTATAGCCGGGGGAGCTAGTATCAAGGCGCTGTTCGTTCGAGAGTCGGGTGCAGGCTATCTACTGACGGCGCTCGCCCTCGTCTCGACGGTCCTCATCGCGCTGGAATCCACCACGCGCCTGCTCGAGCCGGTGCGCTCGACCCTGGAAGGGGCGGTGGCGCCGCTGCGGGTGGTCGCTGAATTTCCCTATCTCGTATCGGACGAGGTCGGGGACGTGTTCGCCACGCGCGAGGGGCTGCTGAGACGGAACGCCGACCTGGAGCGCCGGGTGCTGGAGCTGTCTCAGGTGTCCCAGCAGTTCCTGGCGCTGAAGGCCGAGAACGATCGTCTCCGGGCCCTGCTCGGCAGCCGTTCCCGGCTGCCGGCGGAAGTGCTGATCGCCGAGATCATCGGCGTGGTTCCCGGCCCAGGCACCCATCAGGTGATCCTCGACAAGGGGGAGCAGGCGGACGTGCGGGTCGGACACCCGGTCATCGACGCGCAAGGTCTGTTCGGTCAGGTGGTCGAGGTGGGCCCCATGACCAGCCAGGTGCTGCTCGTCACCGACGTCAATCACGCCGTGCCGGTGCAGGTGAATCGGAACGGCGTGCGCAGCATCGCCGGCGGCACCGGCGAGCTCGACGCCCTGCAACTCGAGAACGTGGCGGTGACCGCGGACATCCGTGAAGGCGATCTGCTGGAGACTTCCGGGCTGGGCGGGCGGTTTCCACCCGGCTATCCGGTGGGGTACGTGAACTCGGTGCTGGTGGAGCCCACGGCGCCGTTCGCCTCGGTGCGGGTCCGGCCCCTGGCCCAGCTCGACCGCTCGCGGCACGTGCTGGTGGTCCTCGCCCGGCCGCCGGGGGCGGCGCCTGAGGAGGCGCCCGGGGAGATCCCGGCAGCGCCCGTCGCCGCGGGGGCCGGCTCATGAACCCGACCCAGGGCGGCTGGCTGATTCTGCTCACCGTAATGGCGGCCATGGCACTGGCCGTGGCGCATCTGCCGGAGACCTGGCCCCAGTGGCTCGGCTGGCTGCGGCCGGCCTGGGTCGCGCTGGTGGTGTTCTACTGGGTGATGGAGCTGCCTCATCGCATCGGCCTGATCGCCGCCTGGGTGCTGGGCGGCCTGGTGGACGTGCTGCAGGCCGAGCCCCTGGGCCTGAACGGCCTGATCCTCGCCGCGATCACCTACGTCGCCTGGCGGTTCTACGAACGCCTGCGCATGTACACCCTGGTTCAGCAGGGGGGCGTGGCATTCCTCCTGGTGCTGGGCGCTGAGGTGCTGCGGGCCCTGGTGCTCGAGGTGGCGGAGGGACGAAGCTGGAGCTGGGGTCTCGTGGGGCCCGCCCTGGCGAGTCTCCTGCTGTGGCCGTTCGTCGCGCTGGCCCTGACCTGGCTGCGCCTGCGCTTCCGGGTGGGTTGACCATGGCACGGCTCGTTCTCGCCTCCCGGTCGCCGCGCCGTGCCGAGCTGCTGACCCAGATCGGCCTGCGGTTCGAGATCTGCGCCATCGACGTGGACGAGACGCAGCGCCCCGGTGAGGCGCCGGAGGATTACGTGGTCCGGCTGGCGCGGACGAAGGCCGAGGCGGGCCGGGCCGCCGTCGGGGCCGCGGAGGTGGTCTGCCTCGGCTCGGACACCGCCGTGGTGCTCGAGGGACGGGTCCTCGGCAAGCCCCGGGACGCCGCTGAAGGCGTGGCCATGCTGCTCGAGCTCTCCGGGCGCAGCCACCGGGTCATGACCGGCGTGGCGGCGGCGGACGCAGCGCGCACGGTGAGCCGGTGCGCGGTCACCGAGGTCCGCTTTCGCGCCATCGAGCGGTGGGAAGCCGAAGCCTACTGGCGCACCGGGGAGGGTGCCGACAAGGCGGGCGGTTATGGTATCCAGGGAATTGGCGGTATATTTGCCGAAGGCATTCAGGGAAGCTACAGCGCCGTGGTGGGGTTGCCGCTGGCTGAGACGGAACAGCTACTGCGGGAACTCGGCGTGGACACCTGGCGCGAGCGTATGCATGACTGAAGAGCTGCTGATCAACGTCAACGACTTCGAAACCCGGGTCGCCCTGCTCGCAGGGGGCTCGGTCCAGGAAGTTCATCTGGCGCGGGCGGAGGGCTACAGCCTCACCGGCAACATCTATCTCGGCAAGGTGGAGCGCATCGTGCCCGGGATGCAGGCGGCCTTCATTGATCTGGGGTTGGAGCGCCCCGGTTTCCTCCACGTTCGCGACATCGAGGGTCCCCGGCTCATGCTCGGAGAAGCGCCGGAGCGCGCCGCCGACATTCGCGACCTGCTCCACGACGGCCAGCAGCTCATGGTGCAGGTGGCCAAGGACCCCATATCGGGGAAGGGCGCCCGGCTCACCACGCAGCTCGCCCTGGCCTCGCGCTACATCGTGCTGATGCCGTTCAACGACCACATCGGCATCTCTCAGCGCATCGAGGAGGAAGCGGAGCGGACCCGGCTGAAGGACCTGATCGACGCGCGCCGGGCGGCCCAGGGCGTCGCCATGGGCTTCATCGCCCGCACCGCGGCCGAAGGGGTCGGCGAATCGGTGATCGACACGGAGGTCCGGGTGCTGGCCCGCATGTGGGACAAGATCCTGGAAAAGAAGCGTCAGGTGACCTGCCCCGCGCTGGTCTACCAGGAGATTCCGTTGCACATCCGGGTGGTGCGCGACCTGGCGGGGCCGCGGCTGTCGCGCATCCTCATTGACCACGAGGAGACCTATCAGCGGGTCCGGGATTTCGTGGTGGATTTTCTGCCGGAATCCGTGGATCGGGTGCAGCTCTATCAGGAGTCGCGGCCGCTGTTCGAGCGTTTCGGCGTGGAGGAGGAGCTGGCCCGGGCCCTGGCCAAGCGGGTGCCGCTGAAATCCGGCGGGCATCTGATCATCGAGCAGACCGAGGCCATGATCACCATCGACGTGAACACCGGCGGATTCCTCGGCGCCAGCAATCTGGAAGACACCGTCTACCGCACCAACCTGGAAGCGGCCCAGGTGATTCCCAGGCAGCTCCGGCTCAGAAACCTGGGGGGCATCATCGTCATCGACTTCATCGACATGGAGGACGAGGAGCACCGCCGGCAGGTGCTTCGCGCCCTGGAAAAAGCCTGCGAGGCGGATCCCGCGCGGATCCGGCTGGAAGGCTTCTCGTCGCTCGGGCTGGTGCAGATGAGCCGCAAGCGCACCCGGGAGTCGTTGGTGCAGCAGGTGTGCGAGCCCTGCGCCAAATGCAGCGGCCTCGGCGTGGTGAAAACCCCCCAGACCACCTGCATCGAGGTGTTCAGGGCCATTCTGCGGGACGCCCGGGGGCGCTGCGCGGGCCGCGAGAACGATGCCGGCGCGGCGGTGGAGTACCTGATCCGGGCCACCGAGACGGTGGTGGATCGGCTCCTGGACGAGGACGCCGCCCAGCTCGCCGCGCTGTGCCGGGAGATCGGCCGGGACGTGCGTATCCAGGTGGAGCCCAGCTACGGCCCGGGCGAGTTCGACGTGGTGCTGGTACAGGGCGCGCGCCGCCCGGCGTGACGGGACTCCCCGTGGCACGGGAATTCGGCGCCGGCTCGCAGGGTCATATATCCTGCATGCTTCCCCCCCGAGGTAGGATTTCTTGTTTCGTCTGCTGCTAAGACCGCTGCTGGTGATCCTCACCCTGGGGATGCTGGTAGTGGCGCTGTTTCAGGTGGCGGGCAGAGTGACCGCCGCCTTGCTCGACGGCGCTCAGCCGGTGGTCAACCGTCTCCTCGCGCCCCGCGGTATCCGCGTCACCGGCCTGGAGGGCGACTGGCGCATGCTCAACCCGATTCTGCGGCTCGATCGGGTGGAGCTGCCCGGGGGGCGCCTGGACGGGCTGGTGGTGGAGATCGACATGGTCGAGAGCGTGCTGCGGGGCACGCTGCTCGCGCGCCGGTTGAAGGTGGCGGACGTGAGGCTACATTTCGAGAAGCCGGACGGCGAGCCGTGGCGGCTGCCCTGGTCCGGGGGCGGCGCCGGTGAGCTGGATCCGCTGCCGTTCCTGCGTCACAGCTCCCAGCTCGAGGTTTCCGGGGCCGTGTCCGTGGCGCGGCCGGACGCGGCGGTCGCCGAGGTCGCCTTCGAATACGTGGGCACCAACCGCGGCGGGCGCCACCGCCATACCCTGGAGCTGCGCAACCGCGGCGACGACTGTGTCGACGGCTGCCGCCTGGCGTTGGACTATCAGGGGGAGGCGGGGCTGTGGCCGCTGCGGCCGTCGCGCACCCGGGTGCTGGCCACTGCCAGCGGTTTTCAGCTCCCCAAAGCGCTGCTCGGAATCTCGCCGCTGCGCATCGCCGCGCTGGATCTGCGCTGGGACCGCGGCCCGGATGCCTCCGGCGGCAGCCTCGCGTTCACGGCGGAGCAATTCGACCTGCCGGGGGATCTCACCCTGGCCACCCGGCTGCGCGGCGCGGTGCGCGGTGACGGCGAGACCCATCGCGGCGCCGTCACCGAGTGGCAGGTGCGCCAGGGAGCGGAGGTCTGGGAGCTCCCGGAGATGGCGGTGAACGCCGACGCCGAGGGGGTCTGGGTGTGGATGCCGAAGCTGGACCTCGAGCGGGCCGGGCAGTTTCTGGCTCGGGCCCTGTCCGGGGTGGATCCGGCGGAGCGTTGGCTGAAGAATCTGAACGTTCGCGGCCAGGCGCACAACCTGCGGGCGTTTTATCGCTTCTCCGGCGACCTGGGCTACGCCCTGACCCTGGACGGCCTGGCCATCGACCCCTTCAAGGGCGTCCCGGCCGTGGCCGACGCCGGAGGCGAGCTGTTCGGCTACGGGCAGGGGCTGCAGCTCAACCTGAACGCCCAGGACATGTCCCTGCGCTTCCCGGACCTGTTCGACGGAGGCTGGCAGCTCCCGTACGCCCAAGGCATGGTCCAGGCCTGGTTCGGCCGCGACTACTTCGGCATCCGCGGTCTCAATCTCCGCGCCGACGCGTTCGGCAGCCGCACGGCGGGACGATTCGCCATGACCCGGCCCCAGGACCGCGCCGGGCAGCGTCTGCTGCTGCTCATCAGCACCGACCGGATGGACGTGGCGCAGGCGCTGCGGTTCGTTCCAGAGCGCCTGCCGGAAGGCTTGCGTCAGTGGCTGGCCACGGGCCCCCGCGGCGGCACGCTGGAGCGGGCGCGGCTCGCTTATCAGGGGCAGTTTCGCGAGGAACCCGGCGAGTTGGGCCGGCGCATGGAACTGGCCGCGGAGATCCGGGACGGCCGCGTGCTCTACCACCCGGACTGGCCGGAGGTCACCGGGCTGGCGGCCCGGTTTGCGGTGGCGGGCTCCGCCGTCGACGTGGAGGTGAAGGAGGGTAAGAGCGGCGGCGCGAGTCTCGGCGGCTCCCGGGTTCGGCTGGCGGAGGGCGCGTCGCTTCTGGACCTGGCGCTGGATGCCACCACGGATGCCGGCGATGCGTTGGATTTTCTGCGCGGCACGCCCATATCCCGATGGCTCCGCTTCGTCGAGCCGGACTGGCGTGCGGGCGGTCCCCTGCGCCTGTCGGGCGACCTGCGGGTGCCGCTGGCGCCGGATGCTCCGCCGCCCGCGGTGCGGCTGCGCGCGGATCTCGATGGGGTGGACGTGGCGCTGCCCGGCTACCGCCTGGCGCTGGCAGGGCTGGACGGCAGCTTCCGCTATCGCTATCCCCACCACGTGGATGCCAGCGGCATCACCGGGGTCCTGTTCGGCGAGCCCGTCACCGTCGGGGCGCGGACCCGGGGTGAGCAGGTGCACATCGAACTCTCCGGCCGGGTCCCGCCGGCGGACTTGTGGACGTTGATGGATCTGGACGATCCCGGGCTCGCGCAGGGGTCCCTGGACTTCCGGGCGGACCTGGGCATTCCCGTGGCCGATGGCGCGTTTCCGGTGCTGACGGTGTCCTCACGCCTGGACGGTCTGGCGTTGTCGCTGCCGGGGGGCTACGGCAAGCCGGCGGATCGCCCGGAGCCCCTGGCGGCGACGCTGGAGTTCCGTCCGGACCACCGGGTGTTCAGCGCCGACTATCGGGACGCCCGGGGATGGGTGCACGTCTCCGACCGGTTGCTGCGGGGCTCCATCGGTTTCGACGACCCGGCGTTGGATCCCATCTGGGTGGGTGACGAGCTGGTACTGACGGGTAAGCTCGCCGGGTTTCGCCTGGAAGAGGTGGTGCCCGACGGCGAGGCGGCCGGTGCGGCGCCGCCGTTCCCGCCCTTGCGGTTGGAAGACCTTCGGGTCGACGAGATCGGCGTGGGCGATTTCGCCGTCACCGGAGCAGAGTTGAACGGCCGGATCGACGCCGACGCGCTGCAGATCGGCGTACGCAGCAACGAGGTGAACGGCATCCTCTCGCGTCGCGGTGAGGAGCCTCTGAAGGTGCTGCTGGAGAGCCTGGACGTTCCCGGCAGCGACGCCCAAGGCGCGCGAGGCGACGTGCTGGACCCGGCGATGGTGGCGGACCTGCCCGCGGCGGACGTCCAGATCGACCGCGTCACGCTGGCCGGCGAGGACTTCGGCCGCTGGCACTTCAGCATGCGCCCGAAGGGCGACGACCTCGAGCTGGTGGATCTGCAGGCCCGGGTGCGCGGCGTGACGGTGGAAGCGCCCGGCGGCCTGGTGTGGCAGGGCGGGGCCAACGAGACCCGTTTCACCGGGGCTCTGCGGGTGGAGGACCTGGCGAAGGTGCTGCCCCGCTGGGGTTACGCACCGAGCGTGAAGACCGACTCGGCGTCGTTGAGCGGCACGTTCCGCTGGGCCGGCTCGCCGGTGGCGGTGGACCTGCTGAAGCTGCGCGGCGAGGGCCGCGCCCGGGCAGAGGACGGGCACTTCCTGGAGGTCGAGTCGGGGGCCGGGGCCCTGCGCATTCTCAGCCTGATGAACTTCACCGCCATCGCCAAGCGTATGAGCCTGAACTTCTCCGACGTCTTCGGCCGAGGCGTGAGCTTCGACGAGCTGGATGGCCGCATCGGCCTGGACGAGGGCGTGCTCGAGTTCATCGAGCCCATGGCCGTGGACGGCACCGGAAGCCGCTTCCGCATCACGGGAACCGTGGACCTCGCGCATGGTCGGTTGAACAACGAGATGCTGGTCACCCTGCCGGTGAGCCGCAGCCTGCCCTGGTACGCCGCCTACGTGGCGCTGGCCAATCCCCTTGCGGGGCTCGGCGTGCTGGTGGGTGAGCGGGTGCTGCGCAAGCCCCTGGAGCAGTTCAGCAGCGCCAAGTACCGCATCGGTGGTACCTTAGACGACCCTGCGGTGGAGTTCGTGAGCGTCTTCGACGTGGGGACGCCCGAGCAGGATGCGGCGGTGGCCGTGGACGCGGCCGCGGAGCTGGAGCCGGCGCCTCAGCCAGCACCCGAGGCGGACGAGACGGATCAGTGACGGACGGCACGGCGAATATCCCTTACCGACAGCGGAGCCTATGAACGACGTATTGCAGCAAGCCCAGGAACAGCTCTGGACCCCGGCGGAGATCGAGCAGAACGACGTGGAGCGGCTCCTGGGCAAGCTCGCCGGCCGCTCCATCGATCTCGGCGAGCTGTTCTTCCAGCACCAGCGGTCCGAGGCGTGGGCCCTCGAGGACGGCATCGTCAAGGAGGGCAGCTTCAGCGTCGACCGCGGGGTGGGGGTACGCGCGGTGAGCGGCGAGAAAACGGGGTTCGCCTACGCGGAGGACATCCTGCTGCCGGCGCTGGCGAATGCCACCGATGCGGCGCGGTCCATCGCCCGCCATGGGCAGGAGGCCCGGGTGGACGTCTGGCACAGGGTGCCCGCGGAGCCGTGCTATCCCGCTGCCGACCCGATCGCCAGCATGACGGAAGCCGCCAAGGTGTCGTTGCTCGCCGAGGTGGACGCCGAGGCCCGGCGCCAGGACCCGCGGGTGAAGGAGGTGAACGTACGGCTTTCGGCGAGTCACGAGTCGATCCTGGTGATGGCGTCCGACGGTACCCTGGCGGCGGACGTGCGGCCCCTGGTGCGCCTGGACGTCTCGGTGATCGTGGAGCAGGGCGGGCGCCGCGAGCGCGGCTCGGCGGGCGGCGGCGGACGCGGCGACTTGAGCCGGGTCACCGCGGGCGGCTACGCGCTCGGCCTCGCGCGCGAGGCGGTGCGCACGGCGCTCGTGAATCTGGACGCGGAGGACGCCCCGGCGGGCGCCATGCCGGTGGTGCTCGGCCCGGGCTGGCCCGGGGTGCTGCTGCACGAGGCGGTGGGTCACGGGCTCGAAGGGGATTTCAACCGCAAGGGCAGCTCGGCTTTCGCCAACCGGATGGGACAACCGGTGGCGTCGAAGCTGTGCACGGTGGTGGACGACGGCAGCCTCATGGACCGCCGCGGGTCGCTGACCGTGGACGACGAAGGCACCCCCACGGGTGAAACGGTGCTCATCGAGAACGGCGTTCTGGTGGGTTACATGCAGGACAAGCTGAACGCCCGGCTCATGGGCGCGCGGCCCACGGGCAACGGCCGGCGCCAGAGCTACGCCCACCTGCCCATGCCGCGCATGACCAACACGTTCATGCGCCCGGGTCCCCACGACCCGGCGGAGATCATCGCCAGCGTCGACCGCGGAATCTACGCGGTGAACTTCGGCGGCGGCCAGGTGGACATCACGTCGGGGCGCTTCGTCTTCTCGGCGACGGAGGCGTACCTCATCGAAGGCGGTCGCGTGACCCGGCCCATTCGCGGCGCGACCCTCATCGGCAACGGCCCCGAGGTCATGAACCGTGTGTCCATGGTGGGCAACGACCTGGCTTTGGATCAGGGCGTGGGCGTGTGCGGCAAGGACGGCCAGAGCGTGCCTGTGGGTGTCGGTCAACCCTCGCTGAAGATCGACGAGGTCACCGTGGGCGGCACTCAGACCGGGTGAACGGTGTCGCGCAGAAAGCGGAACAGGGCGCGATACGCCGTCTTCTGCTGGTCGTCGTTTTTGGCCCGGTGCACCTGCTGGATCTTGTGGCGGAGCTGCTGGGTGTCGGCCTCGGGATGTTCGTCGAGAAACTCCGTCAACGCGTCGGGCTCGGCGAGCAGCCGCTCGCGCCAGCGCTCGAGCAGGTGGAACTCGTAGTGGGCTTCGGCGGAACGTCCCTTGAGGGTCTCCAGGGCGGATTCCAGAGGCGCCACGTTCTCGTCGCGCATGAGCCGGCCGATGAACTGGAGCTGCCGCCGGCGCGCCTCGTTGGACGGGAAGCGCTGATAGTCGGCGATGGCGGCGCGCAGCACGTCCGAGAGCGGCAGCTCGTCGAGATCCGCCGGCTTCAATCCCGCGAGCTCCTGCCCCAGGCTCTGCAGACGGTGGGCCTGCCGCTTGCGCTCGGATTTGCTGACGCGCTCGTCCGCGCCGGGCTCATGCCCGTGGCCGTGGGAATGTCGGTTTCTGCTGCCCATCGGCAGCAGCCTACCCCATGGCCACGGAATTTCCAGAATTTTGCGGTGGAGAGTGATGGCTAAGGAACTGGACAGACCGGGCGGTCCGGCGGCGGTGGATCTGCGGGCGAGCGAGGCCGAGCTGAAGGTCCTGGTCGCGGAGATCCTCGAGGAGGCGAGCCGCCAGGGGGCGAGCGCGGCGGAGGTTTCCGTCAGCGCCGACACCGGCCTTTCGGTGAGCGTGCGCAAGGGGAGCCTCGAGACCATCGAGTTCAATCAGGACCGGGGCTTCGGCATCACCGTCTATTTCGGAACGCGCAAGGGCTCCGCCAGCACCTCCGACAGCAGCCGCGGCGCCATCCGCGAGACGGTGCGGGCGGCGGCGGAAATCGCCCGCTTCACCCAGGAAGATCCCTGCAACGGTCTGGCCGATCCGGAGCTCATGCCTGCGGCCCTGCCGGCGCTGGATCTGTTTCACCCCTGGGATCTGGACCCGGCGCGGGCGGAGGCGCTGGCGCTCGAGTGCGAGAACGCCGCCTTCGAGCACGATCCCCGGGTGGTGAACTCGGAGGGAGCGCAGGTCAGCTCCCAGCAATCCTGCCGGGTCTACGGCAACAGCCACGGCTTCGTCGGCAGCTACCTCGGCACCCGGCACGGGGTGAGCTGCATGGTCATCGCCGAGGACGCCGCGGGCATGCAGCGCGACTACTGGTACACGATGACCCGGGATCCCCGCGAGCTCGAGACGCCGGCCGCGGTGGGTGCGCGGGCCGCCCGCCGGGCGGTGGCGCGGTTGTCACCTCGCCGGGTGCAGACGGGGCGGTTCCCGGTGCTGTACGCGCCGGAGGTGGCGACGGGGCTGGTGGGGCACCTGCTCGGCGCGCTCTCCGGCGGCGCTCAGTACCGCAAGGCGTCGTTTCTGCTGAACGCGCTGGGCGAGCGGGTGGCCGCGGAGCACCTGAGCCTGGTGGAGGAACCCCATCTGCCGCGCCGTATCGGCAGCGCCGCCTTCGACGGCGACGGCGTCGCCACGTGGCCGAAGGCCTTCGTGGATCACGGCGTGGCGGAAAGCTACATCCTCTCGGCTTACTCCGCGCGGCGCCTGGGGTTGCGCACCACGGGCAACGCGGGCGGCGTATTCAATCTCACCGTCCGGGGGGAGACGCGGCCCGTGCCGGAGCTCCTGCGGGCCATGGGCCGGGGCCTGCTGGTCACCGAGCTCATGGGGCAGGGGGTGAACGGCGTCACGGGCGACTACTCCCGGGGCGCCTCCGGCTTCTGGGTGGAGAACGGCGAGATCGCCTTCCCCGTGGACGAGATCACCATCGCCGGCAATCTCAAGGAGATGTACAAGGCACTCGAGCTGGTGGGCGACGATCTGGACGAGCGGGGCAACATTCGCACGCCGAGTCTGCTGATCGGTGCGATGACCGTGGCGGGGGATTAGGCGCGCCGTTCAGACCGGCAAGGGTGGTTGCCGGGCGCGCCGCGTCTAGCTGATTCTGATCTCCGTGGTCAGCCGTAGGCGATGGTGGCCAGGCCCAGGAAGACGAAGAATCCCGCCACGTCGGTGATGGTGGTGAGCACCACGCCGCCGGCCAGGGCCGGGTCGATGTCCAGGGAACGGAGAACGGCGGGGAGCAGCGCGCCGGCCACGCCGGCGATGATCAGGTTGACCACCATGGCGACGGCGATGACGCCGCCGAGGATCAGGTCATGGAACGCGAAGGCTGCGGCGGCCGCCACCACCGCCGCCAGCAGCAGGCCGTTCAGCGCTGCCACCAGGAACTCGCGGTTGAGCAGATAAGTGAGGTTGGCGCGGCCGATGTGGCCGAGCGCGATGCCACGAATCACCAGGGTCAGCGTCTGAGTGCCGGCGATGCCCCCCATGCTGGCGACGATGGGCATGAGCACCGCCAGGGCCACCACCTTGGCGATGGTCTCCTCGAAGATGTTGATCACCGCCGAGGCGAGGAACGCTGTCAGCAGGTTGATGCCGAGCCACAGCGCGCGCCGCCGCACGGTGGTGAGAATGGGCGCGAAAGTGTCCTCTTCCAGATCGAGACCGGCCGGGGCCAGCAGGGCCTCCTCGGCGTCGGCGCGAATCACGTCCACCACGTCGTCGATGGTGATGCGGCCGAGCAGCCGGCCCTCGCTGTCGACCACCGGGGCCGAGACCAGGTCCTGATCGGTGAAAATGCGCGCCACCTCGGAGTCGCTCATGTCCACGTGGATGGCGGCGGCATCCGTGTCCATGATCTCCCGGACCGTCACGGAGGGGTCGGCGGCCAGCAGCCGCGACACCGGCAGGACGCCCAGATACTCATCCTGCTTGTTCACCACGATGAGGGCGTCCAGGGGGTCCGGCAGATCCTTGCGCAGCCGCAGATAGCGCAGCACCAGCTCCACGGAGTGACGGGCCTGCACCGTGATGGTGTCGGTGTTCATCAGGCCGCCGGCGCTGTCCTCGGGATACGACAGCACCGCCTCCACGCGGGCCCGGTCCTTGGCGTCCATGGCCGCCAGCACTTCCCGGGAGAGGGTGGCCGGAAGCTGCTGGAGAATGTCGGCGAAGTCGTCGGTGTCGAGCTCGTCGGCCGCCGCCACGAGCTGGGCCGTGTCCATGGACTCCAGGAAGCCGGCGCGGACGTCTTCCCCCAGGTACTGGAGCGCCTGGTTCTCTTCCTCCTCGTCGAGCAGCTCCCACAGCACCCGGCGCATCTTCGGCGGGCTGGAGGAAAGGAGGTTCGCAATCTCCTGGGGCCGCAGGGACTCCAGGAGGTAGCGGGTCTCCTCGATGGTGCCGGCGCCGAAGGAGTCGATGACCTCGTCGAGGCGTTCCTGGAGCGGTCTAGCCATTCAGCGGGCCCCCGGGCTCAGTCGAGCTCGCCGAAGCCGTTGCCGATGAGGTCCCTGAGTGCCGTGAAAGCCTCGTCCTCGTCGGGCCCCGCCACCGTCAGGGTCACCTCGCTGCCCACCGGCGCCGCCAGCAGCATCACGCTCATGATGCTCTTGCCGTCCGCTTCCGTGTCCGCCTTGCCGAGACGCACGTCGCTCTGAAAGGTCCTGGCCAGGTTCACGAACTTGCTGGCGGCTCGGGCGTGCAGGCCCAGCGGGTTGACGATGGTGAGGATCTCCTGGGGCACTCGGGTGTCCTTCGACTTGTCGGGTCGGGGCGCTGGCGACGATCAGGCGGTGGTCGCCAGCGCATCGCGTTCCAGTTCGCGGTGGCGCACCAGAACGCTGGCGAACCGGTCCGCGAAGCGGATGCCGAGCTTCTCGGCCATGTAAACGCTGCGATGCTGCCCGCCCGTGCAGCCGATGGCAACCGTCATGTAGGTCCTGTGGTCTTCCTCGAAGCGCGGCAGCCAGCGCTCCAGGTAGTCGCAGAGGTCGCGATACATCTCCTGCACCAGGGGATCCGCGTCCAGGAACGCCGCCACCGCATCGTCCAGCCCGGTGAGCGGACGCAGGTCGTTGACCCAGTACGGGTTCGGCAGGCAGCGGATGTCGAAGACCAGGTCGGCGTCCACCGGCACGCCGAACTTGTAGCCGAAGGATCGAAACAGCAGGGACAGACCCAGCCGGGCGCTGCCGATGACCCGGGTGGCGATGAGGTCGGTGAGCTGATGCCCGCGCAGGGTCGTGGTGTCGATGATCAGGTCCGCCACGTCGGAAATGCTCTCGAGCACCTCCCGCTCGGCCTCGATGGCCTGCAGCAGGTCGGTGTGCTCGTCGGTGAGCGGATGCCGGCGCCGGGTTTCGCTGAAGCGCTTGACCAGGGTGGCGGAGAGCGCATCCAGGTAGATCACCTGGCAGTCCACGTCCATGCGGTCGAGGGAGAGCAGGATCTCCGGGAAGCGTTCCAGATCCCGGCTACGGGCGTCGATGCACACGGCTACGTGGTCGCCCTGCTGCATGGGGTCGCGCAGGGCGTTGTGCACCAGCGACTGAAGCAGGTTGACGGGAAAGTTGTCGATGCAGTTGTAGCCGGCATCCTCCAGTGAGCGCAGGGCCGTGGTCTTCCCCGACCCGGAGCGCCCGCTGATGATGATCAGCTTCACGCGGCCTGGCTGCTTGCCAGCCCGATCAAGGTCTCGTAGAGGTCCGCATCGCTCTTCTGGCTGCGCAGCCGGCGTCGATTCTCCGGGTCCTGAAACAGCCGGGCGAGCATGGCCAGCACCTCGAGATGGGCGCTGGTTTCCTCCGGCGGCACCACCAGCACGAACAGCATGTCGACCCCCTCGCCGTCGGGGGCTTCGTAGTCCACGGGGTCGGCCAGCTTGACGAAGGCGCCGAGAATACGCGGGCACGGAATCCGGCAGTGGGGAATGGCCACGCCGTCGCCGAGGGCGGTGCTGCCGAGGCGTTCCCGGTTCATCAGCTCGTCGAAGAGCCCGCGGGCCGGAAGCTCCGGGTAGGCGGATGCCATCAGGTCGCTGGCGAGCTCCAGGGCGCGCTTGCGCGATTGCGCATCGACCTCGGTGCGTGTGGTGGCCGGGCTGAGAATTCGCGTGATATCCATGATGGAAGCAGGTCGGGGAACCTAACGGCCGTGGTTGCGGTTGACGAGTTTTTCCTTGTGCTTGAGGAGCTGACGATCGAGCTTGTCCGCGAGCAGGTCGATGGCGGCGTACATGTCGTCGCTGTCGGCGTCGGCGAACAGCTCCGCTCCGCTGACGTGCACGGTGGCCTCAGCGCGTTGCTTCACCTTCTCGACCGAGAGAACCACGTGGATGTTGTTGATGTTCTCGAAGTGACGCTCGAGGCGCGAGAGCTTCTCGGCGGTGTAGCTCCGCAGTGCGTCCGTGACGTCCACGTGGTGCCCGGTGATGTTCAACTGCATTTAGTCTCTCCATGTTCATGATCAAACCAGCCGCTTGCGCTCGTTGGAGGGGGGAATCGCCATGGATTCCCGGTATTTGGCCACCGTGCGCCGCGCGACGTTGATGCTCTGTTTGGCGAGTATTGCCGCTATCTTGTTGTCGCTCAACGGCTTCCTCGGATTCTCCTCCGCCGTGAGCTTCTTGATCAGCGCCCGGATGGCGGTGCTGGAGACCTCGCCGCCGGAGCTGGTGGATACGTGGCTGGAGAAGAAGTACTTCAGCTCGAAGATTCCTCGCGGCGTGTGCATGTACTTACGGTTGGTGACCCGCGAGATGGTGGATTCGTGCATGTCCACGGCTTCGGCGATGTCGTGCAGCACCAGCGGTTTCATCGCCTCCTCGCCGTACTCCAGAAAACCTCGCTGGTGCTCGACGATCTTCGTTGCGACCTTCAGAAGGGTCTCGTTGCGGCTCTGCAGGCTCTTCAGAAACCAGCGCGCCTCCTGCAGGTTGTCCCGCAGATAGGTGTTGTCGGAGCTGTTGTCGGCGCGCTTGACCAGGCTCGCATAGGTGTCGTTGATGCGCAGCCGCGGCGTGGCTTCGGCGTTCAGCTCCACGTTCCAGCGGCCGTTCTTACGGGTCACCAGGACGTCCGGCACCACGTACTCCGGGGCCTCGGTGGCGATGCTCGAGCCGGGGCGCGGGTTCAGCGACTGGATGAGATGGATCACCTCGGCGAGCTGCTCTTCGTTGAGCTTGAGCTTGCGCTTGAGCGCTGCGAAATCCCGCCCGGCCAGGAGGTCGAGGTGCTCGTCCACCAGAACCCGCGCTTCCGCCACCCAGGGAGTGTCCGCCGGCAGTTGTCTGAGCTGCAGGGACAGGCACTCGGCCAGATTGCGGGCGCCGACGCCGGTGGGGTCGAACTGCTGAATGCGCTTGAGCACCGCTACCACCTCGTCGGGCTCCACCTCCGGGGTATCTCCGTCGAAGGGGCCGACGCTTTCGGCGATCTCCTCCACGGTGGCGGTGAGCATGCCGTCGGAATCGATGGCATCGATGATGCAAACGGCGATGGTGCGGTCGAGGTCCGACATGGGCGTGAGGTTGAGCTGCCACATCAGGTGATCCTGGAGGCTCTCCGCCGCGCTGTTGCGGGAGTCGAGATCCCAATCGTCATCCGGCGCCGGGCCGCTGACGGTGGAGCTGCCTTGATAGATGTCGTCCCACTGGGTGTCCACCGGGAGATCGTCGGGGATCGGCTCGTCCCACTCCGCCAGATCGCGCTCACTGGCGTCCTGGGCCGCCTCCAGAGGATCGGCCGCCTCCGCGAACGAGTCGGAGTCTTCGCGCTCCGTTCCGGCGAGCTCCGTGGGGTCACCGTCCTCTGCGTTGGCATCGCGCTCGCGGTTCTCGATTTCCTCCTGAGAGAGCTCTTCGATCTCCTCTTCGAGCTCGAGCATGGGGTTGGATTCCAGGGCCGTCTGGATCTCCTGCTGCAGATCCAGGCTCGACAGCTGCAGCAGACGAATGGCCTGCTGCAGCTGAGGGGTCATGGTCAACTGCTGACCGAGCTTGAGTGACAGCGTCTGTTTCATACTGCAAAGGCGGGTGGCTGCGGTCGCTCACCCGGGCTATAGCCTGAATCCTTCTCCCAGATACACACTTCTTACCGTCTCGTTGGCAAGTATGGTGCCAGGATCGCCATCTGCAATGATACGACCCGTACTTACTATGTAGGCACGGTCACAGATGTCCAGGGTATCCCGCACGTTGTGGTCCGTGATGAGCACGCCGATGCCCCTGGCGGCCAGGGCTCGGGTCTGGGTCTTGATGTCGGCGATGGACAGGGGATCCACCCCGGCGAAGGGCTCGTCGAGCAGCATGAACTCGGGCTCCGTGGCCAGCGCCCGGGCGATTTCCACCCGCCGCCGCTCGCCGCCGGAAAGCCGCTCACCCATGGTCTTGCGTACCCCCTGGAGGTTGAACTCGGCGAGCAGGGCTTCGAGCAGCTCGCGCTGGCTGCGCCGGTCCAGGTCGCGGCGCAGCTCGAGAATGGCTCGAATGTTGTCTTCCGTGGAGAGCTTGCGGAAGACGCTCGCCTCCTGGGGCAGGTAGCCGATGCCGGCCCGGGCACGCTCGTGCATGGGTGCGTCGGTGAGATCCACGTGGTCCAGGTAGATCTTGCCCGCGTCGGCCCGGATCAGGCCGACGATCATGTAGAACGTGGTGGTCTTGCCCGCGCCGTTCGGCCCCAGCAGCCCGACGATCTCGCCCCCGGAGAGCTGGAGGCTCACGTCCTCCACCGCTACCTTGGTGCGGTAGGCTTTGCGCAGGTTCTCGACCGACAGTTGAGTCATGGCCGTTCCAGGCTTTCCGAGTCCGTGCGGTCTGCGTCCGTGCGGTCTGCGTCCGTGCGGTCTGCGTCCGTGCGGTCTGCGTCCGTGCGGCGCGCCGGCTGAACCGTCACCGTCACCGGACCCTCGTCGCCGGCCTCGGCCTGGGCTCTGCCGCCGACGATGTCGTAGTGAATGAGCTCCCCGGTGATCACGTTACCGCCCTGGCTGAGGGTGGCGTCGCCCTGCAGGTCGACCTGCTCCTGCTGCGTGTGGTAGACGATGACGGCGGCATCCGCCTCCACCTCGCCCTGAGGCTCCTCGAGCTGCTGCCGGTAGGTGGCGGGCCGTCCCTCGGCCGTGATGCGCACCACCTTCTGGTCTTCGTAGTGGACCACCATCTCGTCGGCGGTGACGCGCATGGACCCCTGCTCCACCCGTACCTCGCCGCGGTACGTGACGGTGGCCGCACGCTGGTCGTACTCGGCCTGCCGGGCACGGATCTCGATGGGCTGATCGGCGTCTTCCGGCAGAGCCCAGGCGCCGGCCGCGGCCAGAGCGAGCCCCACTGAGAGGCTCGCCGGAAGGCTCGCCGGAAGGCTCGCCGACAGGCTCGCCGACAGGCTCGGCCGCAGCCGCGCCCGGGCGCCTGCGGGCCGGCGCCGCAGCCGGAGGCCCTGTATGACCGTGGAGAGTGAAGCCGTCATGGTCTACTTACTTGAACTGCTCCGGTAACAGGGTGGTGTGCACGGGCAGCTCACCCGCGGAGAAGAGCCTGATGGAGCCGGCCTGCAAGTCACCTTCCAGACCCTTGGCCGTGGTTCGGCCCACGTCGCCCCGGATCATAACATCTCGGTCGGTTTCGGCGTATTGACGTTGCGGGAAGAGCCGCAGAAACGGCGTGGTGAGCCGGATGTTCTCGCCGTCGGGGCGGGTCTGCTCGAGCACCACGTCGTGCCGCAGGATCACCACCTCCTCGGATTCTCCGGCCGCGCGGATCGCGCCGGTGCGGGCGCGAACCTGCCACGGCGCGCCCGTTTCGTCGTGCAGGGTCAGGTAGGGCTCGGCGAGCTGGGTGCGGCTCTCCCCCTGATAGTGCTGGATTTCCCGAGCCGCCAGACGGTACTGGAGGGAGCCGTCGGGCCGGAACTGGGAGATGAGGGCATCCTGCATGTACACGTCCGGCTCGCCGGCGATGCCCGGCACGGCGGGCTCCACCGGGACCACGGGCGGCGCCGCGCTGCGCTGAATCACCAGCACGGCGGCTGCTGCGGCCACCAGCACCAGGGCCACCAGAATCCAGCTTCGGCTGTAGCGGCCGTTGCGGTTGGGTTCGGGGTCTGCGGCTGGCATCAGCGGTAGGGCCAGGCGCCGCGGGCCCGCAGCAGCAGCTCGCAGACCTCCCGGGCGACGCCTTCTCCGCCGGCGAGGCCGGTGACGTAATGGGCCTCTGCCAGGGCGCTGGGATGGCCGTTCGGCACGCCGATGGCGAGGCCGACGCGGGTGAACAGAGTGAGGTCGGGCAGGTCGTCGCCGACGTGGGCCACCTCGGCCCGGGTCAGCCCGAGCTCGTCCATGAGCGCGGCCATGACGCCGGCTTTGTCCGCCACCCCCTGGAACACGCGCTCGACGCCGAGCTCGCCGGCGCGGCGGGAGACGGTGCTGGACGTCCTGCCGGTGATGATCGTCACGGTGATGCGGTGGCTCTGCATCAGCTTGATGGCGCTGCCGTCCTGTACATGGAACGCCTTGATCTCGTCGCCGTGCTCGCTGTAGAGGATGCGCCCGTCGGTGAGCACGCCATCCACGTCGAAGCTCACCAGCTTCACCGGGCGTGCGCGCTCGAGCAGCGTTTCCGGAAACTGCATCAGGGAAGTCGGACTTGCTGGAGCAGCACCAGATTGTAGCCGATCCAGCCCAGCAGAATGACGGCGCCCTCGAACCGGGTGATCACGGGCCGCGAGCCGATGGCGTAGGCGAACAGGGCGAGGGCCAGGGTCAGGGCCAGCATCATGCCGCAATCCCGCCAGAGCACCTCGATACCGATGGCAGGGCCGCTCACCAGGGCGGGCACCGACAGCACCGCGAGCAGGTTGAGGATGTTGGATCCCACCACGTTGCCGATGGCGATGTCGGTCTGGCCCTTGAGCGCCGCGCCGAGGGTCGCGGCGAACTCCGGCAGGCTGGTGCCGGCGGCCACGATTGTGAGTCCGATGATGAGGTCGCTGACGCCGAGCCAGGCCGCCACCTGCACCGCCGCCCACACCAGAAGCTGAGCGCTGGCGAGCAGCACCACCAGCCCCACCACGAGCCAGGACACCGCCTGGCGGAGCTTCAGCTCCGGCAGCTCCTCCAACTCGTTCTCCAGCGGGTCGATGCCGCCCTCACCGGTGCGCTGATGCTGCATGAGCCGGTAGAGGATGTAGCCGAGCGCGGCCAGCAGGAGGGCCCCGTCGAGCCGGGAAAGCTGCAGATCGAACAGCAGCACCAGAGTCAGGAAGGTGGCGCCGAGGAGCCACGGCAACTCGGTGCGCAGGGTGCCTTTGGAGAACGGCAGGGGAGCGATCATGGCGGTGAAGCCCAGCACCAGGCCCATGTTGACGATGTTGGAGCCGATGGCGTTGCCGATGGCGAGATGGGGGTTGTCTTCCAGGGCCGCGGCGAGGGACACGAGGATTTCCGGTGCGGAAGTGCCGAGGGAGACCACGGTGAGGCCGATCAGCATCTTGGATACGCCGAGATGGCTGGCCGTGCTGGCGGCACCGGACAGGAAGCGGTCGGCGCTCCAGACGAGCGTGATGAATCCGATGATGAGTGCGAGTAGAGGAACCCACATATCAGGGAGCTGGTCGGAGCGGTCCGATCGAGTTAAAGGCGCCCACTTTAGACGCAACCGGCCCCGGCCAACAAGCTTGCCAATTGCCGAGTCAGGCAAGGTTTTGGCCGAATCCGATGGTATAGTGGCGCGCTCCGTGCTAACGACGGCCAGCCGTGGCAGACGACACATACATCGAGATTCGGGATCTGTATTTCGCCCGGGGAGAGCGCAAGATCTTCGATGGGGTGAACATGTCCATCCCCCGGGGTCGCATCACCGGCATCATGGGCCCGAGCGGCACCGGCAAGACCACCCTGCTGCGGATCATCGGCGGCCAGGTGCGCCCGGATCGCGGCGAGGTGCTGGTGGACGGCCACGATGTCTGCCGCATGTCCCGGGACGAGCTTTTCGAGCTGCGCAAGAACATCGGCATGCTGTTCCAGTCGTCGGCCCTGTTCACGGACATCACCGTCTACGAGAACGTGGCGTTTCCGCTGCGGGTTCACACGGGCTTGCCGGAAGACACCATTCGCGACCTGGTGCTGCTGAAGCTGAACGCCGTGGGTCTGCGCGGCGCCCGGGACCTGTTCCCGGCCGAGTTGTCGGGCGGGATGGCGCGGCGGGTGGCGCTGGCGCGGGCCATCGCCCTGGACCCGAAGCTGCTGATGTACGACGAGCCGTTCACCGGCCAGGACCCCATCTCCATGGGGGTGCTGGTGAGCCTCATCAAGAACCTGAACCTGGCGCTGCAGACCACGAATCTGGTGGTCTCCCACGACATTCACGAGACCGCGAGCATCGCCGACAAGCTCATCATCATTTCCGACGGCAAGGTGATCGGCGAGGGCACCCCGGAGGAACTGCGCCGTGACGGGTCGCCCTGGGTACAGCAGTTCATGACCGGCTCGCCGGACGGCCCCGTGCCGTTCCATTATCCGGCCGACGAGCTGCTCTACGACGTGCTGGCGGAGGTCGGGCGATGATGGCCGCCACCACCACGCTGCTGCGCCTGCTGGGGAGCCGGGCGCTGAACCGGCTGGCCAGCCTCGGGCGCGCGAGCATGATGTGGCTCACCGCAATCTCGGGCAAGCCGCGGCGCGGCGATCTCGGTCTCCTGGTTCGGCAGATTCACACCATCGGCGTGCTGTCGCTGGTGATCATCGTGCTCTCCGCCTTCTCCATCGGCGCGGTCATCGCCTTGCAGTTCTACACCCAGCTCGCCCGCTTCGGTGCCGAGGATGCGGTGGGCCTGGGCCTGGCCCTGGTGCTGCTGCGGGAGCTGGGGCCGGTGGTGACGGCGTTGCTGTTCGCCGGCCGGGCCGGTTCGGCCATCACCGCCGAGATCGGTCTGATGAAGAGCACCGAGCAGCTTTCCAGCATGGAAATGATGGGCGTGGATCCGCTGCACCGCATCGTCGCGCCGCGGCTGTGGGCCGGTCTTCTGTGCCTGCCCATGCTCACCGCGATCTTCAATGTGGTCGCCATCTACGGTGGGATGGTGGTTGCCGTTCAGTGGCTCGGCAGTGACGCGGGCGGTTTCTGGTCGGGCATGCAGGACACGGTGGAGGTCTGGGAGGACGTGGGCAAAGGCATGATCAAGAGCGTGGTGTTCGCCGTGGTCGTGACCTGGATCGCGGTGTTCCAGGGCTACGACACAGAGCCCACGGCCGAGGGCATCGGCCTTTCCACCACCCGAACGGTGGTGATGTCGTCGGTGATGGTGCTGGCCATCGATTTCCTCCTCACCTTGGGTATGTACGGAGATTTCAGGTAATGCAGATGCGGACGGTGGAGATCAGCGTGGGCGCGTTCGTCCTCGCTGGCATTCTGGCGCTGGTCGTGCTGATGGTGCAGGTGAGCGGTGTGGCCCTGACGGCCGACGGCGAATCGCACATCATCTACGCCGAGTTCGACGACGTCGCCGGGCTGCGGGTTCGGGGCAAGGTCAGCATGGCGGGTGTTACCATAGGCCGGGTCGCCGACATCGAGGTGGATCCGCTCTACGGCCGGGCCACCGTGCAGCTCGAGATCGACGACAACGGCTGGCCGCTGCCGGCGGATACGGGTGCCCGTATCCTGACGGAAGGCGTGCTGGGGGCCCGCTACGTGGGATTGAGCCCCGGCGCCGACGAGGAGATGCTGGAGGACGGCGACTACATTTCGGACACCCAGGGCGCCATGGTTCTCGAGAATCTCATCGGCGACCTGATCACCCGACTGGGAGCTTCGTGACATGATGCGTGATTCCATCCTTGCCGCGTCCCCGCGACCTGGCCGCCCGATGCGCACGGCCGTGCGGGCGGTGAGGGCGCTGACCCTCGCCGCCGTATCCCTGCTGGCTCCCCTGGCCGCCGCGGCAGTCCAGGACGAAGCGCGCGATGCCACCGAGATGGTGCGCGACACCACCGATCAGGTGCTCGAGCTCATCGAGAGCGCTCGCAGCTACGCAGAGGAGGATCCGGATCGGTTCTACCGGGAAGTGGAAGCCCTGCTTTCGCCGGTGGTCGACTTCGATGCGTTCGCGCGCAGCGTCATGGCGGTGCACTACCGCGACGCCAACCAGGAGCAGCGGGAGCGGTTCGCCGAGCGGTTCAAGTGGGGCCTGGTGCGGACGTACGCCATGGCGCTGCTGGAGTTCAAGAACGGCGAGGTGGTGGTGGTGCCGCCGGACCGGCCCGCCCGGAACCCGGATCGGCAGACGGTGAAGATGGAGATCCGCACGGCCCAGGGAGAGGTGTACCCGGTGCTGTACTCGGTGACCCGGAACGACGACGGGGAATGGAAGGTCCGCAACCTCATCGTCAACGGCGTGAACATGGGCCTCACCTATCGCAATCAGTTCAACAGCGCCATGCGCGACCCCCGGTACGATGGCGACATGGACAAGGTCATCGATGCCTGGAGCGAGCTGCTGAAATCCGAGGCCCCCGGGATCGAGGACGAGGAAGCTCCGGCGCAGGAGGCGCGGCGTACTCCAGCGGGTGCCCGTGACCGGGCCGGCGTTGGGGAGCTGGCCGCGTGAACGACGCCGTGGAAGCTGCGTTCCGTCCGACCGGCCGCGTGACCTTCGGCAATCTCCTGCGCCTTCGCCAGGAGGGGGAAGCCGCCATCGCCGCGGCGCCCGAAAAGGCCGTGGTGGACCTTTCCGGGCTGGAAAACGGCAACTCGGCGGCGGTGGCCCTGCTCATGGCCTGGTTTCGTGCGGCCCGCAATCTGGACAAGTCCATCGTCTTCACCCGCGCCCCCACCGGCATCCGGAACATCATCGAGCTCTCCGGCATGCACGACGTGCTGCCGCTGCAGGACGACGGAGCACAGCCATGAACGACGTCATCGCGCGCTCCATCAGAACCCGCATCCCCGACGCCGAGGTGGAGGCGGTGGTGGAAGGCAATCGCGCCCTGATCACGGTGGTGAGCCGCGAGTTCGAGGGCATGAGCCGGGTGCGCAAGCAGCAGGCGGTCTATGCCTGCATCGATCACCTGATCGCGGACGGCTCGCTCCACGCGGTGAGCATCCGCGCCCTGACCCCGGACGAGCGTCCCTGACGAACGGAGTGGATCGCTGAATGGACAAGCTGCTGATCACCGGCGGCACTCGCCTGTCCGGCTCACTGCGCATCTCCGGCGCCAAGAACGCGGCGCTGCCCATCCTCGCCGCCAGCCTGCTGACGGAGGAGCCGGTGCTGCTGGACAACCTGCCGCACCTGCACGACGTGACCACCATGCTCGAGCTGCTCGGCTGCCTGGGCGTGGACGTGGTGGTCAACGAGAAGATGCAGGTGGAGGTGAGAGCCCGGGAACTCCGGGAGCTGCGCGCGCCCTACGAGCTGGTGAAGACCATGCGCGCGTCGTTCGTGGTGCTGGGGCCGCTGCTCACCCGGTTCGGCCAGGCGGAGGTCTCCCTGCCGGGCGGCTGCGCCATCGGCGCCCGCCCGGTGGATCAGCATCTGAAGGCCCTGGAAGCCCTCGGCGCCGAGATCGAGGTGGTGGACGGCTACGTCATCGGCCGGGCACCCGCGGGCCTGGTGGGGGCCGATTTCCGCTTCGATCTGGTGACGGTGGGGGGAACGCAGAATCTGCTGATGGCGGCCACGCTGGCCCGCGGCACCACGCGCATCCGCAACGCGGCATGCGAGCCGGAAGTCACCGATCTCGGTAACTTCCTCAACGCCATGGGCGCCCGGGTCAGCGGCCACGGTACTCCGGAGATCGTGGTGGAAGGCGTGGATCGGCTGCACGGCTGCAGCTACCGGGTGATGCCGGACCGCGTGGAAACCGGCACGTACCTCATCGCCGCGGCGGCCACCGGCGGCCGTATCCGGCTGGAGCGCACCGATCCGGCGCTGCTCACTGCCGTTCTCGACAAGCTGGCGGAGGCGGGCGCGGAGCTGCGCCAGGGCGACACCTGGATCGAACTCGACATGCACGGCAAGCGCCCGCGCGCCGTCGACATCGAAACCGCCCCCTACCCGGGGTTCCCCACGGACATGCAGGCGCAGTTCCTGGCCATGAACGCGGTGGCGGAAGGGGACAGCCACATCAGCGAGACCATCTTCGAGAACCGTTTCATGCACGTTCAGGAGATCAACCGGCTGGGCGCCCGGATCGTGCTGGACGGGCCGTCCCGGGCGCTGGTTCACGGGGTGGAGCGGCTGAAGGCGGCGCCGGTGATGGCCACGGACCTCCGGGCGTCGTTCAGCCTGGTGGTGGCGGCCCTGGTGGCCGAAGGCACGACCCTGATCGATCGGATCTACCACATCGACCGCGGCTACGAGACCATCGAGGAGAAACTGTCGCAGCTCGGCGCCCGGGTGCAGCGGGTTTCCGAGGCGCCGCGCGGCGGCCGCCGCCCCCGCCTGCAGGTTGCCGGAGAGTAGACGTCCATGCCGGGACTCACCATCGCCCTGAATCGCGGACGCATTCTGAAGGAATGTCTCCCCTTGCTCGAAGCCGCCGGCGTGCGGCCCGCGGAGGACATCGACGGCAGCCGCAAGCTGGTGTTCAGCACCACCGAAGGCGATCACACCCTGGTAGTGATGCGCGGCTCGGACGTGCCCACCTACGTGGAGCACGGTGCCGCGGATCTCGGCATCGTCGGCAAGGACACCATCATGGAGCACGGCAGCAGCGGCTTCTACGAGCGCCTGGATCTGGGCATCGGCCGCTGCCGGATCATGACGGCGGCGCCCGTGGGCGCCTCGCTGGATCGGGCGCCGTTGCGCGTAGCCACCAAGTTCGTGAACGTGGCGCGCCGATACTTCGAGCAGCAGGGCCGGCAGGTGAGCATCATTCCGCTGTCCGGCGCCATGGAGATCGCGCCGCTGATGAATCTGGCGGACTGCATCGTCGACATCGTCGACACCGGCAACACCCTGAAGGCCAACGGGTTGGAGGCACTCGAGACCATCGCGCACGTCAGCTCCCGGGTGATCGTCAACCGCGCCGCCATGAAGACCCGGTTCGACGCCGTGCAGCAGCTCATCGACCGCCTGCGCGAGGTGTGCCCGTGACCCTGGGCATCCGCAGGCTGACCACCGCCGAGCCCTCCTTCGACGAGGCGCTCGACGCCCTGCTGCGCTGGGAGGTGGGCGAAGACGACGAGGTCAATCGGATCGCCGCGGAGATCGTCCGGGACGTGCGCCGGCGCGGCGACGACGCGCTGCTCGAGCTCACCCGCCGACTGGACCGGTGGCAGCCGGCGGACGCCGCCGCATTGCGCCTGGACCCGGCCGACTTCGAGTCCGCCTACCGGAGTCTCGCCCCGGCGGAGCGCCAGGCGCTGGAGATGGCGGCGGAGCGCATCGAAGCGTATCACCGGCACCAGCTCGGCGGCGACTGGGAATACACCGATTCGGACGGCAACCGTCTGGGGCAGCGGGTGACCCCCCTCGAGCGGGTCGGCCTGTACGTGCCGGGCGGGCAGGCGGCCTACCCCTCCACCGTGCTCATGACCGCTATCCCGGCGCGCGTCGCCGGGGTGGACGAGGTTGTGATGACGGTGCCCACGCCCGATGGGGTGAAAAATCCCCTGGTGCTGGCCGCGGCCCGGGTCGCCGGTGTTGGCCGCGGCTTCGCCGTGGGCGGTGCACAGGCTGTGGCTGCCCTGGCTTTCGGCACCCCCAGCATTCCCCGGGTGGACAAGATCGTGGGCCCCGGCGGTGCCTTCGTGGCTGCCGCCAAGCGCCTGGTGTTCGGCGCCGTGGGCATCGACGTCATCGCCGGTCCCAGCGAGGTGCTGATCATCGCCGACGGTTCCGCACCGGTGTCGTGGATGGCCCTCGACCTGTTCTCCCAGGCGGAGCACGACGCCGCGGCGCAGGCCATTCTGCTGAGCCCCGACGCCGCCTACCTGGACGAGCTGGAGCAGACCCTGGCGGCCATGCTCCCGGAGCGGCCGCGGGCGGACATCATCCGCCGCTCCCTCGAGAAACGCGGCGCCCTGATCCAGACCCGGGACCTGGACGAGGCGGTGACGCTCGCCAACCGCATCGCACCGGAGCATCTGGAGCTGGCGGTGGCGGACCCGGACGCCATTCTGGCAGGCGTTCGCCACGCCGGCGCCATCTTCGTCGGCGCTCATTCTCCGGAAGTGATGGGGGACTACGCCGCGGGCCCCAGCCACGTCCTCCCCACCTTCGGCACCGCGCGCTTCTCGTCGCCGCTCGGTGTCTACGACTTCCAGAAGCGCAGCTCCGTCATTCGCATGAGCGCGGAGGGCGCCGAGCGGGTGGCCCGGACGTCGGCGACGCTCGCGCACGGCGAGGGGCTGGAGGCCCACGCGCGGGCGGCGGAGGCCCGCTTCCGCGACGACGACGGCAGGGCCTGATGCAGCGGCCACACGCGTGGCCGGGCGGATCGCTACACGCGCCGGCTCGCCGACCACGCCCGTTCCGCATTTGCCGCTACCTGGCCCGGCGTGGCCCGCCGAGGCATCGGATGGTAAGGTAACTTCCGAAGTCGGGCGGAACCGCGCTGCACGGGCCGTTCGACGGGGCTTCGTGGGCGGGCTCGTCTCCGCCTCTGGCTCATCGGCCGCATTGCGTGCCTTGGCTACGTGCCGGCTCCCGCCGGTGTCATTCATAAGAATCCGCTCTCCGTCGCCGGGCGCAACGTCCGAGCGAGCGGGGCGGGAAGGAGAGTCTCATGCCTATCACCAGAGGTTCGTGCCCCGGCCGACCTGCGCCCGGACGCCGTCGCGGCGTGCTGACCGCCCTGGGTGCGGCGCTCCTCGGCGCGTCGAGCGGCGTTGCCGTCGCGGCACAATCGGTCATCGAAGAAATCACGGTCACCGCCCAGAAGCGGGAGCAGGCGCTGCAGGACGTATCCATCGCCGTCAGCGCGTTTTCCGGCGATGCCATCGACAAGATGGGATTCGAGGAAGGCCTCGACATCACCCAGCAGGTTCCGAACATGAGCTACTTCGCCATCTTCGGCGAGGCATCGAGCCCTTCGGTGAGCCTGCGCGGCATCAGCCTGGTCAATTTTTCCGATTCCTGGGAGTCGCCGGTCTCCATCTACGTGGACCAGGTCTACCGCGGCAATCCCGCCGGCTCGGCCATCCAGCTCTTCGACCTGGAACGGGTGGAGGTGCTGCGGGGCCCGCAAGGCACAATCTACGGCCGAAACACCACCGGCGGGCTGGTGCATTACGTTTCTCGCAAGCCCAGCTACGACCCGGAGGGCTATGCCTCGGTGACACTGGGCAGCTACTCGCAGCGTATCTTCGAAGGCGTGATCAGCGGCCCGCTGACCGACCGGCTCCGAGGCCGGGTGGCGGTGAAGTCCACCCGGGACGATGGCTGGCAGACCAACGTGGTGACCGGCGACGAGCTCAACACCACCGACAACCTGGGCTACCGGATTCAGCTGTCTGCCGATGTCGGCGGCGCCGAGCTGCTGCTCAACGTGCACGGCAGCGAGGCCGATCAGGACACGGTAGGGTTCGCCCACATGGGCTACCTGACCAGCGCGAGCGCCGGTGCGCCCACCTGCGGCATCGGCGCCATTCAGGACGGGCTGTGCACCAGTGCCACGTTCGGCATGACGGGGGCGGAGGCGGTGAACGGTCGATTCGATCCGGAGCACGTCGCCTCCGGCGCCGCCGAAGGACTCGCGACGGAGATCGACACCTTCGGGACCTCCGCCACGCTAACGCTCCCCTTCGAAGCATTTCAGCTCACCTCGATCACCGCCTACGAAGAGCTGGACAAGTTTCTGCAGGACGACGGTGACGGCACGGCGGTGGTCTACTTCGACGAGCAGTACGGCGTGGACGCCGAGCAGTACACCCAGGAGCTTCGGCTCGACGGCGCGACCGCCGGCATGCAGTGGGTGGCGGGCGTCTATTACTTCAAGGACGACCGCGGCCTGGTGACCGAAGCCCCCACCACCGCCGACGGGCTCTGGCACCGGGAGGTCGTGGCGCTGGACACGCGGTCGTGGGCGTTGTTCGGTCAGGTGGAGTATGACCTGGCACCCGAGCTCACCCTCGTGGCGGGCCTGCGTTACACGGACGAAGAGCGGGACTTTCGGCAGCGCTCGGGCCCGAGCTTCTACGATCCGGCGGTGCAGGCCGAGGACGATCTCTCGGAGAGCGCCACCACCGGTCGCATCGGCCTCGACTGGCGGCCGCGGGAGAACACCCTGGCTTACGCCAGCGTGTCGACCGGCTTCAAGAGCGGAGGGTTCTCGGGCAGCTACAACGCGCTGCAGGCTGCGACGTTGCCGGTGACCTCGGAGGACGTGGTCAACTACGAGTTGGGGTTGAAGACCGAGCTGGCCAACGGCCGCGTGCGGCTGAACGCTGCGGTGTTTACCTACGAGGTGGAGGACTTCCAGGCGCAGGTGTTCCTCACCGTGGCCGACGGCAGCGTCATCACCAACGCCGGTGACGTCACGGGGGCCGGTGCGGAGCTGGAGATCACCGCCCTGGTCACACCGAACTTCGAGATCATCGCCGGGGCCGGGGTGCTCGACACCGAGTTCGACTCCGACCAGATATTCCTGGTGGCCGGCGACAGTTACACCCTGGATGGCAACGAGTTGCCATCGGCGCCGGAGCTCACCTACAACCTGGTGGCGCGCTACTACGTGAACCTGGGCGATCGCGGTGAGCTGGCGCTGCAGGGGGATTATGCCTGGCAGGACGACCATTACCTGCAGATCGAGAACGACCCTTACTCGCACCACGACAGCTACGGGATCGCCAACGCGCGGGTGAGCTGGGTCTCCCGGGACGAGCGCTATACGGTGGAAGCCTTCGTCAAGAATCTCACGGACGAGGAGTACTTCACCTACCAGAACACCCTGGGGCCCGACTGGGGTTACGCGGTCTGGGGCAAGCCCCGCACGGCCGGCCTCGGCTTCACCGTGACTCTCTAGGACTCGGGCACGGGCCGTTCGCCGGAGCGGGCCGTGACGGTGAGCTGCTCGCTGCCGCGGAGGACGTCGAGCTGGATCCGCGAGCCGGGCGCGGCGTGGGCGATGAGCCGGCTGGCAACGGTCGAGCTGACCGCGGGCTGTTCGTTGATGGCGACGATCCGGTCGCCCACCCGCAGGCCCGCCTCGTCGGCCGGGCCCCGGTGCAGCACCCGGGTCACTTCGAGCCCCACCGCCATGCCCGGCGCCGGGGTGCTCGCCAGCTCGACGCCGAGCCAACCCCGGGTCACGCGGCCGGTCTCGACGATTTCGTCGAGCACGGCCAGGGCGAGCTGGGACGGAATGGCGAAGCCGATGCCTTCGGATCCGCCGGAGCGGGAGAAGATCAGCGCGTTCACCCCGATCAGGTTGCCCTCGGCATCGATGAGGGCGCCCCCCGAGTTGCCGGGGTTGATGGCGGCGTCGGTCTGCATGAAGTCGTCGTAGGGGCTCGGACTGATGCCGGTACGCCCCTTGGCGCTGATGATGCCGTAGGAGACCGTCTGGCCGATGCCGAAGGGGTTGCCGATGGCCAGGGCCACGTCGCCCACTTCCACCGTATCGGATCGGCCGATGGGAATGGACTGCAGGCCCTGGGCCTCGACCTTGATGACCGCCAGATCCGTTTCCGGGTCGCTTCCCACCACCGTGGCCGTGGTGGCCTGGCCGTTGCTGAAGGCCACCAGGATCTCGTCGGCCCCGGCGATCACGTGGTTGTTCGTGAGGATGTAGCCGTCTTCCCGAACGACTACGCCGGAACCCAAGGAGCTCTGCATGTGGTTGCCTTCGGTCCCCGAGAATCGCTCGCACCACTCCCTGAAGCGGGGGAGCTGGCAGATGGGGGGCGTCAGCACCTTGCTGGAGTAGATGTTCACCACGGCGGGCGCGGCGCGTCTCACGGCCTCGGCATAGCCGGGCTTCGCGGCGGGCGGCTCGCTGCCCGTGCCGGCGAACATCACCACGAGACCTACCATGGCGCCCACCAAGGCAGGCAGCACCACGTATCGCAACATTTCGCGCATGAGGCGAAATTAGCAGATAAAGCTGGTTGGTGTAATGGCGCATCAACGGTAAAGTCCGCGCCCATGTCGGAACAGCTGTCGGACATCGCGTCACCGCGGGCCCGCTACCAGGAGCTTCTCGAGAGCCCCGCGTTCTCCCATGACCCCGCCCAGGAGCGGGTGGTGGACCTGCTCGACGATCTCTACCACCGGCTCGCCGCGCGCCGCAGCAGCCGCAACGGCCTGCTGACGCGGCTGCTGCCGCGGGCCCGGCGGCCGGCGGAGCCGGTTTGCGGGCTGTATCTGTGGGGCGGGGTGGGACGGGGCAAGACCATGCTCATGGACCTGTTCTACGAATGCCTGCCGGCCGACGACCGCCTGCGGATGCACTTCCACCGCTTCATGCACCGCGTTCACCGCGAGCTCAGGGATCTGGCGGGTACGGCCAATCCGCTCGAGCAGGTGGCGGAGCGGTTCGCCCGGGAGTCCTCGGTCTTGTGTTTCGACGAGTTCTTCGTCTCCGACATCGGCGACGCCATGATCCTCGCCGAGCTGCTCGAGGGGCTGTTCGAGCGCGGCGTGGCCCTGGTGGCCACCTCGAACGTGGAGCCGGACAGGCTCTACGAGAACGGTCTGCAGCGGCGACGTTTTCTGCCCGCCATCGAGCTCTTGAAGACCCACACCCGGGTGTTCAACGTGGACGGCGACGTGGACTACCGGCTGCGGGTGCTGGAGCGGGCTGAGATCTACCACAGCCCGCTGGATGCGGAAGCGGAGCGGAGCCTCGCCCGCAGTTTCGAGGCGCTGGCGCCGGAGCCGGCCGAGCACGACGTGGTGCTCGAGATCGAGGGGCGCCCGGTGCGGGCGCGCCGGGTGGCCGAGGACGTGGCCTGGTTCGAGTTTTCCGAGCTGTGCGAGGGGCCCCGAAGCCAGAACGACTACATCGAGCTGGCGCGGATCTTCCACGCCGTGCTGGTCTCCAACGTGCGCCGGTTCACCGTTCGTGACGAAGACGCCGCGCGCCGGTTCATCAGCCTCGTCGACGAGTTCTACGACCGCAACGTCAAGCTCATCGTCTCGGCGGAAGCGCCGGTGACCGAGCTGTACGCCGGGGAGCGGCTGCGCTTCGAGTTCGAACGGACCGAGAGCCGGCTGCTGGAGATGCAGTCGGTGGAGTATCTGGGGGGGACGCATAAAGCGTGAGGTCGATAGGAGGTCGCCATCCGCTTTCCGCTCTCCGCTTTCCGCTGGAGCGCCGCGGCAACCTTCCAGCGGATAGCGGAAGGCGGACAGCGGAAAGCGTTATTGTAATACCTCCGCCCCTCCGCTAAGATTCGCGCTCCCAAATTTCCGGCCGCCCGGCGGGGCGGCGGGTATCGTTTGCACCTGAAACGGGCACGAGAGTTCTCATGAAAACGGTAAGCATGCGCGCGGAGGACGTCCGGCGTTCCTGGTACGTCGTCGATGCCGAAGGCAAGACGCTGGGGCGCCTGGCCACCGAGGTGGCGCGCCGCCTGCGGGGCAAACACAAGCCCGAGTACACGCCTCACGTCGACACCGGCGACTACATCGTGGTGGTGAACGCGGACAAGGTGCGGGTCACCGGCCGCAAGACCACCGACAAGATCTACTACCGCCACAGCGGCTATCCCGGCGGCATCAAGGCCACCAGCTTCGAACACATGCGCGAACGCCATCCCGAGCGGATCATCGAAAAGGCGGTCAAGGGCATGCTGCCGCGCAACCCCCTCGGACGCGCGATGCTGAAGAAGCTCAAGGTGTACGCGGGCGGCGAGCATCCCCACAGCGCACAACAACCCGAATCTTTGGATATCTAAGAGCATGGCAGCCACCCAAAACTACGGCACCGGCCGGCGCAAGACCTCCACCGCGCGCGTCTTCCTCAGCCCCGGCAACGGCAACATCCTGGTGAACAACCGCCCCCTGGACGAGTACTTCGGCCGCGAAACCGCGCGCATGGTGGTACGTCAGGCCCTGGAAGTGGCGGACATGGTCGACAAGGTGGACGTGCGGGTGACGGTGCGCGGCGGTGGCAATACCGGTCAGGCCGGCTCCATCCGCCATGGCATCGCACGGGCTCTGGTGGAGCACGACGAGAGCCTGCGGGTGCCGTTGCGGCAGGCCGGGTTCCTGACCCGGGACGCCCGTGCCGTGGAGCGCAAGAAGGTGGGTCTGCGCAAGGCGCGCAAACGGCCCCAGTACTCCAAGCGCTGATCGCTCGCCGATTTCTGCGGCTGCACCCGCCGTGCGGCCGCGCGGTGGTCCATTGGCCACCGCCATAACGAGAACGACATCTTCGCGGCCCGGTTGCCGCGCTGCGGGGACATGCCCCGGAGCCTCCCGCCGAAGCCGCGAACCCGAGGAAAAATGCTGCCCGACAGTGGCTCATGGGACCTCGCCGCCGGCGGTTACCGGCCGGTGTATGTTAAACTTGTGCGTCTTTTCGGACTGTCTGGAGTAGGCCGTGAGCCAGGGCGATCAGTTGAGTTTGAAAACCGCGGAAGAGCTCGCGGAAAGCATCGACACTGAAAAAATAGATTCGCAACGGCGCTACTTCCTAATCGGCGCCACCACTCTGGTCGGCGCGGTCGGGGTGGTTGGCGCAGCAGTACCTTTCGTAGCTTCCTGGCAGCCGAGCGCCAGGGCCCGGGCCCTTGGAGCCCCCGTCACCATCGACATCAGCAAGCTGCGGCCGGGCGAGATGCTCGGGCCGGTGCCGGCGTGGCGCGGTCAACCCATTTTCATCCTCTACCGCACGCCGGACGCCGTCGGGCGCCTGGAGCAGGAGAACCCGGATCTGGCGGACCCGGATTCCGCCAACGTCGCTCAGCAGCCGGGCTACGCGCAGAACGCCTGGCGCTCGCGTCGGCCGGAGATCGGCATCTACGTGGGCCTGTGCACCCACCTCGGCTGCTCGCCGAAGTACTACGGCGAGGTGGCGCCGGAACCCTTCGACCCCAACTGGCAGGGTGGTTTCTTCTGCCCCTGTCACGGCTCCCGCTTCGATCTTGCAGGTAGGGTCGTCAAGGGCGTGCCCGCGCCCGACAACCTGCCCGTTCCGCCCTATCAGTTCGTGAGCGAGAACGTGATCGTGATCGGTGAAGACGAGGAGACCGCCTGATGGCCGAAGCCCAAGAGAAGCAGAGCCGGATCGCGGCCGGGTGGAGCAACTTCATCGGCTGGGTAGACGAGCGTTTCCCGATCCTGGAAACGTGGGACTACCACATGGTGAAGTACTGGGCGCCGAAGAACTTCAACTTCTGGTACCTGTTCGGCGTGCTGTCCATGGTGGTGCTGGTGAACCAGCTGCTCACCGGCATCTGGCTCACCATGAGCTACGTGCCGAGCGGCGAGGGCGCCTTCGCCTCGGTCGAGTACATCATGCGCGACGTGGAGTACGGCTGGCTGCTCCGCTATCTCCATTCCACCGGCGCCTCCGCGTTCTTCATCGTCGTCTACCTGCACATGTTCCGCGGGCTGATGTACGGCTCCTACCGCAAGCCGCGGGAGCTGTTGTGGCTGATCGGCATGGCCATCTTCGTGGTGCTCATGGCCGAAGGGTTCTTCGGCTACCTGCTGCCCTGGGGCAACATGTCCTACTGGGGCGCGCAGGTGATCGTCTCGCTGGTTGGGGCCATTCCGGTAATCGGTCCGGACCTCATGGAATGGGTCCGCGGCGACTTCCTGATGTCGGAGATCACCCTGAACCGCTTCTTCGCGCTGCACGTGATCGCCCTGCCGCTGGTGCTGGTGATGCTGGTGTTCGTGCACATCGTGGCGCTGCATCACGTGGGGTCGAACAATCCCGACGGCATCGAGATCAAGAAGAACAAAGACGCCAACGGCGTACCGAAGGACGGCATCCCGTTCCACCCCTACTACACCATCGGCCACGACCTTCCGGCCATCGTCGCGTTCCTGTTCGTGTTCTGCGCCGTGGTGTTCTACGCGCCGGAGATGGGCGGCTACTTCCTCGAGAAGCCGAACTTCGAGCAGGCGAATCCGCTGAAGACGCCGGACCACATTGCTCCGGTCTGGTACTACACCCCCTACTACGCCATGCTGCGGGCCTCCACCTTCCCGCTGTTCGGGCTCACGGCGAAGTTCTGGGGCTTCGTGGTAATGGCGGGCGCCATCGTGCTGCCGGCGGTGCTGCCGTGGCTCGACCGCAGCCCGGTGAAGTCCATTCGCTACAAGGGTCTGATCTCCCGGGTGATGCTGGGCCTGTTCGTGATCAGCTTCGTCATCCTCGGTTACCTGGGCACCATCCCGCCCTCCGGACCTGCCACCATGCTGGCTCAGGCCTGTACGGTGGTGTACTTCGCCTACTTCGTGCTCATGCCCTGGTACACCAGGGTGGAGAAGACCAAGCCCGTGCCGGAAAGGGTGACCATGCGATGAATGGCAAGAAAATCATAATGAAGTACCTGCTGGGCCTGGTCATGCTGCTGCCGGGCGCCGTATGGGCCGCCGAATCCGCTTATCCCATGGAACCCATGGAGCCGGATCTGAAGAACCTCCCGTCGCTGCAGAACGGCCTGCGACTGTACGCCAACTACTGCATCGGCTGCCATTCGTTGAAGTTCCAGCGCTACCAGCGCACCGCGCAGGATCTGGGCATCCCGGAAGACGTGATGCTCGAGCAGGTGGTGTTCACCGGACAGAAGATCGGCGAGCAGATGGTCACGGCCATGGACCCCGAAGGCGCCAAGAACTGGTTCGGCGCGCCGCCGCCGGACCTGACCATGGTGGCCCGGGTGCGCAGCCCGGAGTGGATCTACAACTATCTGAAGACCTTCTATCTGGACGAAACCCGTCCGCTGGGGGTCAACAACAAGGTGTTCCCAAACGTCGGCATGCCTCACGTGCTCATGGAACTGCAGGGTGTTCAGCGCTCCGCCTGCGTTCAGGTGCCCAAGATCGCCGAGAACGGCGGCGAGATGCGCGACCCCCTGGAACCCGGTCGGCGAATCACGGAAGAGAAGTGCGGACAACTGGTCGTGGACGAAGGAACCGGTGCCTACACCCCGGAAGAATACGACCAGGCCATGTACGACATCAGCAACTTCCTCTACTACGTGGGTGAGCCGAGCCGGCTCGATCGGCATCGGATCGGCATCTACGTGCTGCTGTTCATCGTCATCCTGTACGTCTTCACGTGGCTGCTCGGCAGGGAATACCACAAGGCGGTTCGATGATCCGCCCACGAGCAGAGCAGGGCCGGTGAACCCGCCGGCCCCGCACTTGCGTCGGAGCCCGGATCCGAGCCGATAAACAGCCACTGCCTCTGGTAAAGCCACATGAGCCTAGTAACCAAACGTTCCTCCATGACCCTGTTCTCGGACGCGCGGGATCATTACTCCCACCGGGTACGCATGGTGCTTTCGGAGAAGGGCGTCACCTGCGACATCGTCGACGTGGATCCCAACAACAAGCCGGAGGACCTGGCGGAGATCAATCCGTACAACAGCCTGCCGACGCTGCTCGACCGGGATCTCGTGCTCTACGAAGCGAACGTCATCATGGAGTACCTGGACGAGCGTTTCCCGCATCCTCCCCTATTGCCGGTCTACCCGGTACAGCGGGCCCTGTCGCGGTTGTGGATCACCCGCGTCGAGAAGGAATGGAGCGGCCGGCTCGACATCCTCATGGCGGGCAAGGGCCGGGAGACGGTCATCAGCAAAGCCCGCAAGGAGCTGCGGGAGAGCATCATCGCCGTGGCGCCCATCTTCGCAGAGAAGCCGTTCTTCATGAACGACGAGTTCACCCTGGTGGACTGCTGCGTCGCGCCCATCCTCTGGCGCCTGAAAGTCGTCGGCATCACCCTGCCCGAGCGCAGCACGCGGCCCTTGCAGAAGTACATGCAGAAGATCTTCGAGCGCGAGTCGTTCCGCGAGAGCCTGACGGAAGCCGAGCTCGAGATGCAGGACTGACGAACCGGCGGCCGAGGCCGCCGAACCGATGCACGCCGTGAGCAAGAAGCCGAAACGACCGTATCTGCTTCGCGCCTTCTACGACTGGATCGTAGACAGCGGGCTGACGCCCTACGTCCTGGTGGACGCGAGCGCCGAAGGCGTGGTCGTCCCCCGGGAGTTCGTCCAGGAGGGCAAGATCGTTCTGAACGTCTCGCCGAACGCCGTGGCCCAGTTTTCCCTCGACGATACCGCGCTTTCGTGTAACTGCCGCTTCGGCGGCAAGCCGTTCGCGGTGCATCTGCCCATGGCCGGCATTCAGGCCATCTACGCGAAGGAGAGCGGCGAGGGGATGGTGTTCGAACCGGAGGTCTTTCCCGGACCGCCGGATCGGGGGCCGGATCGGGGGCCGGACGAGCCGCCGCCGAAGCCGTCGGGCGGTGGCCACCTCAAAATCGTGAAGTAGCTCAGAGGTACTCGAATACCTTCACGATCTTCTGCACGCCGTAGACCGAGCTAACCACTTCCACGGCGCGATCCGCTTCCTCCCGTGGGAGCATCCCCATCAGGTAGACGGTGCCGTTCTCGGTGACCACCTTGATCTTTCGCGCGGGCACCTCGGCGTCGGCGAGCATCCGGGTCTTGATCTTGCTGGTGAGCCAGGTGTCGTTGGCGCGGGCGACCATGGATATGGGGCCGCTCACTTGCAGCTCGTTGTGCACGCGCCGAACATCGGGGTGGCCCCGGGCGATCTCCTCGGCCCGGCGCCTTAGCTCGGCGGTCTCCACCTGGCCCGCCAGCAGCAGCACGCCGTTGTAGCTCACCGCCACCAGATGGGCGGAATCGAATGCGGAATCCGAGGTCCAGATGCGCCGCTTCACCGTGCTCTCGATGAGCTGGTCGTCGATCAGCGCTCCCGGGGAGCGAACCCGTGGATCGTCCGAGAACACCGCACAGCCCGAGGCGGTGCTGAAGGCGAGCAGCAACAGCAGCGCAGACAACCGCTCAGCCGGTCTCACCGAATGCATCCCTGACCCATGAGAAATCCGGCGCGTAGTGTCGCCGGGTCACCGACACGACGTCAAATCGACAGCGGACGCCGGCGCCGCCGTGGCGCGCCAGGTAGTAGCGGGCGGCCGCCAGGAGCTTGCGCTGCTTGCTTCGCCCCACGCTTTCGAGACCACCGCCGAACGCGTCGCTCCGACGGTAGCGCACCTCCACGAACACGAGGACGGCGCCGTCGGCCATCACCAGGTCGATCTCGCCGAAACGGCAGCGGAAATTGCGCTCGAGCAGGCGCAGGCCCTGCCCGGTTAGATACGCTGCGGCGGCGTCCTCCGCCCACCGCCCGGTGGCGAGATGATCGGCGTCGGCCAACGGCTCAGCGGCCGTAGGAGCCGGTGGCGGGCTGCACGGTGGCGCCGCGGATCACTGTCCGCGCCAGGCTTCGCCGAATGCGGCCGTCCGCGGAGAACGTCAGGGCGCCGGTGCTGCCGAGGATCTCGGTGAACGTGCCGCCGAGGACGAGGGGCAGGCGATCCGCCAGACGGAAGGCATCCACCCCGAGGGCATAGAGCGCCACGAAGGGATCACCTTCCAGGGCGAAGGCCTCCTCCAGCATGGTGTAGGAACCGTCGTTCAGCATCAGCCACGGCAACTCGCTGACCCGGAAACCCCTCAGATCCGCCAGCCGCTCCCCGGGCACGCCCCGAATGGTCTGGGAGGTAGCGTAAACCGGCAGGTGGTCGGCGAAGTGGAACCGCAGAGCCGGCACCAGCGCGTTGGCCTCCAGGTGGGTCACCAGGGCCAGCACCGCATCCACGTCTCCCCGGGCCCGGGCCAGGAACTCCACGTTCTGGCCGAGAATCTGCTCCAGCTCCGCGCGGCGCTCCTGGCTCGCGGCTACGTGCATGGCCACGCCCACGCTCTCGGTCACGGTGCGAATGTTCTCCAGCGCCTGAATTTCCAGCGCACCCGGCCAGGAGGCAGCCAGCGCCTGCATGGCGCGCAGCGACCAGTCCTCGTCGTTGTGGAACAGCACCAGCCGATCCACCCCTTCGTCGGTGAGCCATCGTTCGAGGGTGGCCGCCTCGTCCTCGATGGCGAGGCCGAGCTGGACCAGGTTCGGGGCCGGCATGTCCTCGTTACCCAGGTGGTTGAGGGCCAGCACGGGGATGTCGGGGTCGAGGCCGTTCATCTCCGCCACGGATTCCTTGCTCAGCGGCCCGATGAGAACGTCGACGCCGTTGACCAGAGCATGCTCGTACAGGGCCCCGAGCGGTTGAGCGGCGACGTCGTAGACGATGATCTCGAAGCCGGCGTCGTCGCGATGGGTGAGGTACGTGGCGATGAAGGCGTCCCGCACGGCGCGCCCGGCGCGGCTCAGCGGGCCCGACAACGGCAGCATGAGCCCGACCCGGGCGACGGGAGCGCGGGGTTCGTCCAGGGTGAGGAGGGGCGCCGGCGGCATCGCGGCCGCCGGATGATCCGGCCATGCGGACCTCCAGGCCGCCAGGCGCCGCCGCTGCTCGGCCAGGGTGAAGCTCTGGAACATCTCCGCCTTCAGTTGCCACCAGCCGCGCGCCTCACCGCGGGCACGCGACGGCGCCTCCAGCGCCTGCAGCGGGGGCACCTGACCGAGATAGCGCCAGATGGTGTCGTTCAGGCGCTGCCGCGCCGGCGGCGCTCCGGGGCTGGCCGGGCCGGGGCGCCGGAGCTCGACCCCCATGAGCGTCTCGGCCGCGGCGCCCGCGCCCTGCGCGGCGGCCGTGACCTCGGCCCGCAGCAGCAGCGCCTCCAGCGGATCGGCGAGGAGCGATTCGTCCAGCGCCAGCAGCGCGCCGCGCGCGGATTCGAGCTCACCGGCTGCCAGATCCAGCCGCGCCCGTGCCAGGAGGTAGCGGGCCGTGGCGGCATCGTTCAGCCGCTCCGGCTCGACGAAGCGCAGGGCGTCGCCGGCCGCACGGGAATCGCCTGCCGCGAGATAGGCTTCGGCGGCCTCCAGGTACAGCCGGCTGGCGCGCGCAGGCGGGGCCACCAGTGCCCGCTGGAGGAGAGATTCGGGGGTCTGGGCGGCTGCGTCGCCGCCGGGAGCCTGTGGGCCGCTCGGGGTCGGGGTGCTTTGGCACCCCCACACTGCGAGAATGAGCAACCATGCTCCGAAGAGTCTCGATGACATGCCGGGTACGCTCTACGTCGTGGCGACGCCAATTGGAAACCTGGAGGACTTCAGCCGTCGAGGCGCGGATGTCCTGGCTCGTGTTGCGATGATCGCCGCGGAGGATACCAGACGTACCCGGGTGCTGTTAGAGGCCATCGGCGTCTCCGGGATACCGATCACGGCCCTGCACAGCCACAACGAGACGGCGGCGAGTCAGGAGGTGCTGGGCCGTCTGCGCCGGGGTGACGACGTGGCGCTGGTCTCGGATGCGGGCACGCCGCTGCTGTCTGATCCGGGGTTCGAGCTGGTTCGGGCCTGCTGGGCGGAAGGCGTGACCGTGGTGCCGATTCCGGGCGCCAGCGCCGTGGCGGCGGCGCTTTCGGTGTGTCCGCTGCCGGCCGGTCGCTTCCTGTTCGAGGGGTTCCTGCCAGCCAAGCCCGTCCAGCGCCGGGAGCGGCTGCGCGAGCTGCTCGCCCTGGAGGTGCCGGTGGTGTTCTACGAGGCGCCCCACCGGGTGGCGGAGACTCTGGCCGATCTGGCCGCGCTGGCGCCGGCACGGCGGGTGATGGTGGGCCGGGAGATGACCAAGCGCCACGAGCAGTATCTGTGCGACGTGCCCCAGTCGGTGCTGGACGAGCTCGTCCGGGGCGGCCATCTGAAGGGCGAATTCGTGTGCGTCGTCGAAGGGGGCGGGGAGACGGCGACCCCCGCGGAGGTACGCCGCACCATGGAGATCCTCGGTCGGGAGTTGCCCCCGGCGCAGGCCGCGCGGCTCGGCGCGCAGTTGCTCGGCCGCAGCAAACGGGAGCTCTACGAGCTGGCCCGGAAGGGCGACCGCGATTGAGCGTCGACGATCGATCGCCGCCTGGAGTAGTCTAACCACCGGAGTCGGCCAGGCAGTCGCTGCCCGTGGTTCCGGCGAGCAGCCGCTCGTCGGGGAAGCGGGGAGAGGAAAGTCCGGGCTCCACAGGACGAGGCGCCAGGTAACCCCTGGGGGGCGTGAGCCCACGGAAAGTGCAGCAGAGAGTAGACCGCCTAAGGCGTGTCCCCATGCGGGGACACGGACGGTAAGGGTGAAAGGGTGCGGTAAGAGCGCACCGCACGCGTGGTAACACGGCGTGGCTAGGTAAACCCCGCCTGGAGCAAGGCCAAATAGGAATCCAATGGTGTGGTCCGCACCGGATTCGGGTAGGCTGCTGGAGGTCTGCGGTGACGCAGATCCTAGATGAATGACTGCCCGGGCGGCCTCTGGCCGTCGCGACAGAACCCGGCTTACCGGCCGACTCCCTCTATTTCTTATGTCTGTTCGGCTTATGCCCGCCAACTGCTTATTCGAAAACATTCTAGAAGTTAAAGCTGATTCTAGATAACCGCACCTAGCCCAAGTTTACCTTGAGGTAATCCCGGAACGAGCGCCCGCATAGCCCGAAAAATCCTTAAATTTCCGAGAGTTATGCCGTTTTTGACAGCTTGACACGCTGTGGGGGCGGCCTTAGTGTCGCTCAATGGTAATTTGTGGGGAAAAGTGGGGGATTGGGGCTGGTCGCTGGGCCTTCGGTGGCGCGCCGTCCCATTTCCCGCTGGCTGTTCGCGGCGAAGCCGGGTGGCGTCCGTAGGGCATGTTCCGAGGGATCAACAGCGTGAGCCTGGACGGCAAGGGGCGCATGGCGCTCCCGGCGCGCGTCCGCGAGTCGGTCGGCACGGTCTCCGACGGCAAGCTGGTGGTGACCATCGACACCCGGGACCGCTGCCTGCTCCTGTATCCCTTGCCGTTCTGGGAGGAGGTACAGGCCAAGCTGGAAAGCCTGCCCAACATGAATCCGCGGTCACGCACCATTCAGCGGCTGCTCATCGGCCATGCCACGGATCTCGAGCCCGACGGCAACGGCCGGCTGCTGTTGCCCCAGAAGCTCCGGGACTACGCGCAGCTCGACAAGAAGCTGGTGCTGGTGGGCCAGGGCCGCAAGATGGAAATCTGGAGCGAAACCCTCTGGGAGACGCGGATGGAGGAATGGCTGTCCGACGACACGGTGGCCCAGCTCGCCGATGCCCAGGAGCTCACCGGGATCTCGGTTTGAGCGACGCGCATCGGCCAGTGCTCCTCGAGGAGCTGGTGCTGCTGGTCTCGGGCCTCGAGTCGGAGCCGGGCCGCGCGGCCGCCGCTCGGGAAGGGATCTACGTGGACGCCACGTTCGGGCGCGGCGGCCACGCCCGGCGGCTGCTCGAGCTGCTCGGGCCGGCCAGCCGGGTGATCGGCATCGACCGGGACCCGGCGGCGGTGGCCGCCGGAGCGGCCATGGCGGCCGAGGAGCATCGGCTCACCGTGTGTCACGGCAATTTCGCGGAGCTCCATGGGATTCTCGACGAGCTGGGCATCGAGCGAGTGCAGGGTGTGATGATGGATCTGGGGGTTTCCTCCCCACAACTGGACGATGCGCAGCGGGGCTTCAGCTTCCGCTACGACGCGCCCCTGGACATGCGGATGGACCCCACCCGGGGGATCACCGCGGCGGAGTGGCTGAACCAGGCCCAGGAGCAGGAGATCGCACGGGTGCTGCGCGAGTACGGCGAGGAGCGCCACGCCCGGCGCATCGCCGCCGCCATCGTGGCCGCCCGGCCCCTCGAAACCACCGCGGAGCTCGCCGACGTGGTGCGGTCGGCGCAGCCGCGGACGACCCCGGGCAAGCACGAGGCGACCCGGGTCTTCCAGGCGGTGCGCATCGAGGTGAACCAGGAGCTTCAGGCGCTGGAGGCAGGGCTTGCGGCCGCGTTCGAGCGGCTGCTTCCCGGCGGGCGCCTGGGGGTCATCAGCTTCCATTCCCTGGAAGACCGATTGGTGAAGCAGTACTTCCGCAGTCTCACCACGCCGCCGCCACTGCCGCGGCGGCTGCCGGTGCGCGCACCCGAGAGCCGGGCCCGGGCGCGCGCCGTCGGCAAGCCGCGGGCGCCGGGGGCGGCGGAGCTCCGGGAGAATCCGCGGGCACGCAGCGCCCGGCTGCGGGTCGTGGAGCGGCTGGAGGACGCCGCATGATCTCCAGGCAGACCATCCTGTTCGTGGTGCTGCTGCTCGCCGTGGTGGGGTCCGGCATCCAGGTCGCGCTGGTGAGCCACCGGGTGCGGCTGCTGCACGGTGATCTGGAAGCCGCGCAGAAGGCTCAGGATGCGCACCTGGCGGAATACAGCCGGCTGCTGCTCGAGCGCAGCGCGCTGGCCGCCTATCAGAACGTCGAACGGCTGGCCGAGCAGGAGCTCGCCATGCGTTTTCCGGATCAGGTGGAGCGCATCGAACGGTGAAGCTCTGGCGGCATTACGTCGTGGTGGTGGTCTTTCTCGGCGCCTGCACCGGCGTCGCGGCGCGGGTGGTGTACCTGAACGTCACCGACCGCGACTTCCTGCAGCAGCAGGGGGACGCCCGGTCGATCCGGGTGGAATCGCTGCCGGCCTATCGCGGCGTGATCTACGATCGTCACGGTCAGCCCCTGGCGGTGAGCACGCCGGTGGCCGCCGTCTGGACCGATCCCAGCTTCCTAGCACTTTCCGATGAGGCCGTGGAGGCGCTGGCGGAGGTGTTGAGCCTGGATGCCGTGAGCCTGTCGCGGCAGCTCGCGGCCCACGCCAACCGGGAGTTCCTCTACCTCAAGCGGCAGGTGCCCTGGAGCGTGGCCGAACGGGTGCGGGCGCTGGGGCTCACCGGGGTGTACATCCAGCGGGAGTACCGGCGCTACTATCCCGCCGGGGAAATGGCCGCCCACGTGGTGGGCATGACCAACATCGACGACCTGGGGCTCGAGGGTCTGGAGCTTTCCTACGACGACCACCTGCGCGGCCACCCGGGCCGCAAGCGGGTTCTGAAGGACCGCCGCGGGGAAACCATCAAGAACCTGGAGTTCATCGAGGCGCCCCGTTTCGGCACGGACATCACCCTGAGCCTCGACCTGCGGCTGCAGTTTCTCGCCTATCGCGAGCTGAAGGCTGCGGTGGCGGGCAACCGCGCCGTGTCGGGTTCCCTGGTGATGCTCGACGCCCGCACCGGGGAGGTGCTCGCGCTGGTGAACGAGCCCTCGTACAACCCCAACGACCTGGGCCGCGCCGCCCGGGCGGGGATGCGCAACCGGGCGGTAACCGACACCTACGAGCCGGGCTCCACCATCAAGCCCTTCACCGTGCTCGCCGCCCTGGAAAGCAATCGTTGGCGCCCCTCCACGCCCATCGACACCGCGCCCGGATACTTCCGCGTGGGGAACAAGCTCGTCCAGGATCCGCTGAACCGCGGCACCATCACCCTGCGCCAGGCGCTGCAGAAATCCAGCCAGGTGGCCATCGCCAAGGTGGCCCTGGATCTCGAGCCGCGGGCCGTGTTCGAGGTGCTGACCCGGGCGGGTATCGGCGAGTTCATCGGCACGGGGCTCCCGGGCGAGGCGGCGGCCCGGCTCTCGGACCAGGGGCTCGGCAACTCGGTGGTGCGGGCGACCCTGGCCTATGGTTACGGGCTGGCGGTATCCCCCCTGCAACTCGCTCAGGGATACCTGACCCTGGCGACGGGAGGGATGCGGCTTCCGGTGTCCATCCTGGCGTCTCGGCAACCGCCCCGGGCCGAGCGGGCGTTCGATGCCGAGCTCACCCGCACCGTGCTGGAGATGATGGTGTCGGTGACCGGCGACGAGGGCACGGCGCCCCGCGCCCGGGTTCCCGGCTACCCCATCGCCGGCAAGACCGGCACCTCCCGCAAGGTGGGCGCGGCCGGCTACGACGACGAGCGCCACGTGGCGCTGTTCGCCGGCATCGCGCCGGCCACGGACCCGCGCTTCGTCATGGTGGTGGTGATCAACGAGCCCGGCGGCGCGGCCGAGGGGGGCGGCGCCGTGGCCGCACCCGTGTTCGGGCAGGTGGCCGCGCGGGCGCTGCGTTTGCTCGGAGTGGAACCGGAGCCGGGGGTGGCCATATGAGGCCCGTAACCTTCGCCGAATTGCTCCGGCCCTTCGCCGACGCGGGGATTACGCGCGACGCGGCGGCGCTCAGGGTAACCGGCCTCACCGAGGATTCCCGGCAGGTGGCGCCGGGCGACGTGTTCCTCGCCGTGCGGGGCGCGGCCGTGGACGGCCACGCGCATGCCGCCGAGGCCGCGAGCCGCGGCGCGGTGGCGGTGGTGAGCGAACGGCCCGTGTGCGATCTGCCGGTGGCGCTGGCCGTGGTGCCCGATCTGCGTGCCCGCCGCGGCGCGCTGGCGGCCCATTTCTACGGCCATCCCGGGCGCGCCCTGCACTGCGTCGGGGTCACCGGCACCAACGGCAAGACCTCAATCGCCCATTACCTGGCCGATCTGGCCAGCCGGCTGGGAACCGCCGCCGGGTACCTCGGCACCATCGGCTGGGGCCGTGTGGGCGAGCTGCAGCCGGCCCGGCTGACAACCGAGGATCCGGTGACCGTGCAGAAGCGTCTGGCGGCGCTCCGGGACGGCGGCTGCGCCTGGGCGGTGATGGAGGTGTCCTCCCACGCCCTGGCCCAGGACCGGGTGGCGGACGTGCCGTTCGCCGACGCCGTGTTCTCCAACCTGTCCCGGGACCATCTGGATTACCACGAGAGCGCCGCGGAGTACGCCGCGGCCAAGGGCAAGCTGTTCCGCTGGCCCGGTCTCGCGCTGGCGGTGCTGAACCAGGACGATGCCTTCGGCCGGGAGCTCGCCGCGGGCGTGGCGGACACGGTGGCGTGGCTAGGCTACGGGCGCCAGGGCCGCGACCTCCGTTGGCAGGAGTTGGACTTCTCCTCCGGGGTCGCCGCGGGCCGCTGGCGCACCATCTGGGGCGACCCGCCCCTGCGCGTGCCCGTGCAGACGGAGTTCTCCGTGGCCAACCTGGCTGCGGCGGTGGCGGTGCTGTGCCACGCCGGGGCCGCCCTGGAGGACGTGCTGCGGGCGGCGGAAACCCTGACCCCGGTGCCCGGACGCATGGAGCGGTTCTCCGCCCCCGGCCGCCCCACGGTGGTGGTGGACTTCGCCCACACGCCGGACGCGCTGGAGCAGGTACTCGCCGCGCTGCGCCCGGCCACTCGGGGCAGGCTGGTGTGCGTGTTCGGCTGCGGCGGTGACCGCGATGCCGGCAAGCGTCCGCTGATGGCTGCCGCGGCCGAAGCCATCGCCGACGAGCTCTGGCTCACCAGCGACAATCCGCGCTCGGAAGACCCGGAGCGCATCATCGCCGACATGCAGACCGGGCTCGCCGGGCGGGTTCCCGCGCACCGCTGTGCCGACCGCCGCCACGCGGTCGCCGAGGCTATGGCTTCTGCGGGTCCGGACGATGTGGTGCTGGTGGCAGGCAAGGGCCACGAAGACTACCAGGAGATCGACGGCGAACGCCGGCCGTTCAGCGACCGCGCGCTGGTGGCGGACCTGATGGGTGGAGAACGCTGATGCTGCTCTGGTTGACCGAATTCCTCGCCCAGTACGTCAGCGGGTTCGCGGTGTTCCAGTACCTCACCTTCCGCACCATGGTGAGCGTGGTCACGGCCCTGGCTACCTCACTGATCATCGGCCCGTGGGTCATCGATCGGCTCACCCATTATCAGATCGGCCAGAGCGTGCGCGAGGATGGCCCCAAGACCCATCTGTCCAAGGCGGGTACCCCCACCATGGGCGGGGCTCTGATCCTCATCGTCATCCTCATCACCACCCTGCTGTGGGGCGATCTCGGCAACCGCTACGTGTGGACGGTGCTGCTGGTGACCATGGCGTTCGGGTTCATCGGCTGGATCGACGACTACCTGAAGATCTCCCGGCGCAACAGCCGGGGTCTCATCGCCCGCTGGAAGTACCTGCTGCAGTCCATCGTCGGCGGCAGTGCGGTGGTGTTCCTCTACCTCACCGCCGAGGTGCCGGCGGAGACGGCGCTCATCGTGCCGTTCTTCAAGGATGTCGTGATCCCCATGGGCATCTGGTACGTGGTGCTCGGCTACTTCGTCATCGTCGGCACCAGCAACGCCGTGAATCTCACCGACGGGCTCGACGGTCTCGCCATCCTGCCCACGGTGATGGTGGGGGCGGCGCTGGGACTCATCGCCTACCTGGTGGGCCACGCGGAGTTTTCCGCGTACCTGCAGATTCCGTTCATTCCGGATGCCGGTGAGCTCTCCATCTTCTGCGGCGCGCTCATCGGCTCAGGGCTCGGCTTTCTCTGGTTCAACACCTATCCCGCTCAGGTGTTCATGGGCGACGTGGGCGCGCTGGCCCTGGGGGCGGCCCTCGGCGTGGTGGCCATCATCGTCCGCCACGAGATCGTGCTCTTCATCATGGGCGGCCTGTTCGTGCTGGAAGCGGTGTCGGTGATCCTGCAGGTCACCTCCTACCGGCTCACCGGCCGCCGGATCTTCCGCATGGCCCCGATTCACCACCATTTCGAGCTCCTGGGCTGGCCGGAGCCCCGGGTGATCGTCCGGTTCTGGATCATCACCCTGGTGCTGGTGATCGTGGGCCTGTCGACGTTGAAGCTGAGGTGACGGTGCGCACGGCCATCATCGGCATGGGCGTGACCGGCTATTCGTGCCTGCGATACCTGGCGGGCCGGGACGAGCTTCTGGTGCTGGACACCCGGGAGGCGCCTCCGCACGGCGACGCGGCCCGGGCCGCCTGCCAGGACGCGGAGTTCCGTTTCGGCCAGGCCGCCTGCGCCGTCTCCTTCGCCGGGGTCGAGCGGCTGATCGTGAGCCCCGGTGTGGGGCTGGACCACCCGCTGGTGGCGCGAGGGGTGGCCGCCGGGGCGCGGGTGGAGAGCGACATCGACCTGTTCTGTCAGGCCGCCCGGGCGCCCGTCTACGCCATCACCGGAACCAACGGCAAGAGCACCGTGACGGCGCTCACCGGCCACCTCCTCGAGAAGCTGGGCAGGCATCCCGGGGTCGGCGGCAACCTGGGGCAGCCGGCCCTGGACCTCTTGGCCGAGGATCGCGAATGCTACGTGCTCGAGCTGTCGAGCTTCCAGCTCGAGCGCATGGGCAGCCATCCCTTCGCCGCCGCCGCGCTGCTGAACGTCACCGAGGACCACCTCGACCGGCACGGCAGCCTGGATGCCTACGCCGAGAGCAAGCGGCGCATCTTTGCCGCGGCGCGGCGGGCGGTGTGGAACCGCGGAGACCCGGCCACCCGCCCCGCCGGTTCCGTGGCCGAGTCGGTGACCTTCGGCCTCGACCGCCCCGAGCCGGGGCAGTGGGGCCTGGGGGAAGCCGGGGGCGTGCCCGTTATCCTGTGGGGGCACGAGCCGGTGACGGCGCTGAAGGATCTGCCCATCGCCGGTCTGCACAACGCCCTGAACGTCATGGCCGCCTTCGCCCTGGTGGCGGAGGCGTCCACGTCCGCGGCGGAGCTCGCCGCGGCGGTGACCGGCTTCCAGGGTCTGCCGCACCGGTGCCGCAAGGTGGCGGACGTGCGCGGCGTGAGCTTCGTGGACGATTCCAAGGCCACCAACGTGGGCGCCACCCTGGCAGCGCTCGAAGGTCTGGCCGGGGCGGCGGGGAGCACGGCGCCGCGCCTGGTCCTGATCGCCGGCGGCGACGGCAAGGGCGCGGACTTCTCTCCCCTGGCCGAGCCCGTGCGCCGGCTGGTGAAGGCGGTGGTTCTCATGGGCCGGGACGCGCCCCGGCTGGAGCGGGCCTTCGGCGGCGCGGTGCCCCTCCGCCGGGCCGGGGACATGGCCGAGGCGGTGGCGGCGGCCATGGCGGCGGCGGAGCCCGGCGACACCGTGCTGCTGTCGCCGGCCTGCGCGAGCCTGGACATGTATCGAAACTACGCGGAGCGGGGCGAGATGTTCGCCGCCGCGGTGGAGGCGCTGTGAGCGAGGGCGCCGACCGCATCATGATCGCCTGCTGGATCGCCATCCTGGCGCTCGGCACGGTGATGGTGGCCTCGGCGTCCGTGGCCATCAGCCAGGCCCTGCTCATCAAGCACGGCGCGTTCCTGGCCGCTGCCCTGGCGGGACTGCTGGTGGTGCTGTGCGTGCCCCTGGACTGGTGGCGCCGCGGTCACCGGGTCGCCTGGTTCGCGGCCGTGGCGCTCTGCGGCCTGGTGCTGGTGCCGGGCGTGGGCCTGGAGGCGAACGGGGCCCGGCGCTGGATCGGCCTCGGGGCGTTCTCCCTGCAGGCGGCGGAGGTGGCCAAGTTCCTTCTGCTCATCTACCTGGCGGGATATCTCTCGCGCTTTCACGGCGAGATGGCCGACGACGCGCGGGCGCTGGTGCGTCCGCTGGTCATGCTCGGGATCCTCTGCGGGCTGCTGCTCATGCAGCCCGACTTCGGTTCGGTGGTAGTGCTGACGGCCACCGCCTGTGGTCTGCTCTTCCTGGCCGGCGCGCGGCTGCGTCACTTCCTTGTCATCGTCGTCGTCGGCCTGACCCTGCTCGGCGCGCTCGCGGTGCTGCAACCCTACCGCCTGCAGCGGCTGATCACCTTCGTCGATCCCTGGGAGTTCGCCTTCGGCAGCGGCTATCAGCTCACCCAGGCGCTCATCGCGTTCGGCCGCGGCGAGCTGTTCGGGCTGGGCCTGGGCGAAGGCATTCAGAAACTCTTCTATCTGCCGGAGGCGCACAACGACTTCATCTTCGCGGTGATTGCCGAGGAGCTGGGCCTGGTTGGGGCGCTGGCCGTGCTGGCGCTGTTCGCGGTGCTGGTGCTGCGGATCCTCCGGCTCGGCCGGCACCTGCTGGACGAACCCGCGCCGGCACGGCCTGTCCGCTCGCGGCGCAAGGCCGAGCCGGCGGCGGGCGAGGTGCAGGCCCGGGTGTTCGGCGGCTACCTGGCCTACGGGGTGGGCCTGATCCTCGGCGTTCAGTGTCTGATCAACCTCGGCGTGAACACCGGGGTGCTGCCCACCAAGGGTCTGACCCTGCCGTTCGTCAGTTACGGGGGCAACAGCCTGGTGGTGAGCTGCGCCATGGTGGGTCTGGTGCTGCGCCTTCAGCTCGAGGGCAGCGGCCGTGGCTGAATCGTTGACTCCCTATCAGGTTCCGGAGATGCGGCGCATCCGCCGCATCCACTTCGTGGGGATCGGCGGCGCCGGCATGTGCGGCATTGCCGAGGTGCTGCTGAACCAGGGGTACCGGGTTTCCGGTTCCGACCTGCGGGCGTCGGCCGCGACGGAGCGGCTCGCCGGGCTCGGCGCCGAGATCCGCATCGGCCACGACGCGGGCGCGGTGGCCGACTGCGACGTGGTGGTGGTCTCGAGCGCGGTGAGTGCCGCCAATCCCGAGGTGGCGGCCGCCCACGAGCGGCGCGTGCCGGTGGTGCGTCGGGCGGAGATGCTGGGCGAGCTCATGCGCTACCGCCACGGCATCGCCATCGCCGGCACCCACGGCAAGACCACCACCACCAGTCTGGTCACCAGCATCTTCCAGGCGGCCGAGCTGGATCCCACCTTCGTCATCGGTGGCTTGCTCAACAGCACCGGCAGCAACGCCCGGCTCGGGGCGAGCCGCTACATCATCGTCGAGGCGGACGAGAGCGACGCCTCGTTTCTGAATCTGCAGCCCATGTCGGCGGTGGTCACCAACATCGACCGGGATCACATGGCCACCTACGGCAACGATTTCGAGGCGCTGAAGCGGACGTTCGTCGACTTCCTGCATCGTCTGCCGTTCTACGGATCGGCGGTGCTGTGCAGCGACGATCCGGAGGTTCGGGGGATCCTGCCGGACGTGGCCCGGCCCATGCTCACCTACGGCTTCGGTGACGACGCCGACTTCCGCGCCGTGGACCTCGAGGCAGAGGGGCGCACGTGGCGGTTCCGTGCCCGCAGGCCCGGCGGCCACGGCGACCTGGCCGTCACCATGCGCATTCCCGGCCGTCACAACGTGCTGAACGCGCTGGCCGCCATCGCCGTGGCCACCGACGAAGGGCTGCCCGACTCGGCCATCGTCGAGGGGCTCGCGAGCTTTTCCGGCGTCGGCCGCCGATTCCAGGTGAGCGACGCCGTACGGGTCGGGGACGCCACGGTTACGGTGGTGGACGACTACGGTCACCATCCCACGGAGGTGGCCCGGGTCATCGAGACCGCGCGCAGCGTGTGGCCCGGGCGCCGCCTGGTGATGGCCTACCAGCCTCACCGTTACTCCCGCACCCGGGACCTCTACGACGACTTCGTCCGGGTGCTCAGCTCGCTGGACGTGCTGGTGCTGCTGGAGGTCTACGGCGCCGGCGAAGACCCCATCCCGGGTGCCGACGGCCGCAGCCTCGCCAAAGGGATTCGCGCCCGGGGGGTGAACGCGCCGCCCGTGTTCGCCGAGTCGCCCGAGGAGGCGCTGGCGCTGCTGCCCGGCTTGCTGCGGGACGGGGACGTGCTGCTGGTGCAGGGCGCCGGGAACGTCAACCACATCTCGGCCCGCCTGGTGGACGCAGGCGGCGCGGCGCGGGGAGGTGACGATGATTCGTAACCTGCTGGCGCTGCTGCTGCTTTCCGCCCTCGCCGCGGTGGGCTGGTCGCTGTGGCACCAGCTCGACCGTCCGGTGAGCGCGGTTCGAGTACAGGGGGCGCTGACGCCGGCGGAACAGCGGGCCATCCGCGAGGTGGTGAGCCGCAGCCTCCACGAGGGGGTGCTGAGCCTGGACGTGGCAGATCTCACCGCGCGCATCCACGAGCTTTCATGGCCGCGCGCCGTGCGGGTGCGGCGAATCTGGCCGGACACTCTGGAGATCCAGGTGGAGAAGGAGTCGGTGGTGGCTGCCTGGGGCGCCGGCGGCTACCTCACGAGCGCAGGCAAGGTGGTGCGCCTGGCCGACGGCGAGGTGTCGGTGCCCACCCTGTCGACGACGCTGTCGACCCCGCGGGAGGCCATGGAGACCTACCAGCTTCTCCAGTCCCGGGTGAACGCGGCAGGGCTCTACATCGAGCGGCTGGAGGAGAACGCGCTCGGCGAATGGCTGGCCACGTTCCAGGGCGGCATGACGCTCGCGCTCGGCAACGAGGCCGTCTCCGAGCGCCTCGGCCGGTTCCTGCTGGCGTACCGGCGCGCGCTGGCGCCCCGGCGGGACGACATCGCGCACGTGGACGCCCGCTACGACAGCGGTCTGGCGGTGCGCTGGCGGGATCCGCTGCTCGCATCCACGAAGGGCGCTCCCGAAAGCATTCCAAGAACGACAAGAGATCGAGATGGCATCCGACAGTGACGTGAAGAGGGTGGTAGGCCTGGACATCGGCACCAACAAGGTGGCCGCCATCGTGGGTGAGATCGATCCGGAAGGGCAGCTCGAGATCATCGGCATCGGCTCGCACCCGTCGCGGGGCCTGAAGAAAGGCGTGGTGGTGAACATCGAGTCCACGGTGCAGTCGATCCAGCGCGCGGTGGAGGAAGCCGAGCTCATGGCCGGCTGCGAGATCGATTCGGTGTACGCGGGCATCGCCGGAAGCCACATCCGCAGCCTCAACTCTCACGGCATCGTGGCCATCCGCGATCGGGAGGTCTACCCCCAGGACGTGGAGCGGGTGATCGACGCTGCCCAGGCCATGGCGATTCCGGCGGATCAGAAGATCCTCCACATCCTTCCTCAGGAATACATCATCGACAACCAGGAGGGCGTGAAGGAGCCGCTCGGCATGTCGGGGGTGCGGCTCGAGGCCAAGGTGCATCTGGTTACCTGCGCGGTGAACGCGGCGCAGAACGTGGAGAAGTGCATCGAGCGCTGCGGGCTGAAGGTCAACGACGTCATCCTCGAGCAGCTCGCCTCGAGCTACGCCGTGCTCACGGAGGACGAGCGGGAGCTCGGCGTGTGCCTGGTGGACATCGGCGGCGGCACCACGGACATCGCCATCTTCACCCACGGCGCGATCCGCCACACCTCGGTGATCCCCATCGCCGGGGATCAGGTGACCAACGACATCGCCATGGCCCTGCGCACGCCCACGCAGAACGCCGAGGAAATCAAGATCAAATATGCCTGCGCGCTGACCCAGCTCGCGCGGCCCGACGAGACCATCCAGGTGCCCGGCGTGGGGGACAAGCCCTCCCGGGAACTCTCGCGCCAGGCCCTGGCGGAGGTGGTGGAGCCGCGCTACGACGAGCTGTTCACCTTGGTGCAGGCGGAGTTGCGCCGCAGCGGTTTCGAAGACGTGATCGCTGCGGGCATCGTGCTCACTGGGGGAGCATCGAAAATAGAAGGCGTCATCGAGCTTGCGGAGGAAATCTTCCACATGCCGGTGAGCCAAGGGGCACCACGCAATGTGGTGGGATTGAAGGACATCGTGAGGAACCCGGTCTACGCCACCGGCGTGGGCCTGCTGATCTACGGCAGGCAGCGGGAAGAAGAACAACGCGGCCGGAAAAGAGCGCGCGGCACCGGCGGCTTCGGCCGCCTGAAGAAATGGCTCAGCGAAAATTTCTAAAAGGAGTTTCAAGATGTTCGAAATCGTAGATAGTGCCCCGCAGAGCGCCGTAATCAAGGTCATCGGCGTCGGTGGCGGAGGCGGCAACGCCGTTCAGCACATGGTCGCCAACAACGTGGAGGGGGTGGACTTCATCGCCGCCAACACGGATGCACAGGCGCTCAAGGCCATCGAGGCCAAGACCCTGCTGCAGTTGGGCAGCACCATCACCCGCGGCCTCGGCGCCGGGGCCAACCCCGACGTGGGCCGGGAAGCGGCCATCGAGGACCGGGACCGCATCGCCGAGGTGCTCTCCGGCGCCGACATGGTGTTCATCACCGCCGGGATGGGCGGCGGCACCGGCACCGGGGCGGCCCCCGTGGTGGCCCAGGTCGCGAAGGAACTGGGTATCCTCACCGTGGCGGTGGTGACCCGGCCGTTCAAGTTCGAGAAGCGCAAGGCCATCGCCGAGCGCGGCATCGTCGAGCTGCAGGAGAACGTGGACTCGCTGATCACCATTCCCAACGACAAGCTGCTGGGCGTGCTCGGCGAGCGGGCGAGCATCCTCGATGCCTTCGCCGCCGCCAACGACGTGCTGCTGGGGGCGGTGCAGGGCATCGCGGATCTGATCATCCGCCACGGCCTCATCAACGTGGACTTCGCCGACGTCCGCACGGTGATGTCCGAGATGGGCATGGCGATGATGGGCACGGGTCGCGCCAGCGGCGAACACCGCGCCCAGGAAGCCGCGGAGGCCGCCATCAAGAGCCCGCTGCTCGAGGACGTGGATCTGCACGGGGCCCGGGGCATTCTGGTGAACGTCACGGCGGGGCCGGACCTCTCCATGGGCGACTTCATCGACGTCGGCAACGTGGTCGAAGAGTACGCGTCGGATCAGGCCACGGTGGTGATCGGCACGGTCATCGACCCGAGCCTGGGCGACGAGCTCAAGGTCACCGTGGTGGCGACGGGTCTGGGCGAGCCGGTGAAGCCGAACGTGGTGGTGAGCAATCCGGCGCCGTCCATGGAGGTCAAGGCGCAGGCCGAGGTCCGTGCCGAGGCGCGGCCGGAGATCCGCCCGGAGCTGCGCCCGGATACGCGTCCGGAGTACGGTCACGACCTGGACCGGCCGACGGTGTTCCGTCAGCGTGAGGCCGTGGTCTCCCAGCAGAGCAACCTGGCGCTGGATCAGGACACCGACGACATGGAGTGGATCGACATTCCAGCGTTCCTGCGGCGTCAGGCGGACTAGGCCCGTGCCGGCGGGAGTGGGCCGGTCTCCCGGCTGGGACCGGCCCCGAGCCGCCGTGCCGTTTTGCGACGCAGCGCACGGCAAACGGGGTAACAAAATGTAACAAACTTGTTAGCACGTGCCATACTTGGCGAGGCAGCCCTCTGCTACGATATCTGGCATGCGACTTGCCAAGGCACACCCTCGGCGTCGAGCTGTAGAAAAGTCGAGCCGGGCAGCGCTCTGAGCTGCGTGGTAATCAACCGCTCAACGGGAACTGGGATGGCCAAAGCGCTCCTGCAACGAACGCTCAAGAACGTGATTCGCGCCACCGGCGTGGGTCTGCACACCGGCGAGAAGATCTACCTGACCCTGAGGCCGGCGCCCGTGGACACGGGCATCGTCTTCGTGCGCACGGATCTCGACCAGCCGGTGTGGGTTCAGGCGCGGCTGGAAAACGTGGGCGACACCACCATGGCCACCACGCTCGCCAGCGGCACGGCCTCGGTGGCCACGGTGGAGCACCTGATGGCCGCCTTCGCCGGGCTCGGTATCGACAACGCCTATGTGGATGTCAGCGCTCCGGAAGTGCCCATCATGGACGGCAGCGCCGCGCCGTTCGTGTTTCTGTTACAGTCCGCGGGAATCGAAGAGCAGGACGCGCCGAAGAAGTTCATCCGCATCAGGAAGCCGGTTTCCTTCAGCGACGGGGACGTCCGGGTGGAGGTCCGCCCCTACGACGGCCTGCGGGTGGAATACACGCTCAGCTACGACCATCCGGTGTTCCGCAAGCACACCTGCACCGCCTCGGTGGAGTTTTCCACCATGGCCTTCATCAAGGAGGTCAGCCGGGCGCGAACCTTCGGTTTTCTGGCGGAGTACGAGAAGCTGCGCGCCATGAATCTGGCGCGGGGCGGCAGCCTCTCCAACGCGGTGGTGGTGGACGATTACCGGATTCTCAACGACGAGGGCCTGCGCCTCGAGGACGAGTTCGTCAAGCACAAGATTCTCGACGCCGTGGGCGACCTCTACCTGCTCGGCCACAGCCTGATCGGCGCCTTCGCCGGCTACAAGTCCGGTCACGCCTCCAACAACGCCCTGCTGCGCCGGCTGATGGCGGATCGCTCGGCCTGGGAGGTGGTGAGCTTCGAGAACGAAGCCCACGCCCCCATCGCGTTCGGCCGCCGGGCGGTGGCCGTCGGATAGCGATCGGCGGTCAGCGAATCGGCTTTCGGCTGTCGGGAAGAGCCGCGTCGTCCCCAAATTCTGGCGATGCGTCTCTTGCTGATCGCTGACAGCTGACGGCCGATAGCCGTTATTCCAACTGGTTCTCACACGGCGACGCGCGTGCCGCCGATAATCCGGCTCGTCAGGACGAGACTTTGATCTGGATCCGTTCGGCGCCGCGGAAGTCCGCGAGCCGGGTGAGATCGGCGAGAAGATCGCCGGTCATGAATCGCAGCCGGGTGGCGCTGGCGGCGCTGCGGCACACCACCACGACGGTGGGTCCGCGCACGTCGGCGACCCGGCAGTCGCGGCACAGGGGTTCCGGCAGCAGGGCCTGGAGCTGCGCGGACCAGGATTCCTGGTTGGCGGCCCGTCGCAGCAGTTGTTGAAGAGGAGTAAATCGCCGGTGGCGTTCACTCAGAAGTTCATCTATCTTGCTTCGAGGCACTCGAGGGTCTGCCCGTGGGTAATCGGATGCGGCGAGAGTGACCGATTCCAATGATAACAGCACGGCAAGAACTACAATAATCTCATGCGCGTGATACTGCTCAAGGAGTCGGGGCGTTCCAAGGGCCAGGTCCGGGCGCTCGACCTGGGTCCGGCGCACCTGATCGTGGGTCTGTCGTTCGCGCTCGCCGTTCTCCTCGCCGCCGCCTTTTTCACCTCTCGATTCTTTCCCAGCACCCCCGTGGAGACCGATCTGGTCGCCGAGTGGCAGCAGCGTCTGGCGGACCAGCGCCGGGAGCTCGAGACGCTCTCGGAGCGGTCGGCGGCGGAAGCTCAGGCGGTGGGGCGGCAGCTCGCCGCCATGCAGGCGCGGCTCTTGCGCATGGAAGCGCTGGGCGCGCGGGTCACCGAGGTGGCCGGGCTCGAGGAGGGCGAGTTCTCCTTCGACGAGCCGGCGCCGGTGGGTGGCCCCACGGCGGTCCGGGAGGATCCCCTGGGCTGGGCGGATCTGCAGGCGAGCCTGCGTGGCCTCTCTGCCCAGCTCAAGACCCGGGAGGCGGAGCTGGAGGTGCTCGATTCGCTGCTGCGCGATCAGGAGTTCCATCAGGCAGCCTCGGTGGCGGGCCGCCCGGTCACCTGGGGCTGGATGTCCTCCGGGTTCGGCAAGCGGGTGGATCCGTTCAGCGGCCAGATGGCCTGGCATGCGGGGGTGGATTTCGCCGGCCGCGCCGGGTCCGACGTGGTGGCGGTGGCGAGCGGCGTCGTGACCTATGCCGGCAAGCGTTACGGCTACGGTCAGATGGTGGAGATCAACCACGGCGACGGCTACGTCACCCGCTACGGCCACCACGAGTCCCTGCTGGTCAAGACCGGCGATATCGTCAAGAAAGGTCAGCCCATCGGCAGCATGGGCTCCTCGGGCCGCTCCACCGGCCCCCACGTCCACTTCGAGGTGCTGAAGAACGGCCGGGCGGTGGACCCGAAGGCGTACGTGGCGAAGCGATAAGGCGCTGTCCGCTCTCCGCCGTCCGCTAGCAGCCCTAGACCCAACCGGGGCAACTAGCCTCCAGCGGAGTGCGCATAGCGAATAGCGGAAAGCGTCTCTCCTTGCAACTCACGTTTATGCGGCCTGTCCAACGCGTTAATATGCCGCATCTTTTTCCTTGGGGTTCTCTCTCGTTTTGCTGCGCAAGATATTCGGTACCAA
>JAWLCV010000002.1:0-115389 GCA_041686955.1 Pseudomonadales bacterium
ATTCGTGCAGGTCGGAACTTACCCGACAAGGAATTTCGCTACCTTAGGACCGTTATAGTTACGGCCGCCGTTTACCGGGGCTTCGATCAGGAGCTTCGCCGAAGCTAACCCCATCAATTAACCTTCCGGCACCGGGCAGGCGTCACACCCTATACGTCCTCTTACGAGTTTGCAGAGTGCTGTGTTTTTACTAAACAGTCGCAGCCACCTGGTATCTTCGACCGCCCTCAGCTCGGGGAGCAAGTCCCGTCACCAAAAGCGGCGCACCTTCTCCCGAAGTTACGGTGCCATTTTGCCTAGTTCCTTCACCCGAGTTCTCTCAAGCGCCTTGGTATTCTCTACCTGACCACCTGTGTCGGTTTGGGGTACGGTCGATCGTTATCTGAAGCTTAGAGGTTTTTCTTGGAAGCATGGCATCAACGGCTTCCCGCCCGTATAAGGGCGGTTCGTCATCACCTCTCGGCCTTGAGACCCCGGATTTGCCTGAGATCTCAGCCTACGAGCTTAAACCTGGATAACCAACACCAGGCCCGCCTAGCCTTCTCCGTCACCCCGTCGCAATAACGACCGGTACAGGAATATTAACCTGTTTCCCATCGACTACGCCTTTCGGCCTCGCCTTAGGGGCCGACTCACCCTGCGCCGATGAGCGTTGCGCAGGAACCCTTGGTCTTTCGGCGAGGAGGATTTTCACCTCCTTTGTCGTTACTCATGTCAGCATTCGCACTTCTGATACCTCCAGCAAACCTTCCGGTTCACCTTCACAGGCGTACAGAACGCTCCCCTACCATGCGACACCCCCGAAGGGATGGCGCATCCGCAGCTTCGGTACACAGTTTGAGCCCCGTTACATCTTCCGCGCAGGCCGACTCGACCAGTGAGCTATTACGCTTTCTTTAAAGGGTGGCTGCTTCTAAGCCAACCTCCTGGCTGTCTGTGCCTTCCCACATCGTTTCCCACTTAACTGTGATTTTGGGACCTTAGCTGGCGGTCTGGGTTGTTTCCCTCTCGACGACGGACGTTAGCACCCGCCGTCTGTCTCCCTTGATTGCACTCACCGGTATTCGGAGTTTGCATGGGTTTGGTAAGTCTAGGCGACCCCCTAGCCCAAACAGTGCTCTACCCCCGGTGGTGAAACAAGAGGCACTACCTAAATAGCTTTCGGGGAGAACCAGCTATCTCCGAGCTTGATTAGCCTTTCACTCCGAGCCACAGGTCATCCCCTGATTTTTCAACATCAGTGGGTTCGGTCCTCCAGTTGATGTTACTCAACCTTCAACCTGCCCATGGCTAGATCGCTCGGTTTCGGGTCTACTCCTACCGACTGTTCGCCCATTTAAGACTCGGTTTCCCTACGGCTCCCCTATACGGTTAACCTTGCCAGTAAAAGTAACTCGCTGACCCATTATACAAAAGGTACGCAGTCACCCATCCGAAGACAGGCTCCCACTGCTTGTATGCATCTGGTTTCAGGTTCTATTTCACTCCCCTCACAGGGGTTCTTTTCGCCTTTCCCTCACGGTACTGGTTCACTATCGGTCAGCTGAGAGTATTTAGCCTTGGAGGATGGTCCCCCCATGTTCAGACAGGGTTTCACGTGTCCCGTCCTACTCGATTTCACATTCGGCACGTTTTCGCATACGGGGCTATCACCCGCTATGGCGTGACTTTCCAGACACTTCTGCTAACGAACCGGATGCTTAAGGGCTGGTCCCCGTTCGCTCGTCGCTACTTAGGGAATCTCGGTTGATTTCTTTTCCTCCGGGTACTTAGATATTTCAGTTCCCCGGGTTCGCCTCCACACCCTATTTTATTCAGGTGAGGATACCGCTCGAGAGCGGTGGGTTTCCCCATTCGGAAATCCCCGGATCAAAGTCTGTTTGCCGACTCCCCGAGGCTTATCGCAGGCTACAACGTCCTTCATCGCCTTCAGCTGCCAAGGCATCCACCAGATGCACTTAAACGCTTGACCATATAACCCAGTGTGCGGGCCTGCTTTCACAGACCGTTCACGTCGGGCTGGTAACGTTTGCCGATGACTTGCTTGGCACAAGTCATATCCAAGACGCATCTTGAGTCGATCGACTGCACATGCCGAAGCACGCACAACCGATCAGTACCCGCGTTGTTATCGACTGAAATTCGCTCGCCCGGGCGAACCCCGGCGAAGCTGTTTCAGGAATAACAATGCGGCTTCGTATCTCTGAATTGTTAAAGAGCTGGCGGCTTACCGTGTAAGCCGCAATCGGCCGCGCCGCAGGCGGCGCTACCGAGTCAACATCGAAACAGCCGCATTGCCGCTGCTTGGATGTTGACTCTACAACCTCTCAATAAGTTCTCGAACTGAACCGTCGATTCGACCAAATGGTGGAGCCGAGGAGGATCGAACTCCTGACCTCCTGCGTGCAAGGCAGGCGCTCTCCCAGCTGAGCTACGGCCCCTGGACCTGTGCGCTCTTCGTCGCCCTGCGCGATGGGCACCTACGGCCCTCGAGCAAAGCGCCGCAAGCGAAAGCGCTGGTGGGTCTGGGTGGATTTGAACCACCGACCTCACCCTTATCAGGGGTGCGCTCTAACCAACTGAGCTACAGACCCTGCAACAGGGCTTAGTCAACGCTCGTCCTCTCTGTGCTCTGGCTCTGGCACCGGCAACCACCGGTCGCCGGCCAGCCATAGACGCAAGCCATTCGTGTGGGGGCTGCGTCCTTCCGAGGAAGGGGCAGCATCTGTAATTCACCGTGAGCATGAGCCGATCTTGCAGAACCGCGAAGTGCGGACTGCTCAGGCTATCTTGGTTAAGGAGGTGATCCAGCCGCAGGTTCCCCTACGGCTACCTTGTTACGACTTCGTCCCAGTCATGAACCACACCGTGGTAACCGTCCTCCCGAAGGTTAGACTAGCTACTTCTGGTGCAATTCACTCCCATGACGTGACGGGCGGTGTGTACAAGGCCCGGGAACGTATTCACCGCGACATTCTGATTCGCGATTACTAGCGATTCCGACTTCACGGAGTCGAGTTGCAGACTCCGATCCGGACTACGACCGGTTTTGTGGGATTTGCGCCCCCTCGCGGGTTAGCAGCCCTCTGTACCGACCATTGTAGCACGTGTGTAGCCCTGCCCATAAGGGCCATGATGACTTGACGTCATCCCCACCTTCCTCCGGTTTGTCACCGGCAGTCTCCCTAGAGTTCCCACCATTACGTGCTGGCAACTAAGGACAAGGGTTGCGCTCGTTACGGGACTTAACCCAACATCTCACGACACGAGCTGACGACAGCCATGCAGCACCTGTCACTCGGTTCCCGAAGGCACCCTCCCATCTCTGGGAGGTTCCGAGGATGTCAAGGGGTGGTAAGGTTCTTCGCGTTGCATCGAATTAAACAACATGCTCCACCGCTTGTGCGGGCCCCCGTCAATTCATTTGAGTTTTAACCTTGCGGCCGTACTCCCCAGGCGGAGAACTTATCGCGTTAGCTGCGCCACTAAGACCTCAAGGGCCCCAACGGCTAGTTCTCATCGTTTACGGCGTGGACTACCAGGGTATCTAATCCTGTTTGCTCCCCACGCTTTCGCGCCTCAGCGTCAGTATTGGTCCAGGAGGCCGCCTTCGCCACTGGTGTTCCTTCCTATATCTACGCATTTCACCGCTACACAGGAAATTCCACCTCCCTCTACCATACTCTAGCCCGACAGTTTGGAATGCAATTCCCAGGTTGAGCCCGGGGCTTTCACATCCCACTTATCGAACCGCCTACGCGCGCTTTACGCCCAGTAATTCCGATTAACGTTCGCACCCTCCGTATTACCGCGGCTGCTGGCACGGAGTTAGCCGGTGCTTCTTCTGTGGCTAACGTCAAGACCCGGGGATATTAGCCCCAGGCTTTTCTTCACCACTGAAAGTGCTTTACAACCCGAAGGCCTTCTTCACACACGCGGCATGGCTGGGTCAGGCTTGCGCCCATTGCCCAAGATTCCCCACTGCTGCCTCCCGTAGGAGTCCGGACCGTGTCTCAGTTCCGGTGTGGCTGATCGTCCTCTCAGACCAGCTATGGATCGTCGCCTTGGTGAGCCGTTACCTCACCAACAAGCTAATCCAACGCAGGCTCCTCCAATAGTGAGAGCTTACAAGTAGAGGCCCTCTTTCCTCCGTAGAGCGTATGCGGTATTAGCCCGAGTTTCCCCGGGTTATCCCCCGCTACTGGGTAGATTCCTACGCGTTACTCACCCGTCCGCCACTTTACTCACACCCGAAGGTGCTTTCTCGTGCGACTTGCATGTGTTAGGCCTGCCGCCAACGTTCAATCTGAGCCATGATCAAACTCTTCGGTTTATAAGAGTTTTTTGTGGCCTGCTTTCCCTGCCCGGGCTCGCGCCCCGACAACGTCCACAAACCACGAATCGATCATTCCAGCTCAATGAATTCACTTAGCTGAATGCTTAGTAAAACCCATTCGAATGCTTCGCCTCGCGACGCGCATCCGACGGTGAATTACAGGCACCCACACGAATGGCTTGTTCAGTTCTTAAGCTTTTAAAGAGCGGCCCCGTCTGGTGTCCCCCGGGGCGAGGGCTGCGTATTCTACACAGGCGCCGGGTCTTGGCAAGCACCCCGCGAAAACTTTTTTCAAGCGTTCGCGAGCTGTCCGTCAGCCCGGCCTGCGAACCAGCATGTGCCAGTTCTTCTTCCCCCGCCTGAGCAGGTAGAAGCGTCCGAACAGCGCGTCTTGCCAGTCGAGCTCCCGCTCCACGTCGGTTTGCACCTGGCCGTTGACGCGCACGCCCCTGCTCTGCACCAGCTTCCTAGCATCGCTTCTGGATTTGGCGAGGCCGGAATCGGCCAGTGCCGAGAGGAGCCCGATAGTATCCTCCACAACCGGCGTGCAATCAATACCATCCTGCTCCAACTGCGCCAGATCGCTCTCCGAGAGCTCGCCGAGCGCGCCGTCGAACAGGGCCCGGGTGATGCGCTCCGCCGAAGCCAGCGCCTCTTCCCCGTGCACCATGGCGGTGACTTCCCTGGCCAGCCGGCGCTGCGCCGAGCGCGCCTCGGGCGCCCCGGCCACCTGGCGCTCCAGGTCGTCGATCTCCGCGAGATCGAGAAAGGTGAACACGCGCAGGAATCCGACAACGTCGGCGTCGGCGCAGTTCAACCAGAACTGGTAGAAGCTGTACGGCGAGGTCTTGCCGGGATCCAGCCACACGGCGCCCGCCGCCGTCTTGCCGAACTTGCTGCCGTCGGCCTTGGTGATGAGCGGCAGCGTGAGGGCGAAGGTCTCCCGCCCCAGCTTGCGGCGCACCAGATCCATCCCGGAGACGATGTTGCCCCACTGATCGCTCCCCCCCACCTGCACCGTGCAGTCGTAGCGCTGCGCCAGCTCGAGGTAGTCCATGGCCTGCAGCAGCATGTAGCTGAACTCGGTGTAGGAAATTCCTTCGCCCTCCCGCTCCAGCCGGGAGCGTACCGACTCCCGCTGGATCATCTGGTTCACCGAGAAGTGCTTGCCCACGTCGCGCAGGAAGGTGATCACGTCGAGATTCGCGGTCCAGTCCAGGTTGTTAACCACGACGGCGGCGTTGTTGCCCTGGAACTCCACGAAGCCCTCGACCTGGCGGCGGATCCGCTCCAGCCACTGGCCCACGACCTCCGAAGTGTTGAGGTTGCGCTCGGCGCTCCGGCCCGAGGGGTCGCCGATCATGCCCGTCGCTCCGCCGAGCAGCAGAATGGGCCGGTGCCCGTGGAGCTGAAAGCGCCGCAGGGTGATCAGGGGCACCAGGTTACCGATGTGCAGGCTCTCGGCGGTGGGATCGAACCCGCAATAGACGGTGCGGCTGCCTTCCTGGAGATGGCGGGCGAGGCCCTCTTCGTCCGACGTCTGGGCTACCAGCCCGCGCTGGCGCAGCTCGTCGAGCAACGGTGTCTCCATGGCTGATCCCGCCTGTTCAGGGAGCGGGAACCTTACCAGAAGCACCCGGCGCCCCAAAGCGCGCCCAGGGTTTTCACGGCTGCTGAAATACATATACTAACCGCAGGGTGGGCCGGACATCACAAAAGTCCCGTAACCGTCCGTTTTAGAATGAAAATTGTCGACAACCCCGTCCGGCAAGAGGATGTTACAGGCACCGTGAACCCCGGCTCCTTCCCCAAGCCCCATCTCGTCCTGTCCTGCGTGCTGACTCTGGTGCTGACGGCCGTGGCGCTGGGACAGTTCTCCGCCGACGAGTCGGACCGCTTCACCACCGAAGCGGTGCTGCTCGATCTGCCCGCAAGCGGGCAGCCGAGGCCCCAGCCCGCACGCGTCCAGCCGCTCCGCCCGGGCGCCGCCGCGCCGCTCGCCGACACCCTGGTGCCGCTGACGTTGCCGACCCTAACCCCGCCCGCGGACGAGCCGCCGTTCGCGCCGCCCGCGGAGGAGGCGCCGGCCCCGGCGCACGTGGTGAGCCGGGTTCAGGTCCGGCCCGGAGACAACCTCTCGGTGATCTTCAAGCGCGAAGGCATCCCCGCCCGGGAGGTCCACCGGTTGCTGGCCAGCGAGCCGCTGGGCACGCGCCTGAAGAACATCTTCCCCGGCCACGGACTCACGTTCACCCGGGCGGAAGACGGCACCCTGCTCAAGCTCGCCTACACCCCGGGGCCGCTGGAAACCCTGGAGTTCGAGCGGGTGGGTGAAACCTTCGTCGCCCGGGAGACGATCCAGGAGCCCGAACGCAGCACCGCCTACAAGCACGGCGTCATCGACCACAGCCTGTTCGTCGCCAGCCAGCGGGCGGGACTCGCGGATTCCGTCACCATGCGGCTGGCCCAGATCTTCCAGTGGGACGTGGATTTCGTCCTCGACATTCGCCGCGGCGACGAGTTTCATGTGGTCTACGAGGAGCTCTACGTGGGCGACGAGTTCGTGGGCTACGGCGACATCCTGGCTGCGGAGTTCATCAACCAGGGCGAGAGCTACCGCGCCATCCGCTACACCGACTCCAAAGGCCGGTCGGACTACTACGACCCCCAGGGCGACTCCATGCGCAAGGCGTTCCTGCGGGCCCCGGTGGAGTTCTCGCGCATCAGCTCGAACTTCAACCTGCGACGCGTGCACCCGCTGTTCAAGCGCAACATGCCGCACCGGGGTATCGATTACGCCGCGCCCACCGGCACGCCCATCCTCGCCTCCGGCGACGGCCGGGTGGTCACCGCGTCGCGCACGCAGCCCAACGGCAACTACGTCGTCATCCAGCACGGCGAGCAGTTCACCACCAAGTACCTGCACATGTCCAAGTTCGGCCGCGGCATCAAGGCCGGGGCGCGCGTGAAGCAGGGCCAGGTCATCGGCTACGTGGGCTCCACCGGCTGGGCATCGGGCCCCCATCTTCACTACGAGTTTCTGGTGAACGGCGTGCACCAGAACCCGCGCACCGTGCAGTTGCCCGATGCCGAGCCCATTCCCGCCAAGGAGCTCGACCGCTTCAACCAGCGGGCCGCCCCTCTGCTCGCCATGCTCGACGACTTCAAAGAGCGGCTGCAGCTCGCCTCGAGCCTCTGACGCCATGCAAGGCCAGCTGTACATCGGCGCGATCTCCGGAACCAGCGTCGACGGGCTGGACCTGGCGCTCCTGGAGATCAGCCGCACCATCAAGGTGATGCAGGCGGTGACGGTCGCCATGCCCGCGCCGCTTCAGCGCACCCTGCGCGAGCTCGGGCAACCCGGCAACGACGACCTGGACGCCCTGGGGCGCGCCGACGCGGCGCTCGGCGAATTCATCGGGATGAGCATCCTCGAGTTCCTGGCCGGGGCCGATCAGCAGCCGGCGAGCGTCACCGCGGTGGGCAGCCACGGCCAGACCGTCCGCCATCGGCCCGTCGGCACCGACCCCTTCACCCTGCAGATCGGCGATCCGAACCGCATCGTCGAGCTCACCGGGATCACCACCGTGGCGGACTTCCGCCGCCGGGACATCGCCGCCGGCGGGCAGGGCGCACCGCTGGTACCGCCCTTTCACGCGGCCCTGTTCCGCAGCCGGGAGGAAAACCGCGCGGTCCTGAACCTGGGCGGCATCGGCAACTTCACCTTCCTACCCGCGGACCCCGAAAGCCCCATCACCGGCTTCGATACCGGGCCGGGCAACGCGCTGATGGACGACTGGATTCTCCACGCCCGGCAGCAGCCCTACGACCGTCACGGCGAATGGGCGGCATCGGGGCGGGTGGACGAGGAGCTGCTCGAGCGGCTGTTGTCGGACCCCTACCTGGCGGCGCCGCCGCCCAAGAGCACGGGCCGCGAGCACTTCAACCTGGCCTGGCTCAACGAGCAGCTCGACCGGCACTTGCAGGGCCGGCACGTCTCCGACACCGACGTGCAGGCGACCCTGTGCGCGTTCACGGCGGAGACCGTGGCGGCGGCCCTGCGCGCCTGGGGCGGCCCGGTGGACCGGGTGCTGGTGTGCGGGGGAGGACGCCACAACCGGGCGCTGCTGGCCGACATCGCGGCCCGGGTACGCTGCCCGGTGGAGACCACCGAGGAGCACGGCGTGGACGGCGACAGCATCGAGGCCGCGGCCTTCGCCTGGCTGGCGCACCAGACCCTCAACGGCCAGCCCGGAAACGAGCCCGCCGTCACCGGCGCCAAGGGGCCCCGGGTGCTCGGCGCCGTGTACTACCACGGCTAGCCAACCGCTAGCCGCGCTAGCCGCGTGGCGGCAGGCGCCTGTCAGATGGCGAAGGAGTTTCCGCAGCCGCAGGTGGCGGCGGCGTTGGGGTTGGCCACGACGAACTGAGCACCCTGCAGGTCTTCCTGGTAATCCACCTGGGCGCCCGTCAGATACGGGTAGCTCAACGCGTCCACCACCATGGTCACGCCGTCCCGCTCCACCACCGCGTCGTCCTCGGCCACCTCCTCGTCGAAGGTGAAACCGTAGGAAAAACCGCTGCAGCCGCCACCGGTGATGAACACCCGCAGCTTGAGCGCCGGGTTGCCCTCGGCGTCCATCAGACGCCGAACCTTGTCGGCGGCGCGCTCGGAAAGAACGATCTGGGTTTCCATGCCTGATTCGACGGTAAACGGAGCCTGCGGTTCAGCATGGCGGCATCGGCGATGCAGCGCAAGCCGCGGCTTCGCCGGCGGGCGTCCCGACGCGTTCCGGCCGCGGCGGCGTCAGCTCTGCTCGGCGCTGCCGCCCGCGCCGCGGACGGGCTCGGCATCGCCCCCGCTTTCGGCCGGAAAGGGATGGACCTTCGCCGACGCCGGCGCGTCCTCGTGCAACAGTTGGCCATCGACCATGGCGCCGAGCTGCATCTCGATGAGCCGGTAATAGACGTTGCCTTTCACCCGGGCCTTCGCCGCCAGCTCCACCCGGGCGCTTGCGTAGACGTTGCCCTCCACGCGTCCGTTGATCACCACGTTGGGCACGCGAATCTCGCCGCTCACAGAGCCTTCCTCGCTGATCACCAGGGTCGTGGCGTCCTTACCCGGCTCGCCGGTGCCCGCCTGGATGTTGCCGTCCACGTGGCCGTTGACGAAGAGCTGATCCTTGAAGCGGATGTCGCCCACTACTTGGGTGTTCGCCGCGATGAGGGTCACCCCTTTGTCGAGTTTGAGTCGTGCCATGATCCACCCCGCTACCGTCGTCGTGCCATACGAAGCATAGCCCCGCCTGGTCAGCCCGCACGGACCACCCAGTCGAAGCTGCGCTGCGCGCCGTTGCCGCTCCGGCCTGCCGGGGTGACCTTGATGGACACGGCCTGCGGCTCGAAGCCTGCCGGCAACGTCACCGTTCCGGACAGATCCTGGAAGTAACGAAACCGGAACTTGAGAGGATAGGTCGCCACGGCGGCCAGATCCGTGAGCGGCAGCACCTCCTGGGCACCCGGCCCCTGTGTACCCTCCCGGACGCCGTGAACCTCCACCTCCACCTTGCCCTGAACCCAGTCCCGCCGCTCGGCCACCTGGGTGAGCAGGATGTGATAGACGAACTCCCTGTCCTCGCCTCCCGGTGCCAGCTCGAACTCGGCGATCTGCAGCCCGCGTTCGACACTGGAAGGCGCCATCAGGCTCTTGTAGAACGTCACTTCCTCCTGCAGACCCGCCATTTCGTTGCGCAGGCTGCTGATGGTCTCCCGCAGCGACCGGGCCGCCTGAGCGTCCACGGACTGCGCCAGACGGGCGTCGGCGAGCAGCCGATGGAGCTCGCCGATGCGCTTCTCGTTGGCGCGGTCGCGCATCTGCAGCGATACCAGGAGGCTGCGATCCAGCGCGGCGGTCCCGGCGCCGAGCCAGTAGCCGAACGCCACGGCCCCCGCCACCACGCCCGCCAACAGCGTCAGGATGATCACGCGCCATACCGGGCGGTGAGGTACGACCTTGTACTCCCCGCCACCGCCCCGCGGCGGCGCCAGGGCTCGAAGCTTCTGCCACAGCATGAGGCAAGCATATACTAGAGCTCGACTCTCACCAGTCTAAGGATCCGCGAATCCCTCGGCTCAAGTTTCCGAAACGCCTGCGCGCTCCCTCTCTGGATCGGTTCCGTCAGCGGCTCGCCAGCGGCCAGGCGCTCGCGGACCTCGTGGTGCTGGCCGTGCTCACGGGCCTGGTGACGGGCGTGGTGAGCCTGGCGTTTCGCGGCGCCATCGACGTGCTCACCATCCGCTATCTGCCGAGCGGGCGGGCAGAGGACTTCGAGTCGCTGTCTCATGCCGGACGCCTGGCCCTGCCGCTGGCGGGCGCCGCGCTGCTGGGGATCCTGTTCACCCGGCTGCCCCGGGAAACCCTGCGCTTCGGCGTCTCTCACGTGATCGAGCGGCTGACCCGCCACCAGGGCTACATGTCGCTGCGCACGGCGCTTGTGCAGTTCTTCGGCGGGCTGCTGGCTCTCGCCACCGGCATGTCCGGCGGGCGCGAAGGACCGGCGATCCACCTCGGCGCCGCCAGCGCGAGCCTGATGGGTCAGGCCATCGAGCTCCCCAACAACACCATTCGCACCCTGGTGGCCTGCGGCACCGCCGCCGGCATTGCCGGCTCCTTCAACACCCCCATGGCCGGCGTGATCTTCGCCCTGGAGGTGGTGATGATGGAGTACACCGTGGGGTCGTTCATTCCGGTGATCGTCTCCGCGGTCATGGCCACCCTGCTCACCCACTACTTCATCGGTCCCGACGCCGCCTTTCAGGTGGCGCCCGTGCGCCTGCACTCCCTGCTCGAGATCCCCTACATCGTCCTGTGCGGGGTGGTGATCGGCGCCATCGCCGCCGGCTACACCCAGCTCGTGCAGCTTTTCGCCCGGTTCCACGCGTGGCCCTTCTGGCTTCGCGCGCTGGCGGCCGGGGGCATCACCGCCGTGGCCGCCATAGGCGTCCCCCAGATCATGGGTGTCGGCTACGACACCGTGGATGCCGCCATGGCCGGCCAGCTCGCACTGGCCACCTTGCTCGCGGTGGTGGTGCTGAAGATCGTCACCAGCGCCGCGGCGGTGGGGCTCGGCATGCCGGTGGGCTTCATCGGCCCCACCTTCGTGGCGGGCGCGGCTCTCGGCGGCGCCTTGGGACTGGCCGGCGCCGCGCTGCAACCCGAGGATTCCGCCGGAGCAGGGCTGTACGTGATGCTTGGCATGGCCGGGATGATGGCCGCTTCGCTGCAGGCGCCGCTGGCTGCGCTGGTGGCGGTGCTGGAGCTGACCTCCAATCCCAACGTGATCCTGCCGGCCATGCTCATCATCGTGGTGGCCACCATGACCGCCGCGGTGCCGCTGCGGCAGAAGCCGGTGTTCCTCGCCACTCTGGAGACCCTGGGCCTACAATACCCCCCCAGCCCGGTCCGGCTGCACCTGCAGCGTGCCGGCGTGGCCTCCATCATGAATCGCAGCTTCGTCCGCCTGCCCGCGGTGTGCACGGTGGACGCGGCCCGGGAGGCGCTCGCCCGGCAACCGCGGTTCATCGTCGTTGAGTCGACGACGGGGCAGGTGCGCAGCGTCATGAACGCCGCCGATCTGGGCGCGTACCTGGAGGAGTCGGAAACTCCGGTGGAGCCGATCCGGCTCCTGGAAATTCCCGGCAAGCGGCGCGACACGGCCGACATCGACTATCGCGCCACCGTGGAGGAAGCCTACACCGCGCTGCAGGCCCCGGGCGTGGAAGCGCTCTGCGTGCGCCGCACCTCGGCGCCGATGATCGCTCCCATCCGCGGCGTCATCGCCCAGGAAGACATCGACAACTATCGGGAAACGGCTCTATGAGCAGCGGGTATCTGTGGCTGAAGGCCCTGCACATCATCAGCGTGGTCACCTGGTTCGCTGGGCTGTTCTACCTGCCGAGGCTGTTCATCTACCACGCGACCGCCGAGGACGGCGCGAGCCGGGAGCGCTTCAAGGTGATGGAGGAGAAGCTCTACCGCATCATCATGCGCCCCTCCATGATCGCCACGCTGACGTTCGGCATCTGGCTCCTGGTGCTGTCGTGGTCGGCCTTCGCCGCCAGCGGCTGGCTGTGGCTGAAGCTGACGGGGGTGGTGGCGCTCCTGGGCTATCACCATTATTGTGGCCGCCTGATCCGGGCCCTGGCGAAGGACGAGACCCCGCACAGCGAACGCTTCCTGCGCATCTACAACGAGATGCCGGCGCTCCTGCTCATCGGGATCGTCATTCTCGTGGTCGTGAAACCCTTCTGAGAGACATCATGCAACGTACGAGATCCGCAGAGCTCATACGCCGCGCCGCCCGCAGCATTCCGGGGGGCGTCAACTCGCCGGTTCGCGCGTTCCGGGGGGTGGGAGGCGATCCGGTGTTCTTCGAGCACGGCGAGGGCGCCTACCTCACCGACGTGGACGGCAACCGCTACATCGACTACGTCGGCTCCTGGGGCCCCATGATCCTCGGTCACGGCCGGGCGGAAGTGGTGGACGCGGTGAAGCGCCAGGCGGACAAGAGCCTGGGCTTCGGCGCGCCCACGGAGCTCGAGATCGAGCTGGCCGAGCAGGTGGTGAGCATGGTTCCCGGTGTCGACCGGGTGCGGCTGGTGAACTCGGGCACCGAGGCCACCATGTCGGCCATCCGGCTGGCCCGCGGCTTCACCGGCCGGGACATGATCGTCAAGTTCAGCGGCTGCTATCACGGCCACTCCGACGCGCTTCTGGTCAAGGCCGGGTCCGGGGTGCTGACCCTGGGCATCCCCAACTCACCGGGCGTACCCGCGGCCGTCGCCGCGCAAACCCTGACCCTGCCGTTCAACCGCCTGGAGCCGGTGGTCGAGGCGCTGGAACGCTACCGCGACCAGATCGCGGCGGTGATCCTCGAGCCGGTGGCGGGAAACATGGGCTGCATTCCGCCGGAGCCGGGATTCCTGGAAGGACTGCGCGAGCTCACCGAGGAGCACGGCGCGGTGCTCATCTTCGACGAGGTCATGACCGGATTCCGCGTGGCCCGGGGCGGGGCCCAGGCACGCTACGGCGTCACCCCCGATCTGACGACGCTGGGCAAGATCATCGGCGGCGGTCTCCCGGTGGGGGCCTTCGGCGGCCGGGCGGACATCATGGCGCACGTCGCCCCGGAAGGCGGCGTCTATCAGGCGGGCACCCTGTCCGGAAATCCGCTGGCCACCGCGGCAGGGCTCGCCATGCTGAGGCTGCTCGACGACGAGCTGTACGAGCGCATCGCCGCCGCGACCGAGCGGCTGGGGGAAGGGCTTCGAGCCGCCGCGGCGCGGCACGGCGTGACGGTGACGGTGAATCAGGTCTGCGGCATGTTCAGCGTATTCTTCACCGGCAGCCGGGTCACGGAGTTCGATCACGTGGCCAACACCGACGTGGCCGCCTTCAACCGCTTCTTCCACGCCATGCTGGACGAGGGCGTGTACCTGGCACCCTCCGCCTTCGAGGCCGGCTTCGTCTCCGCTGCCCACGACGACGAGGCCCTGGAAGCCACCCTGGCCGCGGCGGACCGTGCTTTCGCCGCGTTGTCCTCCGGCACTGATCGAGGAGAAGGATAGATGTACGACGTCTACGGGCTCGGCAACGCCCTGGTGGACATGGAGTATCGGATCGAGGACGGCTTCCTGCGGCGACACGACATCGCCAAGGGCCACATGACCCTGGTGGACGAGGAGCGCCTGAACGCCCTGGCGGCGGCACTGGCGGAGTACGAACCCGAGCGGATGAGCGGCGGCTCCGCTGCCAACACCATCATCGCCGTCCAGGGATTCGGCGGCCGCACGTTCTACTCCTGCCGGGTGGCGGACGACGAGGTGGGCGGCTACTTCCTGCGCGACCTGGGCGCCGCGGGGGTGGTCACCAACGCCAACGCCCGGGCACCGGAGAGCGCCGCCAAATCCGGCCGCTGCGTGGTGCTGGTGACCCCGGACACGGAACGCTCCATGAACACCTGTCTCGGCATCTCCACCCAGCTCGGGGTGAGCGACCTGGACGAGCAGGCGCTGGCGCAGTCGCGGTACTTCTACGTCGAGGGATACCTGTCCTCCTCGCCCGACAGTCTCGCTGCCGCCGTCGCCGGCCGGGAGCTGGCGGAGTCGAGCGGGGTCAGGACGGCCGTCAGTCTGTCGGATCCCAGCATGGTGGAGCTGTTCCGCGACGGCCTCACCCGGATCCTCGGCAACGGCGTGGATCACCTGTTCTGCAACGAGGAGGAGGCCCTGGCCTGGGCCGGCACCGACCGCCTGGACATCGCGGTCACCGAGCTCAAGGACATCGGCCGGGCGCTCAACGTGACCCTGGGCAAGCGCGGCAGCCTCTCGGTGACGGACCACGACCGCACCCTGGTGCCCGGGTTCGAGGTACGCGCCGTGGACAGCAACGGCGCAGGCGACATGTACGCCGGGGCCTGCCTCTACGGCTGGTGCGCGGGGATGGCTCCGGAGCAGGCGGCCGCCTTCGGCAACTACGCGGCGGCGCGTCTGGTGCAGACCTACGGGGCCCGGCTGCGGCAGGTGAGCGACTACGCCGCCACCCTGGCGCAGTTCAAAGCCGCACGGGAATAGCCCCGGCGAGCTCCAGGCGTTCGGGCTCGATGCGGCAGCCGTAGGCCAGCACTTCCACCCCGCCGGCGGCGGCGGCGCGCAACGCGTCGCCGTAGGCCGGGTGGATCTCGTCCGCGGGCGTGGCATAGCGCACTCCCGTGTGCTGAACGCAAAAGAGCAGCACCGCCCGGTCGCCCCGGCGCCGCATGGTTTCCAGGGCCTGAACGTGACGCACGGCGCGCTCGCTGACGGCGTCGGGAAACGCGCCCCGCCCATCCTCGCCGCACAGGGTGAGGCTCTTCACCTCCACCCAGCAGCGTCTGCCCGAATCCTCCAGCAGAAAGTCGAAACGGCCCCGCTCCCGGGGAATGGCCGCTTCCGCCGTCAGCCGCGCGTAACCCCGCAGCTCCGCCACCCGCTCCTCGGCGAGCGCCTCCGCCACCAGCGCGTTGGCTCGCGCCGTGTTCACCCCCACCCGGCCTCGCGGCGTGCACACCACCTCGAGGGTGTGAGGATACTTGCGCTTGGGGTTGGCGGAGGCCGAGAACCAGACCTCGAGGCCCGGATCGCTGCACCCGGCCATGGCGCCTGTGTTCGCACAGTGCAGGGTCAGAATTCCCTCCGGGGTCTCCACGTCGGCCAGGAACCGCTTGTAGCGGCGCAGCAGGCGGCCCCGGGCCAGGGGCGGAGACAACTTCATTTCACCCCCCAGTCGCGCAGGGCCCGGCCGATGCGCTCGAGGCCGAGACGGATCTCCTCTTCACCCGTGGTGAAGGCGAAGCGCACGAACCGTTCCGGGTCCTGGGCGCCGAAGTCCACGCCCGGGGTGGCGGCCACGCCGTGCTCCTCCAGCAGCTTCCAGCAGAAGTCGGTGCTGCCGAGACCGGTATGGGAGACGTCGGCGTAAAGGTAGAACGCGCCCTGGGGCCGCACCGGTATCACGAACCCCAGCGCCTGCAGGCCGTCATGGAGCAGCTCCAGCCGGCGCGCGAATGCCTGTCGCCTGGACTCGTGGATCGCCATGGCCTCGGGCTCGAAGGCGGCCAGCGCCGCATGCTGGGCCAGACTGGGGGGCGAGATGTAGAGATTCTGGGCGAGCCGCGAAATCGGCTCCACCGCCGCCTCCGGCACCACCATCCAACCGAGCCGCCAGCCCGTCATGCCGAAGTACTTCGAAAAGCTGTTCAGCACGTAGAGCCCGTCGTCCACGGCCAGCCCCGTGCGGTAGTCCGGCACCGCGCCGTCCCGTCCCGGATAACAGAGCCCCTGATAGATCTCGTCGAGGATCAGGAAGCCGCCACGGCCCCGGATCGCCGCCGCCAGGGCGGCGAGCGTGGCCGCGGGCAGAACGGCCCCCGTGGGGTTCGCGGGGGAGGCCACGAGCAGACCCCGGGTGGCCGGCGTCCAGGCGGCCTCCACCGCCTCCGGGCCGAGAACGAACCCCGCGTCCGCACGGAGCGGAATGTGCCGGGGCACGCCGTTCACCAGCCACACGAAGACCTCGTTGCAGGGGTAGCCCGGATCCGTGAGCAGCAGCTCGTCTTCCGGATTCAGCAGCAGGCCGGCAAGGAGCAGCAGGCCCGCGCTGGCACCGCTGGTCACCACCACGCGCTGTGGCGGGACCTCCACGCCGCAGGCTTCGCCGTAATAGCGGGCGATGCGCTGGCGCAACGCAGGGATGCCCAGCGCCTGGGTATACTTGGTGGCCCCCGCCTCCAGGGCCCGATGGCCCGCCTCGACGATGGGCGCCGCGGTGGGGAAATCGGGCTCCCCCACCTCGAGATGCACCACCCGCGTCCCCTGGGACTCCAGCGCCTTGGCCCGCTCGAGAAGCTCCACCACCCGGAACGGCGCGATGCGCTGCAGTCGCCGTGCGAACATTGCCAACCTCCACAAAAACTTGCACGCGGTATATGGTCAACGCCGGAGGGTTCTGGTAGCGTACGCGCCCTTCGAATTCCCGGCGTCGGACCTTCCTTTCGACAAGTGAGTCAGGAACCAGGAATCAGCCATGGCAGCATCGACAGGTAACACCACCCCCACGCGGGCCCGGCCGAAGGCGGGCGCCAAGTCCACTGCCAAGGGAGCTTCCAGGACGTCTGCGACGAAATCCGCCGCCAAGGGTACAACGGCAGCCAAGGCCAAGGCACGGCCGAAGTCGAAGGCTGCGACGGCGGCCGCCAAAGCGACGCCTCAGGCCACGGCCACGGCCAAGGCCAAGACGAAGAGCAAGGCCAAGCCCCAGGCCAAGGCACAGGCCAAGGCACAGGCACAGGCACAGGCGAAGCCTCGAACCAAGGCCTCGGCGAAGCCCACGGCTAAGGCCTCGGCTAAGGCCTCGGCTAAGGCCAAGACCCAGCCGAAGGCCTCGGCCAAGGTCAACGCCAAGGCCAAGGCCCAGCCGAAGGCCAAAGCCAAGCCGAAGGCGACGGCCAAGGCCGCTGCGGCCAAGAGCGAGAGCCGCCGCACGGCGAAGGCCTCCGCCACCCGATCCGCGGCCCGGCCGAAGGCCGAGGCGGCAAAGGCACCTGTGGAGCCCCGTACCGGGGCGCGCACCAAGAGCAACAGCAAAACGCCCGCCCCACGGCGCGAGGCTGCCTCGAAGCAACCATTCCCCACGAGGAAGTCGAGAGATTCTGCGCAAGCAAGTATGGACAACAGCAAAGCCGTATCCCAAGCGTCGACGCCGGCCGCCCGCGCCGTCGACTCACCGTTCAAGAATTTCAAACCCTACGAGCCGAAGAAGAACGAGGAGTACATGAGCGAAGAGCAGCTCGCGCATTTCCGCGCGATTCTGCTCAAGTGGCGCCAGGAGCTCATGGAGGAGGTGGACCGCACGGTGCACCACATGCGGGACGAAGCGGCCAATTTCCCGGATCCCGCCGACCGCGCCACCCAGGAAGAAGAGTTCAGCATCGAGCTTCGCACCCGCGATCGGGAGCGCAAGCTCATCAAGAAAATCGACCAGACCATCGACCGTCTCGACCAGCACGACTTCGGCTACTGCGATACCTGCGGGGTCGAGATCGGGCTGCGACGGCTGGAGGCTCGCCCCACCGCCACTCAATGCGTGGACTGCAAGTCACTGGACGAAATCAAAGAGAAGCAGCTTCACGGTTGAGCCGTGACCGTCCCTCGGGCGCCGGACGGTTCGCGCCGTCCCCCACGGGACCGTTGCACCTGGGATCGCTGCTGGCCGCCACGGCCAGTTATCTGGATGCCCGGGCCCAGGGGCTGGCTTGGCGGGTGCGGCTCGACGACCTGGACAGGGCCCGCAACCAGCCGGGTGCCGAACGGGAGATCCTGACCGCCCTGGAGAGTCACGGGCTCGGCTGGGACGGACCCGTCGTGCGCCAGAGCGAGCACCAGGGGCGCTACCGGGCCGCCCTCGACCGCCTCGCCGCCGACGGCCGGCTCTTCTACTGCCGCTGCTCCCGCAGCCGGCTGGCCGGCCACCGGACCTACCCCGGCACCTGCCGGGCCCACACCCGGCCGCGGCGGGACAGCGCCGCCCGGGTCCGCGTGGAGCAGACGGTGGTCGAGTTCCAGGACGAGATACAGGGCGTTCAGCGCCATGACCTGGCGCGCGAGACCGGCGACTTCGTGGTCCTGCGCCGGGACGGCATCGTCGCCTACCAGCTCGCCACCGCGGTGGACGACGGCGATCCGGGGATCATCCGGGTGGTTCGCGGCCGCGACCTGCTGGAGAACACGCCCCGGCAGGTGTTCCTGATGCAGTGCCTGGATCTGCCGGTGCCCGTGTACGCCCACGTGCCGCTGCTGGTGAATGCCGCGGGGCAGAAGCTGTCGAAGCAGACCCACGCGCCCCCCCTGGATCTGTCCCGCCCGCGGGAGAACCTGAGGCGGGTCTTGTCCGTGCTGGGGCTGGCGGCGCTGGCGGAAGATCCACCGGGCTCCTGCGAGCCCCTGCTCGCCGAGGCCGCCCGGCGCTTTTCCGTCGCGGCGGTTCCCCGCGGCGACACCACCGTAACGGAGTTCGATCGTCCCGGCGCGTCCGGGCATCGTGAGTAACCATCGGGCCTTTGTTAACATGCACCACCATGAGCCAGGTACTCATCGTCGAGCCTGACGCGTCCTTCCGGGCGCGGCTCCGCGACGTGCTCGAAGCCAACGGCTTCAAGGTCGCCGAGGCGTTCGCCGAGGCGTTCGCCGAGGCCTCCGCCGGGACCTCCGCCGGCGGCCTGGACCCCCAGACCCTGGAGTCGCTCGATCACCGCAACCACCCCTGTGTCGTCGCGGGAGTCGCGACGGCGGCGGCGGAGGGGCTCGAGGTGCTTTCGGCGTTCCAGGTCACGCCGGTGATCCTGGTGGCGCACCGCCCGGAGGTGCGCCAGGCCGTGACGGCCATGAAGCGCGGCGCCTCCGACTACCTCGCCGTGCCGTTCGAGGACGACGAGCTGGTCGCAGCGGTGGAGCGCTGCATCGCCGAGCGGCGGCCGCGGGCGGGACAGGCGGCGGCCGGCGACTTCCCGATGATCGGTCACAGCCCGGCCATGCAGGAGCTCTACGCGCGCATCGCCAAGATCGGCCCCACCGACTCCACGGTGCTCATCCGCGGCGAGTCGGGCACCGGCAAGGAGCTGGTGGCCCGGGCGCTGCACGCGTGCAGCCAGCGCGCCCGCGCGCCCATGATCTCGCTGAACTGCGCCACGGTGCCGCCGCACATCATCGAGACCGAGCTGTTCGGCTACAGCGCGCCGGACGGCCACCCCGACCGCGCCCGCAGCGGTCTGTTGGAAGCGGCCAACGGCGGCACCCTGTTCCTCGACGAGATCGGCGAGCTCGGGCTGGAGGCGCAGGCGCGCCTGCTGCGGGTGCTGCAAGCCGGGGAGCTGCGCCGCTTCGGATCCACGGAGACCCTGCCGGTGGACGTACGGCTGATCACCGCCACCCACCGCGACCTGGACAAGCTCATCGGCAGCGGGCAGTTCCGCAAGGATCTGTTCTACCGGCTCAACGTGGTGGCCCTCGAGATTCCGCCGCTCCGCGAACGCGGCGACGACGTCCTGGAGCTCGCCGAGTTCATCCTCGCCCGCGCCCGGCAGCGGCTCGGCAAGCACGGGTTGCGGCTGGCGGAGGGCGCCCGTCAGGCGCTGCTCGGCTATGGCTGGCCCGGCAACGTCCGCGAGCTGGAAAACACCCTCGAGCGTGCCGCCATCCTCTGCGACAGCGAGACCATCGAGGCGGATCTGCTGGCGCTGGAGGGTCAGCTGCGGGCCGAGCCCGAAAAGCCCGGGGCCGGCAGCGAGCGGACGTCGCTGGAAGACTATTTCGTCAGCTTCGTGCTGGCCCATCAGGACAACCTCACCGAGACCGAGCTGGCCGAGAAGCTGGGCATCAGCCGCAAGAGCCTGTGGGAACGCCGTCAGCGTCTGAACATCCCGCGCAAGCGCACGCGCCAGCGGGGCCCCCGGCGGAATCCCGCGTGACCGCCGCCGCCCCTCAGCATCTGCACGCCACGGAGCACGGTCTCGAGCGCTCCGATGTGGATCCCAACGCCCTGGACGTGGTCGCGCAGCTCACGGACGCCGGCTACCAGGCCCTGCTGGTGGGCGGCTGCGTACGCGACCTGCTGCTGGGATTGGAGCCCAAGGACTTCGACGTGGCCACCGACGCCACCCCCGAGGAGGTGAAGCGGATCTTTCGCCGCTCCCGGCTGGTGGGGCGCCGCTTCCGCATCGCGCACGTACGCTACGGACGCCACATCATCGAGGTCTCCACATTCCGCAAGGGCGCGGTGGAGGAGGAGGACGAGCGCCGGCACGCCGATTCCGGGCTTATCCTGCGGGACAACGTGTGGGGCACCATGGACGAGGACGCGTTCCGCCGCGACTTCACCATCAACGCGCTCTACTACGACCCCGGCACCGAAGCCATCATCGATTTCGTCGGCGGGCTGGACGATCTCGAGCATCGGCGGCTGCGTTTCATCGGCGAGACCGAGGTGCGGCTGCGGGAGGATCCGGTACGCATCCTGCGGGCGGTGCGCTTTCACGCCAAGCTCGGGTTCTCCCTGGACCGGGAGATCGAGGCGGCCATTCCCGAGGCGGCGGAGCTGCTCCGGGCCATCCCCCCGGCACGCCTGTTCGACGAAGTCTGCAAGCTGTTCGTCACGGGCAAGGCACTGGAGGCCTGGGAGTATCTGGCGCCCACCCGATTGCGCTGGGCCTTGTTCCCCTGCACCGCTCCGGACGACCCCCTGGTGCCGCTCGCCATGCGCAACACCGACCTGCGCATCGCCGACGGCAAGCCGGTCACGCCGGCGTTCCTTCTGGCCGTGATGCTGTGGCGCGACGTCCAGGCCCGCCAGGCCGAGCTGGAGGAGACCCACAAGCCGGCCGAAGCCCGCGCCATGGCCGCGGGCGCGGCGCTGGCGGAACAGCAGCAGGTGATCTCCATTCCCCGGCGCTTCTCCCAGTTCATCCGCGACGTGTGGGGGCTGCAGCACCGCCTGGAGTCGCGCCGCTACCGGGCCATCACCCAGATCCACGCCCACGAGCGATTCCGTGCCGCCTACGATTTCCTGGTGCTGCGCAGCCAGGCGGGCGAACCGGTGGGCGATGCCGCCGAGTGGTGGACCGAATACCAGGAGCAGGACGGGCCGGGCATGCAGGCGATGGTGGAGGCGCTGCGCGGCGCGCCGCCGGCCGAGGGCAAATCCGCAAAACGCCGCAAACGTCGGCGGCGGCGCAAGCCCCGGGTGGCTGGGGCACCCGGAGAGGACTGAACCTCCCGGCGGCCTTGAACGGGCGCCCGGCCGCGTAGATGATGAGGGTGTCGCCAGGTCCCGAAGCCGATGAACAGCCAGGCCAAGCTCAGCACCTCGAACGCTCCCGACCCGGACCGGGCGCCGCCCCGCTTCCTGGCCATCGAAGGGCCCATCGGCGTGGGCAAGACCACGCTGGCGCGCCGGCTCGCCGACCACTTCCGCTATCCGCTGCTGCTCGAGCCCTCCACCGAGAATCCGTTTCTCGACCGGTTCTACCGGGAAGGGCGCCGTCACGCGCTGCCCACCCAGCTCTACTTCCTCCTGCATCGGGCGCGCCAGGTGGCGGAGCTGCCGGGGGACGACCTGCTCGGGCCCACGCTGGTCTCGGACTTCCTCATGGAGAAGGACGACCTGTTCGCGCGCATGACCCTGGACGACCACGAGTACGCCCTGTACCGGCAGATCTACGACAGCCTGGAGCTGGCGCCGCCCCAGCCGGACCTGGTGATTTATCTGCAGGCACCCGTGGACGTCCTGCTGGCGCGCATCCGCCGCCGCGGCATCCGTTACGAGCGGGACATCGAGGGCGGTTATCTGGAGACCCTGAACCGGGCGTACACGGAGTTCTTCCACTACTACGACGCCGCGCCCCTGCTGGTGGTCAACGCCACCGAGATCGATTTCGCCAACAATGACGCTCATTTCGACGCCCTGCTCGGCCAGGTGCTGGAGATGGACGGACTGCGCCAGTACTTCAATCCCAACCCCACGCTGCTGTAGGCCAGCCATGCCGGGCCCTGAACGACAAGCCGCCTGGAAGACCCTGAGCCGGCTGGCCTCGGAGCTCTCCAACACCCCGTCCGCCACGCTGCTGGCGGACGAGCACCGCAACGCCGCCCTGCGGCTCGACCTGCCAGGCGTGCACCTGGATCTCAGCAAGCAGCGCCTCGGCCCCGCCGTGGTGGCCGCGCTACTCGAGCTGGCCGAGCAGCAGGGCATGGCGGCGGCCATCGACGGGCTGTTTCAGGGCGCCCACGTCAACACCACCGAGGACCGCCCGGCACTGCACACGGCGCTCCGGGCCGGCCCGGGGGAAGCGCCGGCGGACGTGGAGGCGGCGGTGACCCGGACCCGGGACCGGCTGCTCCGGTTCACCGCCCTGCTGACGAGGGGCGACGTCCGCGGACACACCGGCCGGGCCATCAGCGACGTGATCCACATCGGCATCGGCGGCTCCCACCTGGGCCCCGAGCTCACGGTGGAAGCCCTGAGCCGCCGGGACAGCCCCGGCCCGCGTTGCCGGTTCGTCGCGAACGTGGACGGCGATGCGCTGCGCTCGGCCCTCGACGGCCTGAACCCGGCCACCACCCTGTTCGTGGTGGTCTCCAAATCGTTCTCCACCCTGGAAACCCGAGTGAACGCCCAGTCGGCCAGAAGCTGGTTCCTGGAGCGCACCGGCAGCGTCGGCGCCCTCGCCCAGCACTTCCTGGCGGTGACGGCCAACGTGCAGGCGGCAGCGGAGTTCGGCATTCCCGAGACCCGGGTCTACCCTATGTGGGATTGGGTGGGCGGCCGCTACTCGCTGTGGTCCGCGGTGGGGCTACCCCTGGCGCTGCGGGCGGGGCCCGAGGTCTTCCTCGAGCTGCTGGAGGGGGCCCACGACATGGACCTGCACTTCCGGAACGCCCCCTTCGCCGGCAACGGCCCCCTGCTCATGGCCCTGGCCGGAATCTGGAACTGCAATTTCCTCGGTGCCGCCAGCGAGCTGGTGCTGCCCTACGACCGCCGGCTGCGGCTGCTGCCGGACTACCTGCAGCAGCTCGAGATGGAGAGCAACGGCAAGTCGGTTCACCAAGACGGCTCGCCGGTGGGGGTGCACACCATGCCCATGGTCTGGGGCGGCGAAGGCACCAATGGCCAGCACGCCTACCACCAGCTCCTTCACCAGGGAACCCGGGCGTTCGCCGCCGACTTCGTGCTGACGGCCGCGCCGGATCACCAGCTCGCCGGCCATCACGCCTGGCTGCTGGCGAACGGCCTGGCTCAGAGCCAGGCGATGATGGCGGGCCAGGAGGCGGAGGACCCCCACCGGCGGGTCACCGGCGACAAGCCCACGACCACCCTGGTGCTGGAGCGTCTGACGCCCTACGCGCTGGGCGCCCTGCTGGCCCTGTACGAGCACAAAGTGTTTTGCCAGGGCGTCATCTGGGACATAAACTCGTTCGATCAATGGGGGGTCGAGCTGGGGAAACGGCTGGCGCTGCCGATTCACGAGGCGTTGAGCGGCGAGGCGACCCCGGCCGGCCAGGACGCCTCCACGCGGCATCTGATCGAGCATCTGCGCGGACGCCAGCCCACCGGCTGACCGGCCCCCTCCCGGCTATCGGCAGGAGGAGCAGGACATGTCCGAACCGCACACTTACCCCGTTCCCGAGTTCATGCAGGAACGCGCCTTCATCAATGACGCGCAGTATCGGGCCATGTACCAGCGGTCGGTGGAGGATCCGGAGGGATTCTGGGCGGAGCAGGCGGACATCTTCCTCGACTGGGAACGCAAGTGGGACTCGGTGTTCGAGCAGGACATGCGCGCCGGCAAGGTGAGCTGGTTCTCCGGCGGCCGTCTCAACATCAGCTACAACTGCATCGACCGGCACCTGCCCCAGCGCGCGGGCCAGGCCGCCATCATCTGGGAAGGTGACGATCCGGACGAAGACCTGACCATCAGCTACCAGACCCTGCACGACGAGGTGTGCCGGCTCGCCAACGGTCTCAAGCAGCGGGGCGTGCGCAAGGGGGATCGGGTGTGCATCTACATGCCCATGATTCCCGAGGCCGCCTACGCCATGCTCGCCTGCGTGCGCATCGGCGCCATACACTCCGTGGTGTTCGGCGGCTTCTCACCCCACTCGCTGAAGGACCGGATCCTGGACTCGGACTGCCGCTGCGTCATCACCGCGGACGAGGGGGTCCGGGGCGGACGCACGGTGCCCCTCAAGGAAAACACCGAGGTGGCGCTGGCCGACTGCCCCGACGTCCATACCGTGATCACGGTGCGGCGCACCGGCGCCGACGTCACCTGGGACGATTCCCGGGACGTCTGGTACCACGATCTGGTGGCCGACCAGGCCACCTCCTGCGAACCCGAGTCCATGGAGGCGGAGGACCCCTCCTTCATCCTCTATACCTCCGGCTCCACGGGCAAACCCAAGGGGGTGCAGCACGCCACGGCCGGCTACCTGCTGCAGGCGGCCATGACCCACAAGTACGTGTTCGATTACCACGACGGCGACGTCTACTGGTGCACGGCCGACGTGGGCTGGGTCACCGGCCACTCGTACATCGTCTACGGGCCTCTGGCGAACGGCGCCACCACCGTGATGTTCGAGGGCGTGCCCACCTATCCGGATTCCTCCCGCTGCTGGCAGGTGGTGGACAAGCACCGGGTCAACGTGTTCTACACCGCTCCCACCGCGCTGCGCTCGCTGATGGCGCAGGGGGACGAGCCGGTGAAGCGGACGTCACGGAAGACGCTGCACCTGTTGGGCACCGTCGGCGAGCCCATCAACCCCGAGGCCTGGGAGTGGTACCACCGGGTGGTGGGCGAAGGCCGCTGCCCCATCGTCGACACCTGGTGGCAGACGGAGACCGGCGGCATCATGATCTCGCCCCTGCCCGGCGCCATGGCGCTCAAACCCGGCTCGGCCACCTTGCCTTTCTTCGGCGTGCAGCCGGGACTGGTGGACGAGAACGGCCGCCTCATCGAGGAGACGGAGGCGCGGGGCAACCTGGTGATCACCCACACCTGGCCGGGACAGATCCGCACGGTGTTCGGCGATCACCAAAGGGTGGTGGATACCTACTACTCCGCCTACCCGGGTTACTACTTCACCGGCGACGGGGCCCGCCGCGACGCGGACGGCTATTACTGGATCACCGGCCGGGTGGACGACGTGCTGAACGTCTCCGGTCATCGTATCGGCACCGCCGAGGTGGAAAGCGCCCTGGTGCTCCACGAGCTGGTGGCGGAAGCGGCCGTGGTGGGCTTTCCCCACGAGCTGAAGGGCGAAGGCATCTACGCCTACGTCACCCTCATGAGCGGCAGCGATCCGGACCTGGACGCCCTCCGGAACGAGCTGGTGGAGCTGGTTCGCCGGGAGATCGGCGCCATCGCCAAGCCGGACGTGATCCAGTTCGCGCCGGGACTGCCCAAGACCCGCTCGGGCAAGATCATGCGCCGGATCCTGCGCAAGATCGCAGCCGACGAGCTGGACAACCTGGGCGACACCACCACCCTGGCCGATCCGGCGGTGGTGGAGGAGCTGGTGGCCAACCGCAGCAGGGCCTGACCTGGGCCCCCGGTGAGGGCCCAGGTCACCGCGATCGCGCAAACCGGAACCACGTCACGGCAGTGCCATGGCCGGAAACTAGGATCAGTGGACGGCCAACGTGACGAGGGCGCGCATCATGGACGATCTCGATCTGGAGACGGAGTTCGACGATCTCGGGGACGCTGAGCTGGAGGCCAATCCGGAGGCCTTCTACTTCGCGCTGAAGGCGGCGCTGGAGAGGACGCCCATGGAGCCGCCGCCGGCGGCTCTGGGCTAGAGGACCGTTCTGGGCTAGAGGACCGTTCTGGGCTAGAGGACCGTTCTGGGCTAGAGGACGGTTCTGGGCTAGAAGATCACGAGGGCTCGCGGTGATCCGGCCCGGAAGGCGAACGCCCCCGGGCCGGCCCAGATCCAAGCCCAACCTACGCGCAGAGCGCGTCGTTGGCAGCTACGCGCTTTGGGCGTAGTTGGGGACTTCCTTCATGGAGAGCTTGATGCGGCCGCGCTGGTCCACGTCGAGAACCACCACGTCCACCATCTGGCCTTCCTGCAGGTAGTCGGTCACGGACTCCACACGCTCGTCCGCGATCTGCGAGATGTGCAGCAGACCGTCCTTGCCCGGCAGGATGTTGACGAACGCGCCGAAGTCGACGATCCGCTCCACCCGGCCGTGGTAGATCCTGCCCACCTCGGCTTCCGCCGTGATCTCCTGGACCCGCGCCACCGCGGCCTCCATGGCCTCGGCGTTCTCGGCGTAGATCCGCACGCTGCCATCGTCCTCGATGTCGATGTCCGCGCCGGTTTCCTCGACGATGGAACGGATGGTGGCGCCGCCCTTGCCGATGACGTCGCGGATCTTGTCCACGGGCACCATGACCACCTTCATGGACGGGGCGTTCTCGGAGAGCTGATCCCGCGGCTTTTCGATGACCTTGGCCATCTCGCCGAGGATGTGCTGACGGGCCTCCAGGGCCTGATGCAGCGCCACTTCCATGATCTCCTCGGTGATGCCGGCGATCTTGATGTCCATCTGCAGCGCGGTCACGCCCTTGGCGGTGCCGGCCACCTTGAAGTCCATGTCGCCGAGGTGGTCCTCGTCACCCAGGATGTCGGTGAGCACGGCGTACTTGTTGCCGTCCTTCACCAGGCCCATGGCCACCCCCGCCACCGGTGCCTTCACCGGCACCCCGGCGTCCATCAGCGCGAGCGACGTGCCGCACACCGTCGCCATGGAGCTCGAGCCGTTGGATTCGGTGATCTCGGAGACCACGCGGAGGGTGTAGGGGAAATCGTCCACCGTGGGCAGCACCGCCGAAACGCCGCGCCGAGCCAGCCGGCCGTGGCCGATCTCCCGGCGCTTCGGGCCGGTCATCATGCCCGCCTCGCCGACGCTGAACGGCGGGAAGTTGTAGTGCAGCAGGAAGTTGTCCTTGTAGGAGCCTTCCAGCGCATCGATGAGGGCGGCGTCCCGCAGGGTGCCCAGGGTGGCCACCACGATGGCCTGGGTCTCGCCGCGGGTGAAGAGCGCCGAGCCGTGGGTCTTCGGCAGGAACGGCACCTGGATGTCGATGGGACGCACGGTGCGCAGGTCGCGGCCGTCGATCCGCGGCTCGCCGTTCAGCACCCGCTGACGGACGATGTCCTTCTCCACCTTGCCGAACATGTTCGACACCTCCTCGGCGTCGAATCGGGGCGCCTCACCGCCGGCGAGCTGCTCCACGGCGCGCGCGCGCAATTCGCTCACCCGGCCCTGGCGCTGCATCTTGTCGGTGATCCGGTAGGCCTCGCCCAGCTCGGCCTTGACCAGGGATTCCACGGCCTCCTTCAGGCTCTCGTCCACCGGAGCGGGCTCCCAGTCCCAGCGCGGCTTGCCGGCCTCCGCCGCCAGCTCCTTGATGGCGCTGATGGCGACCTGCATTTCCTGGTGGGCGAACAGCACCGCCCCGAGCATCTCGTCCTCGGTGAGCTCCTTGGCTTCCGACTCCACCATGAGCACCGCTTCGTCGGTGCCTGCCACCACCATGGACAGATCGGACTCGAGCAGGTGGGAATAGCTGGGGTTGAGCAGGTACGTGCCGTCCTTGTAGCCGACCCGGGCGACGCCGATGGGGCCGTTGAAGGGAATGCCCGAGACGGCGAGCGCCGCGGAGGCGCCCAGCATGGACGCGATGTCCGGATCTTCGTTCTTGTCCGCCGACATCACCGTGCAGACCACCTGCACCTCGTTCATGAACCCTTTCGGGAACAGCGGCCGGAGCGGCCGGTCGATGAGGCGCGAGGTCAGGGTTTCCTTCTCCGAAGGACGCCCTTCCCGGCGGAAGAAGCCGCCCGGGATCTTGCCCGCGGCGTAGGTCTTCTCCTGGTAGTTCACCGTGAGCGGGAAGAAGCTCTGCCCCGGCCGGGGCTGCTTCACGCCCACCGCCGTGCACAGCACCACGGTGTTGCCCATGGTGACCAGCACCGCACCGGTGGCCTGTTTGGCGACGCGGCCCGTTTCCAGGGTCACGCTCTGCTCGCCAAACTGAAATTGTTTAGTAACGGGATTCAAACTGTATTCCTCCATTTCCTGTAGCGGCGGCCGCAACCTCGTCAGCGGCCGCCGTCGTTCGGACTGCCGCCGGGCGGCACGGTCCGCGAGCGCTCGCTCTTAGCGGCGCAGTCCCAGCCGGCCGATCAGCTCGGCGTAGCGGTTCGGGTTCTTGCGCTTGAGATAGTCGAGCAGCTTCCGGCGCTGATTCACCATGCGGATCAGCCCCCGACGGGAATGATGATCCTGCTTGTGGGAGCGGAAATGCTCCTGCAGCGCGTTGATGTTGTGGGTCAACAGGGCAACCTGTACTTCCGGTGAACCCGTGTCTCCCTCTTCGACCTGGTAGTCCTTGATGATTTCAGCTTTCGCTGCTGCTGAAAGTGCCATTTCGCTTTCTCCAATATGCATTCATCGAAAAATCGAGACATCCGCGCATATTTGCAGACGCCTCACGCCGCAACGACCAGCCGCCTCGGAGCGACCCGGCCGTCGTCGAGCACCTCGCCCACGCCGAGAAATCGGGCGGGCCCTTCCTGTTGCGCCTGGGACAGCCGCACCCAGCCACTGCTGGGCGCGTGAGGCACGATGACCGGCTGACCCTGGCGCAGATAGTACGCCGTGTCGTCGTTCAGGGTGACCTCGGGCCAATGGCCCACGGCGCTGGACACGGGCAGCAGGAACGGGTCCAGGGACCCTTTCTCCAGGGCTGCCTCCAGGGTCTCGAAAGTCACCAGGTCCGCCTCCGTGTAGGGGCCGGCGGCCAGGCGCCGCAGCGCGATCACGTGCGCGCCGCAGCCGAGGAGCTCGCCGAGCTCCTCGGCGATGGTGCGCACGTACGTGCCCTTGCTGCAGTGGATCGACAGGGTGAGCTCGTCGCCCTCGAGCGCAACCAGCTCGTTGGCGAAGATCGTCACCCGGCGGGATTCCCGCTCGATCTCGATACCCTGGCGGGCCAGCTTGTACAGCGGCTGGCCCTGATGCTTCACCGCCGAGAACATCGACGGCACCTGTTCGATCTCGCCCCGGAAGAAACGCAGCGCGTCCTCCACCCGGGCTTCGCTCACGTTCTCCACCGGCCGGGTGGCAATCACGTTGCCGTCCGCGTCGCCGCTGTCGGTGGCCACCCCGAGCTTCAGCCGCGTCAGGTACTTCTTGTCCGAGTTCAGCAGATACTGCGAGAACTTGGTGGCCTCGCCGAAGCACAACGGCAGCACCCCGGTGGCCAGGGGGTCCAGCGCGCCGGTGTGGCCCACCTTCTGCGCGTGAAACAGCCGCTTCGCCTTCTGCACGGCATCGTTGGAGCTCATGCCCTGGGGCTTGTCCAGCACCAGGATGCCGCTGACGTCGCGGCCGCGGCGTCTGCGCCTAGCCATCGTTGCGGTCCTCGCGGGCGGGACCGCCCGCAGCATCACCGCCGGACGCGTCTCCGCCGGACACGTCTCCGCCGGACGCGTGTCCGCCGGCGCGGCGGTCGGCCTCCACGGCCCTCTCGATGAGCGCTTCCAGCCGCGGGCCTTCTTCCATGAGCTCGTCGTAGTGAATGCGCAGCTTCGGCGTGGTCCGCATGCGGTGCCGTTTCGCCAGCTCCGAGCGGAAGAAGCCCGCTGCGCCGTTCAGCACCCGCACCAGCTCGGCGCGGGCCTCGGGCGTGCTGGCCTCGATGGACGACACGTAGACGTCCGCGTAGGAGAGATCGCGGCTCACCTTCACTTCGTTGACGTTCACCATGCCCACCCGCGGGTCCCGCATCTCCCGCTGAATGATGGCGGCCAGCTCGTCGCGGATGAAATCGGCGACACGTAGGTCACGTCCGGAATCCATGGCTCACAGCTCTCGAGCAACCTCTTTGGTTTCGAACACCTCGATCTGGTCGCCGGGGCGGATGTCGTTGTAGTTGCGCACGCCGATGCCGCACTCGGTACCGGCGCGAACCTCGTTGACGTCCTCCTTGAACCGCCGCAGCGACTCCAGCGCCCCCTCGAAGATCACGACGTTTTCCCGCAGCACCCGGATGGGCTTGTTGCGGTAGACGGTGCCCTCGGTGACCATGCAGCCGGCCACCTGGCCGTACCGCGGCGAGCGGAACACCTCGCGAACCTGGGCCACGCCGACGATCTCTTCCCGGATCTCCGGGCGCAGCATGCCGGTGAGCACCTGCTTGACGTCGTCGAGCAGCTCGTAGATGACGCTGTAGTAGCGAAGCTCGATGCCCTCCCGCTCGATGATCTGCTTGGCCGCGTTGTCCGCGCGGACGTTGAAGCCGAAGATCACCGCGCCGTAGGTGAGGGCCATGTTGGCGTCGGTCTCGGTGATGCCGCCCACCCCGGAGCCGAGCACGTTCACCGAGACTTCCTCGTTGCCCATCTCGGCGAGCGCCTGGGTGATGGCCTCCAGGCTGCCCCGGACGTCGGCTTTGAGCACCACCTTGAGCACCCGCTTCTCGCCTTCGCCGAGGCCGGCGAACATGTTCTCCATCTTCGCCGCCTGCTGCAGCGCGAGCCGATGCTCGTGGCTCTTGTCGCGGCGGAACTCGGCGAGCTCCCGCGCCGTCTTCTCGTCGCTGGCCACCGAGAACTCGTCCCCGGCCGCCGGCGTACCGTTGAGACCCAGCACCTCCACGGGCACCGAAGGGCCGGCTTCCTTCACCTGCTCGCCGAGCTCGTTGAGCATGGCGCGCACCCGGCCGAAATGCTCGCCGGCGATGATGATGTCGCCCTGCCGGAGCGTCCCGTTCTGGACCAGCACCGTAGCCACGGGGCCGCGGCCGCGATCCAGCCTGGACTCCACCACCACGCCCCGCCCCGGCGCTTCCGGCACGGCCTTGAGCTCCAGGATCTCCGCCTGAAGCAGCACCGCCTCCAGCAGCTCCTCGATACCCTGGCCGGTGATGGCGGAAACCTTGATGAACTGGGTATCGCCGCCCCAGTCCTCGGGCACCACGTCCTTGGACGCCAGCTCGTTGGTGACCCGGTCCGGGTCCGCGCCTTCCAGGTCCATCTTGTTGATGGCCACCACGATGGGCACGCCGGCGGCCTTGGCGTGCTGGATGGCTTCCTCGGTCTGGGGCATCACCCCGTCGTCCGCGGCCACCACCAGGATGACGATGTCCGTGGTCTGGGCACCCCGGGCCCGCATGGCGGTGAACGCCGCGTGACCGGGGGTATCGATGAAGGTGATCTTGCCGTGGGGCGTGTCCACGCCGTAGGCGCCGATGTGCTGGGTGATGCCGCCGGCCTCGCCGCTGGTCACCCGGGTCTTGCGGATGTAGTCCAGAAGCGACGTCTTGCCGTGGTCCACGTGGCCCATCACGGTCACCACCGGCGGCCGGGGATGCTCCTCCCCCTCCACCTCGAGCGACCGCTCGAGCGCCTGCTCCATGGCATCGGCGTGGATCACCTTCGGCCGGTGACCCATCTCCTCCACCACGAGGACGGCGGTGTCCTGATCCACGGTCTGGTTGATGGTGGCCATCACGCCCATGTTCATCAGCGTCTTGATGACCTCGCCGGCCTTCACCGACATGCGGTTGGCCAGCTCGCCCACGGTGAGAACGTCGGGGATCTCCACGTCGCGCGCGATGAAATCGGTGGGTCGGAACTCACCGCCCTGCTGGTCGACCTTCAGCGGCCCATGGTGGGCGCGGCGCTTGCCGCGCCGCTCGCTCTTCAGCGACAGCTCACGGCGCCGGCCGCGGGGAAACTCCTCGGCCTTGCCACGGTCGCGTTCGCGGCCCCGCCGCTGCTTTCCGGCCTTCTCGCTGCTGACCGCGGCAGCCTGGGCAGCCACTGCAGCCTCCGCCGCCTTGTCCGGCGCCGCCTTCTTGGCCTCGGCCGCTTCCTTGGCCTTGCGCTCCGCTTCGAGGCGCTCCTGCTCCGCCTTCTGCTTCGCTTCCTCGCGACGCTGCTCTTCCGCGGCCTTGCGCTCCGCCTCGCGGCGACGGGAGGCTTGCTCCGCCGCCATACGCGCCTGCTCCTGCTCGCGGATACGCTGCATCTCGATCTCGGAGGCCGTGAGCTTGCGCGCGGGGCGCGGCGGCTCCGCAACGGGCTCGGGCTCGGGCGCGGCTTCCGGCTCCGGAGCGGGCTCCGGCTCCGGCTGCACCTCGGGCTGCGGCTCCGGCGCGGCGGCCTCGGCCGGGGCGGGGGCTTCCGCCACGGGCTCGGATACAACCTCCGGAGCTTCTTCCGGCGCTGCTTCCAGCGCCGCTTCCTCGGCGGGCTCCAGCTCGGCACGCTTGACGTAGGTGCGCTTGCGCCGCACCTCCACGGTCACGTTCCGCCCCGAGCGCCCCTGGCCGGATTTCAACGTTCCCACCGACCGGCGCTTGAGCGTGATCTTCTTGGGCGCCGATTCGGTGGAACCGTGACTGCGCTTCAAGAACGCCAGCAGGGTCTGCTTCTCGTCCTCCGACACCGGCTCCGCTTCGCTGGTGTGCGGCAGACCCGCTTCGCTCATCTGCTTGAGCAGCCGGTCCACGGGAGCGCCGACCGATTCTGCCAGTTGTTTAACCGTGACATCTGACATGCCGTGATCCCCTGAAATATCCGTTACTCCCCGGCTTCTTCGAACCATGGCGCCCGGGCGGTCATGATGAGCTCGGCGGCCTTCTCCTCGTCGAGATCTTCGGCGATCTCCAGCAGGTCGGGCACGGCCAGCTCCGCCAGGTCTTCCATGGTCTTCACGCCGTTGTTGGCTAGCTGGTACGCCAGGTGGCGATCCATGCCTTCCATGTTGAGGAGGTCTTCCGCCGGCTCGTTCTCGCCGAGCAACTCCTCGCTGGCGATGGCCTTGGTGAGGAGCGCGTCCTTGGCGCGGTTCCTGAGCTCGGTGACGATCTCCTCGTCGAAGCCCTCGATGTTCTTCATCTCCTCGATGGGAACGTAGGCGATCTCCTCCAAGCTGGCGAAGCCTTCCTCCACCAGCACGGCGGCCACGTCCTCATCCACCGACAGCGACTCCATGAAGTCGCTCATCAGCTTGCCGGCTTCCTCTTCCTGTTTGGCGACCGCTTCGTCCTCGGTCATGATGTTCAAGGTCCAGCCCGTCAGCTCGCTGGCCAGCCGGACGTTCTGGCCGCCCCGGCCGATGGCCTGGGCCAGGTTGTCCTCGGCCACCGCGATGTCCATGGAGCCGGCGTCCTCGTCCACCACGATGGATTCCACCTCGGCGGGCGCCATGGCATTGATCACGAGCTGTGCCGGATTGTCGTCCCACAGCACGATGTCGATGCGCTCCCCCGCCAGCTCCCCCGACACCGCCTGGACGCGGGAACCCCGCATGCCCACACAGGCGCCCACGGGATCAATGCGGCCGTCGTTGGTGCGCACGGCGATCTTGGCCCGGGAGCCGGGATCCCGGGCGGCGCCGCGGATCTCGATGATGTCCTCGGCGATCTCGGGCACCTCGATCTTGAACAGCTCGATGAGCATCTGCGGCGAGGTGCGGGTGAGGATGAGCTGCGGTCCCCGGTTGTCGGGCCGCACGTCCAGCAGCAGGGCGCGCAGGCGGTCGCCCACCCGGAACGTCTCCCGCGGGATGAGATGCTCCCGGGTCAACAGCCCCTCTGCGTTGTTGCCGAGGTCGACGATGATGCTGTCGCGGCCCAGCTTCTTCACGGTGCCGCTCACCAGTTCGCCGACCCGGGGGAGGTAGGCCTCCACCACCTGAGCCCGCTCGGCCTCCCGCACCTTCTGGACGATGACCTGCTTGGCGGTCTGGGCGGCGATGCGGCCGAACTCCACGGATTCCACCGGCTCCTCGATCACGTCTCCCAGCTGGGCGTCGGGCCGGCGCTCACGGGCATCCTCGATGGTCAGCATGGCCGAGGCGTTCCAGTCCACCTCCTCGTCCTCGTCGTCGAGAATCGCTTGCGGATCCACCACCGTCCAGCGGCGGAAGGTCTCGTAGTCGCCGGTCTCCCGGTCGATGGACACGCGGAAATCCGCGTTCTCGTCGTAACGCTTCTTGGTCGCAGTGGCCAGCGCAGCTTCGATCGCCCCGAAGATCACGTCTTTGGGCACGCCTTTTTCGTGGGAGACGGAGTCCACGACCAGCAGCACTTCTTTACTCATCTCTTTCGATCCTCGTCAGGGCCGATATGCTTCGACAACCATCAATCAAACTGCGGAACCACCCGCGCCCGCTGGACGTTCTCCAGGGGCAGGACGAACTCTTCCGCCTCCTCCCCCTGCTCCCGGGGACGCACGACGATCTCGTCGTCCTCGATGGCCACGAGGGTGCCGACGATGTGCTTCCTGCCTTCGAAGGGGAAATTCAATCGCACGTCCACGGTGGCTCCCAGGTTGGCCTGGTAGTGCCCGGGCTTGAAGAGAATGCGGTCCATGCCCGGAGAGGACACCTCCAGGGTGTACGCAGAAGGAATGACATCCTCGATGTCCAGCAGGTCGCTGACCTCCCGGCTCACTCGCTCACAGTCGTCCACCGTCACCCCCTCGGGCCGATCGATATAGACTCTGAGCTTCGAACGCCTGCCCTGGGACATGTATTCCACGCCCCACAGCTCGCATCCCAAAGCTTCTACCGCCGGGGCCAGCAGGCCCTCGATCTGGTTCTCGCGTCTGTTCAAATTTCCGAATCGACTCTACTCGCTCGTTTCTGCTCCGCGTGCGGAAAAAAAAATGGGCATGCGCCCATTTTTCTCGTGATCGGCGCCGCCCGATCACCTCGGGCCCTTGCCGACAACGCGCAGGCGATCCACCGATACGTGGTGGCCACCTCAAGGATGTACGCAGGATGTTCGAGCATCCGGGGCGCCGCGCGTCCCTGGAGGACCTGCTACGAAAAAGGCCCTCAGGGGGCCCTTCGAATCCTTTGGTAGCGGGGGCAGGATTTGAACCTACGACCTTCGGGTTATGAGCCCGACGAGCTACCAGACTGCTCCACCCCGCATCAGCGAGCGCGAATTATAGGGGACTCGGGGTTGCCACCGCAACCACGGATGGAAGAAAACCTTCGACGGGAATCGCCGAGGAAAACGTGCGGACGGCGGAAAACGATATACGCCCACCGACGAGCGGTCAAGCAACACCGGCCCCGGACACGGAGCCGATCCCGGGTCCTACTCGGCGGCCCAGACAATTGACATAATGCCCGATTCTTTCGAACCTCGATGCCTCATGCTCAGGCTCATCAGGCGCTCCTTACGCTTCAAGGTGCTGGCCGTCGTCATGCTCACCACGCTCGTGGCGCTCCTCGTGTCGGCGGCCGCCTTGGTGACTTACGAGGCCCGCAACTACCGCGAGTTTCTGGTCAACGACGCCACCACTCAAGCCGACATCCTGGCCCGCACCAGCACGCCGGCGCTGCAATTCGACGATCCGGTGAGCGCCGCCGAGACCCTGGCGCTGCTGGCGAGCCGCCGCGGCATCGTCGCCGCCGCCCTCTACACCCTGGACGGGACCCTGTTCGCCCACTACGCGCGCCAGGGCATTCCGCCGCCGCCCCCGCGGCTCGCCGCGCCGCTGGGCTCGCAGTTCGTCGACGGCAGCCTGGAGCTGGTCCATCCCGTGGTGGCCAGCGATCAGCGGATCGGCACCGTATACCTGCGCTCCAAAGACGACCTGGCCCTGCGCCTGAAGGACTACTCGTTGATCGTCGGCCTGGTGACGCTCTTGAGCCTCACGGTCGCCGGTCTCACCTCGGCCTATCTGCAGCGCGGCGTCACCGCGCCGCTGCTGGCGGTCACCGACATCGCGCGGAGGGTCATGAGCCGCCGGGACTTCACTCAGCGGGCCGAGAAGACCACCGAGGACGAGATCGGCGTGCTGGTGGACTCCTTCAATGCCATGCTCGCCGAGGTGGGGCGGATGACCGAGGCTCTGGAGGCCACCAACCGGCGACTGGTGGAGGAGACCGAGGAGCGGCGTTACGCCGAGGCCGCCTTGCGGGTCGCAGACCAGCGCAAGGACGAGTTCCTGGCCACCCTGGCCCACGAGCTGCGGAATCCTCTGGCGCCCATGGTCACCGCGCTGGAAATCATGGAATCCGCCGGCAGCACCGAGGAGGCGCGGCACGCCCGGGACATCATCCAGCGGCAGCTCGCCCACATGGTGCGGCTCATCGACGATCTGCTGGACGTTTCCAGGATCACCCGGGGAAAGCTGACGGTCCAGATGCAGACGGTGGACCTGGCCGGGGTGATGCAGAACGCCATCGACACGGTACGGCCCATCATCGACCAGCGCGGGCACCGGCTGGAGGTGGTGATGCCGGAACGCCCCGTGTACGTCCGCGGCGACGCCGTGCGCCTCTCCCAGGTGTTCTCGAACCTCCTGAACAACGCCGCCAAGTACACCCAGCCGGGCGGTCGCATCGGCTTCAGCGCCCAGGTCGTTGAAGGCCGGGTCCGGGTGTCGGTGTCGGACAACGGCATCGGCATGACGGAGCAGACCCTGGGGACCGTGTTCGAGATGTTCATTCAGGGCAACGACGGCACCGCGGCGGGCGGCCAGGCCGGGCTCGGGGTGGGCCTGGGCCTGGCCAAGCGTCTGGTGGCGCTGCACGGCGGCAGCATCGAAGCGTTCAGTGACGGCCCTGGCCGGGGCAGCCGCTTCGTGGTGGACATCGACGCCGTGCCGGCTGCACCCGATCGCCCGGCCCAGATGGACGGGGCGGCGGCCGCGGACGGCGCCGGGGAGGCGCCCCGACGCGGGGAGGGGCACCGCATCCTGCTCGTGGACGACAACGTCGACTTCGCCACGAGCCTCGGAATGCTGCTCGAGGCGCTGGGACACCAGGTGCGGGTGGCCCACGACGGCGCCGGCGCCGTTCGCGCCGCCGAGGCACTGCAGCCGGAGGTGGCCTTCCTCGACATCGGCCTGCCGGACATGAGCGGCTACGAGCTGGCAAGCCTGCTTCGCGAGCTTCCTGCCGCCGCGGATACGGTGCTGGTGGCACTGAGCGGCTGGGGCCAGGAGCAGGACCGCCGACGCTCCCGGCAGCACGGATTCACCGCCCATCTGGTGAAACCGGTGGACCTGAAGAAAGTTCAGGGGGTGCTCGAAGACCTGGTATCCGAGTCGTGAGATGTGATCTACTCCGGGTCCGGCTCGAGAAATACAAGAATTCACGAATGCAGTTGATCAGGCCGGCAGGTGCCACGCCGGCGCATCGTCGAATGGCCTTGCTCCTCGCCTTCGCCTGTCTGGGTACGCTCCTTCCGCTCCATGCCGGCGCGCAGCCGGCGCCATCCGACACGCGCGCCCGATACGCGGAGGACGAGGTGAAGGCCGCGTTCCTGTTCCATTTCGCGACCTACGTGGAATGGCCCGGTGACGAAGAGGAGGTGATCAGCTTCGCCGTGCTGCGGGCACCGGACGTGGCCGACGAGCTGGAACGGTTCGTGGATGAACGGCGCGTGCAGGGACGCGAGGTGGTGGTGCGCCGGTTGCGCTCCATTCGCGAGCTCGAGAGGGACGAGGTCCTTTTCATCGGCTTGAGCCAGAACCGCCGGCTGCGGCGCCTCACCCGCGCGGTGAAAGGGCCCACCCTCATCGTCACCGACGCGCCCCACGGACTGCCGGACGGCGGCATGATCAACTTCCAGCTCGTGAATCAGCGGGTACGCTTCGAGATCGCCCTGCACACCGCGCGGCAGGCGGGACTCGCGCTGAGCTCGCGGCTCTTGTCGGCTGCGCTGCGGGTGGAGATGTCACGCTGCCACCTGGAGTGCCGGCACCCTGAGGGCGTGGAGCTGCGCTACGCCCAGGCGACGCCGCTTCCGGCGGGGATCAGAACCGCCAGTCGAGCTTCATGACGATGCTGCGCTCGATCTCGTTGCCGCCGCCGAACTCCGGGTGGTGCGGGTCGGCGAGGTTGCGCGCCGCCACCGAGGCCTTCAAGCGGCGGCTCACCCACCAATCCACCGCCAGATCGAGCTCGGTGTAGCTCGGCACGCCCTGATTCGGCAGCCCGTCCACGTAGCGCACGCCGGTGAACAGGCTCAGCTTGCGCGACAGGGAAAGATAGGAGTACACGGCTCCCTGGTACTCGGGGCTGTTGCCCGCGACGCCGAGGGCGTGACGGTCACGGCTGCCGGAGCGGAGCTCCAGATCGAAGTCGATGTGGGAGAGCTGGAACTCCAGCCGCCAGTTCGGAAGCGGCTGCCACTTCACGTCCAGCGTGCCGCCGTAGCTCTCCCCCTTCATGCCGTTGCCCTGGACCATGGGGAGCACCAGATAGGGCAGCGCCCCCGGCACCAGAACCGGCGGCCCCAGCACTTCGTTGGTCTGCAGCTCGTCGTAGTCGTGGCGGAACAGGGCGAGATCGGCGGACAGCCTGTCGCCGAAGCGGATGCGGTAGCCGAGCTCCTGGGCGAACAGCTCCTCCGGCTCGAAATCGTCCCGGCTCTGCACGTGGGCGTAGAACGGCACCCCGAGACCCGGCACGTCGATGGGCGCGTACAGCTCCAGATCCTCGTTCAGCCGCGCGGGGACGCGCACCGCCCGCGACAGCGCCGCCCACAGCGTCTGCCGCTCGGAGATCAGCCAGGTGAGCCGGGCATTGGGCTGGTGCTCGGTGCCGGTGTAGTCGTTGTGCTCGAGCTTGGCGCCGAGGGTGAGGAACAGGTCGCGCTTGCGGCTCCTTAGGGCGATCTTGTCCTGGACGAACAGGCTGTAGGTCTCGTCCCTGCGGCTGGCGGGCTCGAACGTGGCGAACCGCGTGTTGTCGACGTCGTCCTCGGTGACCCGCGCGCCGGCCCCCCAGATCAGCTCGTGGCGCCCGCGCGGACGCAGCACGTGGACCGCGTCCAGCTCCAGGGTATCGCGCTCCTCGCGGAACGTACCGGGGATGTCCCGCCGGGTGTGATCGTAGAAACCCTTGAGCTGCAGCGCCGCGCCATGCCCGAGCTGACGCTCCCAGGTGGCCATCAGGTTGTGACCGGCGATGTCCACCGTGTCCTGGAGCCCTTCCTCGGGTAAGGTGCCCAAGGTGAAGTCGCTGCGCACCAGGGCCGACTCCTCGCCGTCGTACACGTCGCCCTGCAGGGTGAGGGCGTCCGTTTCGGAGACGGCCCAATCGGCGCGGAAGCCGGCCTGCTGCATCTTCCAGTCGTCCACCCCCTGCCCCTGGCGGGCCCGGCGGCTGGCATCGTGCTCCCTGCGTTTCACGTAGGCGCGCGCAGCGGCGTTGCGCCCGAGCCGCCCTCCGTAGCGCAGCCCCGCCACCAGCTCGTTCTCGTTGCCCACGCCGATCTCGGCGAAGCCGCCGTCGGTGTCCCACGCCGAGCGGGTGATGATGTTGATCACGCCGTTCACCGCGTTGGCGCCCCACACGGCGCCGCCGGGCCCGCCGATGACCTCGATCCGCTCGATGTCGTGGAGCAGGGTGTCCTGGGCATCCCAGAACACGCCGGCGTACAGGGGGGAATAGACGCTGCGGCCGTCGATGAGCACCAGCAGCTTGTTCGACAGGTTGCTGCTGAAGCCCCGCATGGATATGGTCCACGAATGGGCGCCGTTCCGCGCCACCTCCACCCCGGGGGCGAGCCGAAGGGCCTCGGGTAGACTGGTGACGCCGGAGCTCATGATCTGTTCCCGGGTGATCACGTACACCGCGGCGGCGGCATCGTCCCGAGTCTCCTCGCGGCGGGAGACCGAGGTCACCTCGATGCTGCCCAGTTCCTCCAGGGTGAGATCCAGCAGACCGCCCGCTTCCTGGGCGTTTGCGCTCCAGGCGAGCACCAGGGAAAGCATGCCGGAGCGCGTCCAGGCCCCCCTCATCCGGGAGAATGCCACCGGGTGGCGTGCGGGAGGCGGCTCGGGCTCTGCGACTGCATCTCGCGCGGTGCTCCAGATACGCTCGGGTCCGCGGCCGCACCCAGCAGCCGGCTCGACGCGTTCGAGGCTCGCCGTCCGCTGCGCGGGCGGCCATTCGAGTTGGTGCCGAAGAGAGGACTCGAACCTCCACGGGCGTAAGCCCACTACCCCCTCAAGGTAGCGTGTCTACCAATTTCACCACTTCGGCGTCAGGGCCCGATCAAACATCGGGGATGTCGGAATCTACACGTTCAGGTTCTGTAGTCAACCGCTCGTCGCTTTCCGCCGGTGCCGGCTCCTGCGGAGCGGCGGATTCCACCTGTGGAATGCCCAGCGTCTCCAGCTCCGCGGCGCGCTCCTTCGCCGTGTACGCCAGGCCGAAGGAGATCAGGAAGAAGCCGATGGCCAGCCACACGGTCAGCCGGGTGAGGAACGAGCCCGAGCCCGCGCTGCCGAACATGGTGTTGGCGCCGCCGCTGCCGAAGGCGGCGCCGACGTCGGCACCTTTGCCGTGCTGAAGCAGCACCAGCGCGCCGAGCGCCAGGGCGTCCGCCACCAGCAGCACCATCAGCACGGTTTCCACGGTCGACATGTTCACGTCTCGTCTCCAATGTTCTCGGCGGCCCGGGCGATGGCGGCGAAATCGGCCGCCTCGAGGGATGCCCCGCCCACCAGCGCTCCGTCGATGTCCGGCTGAGCCAGCAGCTCCGCCGCGTTGCCGGGCTTCACGCTGCCGCCGTACAGAATACGCTGAGCCGATGCCGCGTCTTCGCCACAGCGCTCCGCCACCACGTCGCGGATGAGCCGGTGCATCTCCTGGGCCTGTTCCGGCGTGGCGGTGCGCCCGGTGCCGATGGCCCAGACGGGCTCGTAGGCCACCACCGCCGCCGCCAGCGCGTCGCGCCCGGCGGACTCGGCCACCACCCCGATCTGCCGGGTAACCACCGCCTCCGCAGAGCCCGCCTCGCGCTCCGCCAGGGTCTCGCCGACGCAGATCACCGGGACCAGCCCGCCCTGCAGCACCGCGCGGACCTTGGCCGCCACGTCCTCGTCCGTCTCGCCGAACAGGGTGCGCCGCTCGGAGTGACCCACCAGTGCCCAGCCGGCGCCCAGGTCCCGCGCCATCGCCACCGACACTTCGCCGGTGAAGGCGCCTTCGGCCTCGGCATGCACGTTCTGCACCCCGAGCCCCACGGCGGCTTCACCCAGCGCCGCGGCCAGCTCGCGAACGTAGGGAATCGGCGGGAACAGCAGGATCTCTGCGCCATTCGGCAAGGGCTCCGCGGCCAGCGCCGCCCCGTACCGTGCCACGAAAGCACTGTCCCCATGCATCTTCCAGTTGCCGGCAATGAGAGGCTTGCGCATGGCGAGTGCCGCCGTCCTCAAAGGGCGCGCAATGGTAACGGCTCGGGCCATCCGGCACAACGCCGACCCTTCGGATCGCCGGACATCGAGGCCGCCCGAGCCGCCGGGTCAGTTGACCTGGAGCGAGGCGCCATCGGCCCGCACCGCCCCTGCCAGCTCCTCGGCGATGGCAGCCACTTCCGCCGCGTCCTCGCCCTCCACCATCACCCGGATCACCGGCTCCGTGCCGGACGGCCGCAGCAGCACCCGGCCCCGTTTGCCGAGCCGGGCGGAGGTGGCCGCCACGGCCTGTGCCACCGCCGGCGAGGCCGCCTGGGCAGCGGGATTCGCCGCACGCACGTTGATCATGGTCTGCGGCAGCTTGGTCATGCCCTCGCGCAGTTCCTTCAGCGAGCGCTCCCGCTCCACCATGGGCACCATGGCCTGCAGCGCGGCCACGATAGCGTCCCCGGTGGTGGTGAGATCCAGGCACACCAGGTGCCCCGAGGACTCCCCGCCGAGCTGCCAGCCCTTGTCCTTCATGAGCTCGAGCACGTAGCGGTCGCCGACCTTGGCGCGCTCGAACGGGATGCCCAGGCCGCCCAGGGCCTGCTCCAGCCCCAGGTTGCTCATCACCGTGCCCACCACACCGCCGTGGAGCGTCCCCTGCTCCGCCCGGTGTCGGGCGATGATGTAGAGCAGCTCGTCGCCGTCCACCACGTCGCCCGCGGCGTCCACCATCACCACGCGGTCGCCGTCGCCGTCGAAGGCGATGCCCACGTCCGCGCGGTGCTCGAGCACCTTGGCAACCAGCTCGTCCGGCTGGGTGGAGCCGCAGCCGTCGTTGATGTTGGTGCCGTTGGGGGCGCCCCCCATGACGAAGATTTCCGCGCCGAGCTCCTCGAACACGCCGGGGGCGACGTGGTAGGTGGCGCCGTGGGCGCAATCGAGCACCACTCGCAGCCCGCGCAGCCGGAAACCCCGGTTCACCGTGGCCTTGCAGAACTCGATGTAGCGCCCCGCGGCGTCGCCGATGCGCGCCGCCTTGCCGAGGCGGTCGGAATCCACACAGGCGATGGTGCCGTCGAGCTGAGCCTCGATCTCGAGCTCCACCTCATCCGGCAGCTTGTTGCCGTGATGGTCGAAGAACTTGATGCCGTTGTCGTAGTAAGGGTTGTGCGAGGCGCTGATGACGATGCCGGCGTCGGCGCGCAGGGTGCGGGTCAGATAAGCCACGGCCGGGGTGGGCATGGGACCGAGCAACCCCACGTTGGCCCCGGCGGACACCAGCCCGGACTCCAGCACCGACTCCAGCATGTAGCCGGAGATGCGGGTGTCCTTGCCGATGAGCACGTGGTTGCCCCCGCGGCGGGAAAACACCCGGCCGACGGCCCAACCGAGGCGCAGGCAGAACTCGGGGGTGATGGGCGGCTCGCCCACCCGGCCGCGGATCCCGTCGGTGCCGAAGTATTTTCTGCTCAAGACCGTTCCCCTACGTCTGATCCGTGCACTCGCCGGCGGTCACCGCCGCGAGCATTTTAAGCGCATCGGCGGTCTGTGCCACATCGTGGACGCGCACCACGTCGGCGCCCCGCTCCACGGCCAGGAGCGCCGCCACCGCGCTGCCCACCACCCGCTCTTCCACGGCCCGGCCGGTTATGGCGCCGATCATCCGCTTCCGCGACAGCCCCACCAGCAACGCCAGGTCGTCGACGCGCATGGACTCCAGGTTCCTCAGCAGACTCAGGTTGTGCGCCAGGGTCTTGCCGAAGCCGAACCCGGGATCGAGCAGCAGGCGACCATCGCCGATTCCGAGCCTCCGGCACGCCGCCACCCGCCCGGCCAGAAAGTCGCGCACCTCCGCTACCACGTCGTCGTAGTGAGGCGCCGCCTGCATGGTGCGCGGCTCGCCCTGCATGTGCATGAGACACAAGGCGGCGTCGCTGGCCGCCACGGCCTCGAGCATGGCGGGATTCCGGCCGCCGGTCACGTCGTTCACCAGATGCACGCCCGCCGCCAGTGCCCGGGCCGCCAGGGCCGGTTTGCTAGTATCCAGGGAAACGATGGTATCCAGCTCCAGGAGCCGTTCTACCACGGGCATCACACGGCGGGCTTCCTCGGCTTCCGAAACCGGCGCAGCACCCGGGCGCGTGGACTCGCCGCCGACGTCGAGGATCGCGGCGCCGGCGTCGAGCATGGCTGCCGCCGTGTCGAGGATGCGGGGAAGGTCGGGGGCGGTTCCCATCAGCGAACCGCCGTCCGAGAACGAATCGGGGGTGACGTTGATCACCCCCATGATGGCCGGCCGGGCGAGGTCGAGGCGCCGGCCGGCGCAACACAGCACCCTGGGGGCAGGCGCCCTCATACGGGTGCCGCGCCGCCCATCAGTGCTCTTCGGCAGGACCGCCGATGGGTTTGCCGGGCCGCGGCTCCGACGCATCCCGGCCCGAGGCCGGAGGCGGCGGAAGGTCGCCGGGGGCGCGAGGCTTGGCGCCGGCCATGATGTCGTCGATCTGCTCGGAGGTGATGGTTTCGTACTCCATCAGCGCCTCCGCCATCATGTGCAGCCTGTCCTCGTTCTCCTCGAGCAGGCGCTTCGCTCGGGCATAGCACTCTTCGATGATGGCGCGGACCTCCTCGTCGATGGCGTGAGCCGTCTCCTCGGAGAACACCCGGGGCTTCGCGCTCGCCGACATGCCGAGGAAGGGCTCGCCGCCGTCGTCGTCGTACTGGATGGGCCCCAGCTTGTGGGACAGCCCCCAGCGGGTGACCATGTTGCGGGCGAGCTGGGTGGCACGCTCGATGTCGTTGGAGGCGCCGGTGGTCACGTGCTCGGGCCCCAGGATCAGCTCCTCGGCGATGCGGCCGCCGAACAGGCTGCAGATCTGGCTGACGATGGTCTGGCGGCTGAAGCTGTAACGGTCCTCCTCGGGCAGGAACATGGTGACCCCCAGGGCCCGGCCCCGGGGAATGATGGTGACCTTGTACACCGGGTCGTGGTCGGGCATGAGGCGGCCGATGATGGCATGCCCCGACTCGTGGTAGGCCGTGTTGCGCTTCTCCTTCTCGGACATGACCATGGACTTGCGCTCCGCGCCCATCATGATCTTGTCCTTGGCCTTGTCGAACTGCTCCATGTCCACCAGCCGCTTGCCGGCGCGGGCCGCGAACAGCGCCGCTTCGTTCACCAGGTTGGCGAGGTCGGCGCCGGAGAACCCGGGGGTACCACGGGCGATGATGGCCGGATCCACGTCGTCGGACAGCGGCACCTTGCGCATGTGGACCTTGAGGATCTGCTCGCGGCCGCGAATGTCCGGCAGCCCGACCACCACCTGGCGATCGAAGCGGCCCGGACGCAGCAGCGCCGGGTCCAGCACGTCGGGCCGGTTGGTGGCGGCGATGACGATGATGCCGTCGTTGGCCTCGAAGCCGTCCATCTCCACCAGCAGCTGGTTCAGGGTCTGCTCGCGCTCGTCGTGCCCGCCGCCGAGCCCGGCGCCACGGTGACGGCCCACGGCGTCGATCTCGTCGATGAAGATGATGCAGGGCGCCTGCTTCTTCGCCTGCTCGAACATGTCGCGCACGCGGGAAGCACCGACCCCGACGAACATCTCCACGAAGTCCGAGCCGGAGATGGAGAAGAAGGGTACCTTGGCCTCCCCGGCGATGGCCTTGGCCAGCAGGGTCTTACCGGTGCCGGGCTGGCCCACCATCAGGATGCCGCGGGGAATGCGCCCGCCCAGGCGCTGGAACTTGCCCGGGTCACGCAGGAACTCCACCAGCTCCTGGACGTCTTCCTTGGCCTCGTCCACCCCCGCCACGTCGGCGAAGGTGGTCTTGATCTGATCCTCGGAGAGCAGGCGCGCCTTGCTCTTGCCGAAGGCCATGGGCCCGCCGCGGCCGCTGCCGCCGCCCTGCATCTGGCGCATGAACAGCATGAATACCGCGATGATGATCAGAATGGGGAAACTGGCGATGAGCAGCTGCGCCCAGATGCTCTGCTGCTCCGGCAGCTTGCCGACGATCTCCACGTCGTGGTTGTAGAGGTCGTCCAGCAGCTTCTGGTCGTTGAGCCCCGGGCGGATGACCTGGAACTCGTCCCCGGAACGGCGAACCCCGCGGATCAGCCGGTCCTCGATGGTGACCTGACGGATCTCGTCGCCACGAACCTGCTCGATGAAGTCGGAATAGCTGAGCGACTGCGGCTCCGGCTTCACGTTGAAGTTGTTGAACACCGTCAGCAGCACGGCCGCGATGATCAACCAGAGCAGCAGATTTTTTCCCATGTCTGACAAGGGCTTGTCCTCTTAAATGGATCGCCAGGGGGGATATCGGCATCCGGGGCAGCGTGACTTCTAGCCTACACGACTCACCGGATGCGGGGAACTGCGGGTGGTCACGGCCCGCGGGCAGCCGGCGTCACACCTCGAAGCCCCGGGCGACCAGGTACACTTCGCGGGACTCGGGGCGGGACGCCCTGGGCTTGGTGAGCTGAACCGTGCCGAAACGGTCCTTCAGCGTCGCCACCCAGGCATCCACCCCTTCTCCCTGAAACAGTTTGACCACCAGACCACCGCCGGGTTTCAGCCATCGCTCCGCCGCCTCCAGGGCCAGGTCGGCCAGGTCCATGGCGCGGGCCTGATCGATGGTGCGGTTACCGCTCATATTGGGGGCCATATCCGACAATACAAGATCCACGCCATCGTCACCGAGCAGGGACTCGAGCGCCCGCTCCGTCTCCGGGGCGCCGTACTCGGCTTCGATCACCACGGTCCGCGGCCCGGCGCTGATGGGGCGCGGATCGCAGGCGATGAGCCGGCCGTGAGCGAGACGCTCCTCCAGGTGGCGTGTCCAGCCGCCGGGCGCCGCGCCCAGCTCGAGCACGGTCATGCCCGGCCGCAGCAGGGCGAACTTGCGGTCGAGCTGCTCGAGCTTGAAGTGGGCGCGGGACACCTGGCCTTCCGTGGCGGCGCGGCGGGCGAACGGGTCCCGGCGCTGGCGCTGCAGCCAGCGGTCACTGCTCTTGCTGCGCTTGCTCACGCGAGCCCCGGTCCGTGGAGACGGCGCCGGATTCCCGGGAGTAGAATGCCGCCATGGAACAGCCTCTCGACCCGGCCACCAGGAAGCGCCTCAAGCGCATTGCTCATCATCTCGATCCGGTGATTCTGGTGGGCGAGCAGGGCGTGAGCGACGCCGTCGCCGCGGAGACCCGGCGGGCTCTGGACGACCACGAGCTCATCAAGGTCCGCATCCTGGCCGGGGATCGGGATGCCCGCGGGGCGCTGGCCCGGGAGCTGGCGGAGCAGACCGGCTCCACCATCGTCCAGAGCATCGGTCGCATCACGGTGCTGTTCCGCCGCAACCCGGAGCCCAACCCGAGGCTTTCGAACCTGTCCCGATACGGCGCCTGAGATACCCGAGGCCGCGGCGCGCAGCCTACAGGTGCTCGACCCGGTCGATCTCGTATTCGACATCGCCCTTCGGCGTCTTCACGATCACCACGTCGCCCTCGCTCTTGCCGATGAGACCGCGGGCGATGGGCGACATCACCGACAGCTTGTTGGCCTTCAGGTCGGCCTCGTCCTCGCCGACGATCTTGTAGCGGACCTCGTTGCCGGAATCCGCATCGATCAAGGTCACGGTGGCGCCGAAGATCACCTTGCCCGTGGGGCTGATCTTGGTGACGTCGATCACCTGAGCGTCCGCCAGCTTGCTCTCGATCTCCTGAATGCGGCCCTCGTTGAAGCTCTGCTGCTCCCGGGCCGCGTGATACTCGGCGTTCTCCTTCAGGTCGCCGTGCTCGCGCGCCTCCGCGATGGCCTGGGTGATCTGGGGCCGCAGCTCCTGCTTCCGGCGGCTGAGCTCTTCACGCAGCGCTTGGGCGCCTTCCACGGTCATGGGAACTGGCATGAGTGACGCTGACTCCATTCCGACACGAACAACAAATGCGGGCCCGAGGACGCTCGGGCGGATCTACGAGGCGGACTGCTGATACAGGTCCTGCAGACGCCGTACCTTGACCTCGTGATTCTCGCGGGAGTAACGAATGGCGATGCAGAACGCTTCGCCCCCCGTCAGGGTGGTGGTGTAACACACTTTGTTCTGCAGTGCGAGCCGGCGGATGGCCGCGGAATCGCGAATGGACTGGTGGCCTTCGGTGGTGTTGACGATGAGGTCGATCTGCTCGTTCTTGAGCATGTCCACCACGTGGGGCCGGCCCTGGGCCACCTTGTTCACCACCTGGCACTCCACCCCCGCATCGTGCAGACAGCGGGCGGTGCCGCGGGTGGCCACCAGGCGGAAACCCAGGTCCGCCAGGTCGGCGGCGAGGGCCACCACCCCCTTCTTGTCCGAATCCTTGACGGAGATGAACGCCCGGCCGCTCTGGGGCAGAATCACGCCGGCAGCGAGGCTCGCCTTGGCGAAGGCTTCGCCGAAGCTGTCCCCGATCCCCATCACCTCGCCCGTGGACTTCATCTCCGGTCCGAGGATGGGATCCACCCCCGGGAATTTGGTGAAGGGGAACACCGATTCCTTGACGTTCACCTGCCGGGGGATGATCTCCCGGGTGAAACCCTGCTCCGCCAGGCTCTTGCCCGCCATGCAGCGCGCCGCCACCTTCGCCAGCGACACGCCGATGCACTTGGAGACGAACGGCACGGTGCGCGACGCCCGCGGGTTCACCTCGAGCACGAAGATCTCCTCGTCCTGCACGGCGAGCTGGACGTTCATCAGTCCCACCACGCCCAGCTCCCGGGCCATGGCCTTCACCTGCTCGCGGATCCGGTCCTGAACGTCACCGCCGAGCTGGTACGCCGGCAGCGAGCAGGCGGAGTCGCCGGAGTGCACGCCGGCCTGCTCGATGTGCTGCATGATGGCGCCGATGACCACGTCCTCGCCGTCGCACACCGCATCCACGTCCACCTCCACCGCCTGGTCGAGAAACCGGTCCAGCAGGACGGGCGAGCGGTGGGACACCACCACGGCATCCCGCAGGTAGCGCTTGAGCTCCTCCTCGTTGTAGACGATCTCCATGGCCCGCCCGCCCAGCACGTAGGAGGGACGCACCACGATGGGGAAGCCGATGGCTCGAGCACCCTCCACCCCGGAGGTCTCGTCCGTGGCGGTGCGGTTGCTGGGCTGGCGCAGGCCCAGGGTCTCGATGAGCTCCTGGAACCGCTGGCGGTCCTCGGCGCGGTCGATGGCGTCCGGGCTGGTGCCGATGATGGGCACGCCGAACCGCTCCAGGTCCTCCACCAGCTTGAGCGGCGTCTGACCGCCGAACTGGACGATCACCCCTTCGGGCTTCTCCACCTCGACGATGGACAGCACGTCTTCCAGGGTCACGGGCTCGAAGTACAGCCGGTCCGAGGTGTCGTAGTCGGTGGAGACGGTCTCCGGGTTGCAGTTGACCATGATGGTCTCGAAGCCGTCCTCGCGCATGGCGAGCGCCGCGTGCACGCAGCAGTAGTCGAATTCGATCCCCTGGCCGATGCGGTTGGGCCCGCCGCCGAGCACCATGATCTTGCGCCGGTCGGTGGGCGCCGCCTCGCACTCCTCCTCGTAGGTGGAGTACATGTAGGCGGTGGCGGCGGGGAACTCGGCGGCGCAGCTGTCCACCCGGCGGTACACGGGGCGGACGTCCAGGCAGAGGCGATGGGCGCGCACCGCGTCCTCCTCGACCTGGAGCAGAGCCGCCAGTCGAGCGTCCGAAAAGCCCTTGCGCTTGTGCTCGTAGAGATCGTCGCGCCCGAGATCGGCCAGGGTACGGCCGACGAGGGCGGCCTCGCTGGCGACCAGATCCTCGATCTCCGCCAGGAACCAGGGATCGATGGCGGAGAGCTCGTGGATCTCCTCCACGCTCATGCCGAAGCGGAACGCATCCGCGACGTACCAGATGCGGTCGGCGCCGGGAATCGCCAGCTCCCGCTGCAGGATCTCCCGGGCCTCCTCGCCCTCGGCCTTCAGTACCGGGTCCAATCCGGTCATGCCGGTCTCCAGGCCCCGCAGCGCCTTCTGCAGCGATTCCTGGAAGGTGCGGCCGATGGCCATCACCTCGCCCACCGACTTCATCTGGGTGGTGAGGCGCGGGTCGGCCACGGCGAACTTCTCGAAGGTGAACCGGGGCACCTTGGTGACCACGTAGTCGATGGTCGGCTCGAAGGAGGCCGGGGTCACCCCGGTGATGTCGTTGGTGAGCTCGTCCAGGGTGTATCCCACCGCCAGCTTGGCCGCCACCTTGGCGATGGGGAAGCCGGTGGCCTTGGAGGCCAGCGCCGACGAGCGCGACACCCGGGGATTCATCTCGATCACCACGATGCGCCCGTCGTCGGGGTTGATGGCGAACTGCACGTTGGAGCCGCCCGTCTCCACGCCGATCTCCCGCAGCACGGCGATGGAGGCGTTGCGCAGCAGCTGGTACTCCTTGTCCGTCAGGGTCTGCGCCGGCGCCACGGTGATGCTGTCACCGGTGTGCACGCCCATGGGATCGAAGTTCTCGATGGAGCAAACGATGATGCAGTTGTCCCTGCGGTCGCGGATCACCTCCATCTCGAACTCTTTCCAGCCGAGGAGCGACTCGTCGATCAGGAGCTCGTTGGTGGGCGACAGGTCGAGACCGCGGGCACAGATCTCCTCGAACTCCTCCTGGTTGTAGGCGATGCCGCCGCCGCTCCCGCCCAGGGTGAACGAAGGCCGGATGATGCAGGGAAAGCCGAGCTGGCTCTGCACCTGGATGGCTTCCTCCATGCTGTGGGCGATGGCCGAGCGCGGGCACTCGAGGCCGATCCGCTTCATGGCCCGGTCGAAGCGCTCCCGGTCCTCGGCCTTGTCGATGGCATCCTGGCTGGCGCCGATGAGCTCCACGCCGAAACGCTCGAGCACCCCCTCGCGCACCAGGTCCAGCGCGCAGTTGAGCGCCGTCTGCCCGCCCATGGTGGGCAGCAGGGCGTCCGGCCGCTCCACCTCGATGATCTTGGCCACGGTGCGCCATTCCACCGGCTCGATGTAGGTGGCGTCGGCCATGGCGGGGTCGGTCATGATGGTGGCGGGATTGGAGTTCACCAGCACCACCCGGTAACCCTCGTCCTTCAGGGCCTTGCAGGCCTGGGCTCCGGAGTAGTCGAACTCGCAGGCCTGACCGATGACGATGGGCCCGGCGCCGAGAATCAGGATGGACCGAAGATCGGTACGCTTAGGCATTGCGGGCTTCCATCATGCCGATGAACTCGTCGAACAGGTACCGGCAATCCTGGGGCCCCGGGCTCGCTTCCGGGTGCCCCTGGAAACCCAGCGCCGGCCGATCGGTGCGCCGGATGCCCTGGAGGGAACCGTCGAAAAGGGATACGTGAGTGACGTTCAGGCAGTTGGGCAGGCGCTCGGCATCCACGGCGAAGCCGTGGTTCTGGCTGGTGATGATCACCCGCTCGTCGCGCAGGTCCTTCACCGGATGGTTCGCGCCGTGATGGCCGTGGCGCATCTTCATGGTCCGCGCGCCGCTGGCCAGGGCGAGAAGCTGATGGCCGAGACAGATGCCGAAGACGGGCACGTCATGATCGAGCAGCTCGGCCACCGCGGCGATGGCGTAGTCGCAGGGCTCCGGGTCGCCTGGCCCGTTGGAGAGGAAGACGCCGTCCGGCTTCAGGGCCAGCACATCGCCCGCCGGAGTGGTGGGCGGCACCACGGTGAGCCGGCAGCCGCGATCGGCGAGCAGGCGCAGAATGTTGCGCTTGATGCCGAAGTCGTAGGCCACCACGTGGAAGCGGGGGTCCTCCAGGCGCCCATAGCCGTGCACCCGGTCCCAGCTCGTCTCGTTCCAGGTGGACGTGTCCTTGCGCCCCACCTCCCGGGCGAGATCCATGCCCTGGAGCCCGGGGAAGGCCTTCGCCTCGGCCAGGGCCCGCTCCACCGCCCCCCCGCCGGCGGCCGCCTCGCCAGCCGCGATGCAGCCGGCCAGCGCGCCCTGCTCGCGGATCAGCCGGGTGAGCCGCCGGGTGTCCACGTCGGCGATGGCCACGACCCCCTGCTCGGCGAGGTAGTCGGGCAGGCTCTGACGCATCCGCCAGCTACTCGGCCGCCGCGGCGTCTGACGGATCACCAGGCCGGCGGCGTGGATGCCGTCGGACTCCACGTCCTCCGGATTGACCCCGGTGTTGCCGATCTGCGGATAGGTGAGGGTGATGATCTGGCGTGCGTAGGAGGGGTCGGTGAGAATTTCCTGATAGCCGGTCATGGCGGTGTTGAACACCACCTCGCCGACGGCAGTACCCTCCGCCCCGATCGATCGGCCGCGGAAAACACTTCCGTCTTCCAATACCAGTAGAGCCGGAATCAAGTCGCCACCCAAGTCAAATTCCACACACGCCACGCCTACGACCACGCCGCGCGCGAACGGTTCGTGGCCAAAGCGAGGGAAAACACGAAGGACCGTTGTGAGAAAGGCGGGGCCGATCGCTGTCGCCGATCGAAACCCGCCTTTGCTGGGCCGGGTAGTCTACCCAAGACTTCCGCGAAAGCCCAGCACATCCTGCATGTCGAAGAGGCCGGCGCGCTGCTGGTGCACATACCGCACGGCCCGCAGCGCACCCTGGGCGAAGTTCATGCGGCTTTCCGCGCGGTGGGTGATCTCGATGCGCTCGCCGTTGCCGGCGAACAGCACCGTGTGCTCGCCGACGATGTCACCGGCCCGTACGGTGGCGAAGCCGATGGCCTCCCGCGGCCGCGCTCCGGTGATGCCCTGACGCTCGTACACCGCCACGTCGGAAAGCTGCCGTCCGCGTGCGCCGGCGACGATCTCGCCCATGCGCACCGCGGTGCCCGACGGCGCGTCGATCTTGTGCCGGTGGTGGGCCTCGACGATCTCCACGTCCACCCCCTCCCCCAGCACCCGGGCCGCCAGCTCCACCAGCTTGAAGGTGAGGTTGACCCCCACCGACATGTTGGGCGCCATCAGGATGGGAACCCGCTCCGCCGCCGCGCGGATGCGCTCGAGCCCGTCAGCGTCGAAGCCGGTCGTGCCGATCACCAGCCCCTTCCTCCGGTCCGCGCACACCGTCACATTGGCCAAGGTGGCCTCGGGGACGGTGAAGTCGACGAGCACATCGAAGGCATCCGCGGCCGCCGCCGGGTCGTCGGTCACCGCCACCCCCAGCCGGCCCACCCCGGCCAGCTCGCCGGCGTCACTGCCCAGGACCGAGAGGCCCGGCCGCTCGAACGCCGCCCCCAGCGCCAGGTCTTCCGCTGCCTCGACGGCCTGGATCAGGGTCCTGCCCATTCGGCCGGCGGCGCCGGTCACTGCCACTCGGATCATTCGAACTGCTCGCTTCGGGGATGGCGGAATGGTAACGCAAGCCCTCCACTTTAGGGGCGGGCGGCGGCGATGCGAAGACGCTGACGGGGAGACGGGCGGGAAAGTCGATCTGCGGACCATTTGAGCGCCACCGAGCGCAGCAGATTGACGTCACCCGGCCATCCAGCCGGGGGACGGCAACTCTGCGGAGCGAGGGAACCCGGGACGGGTGGCGCGTGGTCCGCAGATCGACTTTCCCGCCCGGCTCCCAGACAACAACGGCAATTCCACTGCCGCCGCCCGCGACCCGAAACTGGAAGGCGGAACGGCCGTCCGTTCAGCCGGTGAGGCCGTCGAAGAAGTCCTTGACGCCCTTGAACCACGACGTGCCCTTGGGCGAGTGCTTCTCCCCGCCGTCGGAGAGCGACTTCTGGAAGTCCCGAAGCAGATTCTTCTGCTTCTCGGTGAGCTTCACCGGCGTCTCCACCACGACCCGGCACAGGAGGTCGCCCACGCCGCCGCCGCGAACCGGAGTCACGCCTTTGCCGCGCAGCCGGAACAGCTTGCCGGTCTGGGTCTCCGGCGGGATCTTGAGCTTCACGCGGCCATCCAGGGTGGGCACCTCCAGCTCGCCGCCGAGGGCGGCGGAGACGAAGTCGATGGGCACCTCGCAGAACAGGTTCTTGCCGTCCCGGGTGAAGATGGGATGTTCCCGCACCTCGATCTGCACGTAGAGGTCGCCGGGCGGACCGCCGTTGATCCCGGCCTCGCCCTCGCCGGCCAGGCGGATGCGGTCGCCGGTGTCCACTCCCGGGGGGATGCGCACGTTCAGGGTCTTGCGCTTTTCCAGCCGGCCCTGGCCGCCGCAGCGGCTGCAGGGATCGGTGACGACGTTTCCGGAGCCGCGGCAACGCGGACAGGTCTGCTGCAGGGAGAAGAATCCCTGGGCCACCCGGATCTGCCCAAGGCCGCCGCAGTCCGGACAACTCGTGGGCCGGGTGCCGGGTTTGGCCCCGCTGCCGTCGCAGGTGTCGCAGGCCGACAGCACCGGAATCCGGATCTCCACGTTGTCGCCGCGGACCGCCTGCTCCAGGTCGAGCTCCAGCGAGTAGCGTAAGTCGGCACCGCGCATGACGGAGCTGCGCCCGCGACCGCCCCCGGCCCCGAAGATGTCGCCGAAGACGTCACTGAAGATGTCGCTGAAGCTGCCGCCGCCGAAGCCCCCCATCCCCGCGGAGCCGTCCACGCCGGCGTGGCCGAAGCGGTCGTAGGCCTGGCGCTTCTCCGGGTCGGCGAGCACCTCGTAGGCCTCGCTGGCCTCGCGGAAGCGTTCCGCCGCGGTGGGATCGTCCGGGTTGCGGTCCGGGTGGTACTTCATGGCGAGACGCCGGTATGCCTTCTTGATGTCGGTCTCGGACGCCTCCTGACCCACACCCAGCACTTCATAGTAATCGCGTTTCGACATGTCTCTCCGGCGTCTGAATACAACCACGGGAGCGACTCCCGCACCCCATCGGCCTTCCGGTGGATGGGGTGCGGGAGATCGCTCCCTCGATCAAACGGACAGCATAGCCGCTAAGCGGCGCTATCACTTGTCCTTCTTTTCGTCGTCGACCTCTTCGAACTCGGCATCCACCGTGTCGCCGTCCGCGCGGCCCTCCTGGCCGGGGCCGCCGGCGCCGCCACCGCCGCCCGCCTCAGCCCCGGACGCCTGCTCGGCATACATCCGCTGGGCCAGGTTGGCGGACGCTTCGGAAAGCGCCTGCATCTTCGACTCGATCTCCGCCTTGTCGCTGCCCTTGAGCGCCTCTTCCAGAGCGGCCGCCGCCGCTTCGATGGACTGCTTCTCGTCCGCGCTCACCTTGTCGCCCGCCTCCTCGAGGCTCTTGCGGCTGGCGTGCACCAGGGCGTCGGCCTGGTTACGCAGGTTGACCATCTCCTCGAACTTGGCGTCCTCCTCGGAGTGGGCCTCCGCGTCCTTGACCATCTTCTCGATCTCGTCGTCGGTCAGGCCGCTCTGCGCCTTGATGACGATGGACTGCTCCTTGCCGGTGGCCTTGTCCTTGGCGGAGACGTTGAGGATGCCGTTGGCGTCGATGTCGAAGCTCACCTCGATCTGCGGGAGCCCCCGGGGCGCCGGCGGAATGTCCGACAGGTCGAACCGGCCGAGGGACTTGTTCTGCGCCGCCTGCTTGCGCTCGCCCTGCAGCACGTGAATGGTCACGGCGGTCTGGTTGTCCTCGGCGGTGGAGAACACCTGGGTCTTCTTCGTGGGGATGGTGGTGTTCTTCTCGATCAGGGTGCTCATCACCCCGCCCAGGGTCTCGATGCCGAGCGACAGGGGCGTCACGTCGAGCAGCAGGACGTCCTTCACCTCGCCGGACAGCACCGCGGCCTGGATAGCGGCGCCGATGGCCACGGCCTCGTCGGGGTTGACGTCGCGGCGCGGCTCCTTGCCGAAGATCTCCTTAACCTTGGTCTGAACCTTGGGCATGCGGGTCTGCCCGCCCACCAGGATCACGTCGTCGATCTCGGACGGGGACAGGCCGGCATCCTCCAGCGCCGTCTTGCACGGACCCGCGGTCCGCTCCACCAGGTCTTCCACCAGCGACTCGAGCTTGGCCCGGGTCAGCTTCATCACCAGGTGCTTGGGACCGGTCTGGTCCGCGGTGATGTAAGGCAGGTTGATCTCCGTCTGCTGGCTGGCGGACAGCTCGATCTTGGCCTTCTCCGCGGCTTCCTTCAGGCGCTGCAACGCCAGCGGGTCCGCGTTCAGGTCGATCTTCTGCTCCTTTTTGAACTCCGCCACCAGGTAATCGATGATCTTCTTGTCGAAGTCCTCACCGCCGAGGAAGGTGTCGCCGTTGGTGGAGAGCACCTCGAACTGGTGCTCGCCGTCCACTTCGGCAATCTCGATGATGGAGATGTCGAAGGTACCGCCGCCCAGGTCGTACACGGCGATCTTGGTGTCGCCGCGCTTCTTGTCCATGCCGTAGGCCAGGGCCGCGGCGGTGGGCTCGTTGATGATCCGCTTCACCTCGAGACCGGCGATGCGGCCGGCGTCCTTGGTGGCCTGTCGCTGGGAGTCGTCGAAGTAAGCGGGAACCGTGATGACCGCCTCGGTGACCGGCTCGCCCAGGTACTCCTCCGCCGTCCGCTTCATCTTCTTCAGCACTTCCGCCGACACCTGGGGCGGTGCCAGCTTCTGCCCCTTCACCTCGATCCAGGCGTCGCCGTTGCTGGCTTCGGCGATCTTGTAGGGGACCATGTTGATGTCTTTCTGCACCACGGCGTCGGAGAACTTCCGGCCGATGAGGCGCTTCACCGCGAACAGCGTGTTGGTGGGATTGGTGACCGCCTGCCGCTTCGCGCTCTGACCGACCAGGATCTCCCCGTCATCGGTGTAGGCGACGATGGACGGCGTGGTGCGATCGCCCTCGGCGTTCTCGATGACCTTGGCGTCCTTGCCTTCCATGACGGCCACGCACGAGTTCGTGGTGCCCAAATCGATACCGATGATCTTGCCCATGTCAGTCTTCTCCAGAATCTTTCGTGTGCCGGGGAGTCCCCGGACCAACCGTTAATCGCAATATCTGTGCGCGGGGAGGGCTTTCAACCCTAAAGGCGCGGTTTTTTCGCGCCGTCAGCTTCCGGAATCCGGGGCCCGCGCCACCACCACCTTGGCCGCCCGCACCACCCGCCCGTTGAGCAGGTAGCCGGGCTGCATCACTTCGATGACCGAGTTCGGCTCCGCATCGGCGCTCGGCACCATGGTCATGGCCTCGTGCACCTGGGGGTCGAAGGGCTCGCCCTTGGGGTCGATGCGCTCGATGCCGTACTTCGCCAGCACCGTGTGGAACAGCTTGAGCGACAGCTCCACGCCTTCGGCGATGGATTCCGCGCCTTGCGCCTCGCCGGCCACCTCCACCGCCTTTTCCAGGCTGTCGAGCACCGGCAGGAGATCGGCCGCGAACTTCTCCAGCGCGTACTTGTGGGCGTTCTCCACGTCCCGGCTGGCGCGACGGCGGGTGTTCTCCGCATCGGCCTGGGCCCGCAGCGCCTGGTCGCGGTACTGCTCCGCCTTCTCCAGAGCCTCCCGAAGCTGCTCGGCCAGATCGCCGCCGGGCTCCGCCCCCGCCGCCGATTCCGGGGCCCGGGCATCGGAGTGCTCTTCCGCAGAGGGAGTCGAGCGAGGGTTGTCGTCTTCCGCCATGCTTCGTGGTCTCCAGATTGCACACTACCTCGGCGAGCGGCCGCTCGCCCGTCTGCTGCCTATCTTGGGGACGACGGCGAGATTTCAACCCCGCAGGCGGGGATTATCAGGCGGTCAGCGCCGCGCTCAGCACCCGGGCGGTGACGTCCACCACCGGGATGACCTCCTGATAGGCCATCCGGGTGGGGCCCACCACCCCCAGCACCCCGGCGAGCTGACCCTTCACCTGATACGACGCCGTGACCAGGCTCAGCTCGTCGAGCAAGCGGTAGCCGGACTCCTCGCCGATGAAGAGCTGGATGCCCTCGCTGTCGAGGCAGCGGTCCAGGAGGTGGAGGATGCCGCCTTTGGCCGAGAAGGCTTCGAACAGCCGGCGGATCTGCTCGGCGTCGCCGCCGAAATCCAGCAGGTTGGTTTCCCCCGCGACCACGAAGTCGTCGGCACGCTCCCCCTCGGCCTCCTCGAAGGCCCGGGACGCCACGTCGAGCGCGGTCTGCATGAGGCTGTCCATGCGGTCCTTGTCCGCCTGCATGCTGTCGAGCAGCGCCTGGCGGATGCGGATCAGCGAAAGCCCGCCGAATTCCTGGTTGATGAAGTTGGCGGCCTGGTTGAGCTCGGTGTCGCTGTACTCCCGATCGGTGCGGATCACCCGGTTCTGCACCTCCCGGTCGTTCAGCACCAGGATCACCAACACCCGGCGCCCGGACAGGGGCAGGAACTCCACGTGACGCAGATCCACCTGATCGCGCCGGGGCAGCGTGATGACGCAGGTCATGTGAGTGAGGTGGGAGAGCAGGTGACTGGCCGACTCCGCCAGCTCCTTCGGCGACAGATCCGGGTTCAGCTCCCCCTGGAGCTGGATCACCCGGGTTTCGTCCACCGGCTCCACCCGCAGGAAGGTGTCGACGAAGAACCGCAATCCGCGATTGGTAGGTATCTTGCCTGCCGAGGTGTGGGGCGAACGGACGAGGCCCTGGCTCTCGAGATCGGCCAGGATGTTCCGCACCGTGGCCGGGCTCACTTCCACCCCCGGCCGCGCCGCCAGCAGCCGCGACGGTACCGGATTCCCCTCGGCGATGTAGTGCTCCACCAGCAACTTGAAGACGAGCTGCGCACGCTCGTCGAGGGCTTCTTCTGCTTGCTTTCTCATCGGAATTACAACTTAAACTGTGCGCCTCCAGTATGATCCGTAGCGATCCCAGGAAACTTATGGACCTTCAGGGCCTTTAGTCAAGATGGCCAACGCGGTGCTGAGAGCTTTGACCGTCCGGGATTTCGCCCTGGTGCAATCGTTGGACATCGCTTTCGCCGATGGGTTGACCGTGATCACCGGGGAATCCGGGGCCGGCAAGTCCATTCTGCTGGGGGCTCTGGGGCTGGTGCTGGGGGAGCGCGCGGCCAGCGACACGGTACGCCCGGGGGCACAGCGGGCGGACGTCACCGCGGAATTCGATCTCACCGGCTACCCGGCGTCGCGCCGGTTCCTGGAGGATCAGGCCCTGGCGGATCCGGACGCGCCGGGCCGCTGCCTGGTACGGCGGGTGGTGGGCGCCGACGGCCGCTCCCGGGCGTTCATCAACGGTTCGCCGGTGACCCTCCAGGTACTGCGGGGCCTGTGCGGCGAGCTCATCGACATCCACGGTCAGCACGAGAACCAGCGCCTCACGGAACCCGGCGTGCAGCTCGCCCTGCTCGACGACTTCGGCGCCGACCCGGAACTGCGCCGGGCCTGCCGGGACAGCTTCCGCGCCTGGAGACGCGCCGAGCGGGAGGCGGCGGAGCTCGAGGAGCGTCTCGCCCAGCAGAGCGACCGGGCCAGCCTGCTCACCTACCAGCTCGAAGAGTTCGACGCCCTGGGGCTGGCCCCCGGCGAGCTGGAAGCGGTGGAAGCCGAGCACAAGCGTCTCTCCCAGGCCCAGGATCTGCGCGCCGTGGTGTCTCGGTGCCTCGATGCGCTGGAGGAAGACGCCACCGTAGGAAGGGCGCTGCGGCTGCTCGGCGGCCTGGACGACGACCACGAGCGCCTCGGCGCGGCCCTGGGCGCGCTGCGCTCCATGGACGACTTGATGGCCGACGCCGTGCGCGACCTGCGCGCCTACGACGGATCCCTGGAACTGGATCCGGAACGTCTGGCCGAGCTCGACGAGCGGCTGTCGGACATCCACGCGCTCGCGCGCAAGCACCGGGTGGCGCCGGAACGGCTGGTCGAGCACGCCAGGGCCCTGGCCGAGGAGCTCGAAGGCATCTCGACGGATCGCGGCGCGCTGGAGGCGCTGCAGGCCGCGGTGGCCAACGAGCGGGCAGCCTTTCTCGAGCACGCCGGCAAGCTTTCCGAGCAGCGCCGGGGGGCGGCCGCGGAGTTCGCCCGGGCCGTGAGCCGCTGCATGAACACGCTGGGCATCAAGGGCGGCGCCCTGTCCCTGGAATTCGCCCCCGCGGAGTCGGAGACGGGCCTGGAGAGCGTGGAGTTCCAGGTCAAGACCAACCCCCACTACCCCGCGGGGCCGTTGACCCGAATCGCCTCGGGCGGGGAGCGGGCGCGGATCGGCCTGGCCATTCAGGTGGTGGCCGCGGAGAAGTCGGCCATGCCGTGCCTGGTGCTCGACGAAGCGGACGTGGGCGTGGGGGGCACCACCGCGGACGTGGTGGGGCGCCTGCTGCGGGCCCTGGCGGACCACACCCAGGTGATCTGCGTCACCCACGCGCCCCAGGTGGCGGCCCTGGGCCACAATCATCTGCGGGTACGCAAGGACGAGCGGCAGGATACCCTCATCGATCCCCTGGCGGAGGACAGCCGGGTGGAGGAGCTGGCCCGCATGCTGGCCGGCGCCGACATCACCGACAAGTCCCGGGAGTACGCCCGCGCGCTGCTGCACGAGGCCCAGCTCGAGCCGGTTACCTGACCCACGTCCCCGGGGCCTTCATTCCCGTGAGGCTTACCTATACCATGCCCGCTTCTGCAACACCGGCCCAAGCCATGCGCGTCACCGCCGCCCTGCTCTCGGCTCTCTGCCTGCTCGCCCTCGCGGCCTGCAGTGTTCCGGGTCTGCCCCGGGTGCACAAGGTCACGGTGCAGCAGGGCAACGTCATCACCCAGGAGATGATCGACCGCTTGAAGCCGGGCATGACCCGCAGCCAGGTGGCCTACCTCATGGGCGAGCCCGTCTACCGCAATCCGTTCAACGACGATCGCTGGGACTACATCTATACCCTGGAGATTCCGGGCTATTTCGAGACGCAGCAGCAGGTGAGCCTGTACTTCGAAGACGGGGTGCTCGCCTACTTCACCGGCGACTACGCCCCCACCTCCGCCAAGGAGGACGACGCCCCGGCCGACGGGGACGCCACCGCGGCCAGCGACCTGCCGGACGGAGACGAGACGGAGGGCTGAGATCCCGCGGCGCTCAGCGGCGTCCGGACCGGTCCGGGGCCGCGCGTCGCCGGCGCGCCTCCCTCGGATCGATGGCGAGGGGCCGGTAGATCTCCACGCGATCTCCGGGCTCGAGGGGGTGGTCCCGCTCCACCCTATCGCCGAACACGCCGACGGCGGCCGCCGCCAGATCCAGGGTATCGAAAGGAGGATGCTGGGCCGCCACGCGCAGGGCGTCGGCCACCGTGGCACCGGCCGGCAGCTCCACGCTCACCTGGTGCTGAATTTCAGGCAGTGCGTAGACCACGTCCACCCGAAGGCGGGTGACGTCCGGCGCGCTCACGCGCCCTCCAGCAGGTCACGGGCCCGCACGCAGAAGGCGTCGACCATGTGATCCGCGGCCCGGGCGAAGACGCCGGAGAACGCGCTACCGAGCAGGGCTCCGGCGCCGGAGAGCTCGAACGCGAGGTCGAGCTCCACCTTGCAGCCTTCGTCCGCGCCCAGGCGCTTGAATCGCCACTCGCCTTCGAAGGACTTGAACGGCCCGGAAACCAGATGGAGCTCGATGCGCTCGCTGGGGACGAGCACGTTGCGCGTGGTGAAGCGCAGGTGCATGCCCGCCTGAAACTCGAGCTCGAGCTCCGCCACCACCTCGTGGCCCCGGTTCTCGAGCACCCGGGCCGCGCTCAAGCGGGGCAGGAACTCGGGGTAGCGCTCGACATCGCCGACGATGGCGAACACCTCCGCGGCGGGATAGGGCAGCAGCGCGGAGCGATGAACGACCGGCACCCGCGCGCGCTATCCCAGCAGCGTGGCCACGAAGACCGCCGTCACGCCGAGCGGCGCGATGATGCCGCACAGGATCTTCCACGCCAGGTTCACCCACTCCTGCTGCAGACCGAGCTGGGCACCGACGACGGTCTTCGGCAAGCCCCAGGCGGCGAACAAGGCGATGAACAGGCCGCCGAGCGGCAGCATGATGTTCTGTGAGACGTAGTCGACGAAGTCGAAGAAGGTGAGATCGCCGACGACGTGCATGTCCGACCAGACGTTGAAGGACAGCACCGTGCCGAGTCCCAGCACCCAGCTTATGACGCCGAGGCTCACCGCCACCCGGGAGCGCTTGGCGTTGTAGTTCTCCACGAGGTACGCCAGCGCCGGCTCGGCGATGGAGATGGCCGAGGTGATGGCCGCGAAGCTGACCAGGACGAAGAACAAGGTGCCGAACAGGGAGCCCAACGGCATCTGGCCGAACGCCAGCGGCACGGTCACGAACATGAGGCCCGGGCCCTGCCCCGGCTCCAGGCCGTTGGCGAACACCACCGGGAATATCGCGAGCCCCGCGGCCAGGGCCACCAACGTGTCCAGCACGGCGATGATGGTCACGGTGCTGGCGATGGACGCGGTGCTCGGCACGTAGGCACCGTAGGCCATGATGGCGCCCATGCCGAGGCTCAGGGTGAAGAACGCCTGGCCCATGGCGACGAGAACCGTCTGCCCGCTCACGTCCTCCCAGTGGAACGCGAACAGGAAGTCCCAGCCCTGCTGGAAACCCTCGGTGGTCACGGAGTATCCGAGCAGCACGAACAGCAGGACGAACAGCAGGGGCATGAACCAGCGGATGGCCGACTCGAGGCCGCGAATGACGCCCCGGGCGATGATGAAAACCGTGCCCGCCATGAACAGGGTCTGCCAGAACACGAGCTGCCACGGGCTCGCGAGAAACGCGTCGAACGTGGCCGCGGCGAACTCGCCGGTGGCGCCGGCCATCACGCCCTCCGCCATCTGCACGATGTAGAAAAGCGCCCAGCCGGCGATGACGGCGTAGTAGGAAAGGATCATGAATCCCGCCACCACACCCATCCAGCCGATGAGCACCCAAGCAGGGCTGCGGTGGTGCTGCTGGACCAGCGAGCGCATGGTGTTGATGGGGCTCTGCCGGCCTTCCCGGCCGAGGAGCACCTCGGCCATCATGATGGGAATGCCGACGAAGGCTATGCACGCGAGATAGATGAGCACGAACGCGCCGCCGCCGTGCTCTCCGGTGATGTAGGGAAACTTCCAGATGTTGCCGAGACCCACCGCCGAGCCAGCGGCCGCCAGCACGAACAACCACTTGCTCGACCACATCCCATGTCGGGACTCGGTGCTTCCAGCCATCGTCTCCCCTTCAGGGCCTGCCTAGTTGGCGGCGCATTTTGGCGCAACGGTATAACCGCCACAAGCTTCCCCCCTATAATCCGCGGATGGCGAAAACCAAGGCCAAAAACGACTCCCCCACCATCGCGCTGAACAAGCGCGCGCGTCACGACTACGCGCTGGAAGAACGTTTCGAAGCGGGCCTGGCCCTGGAAGGCTGGGAGGTGAAGAGTCTACGCGCCGGCAAGGCGCAGCTCGTGGATTCCTACGTGCTCATCAAGGACGGCGAGGCGTGGCTGCTCGGCGCCAACATCAGCCCGTTGGCGAGCGCATCGACCCACGTGGTCCCCGATCCCCAGCGCACCCGAAAGCTTCTGCTTCACGCGCGGGAGATCGCCAAGATCCTCGCCGCTACGCAGCAGAAGGGTTACACCTGCGTGGCCACGGCCCTCTACTGGAAGGGCAACAAGGTCAAATGCGAGGTGGCGTTGGCCAAGGGCAAGAAGCAGCACGACAAGCGCGCCACCGAAAAGGCGCGGGAATGGAACCGCCAGAAGGAGCGGCTTCTGAAGAGTGGGTAGCTATCGGCGGTCGGCTGCCAGCGGCCGACCGCTGAAAGCTGATAGCCAATCAGCCGACGACTTGTTTCCGCCACGCGATCATCTCCAGCGCCGCGACCGCCGCCTCGTAGCCCTTGTTGAACTCGTCGTCGCCGGCACGGGCCCGGGCGTGCGCGATGTCGAGCACCGGCAGCACCTCGACGATCACCGGCCGGCGGTACTGAAGACTCACCGACCCCAGGCCCCGCATGCACTCCTGGGTGATCATCTCGAAGTGCAGGGTCTCTCCCTTGAGGATCACGCCGAAGCAGATGACGGCATCGATCTCGTCGCCCGTGTCCGCCGCCAGCAGGTCCGCGGCCGCCAGGGGCAGCTCCAGCGAGCCCGGCAGGGTGTGGCGCTCCACCCGCTTATAGCCCGCGTCCCGCAATACCCCTTCGCAGGCCGCCGACATGCTGCCGACGATCTCCGGGTACCACTTGGACTGCAGCAGGACGATGCGCCCGGGCGCGGAGATCTCGGGCAGGCTGCTGCGATCGACGACGGTCTTGGCCATGGGACTCCCAACGATGACGGTTGAACGGATAGCGGGGCGCTAGTTTAGCCGACTCGGCTCGCGGCCGGTCCGCCCGGTCGCTAGAATCGAGCCCATGGCGGATTCCACTCGCCCCGGCACGCCGGCCCAGTCCGGTCCGGCCTGGGCCAGCTGGCTCGGCATCACCGCGGTGGTTCTCGGGCTGCTGCTCGCCGCGGCCCAGGCCACCGAGCTGGTCAAACAGGCCGTCATGGTTCACGCCGCGCCGGCCGCGCCCGCCGCGGCCGGCGCCGCGGCCGCGTGCCCGGCGGACGAGCTGGCGGAGGAAGGCCTCTCCATGGGCGAATGCCTGCAGTTGGTGAGCAACGTGCAGAACTTCACCGTGTCGGCGCCCGAATGGTTTCCGTCCTGGCAGATGGCGCTCTCCGCCGCAGGGACCATGCTCGCCCTGCTTTCGGTGATCGCCGGGGTCGCGCTGCTGGACTTCAGAGCCTGGGGGCCCCGCGCCGCGGCCGCCAGCTTCGCAGCTCTCACCGCCCTCGACGCGGGCGGTTTCGTGGCCGTGCTCAACACGGGACCCATCCTTCGCGACCTCTACCTGTGGCCGCTGCTCTCCTGGTTCGTCATCCACCTGATGATGACGGCGGCCGCCGTGGCCGCGCCCCGAATGCACGAGTGCCGGGACGACACCGGCAGGAGCGCCGGGAGGACGCCGGCATGAGCGCCGGTTACGGCCGCAGCGCCGTGGTCCTGCACGGGCTGCTGGCGCTCGGCGTGTTCTTTCTGTTCGCCTCGAGCTGGTGGATGCTCGCCCTTCCCCTGCCGTCGGAAACCTTCACGTTTCGTCAGTTCCCGTTCCAGCTCCACAAGAACATCGGCATCAGCCTGGTGGGGGTGCTGGGCGTGCTGCTCTACGTGCGCTTGCGCCACCGGCCCGGCCCTCTGCCGTCGACCGGGATGCGGGGATGGATGCGCACGCTGGCGCTGGCCGACCACGTGATTCTCTACGTCCTGATACTCGCCGCCTGCGTGACGGGTTACCTGTCCTCCTCCTATAGCGGCTGGGGCACCACGTTGTGGTGGATCCTCGATCTGCCCGACTGGGGCTACGAGAACGAATCGCTCAACGTCTTCTATTCGGACCTGCACCTGTGGAGCTGCTGGAGTCTGCTGGCGGTCATCGCCGTGCACCTGGGCGGGGCCCTCTATCACGCCTTTCGCAACGACGGCGTGGTGCGGCGCATGCTTCACCTGTAGCCCCCGCGCCCGCTACCATGCCGGGACCCGGCAGCGGACGTCACCATGACCCCACGGCAGCTTCACGCTCACCTGCAGGCCATCGAGCAGGACGGTTACACAATCGTCGAGAACGCCATCGAGCCGGAGCTGGTGGACGCGCTGAACGCGGCCCTGGACCGCCTCGAGACGGAATGCGGCATCCGCCCGGGCGCGAACGCTTTCGAGGGACACCACACCATCCGGATCTACAACCTGCTGGCCCGCGATGCGGTGTTCGAGCAGGTACCCCTGCACCCCCGGGTGCTGCCGGTGGTGGAGGGGGTGCTCGACGAGGGTTGCCTGGTCTCTTCGCTGTCGTCCATTTCCATCGACCCCGGCGAAGCACCTCAACCGCTGCACGCCGACGACACCCTGCTCGGGCTGCCCCGGCCGCACCCACCGCTGGTCTGCAACTCCATGTGGGCCCTCACCGACTTCACCGCGGAAAACGGCGCCACCCGCATCGTCCCCGGCAGTCACCGCTGGGCGGAGAAGCCGGCGTACGGCGCGGATCACCCGAGCATCCCCGCGGAGATGGCTCGCGGCAGTGTGCTGATCTGGAACGGCAGCCTCTGGCACGGCGGCGGGGCCAACGCGAGCAGCCACCGTCGAGTCGGCATCGCCATGAACTACTGCGCCGGGTTCATCCGCCAGCAGGAGAACCAGCAGCTCGGCATTCCGCTGGACCGGGTGCGCGTCTTTCCGCCGCGCCTGCAGGAGCTGGTGGGATACGGGACCTACAAGCATCTCATCGGCCACATCGACAAACAGAGCCCGACCCAGGCGCTGCTCGGACGCGACGACGGGTTTCGCACGGTGTGGGAGCTGATCGAGCCCGATCCCCGTTGATCCAAAACGCGACCGCCGCCGGCACCGTTTACCCCATCCCGCCGTAACTTCGCCTCGCTCGGCCGCCGTCGGTTCCGGGTTCGAGGTCCGCCGCCCGTGCTGCCGGCATCCGACCCGTGGCACGAACCCTGCAGCCTCCGCGCCCGCCGGCGGGCGCTCGTGGCGTCCCGCCAGCCATGGATTTCGGCAGTAACCATGTCAAGGAGGGCCCATGAGCCTGGACATCTTCAAAGAGAAGGGCGTACCCCTGGATCAGCAGCAGTTCACCTGGCGTGACCTGGTTCAGGAGCCCATCAGCAAGCTCGACAACGATGCCTTCACCCGGGTGCGGATCATCCTGATGAACGGCATCGAGCAGCAATCCAACCGCTTCCTGCACGCGTTCGCGCGCATGAACGGCGAGCTCAGAAAGGAAGCGGCGCGGGTCCGCCGGGTGGACCATCACCAGCAGACCCAGGTGAACTGGCTGCTACCGGCAGACCAGTCACCCCTGGAGACCACCATCGGCTACGAGCAGGTGGCCATCGAGGTGACGGCCAGCGTCGCCCAGTCCGAGCCCGACCCGTACCTCGCCCAGGTGTACCGCTTCGGCCTGCTCGAGGACTTCGACCACATGTACCGGTACTCGGCGCTGATGGATCGGGTGGAAGGCAAGGATGCCAACAACATCCTGCAGTCCTACACCGACATCCTGCCGGGCCGGCCCACCTCGGTGGAGCACCGGGCCCCGGAGGACGACCTGCGCCGCCCCTACGACCGCGCCACCGCCGACCCCCTGAGCAAGCTAAACGCGCTGACCATCATGTCCGGCGAGAACCAGACCCGCGACTACTACATGAACATCGGGCCCACGTTCTCCGATCCCGTGGCACGGCAGGTCTATGCGGAGATCGCGTCCATCGAGGAGCAGCACGTCACCCACTACGAGTCGATCCTGGACCCCAGCCAGACCTGGCTGGAGAGCTGGCTGCTGCACGAGGCGAACGAGGTCTACAACTACTACAGCTGCCTCGAGTTCGAGGACGACAGCCGGATCCGGGACATCTGGGAACGGTTCTGCCAGTACGAGCTGGGCCAGCTCCACTTCGTGATGGATCTGTTCCAGCGCACCGAGAACCGGGACCCGCGGGAGATCCTCCCCCAGACCCTGCCCGAGCCCATTCAGTACAAGAGCCAGCGCGACTTCGTGCGCGGGGTGCTGGAGAAAGAGGTGGAGTATCGGGCCAACGGCGCCGACATCGGCGACGTGAAGGAGTCCCAGGCGACCCTCGACTACCGCAAGCACATGAACAGCGAGGGCTCCCCCACCGACGTCATCGCCGAGGGCTACGTCTGGTCCCCCGGCACCGAGCTCATGCGCAAAGCAGGCTGAGTCGTACGTTTTACGCGAGAGAGGAACGAGCATGAAGTCATCGAGCAAGATCACCGAGGGCACGCGCACCAACCGTACCGGCATGGCGATATCGCCCCACGCGGAGCAGATGCGCGAAGTATCGGGCATGACCCATCCCGGGTCCGGCAACGGGGGCCTTCACCAGGCACACGCCGCATACCTGAAGGAAACCCACACCATCGGCACCATCCCGCCCCCGGGATCGGCCAAGGGGGCCATGAAGGCCGCCTGGGAAGCCATCAAGGGCAACAAGGCCATCGCCCTGGTGGACAAGACGGCGGAGCGTCTGGCGTTCGAGCGCACCGGGGTGCGCCTCTACGACGCGCTCCTGGAGAAAATGGACGCCGCAAAGGGCATCTCCGGCGGGCCTACCGTGGAGGCGGTGAAGACCATTCGCGACGAGGAGCTCCAGCACGCGCGAATGCTTGCGGAGACCCTGGACGAGCTGGGCGCGGACCCCACCGCCATGACGCCGTCCGCGGATCTCGTCTCCGTGGAGGGCATGGGGCTCGGCGCCGTGCTCGGCGACCCACGGACCAACGTGGGCCAGTGCCTGCACGCGCTTGTGGTGGCGGAGCTGGCCGACAACGAAGGCTGGACCATGCTGCGGTCCCTGGCGGAGGACATGGGCCAGAAGGAGCTCGCCAAGCGCTTCACCAAGGCCGAGCAGGAGGAAGACCGGCACCTCGAGCAGGTTCGCGGCTGGTTGAAGGCCCACGCCAAGGCCGAGGCCGAGGTGGCGGGATGACGTGAGGCGGACGTGGCCGACGACAAGGTGGCTGCATCGGACCCGTCAGGCTGAGCGCAGCGGGGCGCCCGTGCGCGCGAGCCTCGTCGCGCTCGCGGGGCTCGCCGGCCTGTCCGCGGCCGGGGACACCCAGCCGGTACTCGAAGAGGTACGCGTGGTGGCGCTGGCTCCGGCTGACGCCACTGGACTGCCCCCGGAACTGGCGCCGCGCCACGTGCAGTGGGCCGATGCAGCCGAGCTCCGCCGCAGTCAGAGTATCGACCTCACGGACTACCTGACCCGCCGCTTCGCCGGCGTGACAGCGAACTTCGCCCAGGGCAATCCGCTGCAGCCGGACCTGCGATTCCGCGGCTACACCGCCTCGCCGCTGCTCGGCCTGCCCCAGGGCCTCGCCGTCTACCTGGACGGCGCCCGCATCAACGAGCCCCTGGGGGACACGGTGAACTGGGACCTGCTGCCGGAATCGGCGGTGCAGACCATGAGCCTGGCCGGCGGTGCGGATCCGCTGTTCGGGCCCAACAGCCTCGGTGGGGCGCTCGCCCTGGAGATGAAGAACGGCTTCGACTTCCGTGGTCATCAGGGGGAGATCTACGGCGGCGATTTCGGCCGCGCGGGCGGCTCGCTGGAGAGCGGCGGCAACGACGGCACCCTGGGGTACTACGTGAACCTGAGCCGCTTCGACGAGGACGGCTGGCGCGATCAGTCGCCGTCGGAGCTGACCACCGCCTACGCCGGCGTCAGCCTGCGCAGCGGCGGCTCCCGGGCGGACCTGGGCCTGCACTACGGCGACAGCGAGCTCGTCGGCAACGGCACGGCGCCCGTGGGACTCCTTGCCAAGGACCGCGCCGCCGTATTCACGGCGCCCGACATAACGGCCAACGAAGTGGCCATGGTGACCCTGAAGGGCGCCCACGCGCCGCGCCCGGGCGCGCAGATCGCCGCATCCGCGTTCTATCGCGACGGCGACACCCGTGCGTTCAACGGCGACGCATCGGAATACACACTGTGCAGGCTGGGCAACGGCCTGCGCCTGCTGGAGGGTCTCGACGACGAGGCGCCGGGGGCGGACCAACCGGATCCGGCGGCGCTCTGCGACGGCGCGAGCGTCGCCGACGCCGAGGCGCTCGAGGCTCTGATCAACCTTCCCCTGGAGGATCTGACGCCGCAGCTCTCCGGCACGGGCGAACTGTCCGACGAAGCCGTGAACAACCACAGCACGCGCAGCCAGACCAGCCGCGGTCTCGATCTTCAGCTCATGATCGAGAGCGAGCCGCTCGACCGGAGCAATCGGCTGCTGGTGGGGGTATCCCACTATCGGGGCGACTCCCGCTTCCTCGCCGACGTGGAGCTCGCCGGGCTGAATCCGCTGACCCGCAGCACCGCATCGCTCGGAACCGGCACCTACGTGGAAGGTGCTGCCACCCGGGTGGACACCCGGGTACGCACCCGCAGCGTCTACCTGAGCGACACCCTGTCGCTGAACGACACGCTCGCCGTCACCGTGTCGGGCCGCTACGACGACACCCGGGTGACCATTCGGGACCTGAGCGGGGGGCACCCGGAGCTCGATGGCCGTCACCGCTTCCGGCGCTTCAACCCGTTCGTCGGACTCACCTGGCAACCGGGCGGGCGGGTGAGCGTCTACGCGAGCTACGGAGAGTCGTCCCGCGCCCCCACCCCCATCGAGCTGACCTGCAACGAATCGGTGTTCGAGGCTGCCCGGCAACGGACCGCCACCGCGGGCGGCGATCCCGACGACGTGGACTTCGAGTGCCGCCTGCCCAACGCCTTCGTCGCCGATCCTCCCCTGGACCAGGTGGTGGCCCGGAGCGTGGAGCTCGGCGCGCGCGGCGGGGTGTGGCCGCAGGGCGGCTGGCACCTGGGGCTGTTCCGGAGCACCAACGAGGACGACATCGTGTTCCAGAGCAGCGGCCGGGCTACGGGCCTCTTCGGTCAGATCGATGCCACCCGGCGTCAGGGTCTGGAAGGCGCGGTGAGCGGCCGCTGGCGCGGGCTCGACTGGTTCGCGAGCTACACCTACCTGCGCGCGACCTTCGAGGACCGCTTCGCCGCAACGAGTCCGGCGCACCCCTTCGCCGATCCGGACGGCACCCTGCCGGTCGAGGAAGGCGACCGGATTCCCGCCACGCCGACACATCACCTGAAGGTCGGCGGGGACTGGTCTTCCTCCGCCGGCCTGGCGTTCGGCGGCGAGGTCCTGTACCAGTCCGGGCAGTACCTGCGCGGCGACCCGGTCAACCTGCTCGCACCGCTCGACGGTTTCACGGTGGTCAATCTGCGCGCCGGCTACGCCTGGAGCGAGCATCTGGAGCTGTTCGCACGCCTCGACAACGCGCTGGACACGCGCTACGAGAGCTTCGGGCTGCTCGGCGAGGACCCCGGTGACGTCCTCGACGGGCTGACGGACACGCGGCCCCGCTACCTGGCACCCGGTCCGCCAAGGGCGGCCTGGGTGGGGCTTCGGGTGAGGCTCGTCCCTCGACACGGGCCGCCTCGCCCGCCATGAACCGGAGCTTCCGGCCCCCCGCGCGACGTGATCGCCAACGCGCTTGCCGAGCGGGACCGGCGGGATTGCCGGGGCTCAATGAAGGCCCGCGAGCCGGTGCACTAGCATCTTGCCAAAGCCACTACCAAAGGCCGTCACGGCCGTGACGGGCGGCCGCACCGCCGGCCAACGCCCGGGCTACCCCGCATCGTGGAAAAACAGCCCACGCGACGAGGACAGCATGGAGGCAGCAGACGAGCGAGACAGCGACGACGCTCACTATCAGTGGCGGATGCTGCCGCGGGTGAGCCGGACCTTCGCCCTGACGGTGCCCCAACTCCCCGAGCCGCTCGACGGCATGGTCGCCAACGCCTACCTGCTCTGTCGCATTGCGGACACCGTGGAGGACGACTCGGGGCTCGGCGCGCAGGCGAAAGGGAACCTGCTCGACCTCCTGCCCCGGGTGGTGGAGAGCCCCGCGGCGGCCGACTTCTTCGCCGTCCAGGCCCACGAACAGCTCACCCGGGCGACGCCGGCGGCGGAACGCGATCTCGCGGTCAACGTCACCCGGGTGGCTCGCGTGACGCGCACACTGCCGCAGCGGGACCGCAACGCCGTGACCCGATGTCTGGCTCAGATGTGCCACGGCATGGACGAGTATGGTCGGCGCGAAGGGCCGGGCCTGCGTGATCTCGACGATCTACAGCGCTACTGCCACTACGTGGCCGGGGTGGTGGGCGAGATGCTGACCGAGATGTTCTGCAATCACGGCAAGGACATGCAACCGCGGCGGGCCGAGATGCTGGGTTTCGCCGATTCGTTCGGCCAGGGCCTGCAGCTCACCAACATCCTGAAGGACGTGTGGGAGGACCTGGCGGAGGGACGCTGCTGGCTCCCCCGCACCGAGTTCGAAAAGGCGGGTTACGACCTGGCCGCCCTGTCCCCCAACCGCGACCGGGGCACCTTCGACGCCGTGATGACGGAGCTGGTGGCCGTGGCCCACAGTCACCTGCGCAACGCCCTGCGTTACACGCTTCTGGTTCCCGTGGCGGAGGGCGGAATCCGCCGGTTCTGCCTGTGGTCCATCGGACTCGCGCTGTCGACCCTGAAGCGCATCCACGCAACTCCAGGATACGCCAGCGGCCAGGCGGTGAAGGTGCCCCGCCGGGCGGTCACGGCCATCATGGCGTCGGCCAGCGTCGCCGGCCGATTCGACAACGGCCCCAGCACGCTGTTCGAGATGTGGTCCCGGGGACTGCCGCGGCGGCCGGTGCGCCCTGCCGAGGCGGTGCCCGTCTTCGGGGCCCGCAGGTGACGGCATGGCGGACGTAGAAATCATCGGACAGGCACCGGAGCTGGCAGGGCCGGGACCCGATGCGGTGGATACGGCCATCGCGCGCGCCCGGGAGGCCGTGCTGGACGATCAAAGCCCCGACGGACACTGGGTCTACGAACTGGAGGCGGACTGCACCATCCCCGCCGAATACGTGCTCATGATGCACTTCCTCGACGAGGTCGACGCGGCATTGCAGGCGCGCCTGGCCCGCTACCTGCGGCGCCGCCAGACCGAGGAAGGGGGCTGGCCGCTGTATCACGGCGGCTCCGTGGACGTGAGCTGCAGCGTCAAGGCCTACTACGCCCTCAAGCTGGCCGGGGACGATCCCGAAGCGCCGCACATGCAGGCGGCGCGGCGGGCCATCCTCAACCGCGGCGGCGCGGCCCGCGCCAACGTCTTCACCCGCATCGTCCTCTACCAGTTCGGCCAGGTGCCATGGCGGGCGGTACCCATGGTGCCCGTGGAAATCATGCTGGCGCCGCGGTGGTTCCCCATAAACATCGACAAGATCGCCTACTGGTCGCGCACCGTGCTGGTTCCGTTGACCGTGCTGTTGAGCCTGCGGGTGCGGGCGCGCAATCCCCGGGGCATCGGGGTGCGGGAGCTGTTCACCACGCCGCCGGAGCTGGAACCGAGGTATTTCCGGGTGCACTCGCCGCGGCAACGGCTCTATCTGGCGCTGGAGCGGGGTCTTCGGCCCCTGGAGGCCATGCTGCCGCGGCGCTGGCGGCAGCCGGCGGTGCGTCGCGCGCAGAGCTGGGTGGTGGAGCGTCTCAACGGCGAGGAAGGTCTGGGGGCCATCTTCCCCGCGATGGTGAACGCCTACGAGATGCTGGCGGCCCTGGGTTACCCGGCGGATCACCCGCACCGCCGACGGGCCGGCCGCGCGCTGCGCAAGCTGGTGGTGGAGCACCAGGACGAGGCCTACTGTCAGCCCTGCGTGTCCCCCGTCTGGGACACGGCACTGACCGCCCACGCGCTGCTGGAAACCCGCCGCGACCGCGCGGCGGGCCAGGCGGTGGACCGCGCGCTGCAATGGCTTGCGGAGCGGCAGGTGACGGCTCCGGGTGACTACGTCGCCAGCCGCCCGGGGGTGCCCGGCGGCGGCTGGGCCTTTCAATACCGCAATCCCCATTACCCGGACCTGGACGACACCGCCGTGGTGAGCTGGGCCATGCTGCGGCGCGATCCGCACGGTTACCGCGACGCCGTGGACCGGGCCAGCCGCTGGCTTACGGCCATGCAGTCGAAGAACGGCGGCTTCGCCGCCTTCGATGCCGACAACACGCACTTCCATCTGAACGACATCCCGTTCGCCGACCACGGCGCGCTGCTGGACCCGCCTTCGGAGGACGTCAGCGCCCGGGTGGCCACCCTGCTCGGCGCCCTGGCCGCCGCCGGTGGCGATCCCGATCCGCGGGTGGTGGAGCGGGTGCGCGACTACCTGTTCGCCACCCAGACCCCCGAGGGCTGCTGGTGGGGCCGCTGGGGCACCAACTACATCTACGGGACCTGGTCGGCCCTGGTCGCCCTGGAGGCCCTGGGCGTTCCCCGGGACCACCCACGAATTCGCCGCGCGGTGGGGTGGCTCGAGTCGGTGCAGCGGCCGGACGGTGGCTGGGGCGAGGACAACGACAGCTACGAGGAGCGGGCGCCCGATGGCGCTGCCCACTGCCTCGGCGACAACCATCCCAGCACGTCGTTTCAGACCGCCTGGGCGGTGCTCGGATTGCTGGCGGCGGGGGAGCGGGACAGCCCTGCGGTCCAGCGCGGGGTGGAGCACCTGGTGACCATGCAGACCAGGGACGGGCGCTGGCGGGACGCCGCGTTCACCGCCCCCGGTTTCCCCCGGGTGTTCTATCTCAAGTATCACGGCTACAGCCAGTACTTCCCCCTGTGGGCTCTGGCCCGTTACCGCAATGCGCTGGGCGAGCGCCGGCCGTGAAGCCGCACCCGGGCATCCACGTGGTCTGCGCCCTGGCCGCCGAAGCCGCCACCCTGGAAAGGGCCGCGGACACGCTGGGCGGCCTCAGCGTCTGTGTGTGCGGCATCGGGCCCACGCGGGCCCGCCGGGCGGCCGAGCGCATCCTGGCCGGATCTTCGAACGGGGCTCGCCCGCGCCTGCTGGTGAGCTGGGGCCTGGCGGGGGCCCTGGCGGGCGACCTCGATCCCGGAGCTTTGCTGCTGCCCGCCCGGGTGAACGACGAGCGCGGCGGAAGCTGGCCGCTGCCCGGCCCGGGTCGGCGGGGCGCGCTCCTGTCGGTGAGCCGGCTGGCCGGCGGGCGCCATGACAAGTCCCGGCTCCGCCGATCCAGCGGATGCGATGCGGTGGACATGGAGAGCGCGGCCATCGCCGGCGTCTGCGCAGCCCAGGGCGTCGGCTTCGTCGCGGTGCGGGCCATCGCCGATCCCGCCCACCGCTCGCTTCCTCACTGGCTGGGCGAGGTCGTGGACGAGAACGGCCGGACGAGTGCCGCCGCTCTCGCCCGGCACCTGGCGCGGGATCCCTGGCGGACCATGAGCCTCGTGCGCTGTGCCACGGACGGCCGCAGGGCACTGCGCACCCTGCGGCAGGCTGCCCGCCGGTTGCCCCAGTTGCTCGAGGACAAGGCATGAGCGCTCCGCTGTCGCCCGTGCTGGTAACCGGGGCCACCGGCTTCATTGGCGCCGCCGTCACCCGCGCGCTGTTGCGCCGGGGGTATCGGGTTCGGGTGCTGGTGCGGCCGGGGGCGAGACTCGACAACCTGGCGGGCCTGGACGTGGAAGTGGCGCACGGCGACCTGTGCGCCCCGGCGACCCTGCCGCCGGCGGTGAGCGGGTGCCGCGGGCTGATCCATGCCGCCGCCGACTACCGGCTGGGGGCCCGGGACCCTGACACCCTCTACCGGACCAACGTGGACGGCACGGCGGCGCTGATGCGAGCGGCCGCCCAGGCCGGCGTCGGGCGCATCGTCTACACGAGCTCCGTGGCCACCCTCGCCCCCCGCCCAAACGGCGAGCCCGCGGACGAGGACGACCGGGCGGGCCTCGCCGAGATGTGCGGCCACTACAAGCGCTCCAAGTGGCTCGCCGAGCGCCGGGTGCTGGAACTGGCAGACCAGGGCCTGCCGGCCGTGCTGGTGTGCCCCACCGCGCCGCTGGGCCCCGGTGACGTGAAGCCCACGCCCACGGGCCGCATCGTCCTGGACGCGCTCTCGGGCCGCATGCCGGCCTACGTGGACACTGGCCTCAACGTGGCGCACGTGGACGACGTGGCGGAAGGCCACGTGCTGGCGCTGATCCGGGGCGCACCCGGCCGGCGCTACATCCTCGGCGGCGAGGACATGACCCTGAAAGCCCTGCTGGAGGCGGTGTGCCGCCACGCCGGACGCCGGCCGCCCCGCGTGCGCCTGCCGCTGGCAGTGGCCACCGGCATCGCGGCCCTCTCGGAACTCGCCGCCCGCATCGGCCGGGCGCCGCCGGCCGTTTCCCTGGAGAGCGTCCGGCTGGCCCGCCGCCGGATGTTCTTCGGCAGCGCACGCGCCCGGCGGGAACTGGGCTACCGCTCGCGCCCCGCAGAGGACGCCATCGCCGATGCGGTGGCGTGGTTCGCCGGGGCCGGGGCCTACGCCAAGGCTTCCGCCGAGGCTTCCGCCGAGGCTTCCGCCGAGGCCGACGAGGTGACGACGTGAGCGTGCCGCTGCTGCAGCAGTACCGCGTCGCCCGCTACATCCTCGGGCAACGCCTCAGGGGCCGGCGGCGCTATCCGCTGGTGCTGATGCTGGAGCCGCTGTTTCAGTGCAACCTGGCCTGCGCCGGCTGCGGCAAGATCGACTACGAGGATTCCATCCTGCGCCGCCGCATGACCGTGGAGCAGGCGCTCGCCGCCGCCGACGAGTGCGGCGCACCCATCGTCTCCATCCCCGGCGGCGAGCCGCTCATCCACCAGCAGATGCCCGAGATCGTGGACGGCCTGGTGGCCCGCCGCAAATTCGTCTACCTGTGCACCAACGCGCTGCTGCTGCAGAAGAAGATGGCCGACTACCGGCCCTCCCCCTACCTCACGTTCTCGGTGCACCTGGACGGCAACCGGGAGCGCCACGACGCCTCGGTGGGCCGCAACGGCGTGTTCGACGTGGCGGTGGCAGCCATTCGCGAGGCGGTGTCCCGGGGCTTTCGGGTGACGGTGAACTGCACCCTGTTCGACGGCGAGGACCCGGAGGAGGTGGCCCGCTTCTTCGACTTCGTCATGTCCCTCGGCGTGGAAGCCATCACCGTCTCTCCGGGCTACAGCTACGACCATGCACCCCGGCAAGACGTCTTCCTCGGCCGCCGCAAGGCCAAGGCGCTGTTCCGCGGCATCTTCCGGCGCGGCGGCCCCCGGCCGAAGTGGCGGTTCAACCACTCGAGCCTCTATCTCGATTTCCTCGCCGGCAATCAGAGCTACCAATGCACTCCCTGGAGCACGCCCACCTACAACGTGTTCGGCTGGCAGAAGCCCTGCTACCTGCTGGTGGACGAAGGCTACGAGCGGAGCTTCCGGGCCCTCATGGAGAACACCCCCTGGGACGCCTACGGCGTCGGCCGCAACCCGAAGTGCGCCAACTGCATGGCCCACTGCGGCTACGAAGGCACGGCAGTGGAAGACAGCCTGCGCCGGCCCTGGAAGGCATTGCGGGTCTGGCTCACCGGCCCCGCCACCACCGGCCCGGTGGCCGTGGACGCGGCGGACGGCGGCACCACCATCCCGCTCAAGGAGCTGTGAGCCCGTGAGCGCGCTGGGCTCGCTGGTCCTCTGGAGCGGCCTGGCGCTCTGCTGGTGGCTGCTGGCGGGGCTCGTGGTCATCCGGTCGCTGGTGGCGACACCCGCTCCCGCGGCTCCCGACCGCCGGCGCATCACCGTGTTCAAGGCCCTGGCACCCGCAAGTGACGGCCTGGAGCGCCAGCGGCTCGGCGCCTGCCTCGCCTCGTTCGTCGCCGAGCTCGACGACGCCGCCGAGCTCCTCGTCGGCGCGCCGGGGACGGATGCGGCGTACTGGCGGCGATGGCTCGAGCGAATCCGGGCGCTCTACCCGACGGCGGCGATCAAGCTGGTGGTGGACCACGCGCCGCACCGCTACGGCGCCAACCCCAAGATCTCGTGGATGCGCATCCTCGCACCCCACGCCAGCGGCGAGCTGTGGTTCTGGAGCGACGCCGACATGCGCGCGCCGGCCGGCACCCTGCGCGCCCTGCGTACGGACTTCGGCCGCGGCGACGTGGGACTGCTCACGTCCCCCTACGTGGTGCGGCAGGTCTCGGGCCCGGCGGAGTTCCTGGATGCGCTGTACGTGAACCTGGAGCACTACCCGGGGGCGGTGCTGCTGGCGCGGCTGAACCGGCTGCGCTTCGCCTTCGGCGCCGGCATGCTGTTCGAAGCCGCCGCGTTTCGCCGCCGCGTGAGCTGGCGCTACCTGGCCGGCTGTCTGGCCGATGATTTTCACCTCGGCCGGCTCATGCAGCCGGTGCGGCTCGGCAGTGTCCGGCTTTCCACCCTGCCCGCGTCCCGGGGCTGGGCCGGCGCCCTGGCGCACTACCACCGCTGGCAGAAGACCGTTCGCTGGTGCGCGCCCGGCGCCTACGCCGCCCAGATTCTGGTGCTGCCCGCCCTGGGATGGCTGGGATGGCTCGTGGTCGACCCCTTCGCGCCCGCGGCGTGGGCGGGTCTGGCCGCGGTGGCCGGCATGGAGGCGACGGCAGCCTGGACCATCTGCGCCCTGCTCGGCTGCCGCATCGAGCTCCGGCACCTGCCTGCGCTGCCGCTGTGGACCCTGGTGCGGGCGGCCACCTGGCTGATCTGCTGGCTGCCCTCCCCCATCCGCTGGCGGGGCACCACCTGGAGGTCGCCGTGGCAGAGCCGGGCCTGGCGCCCCAATGGATGAACCGGTGTCAGCCCCGCTGCGCCCCCGCCCCCAGCGAGAGCAGACACTCCGTATCGCGATCGCCGCGCCGGCTGCGCGGGTGGAACATGAACTCGTGAAGCCCGGGACCGAGATCGGGCAGGACCTGCTTGATCTCCTCCGCGCTCATGGCGAAAGTACGGTCGATGCCCCACAGGGTCGTGCTGACACGGCACGGCCAGCGCCGCCGCGCCGGAGCCTGCAGCAGCAGGTACAACGCCTCATAACCCGCGCGACCCCGATGGCTCGAGAAGAACCGCGGGCGCCCCCACCGAACCCAGCCGGAGAAGTCGTCGGGCAGGGTCTCCCGGAGGGCCTGCCGGACGTACGGATGCACGTGCAGATGGTGGTGGGCGTTGACGAACCGGCACGTGAGACCCGTGGAGCGGAAGGCCTGCCACTGCGCCCGGATCTCGCGGCGCGCCAGGGCGCGCATGCGCGGGAGAAAGCCCATGGCGAAGCCGGCCCGGACGGGCGAATCGCCCCAGGGCCACGCGGCCACCGTGCAGGGGCGGCTGTCCAGCAGATGCAGATGCAGGCCCACCTGCAGGGCGGGGCACTGCCGGGCCAGGCTCACGGCATGTTCGGTGGCGGCCTGGCCCATCATCAGGGCGGCCCCGTGCAGGTGCCCGTGCCGGTGGGCATGGACGATGGCCTCGTTGCCCTCGATGCTCCGGCCGAAGTCGTCGGCGATGAACACCACCTCGTTCACAGGCAGCACCTCGTGACCCCTTCTCATGGTACCGGCTGTCGCGCCGCCGGCGCGAGCTGAGCCGGTGGCGCGTTTCCTCGTCCGCGCCGTGGATCGTTCGCTGCGCCGCCGCATGCGGGTGTTCGAGTACTCGCGGAACCCGCACTGCGTGTTCCGGGCGCGGCTGACCCGGGCGGCCCATCCCCTGGCGGTGCCCGGCGGCTCCGTCCCGGCCGGCGCGCCGGTGCTGGAGCTGCACCTGTGGAACGAACGCGTGCCGCCGTTGCCGGAGCACGGCCCCGACCTGGCGTGGGCGGCCCGCAGCGTCCGGCTGATGCGGGACTCGTGCCGCGAGCTGGCGGAGCGGATGCAGACGGACCCGGTGCTGGGAAACGTGGAGGCGGTCGGCGGGGTGGCGTCGCTGTTCACCGCCAGCGGCGAGCACGGCGCCGACGGCATCCTTCAGCGCCTCGGCTTCCGGGTGAGCGCGGAGGCGAACGACCGTCCGCTCTGGGAGAACCTGCACGCCTGGCTGCTCGTGTGGACCTTCAACCGGAACAGCATCCGCCCGGGGCGCTGGCAGCGCATGCGCCGGGCGGCGTTCTGGACCACCAGGGAGCGGTTTCTCTGCCGGTTCGGCGGCCGCGCTTCGCCCCCGTGAGCATGGACTTCCCCGCGCTCTTCCGATTTCTTCGCGGCTGGCTGTTCGGGCTGCCCTGGACACCCCGGCGCGCCCTGGTCACGGTGGCCTTCCTGGTCCTGTTCCCCGTGCTCCTGCTGGTCACCTGGCTCGGGCTCGCCGCCGACGCCGTGGCGTTTCGAGGCTACCGGCAGCGGCCGGTGACGGCGCCCGTGTTCATCGTCGGCAACTTCCGCAGCGGCACCACGTTTCTCCACCGCCTGCTGGTTCAGGACCCGCAGTTCAGCTCCATGTCCATGTGGGAGGTGCTGTTCGCCCCGTCCGTGACCCAGCGCCGGATCGTCCGGGCGCTGATCGCCCTGGACCGCCGGCTCGGCGGTCCGCTGGAACGGCGCCTGGGCGCCGCCGAGCGCGACTGGGAACGGCAGAACGTCATGCACCGGGTCAGCCTGGCTGCGCCGGAGGAGGACGAATACCTGCTGCTGTGGATCTGGTCCGCGTTGACCGTCGGCCTTTCGTCGGGACTGCTCGACGAAGCGCGCCCCTACGCCTACTTCGACACCCGGCTGCCGGCGCGGCGGCGGGCGCGGGTGATGCGGTTCTATCGTGGCTGCGTTCAGCGACACCTGCACGCCCGGAAGGCGCCGGCGGGCATGCGTTACCTGGCCAAGAACCCGGCGTTGTGCCCCAAGCTTGCAACACTGCTCGAGCATTTTCCGGACGCGCACGTGGTCTACCTGGTGCGCGACCCCCTGGAGGCGGTGCCCTCCTTTCTCAGCATGATGCGCTTCTCCTGGCAGGCGGTGGGCGTGCCCGGACACGAGCGGGCGCTACGCGAATTTCTGCTGGAGATGTGCGGGCACTGGTACCGCCATCCCCTGGAGGTGCTGGGACGGCATCCGGCCGGGCGCCACGCGGTGGTGCGCTACGACGACCTGATACGCGCGCCCGACGCTACCGTGCGCGAAATCTACCGCCGCCTGGGCCTCGCCGTGAGCCCGCAGTTCGCCCGGGCGCTGCGCCGGGCGGACCTCGCCCAGCGCCAGCGCGCGAGCGCCCATGCCTACTCGCCCGAAAGCGTAGGCCTGTGCCGGCGCGAATTGCTCACGCGGTTCGCCAACGTCCGGGAGCGCTTCGGCTTCGAACCGAGCGGTCGATCCCGTCCTGACTCGTCGCGCGCGCCCGGATGACCTGCTTCGAGCTACGCTCGACACTCCCCATCCGGTATGGCGATTGCACATTACCCCGGCACCAGACTCGGATTCGGGTGCTTCTCCCCCTCCCCTCCTCCCCCCGCCCGGGTCCGGGTCTGGCCCTTCCCCCTTTACCGTCGGCGCGCGCCGGTGGTACAGCGGTTGCATCGCCGGCCCGATGGGGCAAAGAGGTGTGATCGCGCACGGGTCGACGCGGGCGACGAACACCCCCGCCCCCCTGGGGGCCGGCGCGCTGCTCGCGGGTGGCCTGGCGGCTGCGCTTCCGGCCGCGAGTCTGGCCCACGGCCCCCTGGCGGAGGCGGGCGCCCGCGGCGCCTGGCAGCAGTGGGAGCTTTCCCCCGCCGTGGTTCTGCCCCTGCTCGCCGGCGCTGCCCTCTACCTGCGCGGGCTCGTCCGGGTATGGGGCCGTGCCGGCGTCGGCCGGGGGATCCGCCGCAGCGAAGCCGCTGCGTTCGGCACCGGGATGCTGGTCCTGGTCGCGGCCCTGATGTCACCGCTGGATGCGGCCGCGGCCTCGCTCTTCTCCCTCCACATGGTCCAGCACCTGCTGCTCATCCTGGTGGCGGCACCGTTGCTGGTGGCCGGCGCCGCCGACGTGGCGTTCCTCTGGGCCCTGCCGCAGCGCTGGCGCTCCGGCTTCGGCCGATTCGAGCATCGGCTGGGAGGCTGGCTCGGAGGCCGGGACGGGGCCGCTGGCAGCGGGCCCGTTGGCAACGGGTCCGCCACGGGGCGCCTGCTCGTGGTGCTGCTGGCCACCGCCACGTTGTGGGTCTGGCACGTCCCCGCGCTCTACGACCTGGCAGTGCGCCGGGAGGGAGTGCACATGGCCGAGCACGCGAGCTTCCTCGTCACGGCGCTGCTGTTCTGGGCCAGCGTTGCCCGACTGCGCCCCCGGGATCACCTGGGAAACGGCCTGCGCATTCTGGCGGTGTTTGCCATGGCGCTGCAGGGCAGCATGCTCGGAGCGCTGATAACCTTCGCCAGCCGGCCGCTCTACCTGTCGCACCAGGCGGTGGCGCCGGTGGTCGATCTCGACCCGCTCACCGATCAGCAGATCGCCGGGCTGATCATGTGGGTGCCGCCGGGGTTGCTCTACACCGGCGTGGCCGCGTACCTGTTCGTCCGCTGGCTGAACGCGGTCGGCGCCCACAGCGACCGGGACCGGCCGCGCCAGCTCAGCCGCTGATCCGCCCGCCATACCCTTGGCTGGCCGGGAGTTGCTGCTGGCCCAGGAGTTGCCTCTGGCCCGGGAGTTGCAAAGGACTTGCCCAATCGGGCCCCGACCGGAGAGGCCATTGGCGAGACTGGAGGAGTACCGCAGAAAGCGGAATTTCCAGCGTACCCCCGAGCCCGCGGGCCGGCAGGAGCGCGGGCCGAAGACCCGGCGCGGGCCGGGCGGGCTGTTCGTTGTACACAAGCACGCGGCCCGGCGCCTGCACTACGACCTGCGCCTCGAGCACGACGGCGTGCTGGAAAGCTGGGCGGTGCCCAAGGGCCCGAGCTTGACTCCGGGGGACAAGCGCCTTGCGGTGCGTACCGAGGACCACCCCATGGAGTACGGCGACTTCGAGGGGGTGATTCCCGAGGGCGAGTACGGCGGAGGCACCGTGATGCTGTGGGACCGGGGCCGCTGGCGGGAGGAACGGCGCACCGAGGGGCGCCTGGATTTCGAGCTGGAAGGGCACAAGCTGCGGGGCCGCTGGACCCTGACCCGCATGCACGGCCGCTCCGGCGAGGGCGAAGACAACTGGCTGCTGATCAAGCGCAGCGATCGCCCGGACGGCGAGTCGGCACCCGAAGATCGCACCCCTCCGCCGGAAGACGAGAGCGTAGCCACCGGCCGCACCATGGAGCAGATCGCCGCCGACCGGTCCCGTACCTGGAGCGCCGAGGGGGAAGCCGCCCCGCCCCCCGACCCGCCGGTCTCTTCCCGCTTGCCGCGCGCGCGCCGCGCTTCCCTGCCCGCCGCGCCGCGTCCTCAGCTCGCCACTCTGGTCCGGGAACCCCCGCGCGGACGCGGCTGGCTGCACGAGATCAAGTTCGACGGCTACCGCATTCTCGCCCGGCTGGAGCATGGCCGGGCCCGGCTCACGAGTCGCAACGGCAAGGACTGGACCGGGCGCTTTCCGGAGATCGCGAGCCTCCTGGAGAACGTTCCGGTGGACGCGCTCCTGGACGGCGAGGTGGTGGCGCTCGAGGCGGACGGCAGCAGCAGCTTCCGGCACCTGCAGGAGGCGCTGAGCGCCGAGCGCACGGAGCGGCTCGTCTACCAGGTGTTCGATCTGCTGTATCTCGACGGCTTCGATCTCACCGCCACCCCGCAGAGGGAGCGCAAGCGCGCACTGGCCGAACTGCTGGAATCAGCCGGCCTGGTGGACAGCGCGCGCATTCGCTACACGGACCATCTGGAGGGTCAGGGAGACGTCTTCTTCGACAACGTCTGCCGGCTCGGCCTGGAGGGCATCGTCAGCAAACGCGCGACGGCACCCTATCGGGAAGGGCGCAACCGGCACTGGCTCAAGCTGAAGTGCACCCGGCACGAAGAACTCGTGATCGGCGGCTACACGGACCCCAGCGGCACGCGCACGGGTTTCGGTGCCCTGCTGCTCGGCGCCTATGGTGACGGCCGGCTGATCTACGCCGGAAAGGTGGGGACCGGCTTCAGCGACCGCCAGCTCGAAGACCTGCACCAGCGCCTCGCCGCCCTGGAAGTCGGCGAAAGCCCCTTCCGGACACCGCCCAGGGAACGTGGCGTACACTGGGTGCGCCCCGAACTGGTGGCGGAAGTGGAGTTCGCCGAGCGTACCCGGGACGGCCTGTTGCGCCACCCCACGTTCCGCGGATTGCGGGAGGACCGTGAACCCGAGGAGATCGTCGTGAAGTCCGTCGCCGGAGCCGCGACAGCACGCCCCACGGGTGGTGGCGCTCGGCGCCGGCAGGGCCGCGGCCGCGGCGACGCAGAGGCCGTGGTGGCCGGGGTGAAGCTCTCCAACCCCGACCGGGTGCTGTACCCGGGCCAGGGCGTGACCAAGCTGGCGCTGGCCCATTACTACGAAGCCGTGGGCGACTGGATTCTGCCGCAGCTCGCAGAGCGCCCGCTGTCACTGCTGCGCTGCCCGGAAGGCCGCTCCAAGGCCTGCTTCTTTCAGAAGCACCCGGGCCAGACCTTCGGCCCGGAACTGCCGCGGGTGCGCATCGAGGAAAAGTCGGGCAGCGCCGAGTACCTCTACGTCCGCCGCCTGCCGGATCTGGTCACCCTGGTGCAGATGGGGACCCTGGAGCTGCACGTGTGGGGCAGCCGGGTGCACGACCTGGAGCACCCGGACCTGGTCGTGCTGGACCTGGATCCCGGACCGGGGGTGGCCTGGTCCGAAGTGCTGCGCACGGCCCGGTCCCTGAACGACCGGCTCGCCGGGCTCGGCCTGACGGGGTTCCCGCGCACCACCGGCGGCAAGGGACTGCACGTGGTGGTGCCGCTGGCGCCGAGCCTCGACTGGGAGGGCGTGAAGGCGTTCGCGCGGGGAGTCGCCCACGCCCACGCCCACGACGAGCCCGACAGGCTCACCGTGAACATGGCGAAGTCGAGGCGGCAGAACCGCATCTTCATCGACTATCTGCGCAACGGCCGCGGCGCCACCGCCATCGCGTCTTACTCCACCCGGGCCCGGGAGGGTGCGACGGTGGCGGTGCCGGTGCGCTGGGACGAGCTCGGCCCCGCCCTCACCAGCGACCGCTACCGGCTGGAGAACGTGCGCCGACGCCTTTCCGCGTTGCGTGCCGACCCCTGGGACGGTTTCGATCAGGCCCGCCGGCCGCTGACCGCGGCCATGCTCGCGGCCGTGGGCGCGGACAAGGACGGGCGGCGATGGCGATGAAGGTGCCGGCGCGCCACTCCGGCGAGCATGCCTGGTGGAGCGAGCCGGGACCGCAGCGCTGCGGCCGCTGCCTGCAGGGCTACCACGTGGAGATCGGCTACTACTGTGCCGAGTGCGACGGGCCCGTCTGCCCCGCCTGCGTGGTGACGGTGGTGGAGCGGCGGCTGGTGCTGTGCCCCGACTGCGCGGAGGGTGCCCGCTGATGGCGGCCCGAGCCATGTGGAAGGCGGTGTTGCGCTTCGCCGAGGTCCAGGTGCCGGTGAAGCTCTACGCCGCGGTGCAGAATCGGACGGTGCACTTCCGGTTGCTCCACGAGAAGGATCATGCGCCGGTGCGACAGGCCATGGTGAACCCCGAGACCGACGAGGTGGTGCCCTACGAGCACACCCGCCGCGCCTTCGTCACCGAGGAGAAGGACCTGGTGGTGCTGCGGGAAGACGAGCTGGCGGCCATCGAGCCCGAGCCTTCCCGCGAGATCCGGGTGACACAGTTTCTGCCGCCCGAGGTGATCGACCACCGCTGGTACCTGCGGCCCTACTACCTCGGCCCCGACGACGGTGCCGGCGGCGCCTACGCGGCGCTGGCCGAGGCGCTCGGCCGAGAGGGCCGCGAAGGGCTGGCGCGCTGGACCATGCGCAAGAAGGAGTACGTGGGCGCGCTGCGTCTCCACGACGGCTACCCCATGCTCATCGCGCTGCGGCACGCGGAGGAGCTGGTGCCCCTGGACGCGATCGAGGCCCCGCCCGGGCCGAAGCTCGACGCCCGGGAGCTCGACATGGCCCGGCGGCTCATCGACATGCTGGCCGCCGACTTCAACCCGGAGGAGTACCACGACGAGTACCGGGCCCGGGTCGAAGAGCTGATCGAGACCAAGGCCCGGGGCGGCCGGGTCACGGCACGGCGGGCGAAGCCTCCACGACCCTCCGAGGACCTCGCCGGCGCCCTGGAGGCGAGCCTGAAACAGGAGCGCAAACGTGCCTGAGGACGCCCCCGCCCGGCCACGCTCCTTCTGGTCCGGCAGCATCGCCTTCGGGCTGGTGACCGTACCGGTGAGCCTGTTCGTGGCGCAGCGCCCGAGCCACGTCTCCCTGCGCATGGTGGACGAGAACGGCACACCGCTGCGCCGCCGCTACTTCTGCAGCGCCGAGGACCGCCCGCTCGACCGCGACGAGATCGTTCGCGGCTACGAGGTGGAAAAGGACCGGTACGTGGTGGTGGCGGACGAGGAGCTCGAGGCTCTTGCCCCGGAAAAGTCCAGGGAGATCGATCTAAAGCGGTTCGTGGAGCGCTCGCAGATCGATCCCATCTACTTCGACCGCGCCTACTTTCTCGCTCCGGATCGGGGTGCGGTGAAGGCCTACCGGCTGCTGGCCCGGGCCATGGAGGATGCCGGGCGAGCCGGTATCGCCACCTTCGTGATGCGCGGCAAGGAGTACCTGGTGGCTATCATCGCCGAGCGCGGCGTCCTACGGGCGGAAACGCTGCGGTTCTTCGACGAGCTGCGCTCGCCGGCGGACGTGGGGCTGCCCCGGCTGGAACCGGCGAAGGCGGAGCGGGTTCGCGCCGTGGAGCGGGCCATGGGTGAGCTGGTGGCGGAGCGGCTGGACCGGGACGTGCTCCGCGATCTCGAGGCCGGGCGCCTGCGGGAGCTTGCGGAGCGGAAGCTCGCCTCGGGAGTCGATGTGGTCGCGGCCGAGGCGGTGGCGGAAGACCTCGAAGCGGAGGAGGGCGCGGAGGTCATCGACCTGATGCAGGTGCTCAAACGAAGCCTCGAGGCCGGTCCCGAGGGTGCCCGCCGACGCGGCCCGCGCCGTGCTCCCGCCCGGCGCGCCGGCGACGGCGAGCTGGAGGCGCAGTCGAAGACCGAGCTCTACGAGCGCGCCAAGGCGCTGGACATCGAGGGCCGCAGCAGCATGAACAAGGCTGAGCTCATCGCCGCCATCCGCCGGGCCGGTTAGCGCATCAGCGTTCCGGCGCGTGACCCTTCCGTTCCAGGGGATGCAGCGCCGGCCCCTGCAGCACCTCGCCCCGGTAATCGAACCGGGATCCGTGGCACGGGCAGTCCCAGGATCTCTCCGCGGCGTTCCACTGCACGAAGCAGCCCATGTGGGTGCACACCGGCGAGCAGGCGTGGACGTTCCCCGCCTCGTCCCGGTAGGCTGCCACCCGGTTGCCGTGATCGACCACGATGCCGCCTTCGCCCGGCTGCAACTCGTCGAGATCCGGCGACGCGAGGGAGCGCAGGCGGTCGCCGATGAAGCGTTTCGCCACGTTGGCGTTCTCCTCGATGAGCTTGCGTGCCGACGCCAGCAGGTCCACCCGGGTCGCATCGAAGAGCGAGGCCCACGGATGCTCGCGATTCTGGACGGCGTCGCGCAGGATCAGAGCCGCCGCCGTGGCGGTGGACAGCCCCCACTTGTTGAAGCCGGTGGCCGTGAGGACCTGGAAGGTCTCGCCGGGCATGCGGCCGATGTAGGGGATGCCGTCCGCCGCCATGTAGTCCTGAGCCGACCAGCGGTAGTCGATGGACCGTACGGGGAAGTGGGACCGGGTCCACGCCTCCAGATCGGCGTAGCGCTGTCGGGTATCCGGATCCTGCCCCACCTTGTGCTCCTCCCCCACCACGACGATGCCGCGGCCCTCCGGCAAGCGCCGCACCGACCGGGTGGGCGCATCGGCGCTGATGTACATCCCGGCCGGGGCCGGGCCGTCCAGGGTGGCGGCGATGCCGTAGGAGCGGCTCGGGTAGGTGCGGGCGAAGAATCCGCCGCGGTCCAGAAACGGCAGCAGGGTGGCCACCACCACGTGCCGGGCGCGCACCGCGACGTCGCGGTCGTGCAGCCGGCACACCCGTTCCTCCACCTCCTGCTCCACGTCGTGCACCCGGGCGTTTTCGAAGATGGCCACGCCGTCCCGGGCGCAGGCGTTGGCCAGCCCCAGGCAGTAGCGGTAAGGGTCGAACTGCCCCTGGTCCTCCACCTCCACCGCCCCCGACACCTCCCAGGGGAGCTCGGTGCGGTCCACGAACCGCGCCGGCAGCCCGGCCCGGCGCGCCGCCTCCACCTCCTGGTGAATGGCGTCCAGCCGGTCGGGCTGGCAGGTGTAGGTGAACGCGGACGCGCGCTCGAACGCGCAATCGTCGCCAGCGGCGGCGAACTCCTCCGCCAGCGCAGCCGCCTGGGCGAGGCCGATCTGATTCGCCTCCGCGTAGGTGCGGGCCGCCTGGCGGTCGAACTGCCGCTCCAGGCGCGCGTAGATCAGGTTGTGCAGCGACGTGACCTTGGCCGTGGAGCCGCCGGTGACGCCGCAGCCGATCCGGCCGGCCTCCAGCACCGCCACCCGCGACCCCGCCCGCTGCAGGAGCAGGGCCGTAGTCAGGCCGGTGATGCCGCCCCCCACCACCGCCACGTCCACGGTGTGGTGCTGCTCCAGGGTGGGGAACTGCGTGCGCGGGGCATCGGCGAGCCAGACTGAACGCCGTTGCTCGTCTCCTGGGTGGGCAGCCATGGGTCGCGCCTCCTTGCCTGGTGCGGAATGGGACGTAATGCAAGGCCGGTGCCGGCCCGGCCCGTCATCGGGGGTGTCGCATTTCTTTCCACACGCTGGCAGGATAGCCAGTGGGGGATTGGCACGGCCGAGAGGGAAAGGACGGCATGCATCCGCAAACTACGAGCCTCCCACCCGGAGACGGAGTTCCATCGCTGGCGGAGGCCTTTCCGGGCCTCGTGTTCATCGCCGACGCCCACGGCATGAACACCTTCACCAATGCCCGGTTCCACGACTACGCCGCCCGATCCGCCGAGGCCCTGAGGGGCCGCGGCTGGCTGAACGTGCTGCATCCGGACGACCGGACCCGAGCCGATGCCGCGTGGCGCCGCGCCGTGACCCATGGCGAAGCCATGGAGGGGGAGTTCCGCTTCCGCAGGCGCGACGGCGCCTACCGCTGGCACCTGGTGTGCGGGGAGCCGCTGCGGGACCAAAGCGGGACCATCGTCCAGTGGGTCGGCACCTGCCTGGACATCGAGGACCGCAAGCGCAAGGAGCGGGCGCTGCGCCAGAGTCAGGCGCTTCTGGCGCAGGTCTTCTACACGAGCCCCGACGCCGTGACCATCAGCTCGGTGGCCGATCGGCGCGTGCTGGACGTGAACGACAGTTTCCTGTCCCTGTTCGGGCTGACGCGAGAGCAGGTCCTGGGGCAGGAGCGCCTCGGCCTGCCCCTGTTCAGCGCGCCGGCGGAGACCGAGCAGGTGCTCGAGACCCTCAGCCGGGACGGACGTATTCGAGACCTGGAGATCGCCGCCACCGCGACCTCCGGTGACGAGCTCATGGTGCTGCTCTCCCTCGAGCCCATCGAGTTCCGGGGCCAGCAGCTCGTCATGCTGAACCTTCGGAATATCACCGAGCGCAAGCGCATGGAACGGACGCTGCGGCGGGAGCAGGAACTGTTGCGCGCCATCATCGACCGCATCCCGGTGATGATCACCCTTTACGATCCGGCATCCGGCCGCATGCGGGTGAACGCGGAGTTCGAGCGGCTCATCGGCTGGTCTTCCGAGGAGGCGACGCTCGAGGCCATCATGGGCGCCTGCTACCCGGACCCGGAATATCGCCGTCGGGTCGAGGAATTCATGGAGTCCTGCGCGGACCGGTGGATGGATCTACGCATGCGCACGAGGGACGGCCGGGAAATCGACACCGCCTGGGCCAACGTCCGTCTCTCCGCCGGCACCCAGGTGGGCATCGGCATCGACATCAGTCAGCGCAAGCGCGCCGAGCAGACCCTGAGAGAATCCGCCCGCCGCAAGGACCAGTTCCTGGCGGTGCTCGCCCACGAGCTGCGCAACCCCCTGGCCCCGCTGCGCACCGGGCTCGAGCTGCTCGAGCTCTCGGGCGTGCAGGACGAGACCGTGGTCCACGTCCGCGAGATGATGCAGCGTCAGCTCAATCACGTGGTGCACCTGGTGGACGACCTGATGGACGTTTCCCGGGTGCGGCGCGGCAAGATCGAGCTGCGCAAGGTGCCCCTGGACCTCCGCGACGTGGTGGAAGCGGCGGTGGAGCAGATTCGGCCGCAGGCCGACGAACGCGGACACCGGCTGGTGGTGGCGGAAGCCGCCGAAGCGCTGCCCGTCGAGGGGGATCCAGAGCGTTTGACCCAGGTCCTGGGCAATCTGTTGAGCAATGCCGTCAAGTACACGGATCCCGGCGGAACCATCACCTTGAGCACGGGCAGCGACGGCGGAGATGCCTGGGTACGGGTGCGCGACACCGGTGTGGGAATCCCGCCCCATCGGCTCGACCAGCTCTTCGACATGTTCTCCCAGATTCCGGAGCACCAGTCGCGGGCGGCCTCGGGGCTGGGCATCGGCCTGGCGCTGGCACGTCAGCTCGTGGAGCTGCACGGCGGCACCATCAGCGTGACCAGCGCAGGTACGGGGCAGGGCAGTGAGTTCCTGGTCCGGCTGCCGTTCTCCACCGAATGAGCGAAATCGTCGCTCCGGTGGCGAACTGGTGCGCCGCCGTCATCGAAGGCATCGGCATCCTCATCATGACGGGGCTCGCGATCTACGTGCTGGTCCTGGCGGTGGTTCGGCTGGCGGGCCGGGAATCCCCGGAGTCGATCTATCAGGCGGTCCGCCAGCGGCTGGGTCGAGGCATACTGCTCGGTCTCGAGCTGCTCATCGCCGCGGACATCATTCACACGGTGGCGGTGGAACTCACCGTCGAGACGGTGAGCGTGCTGGCCCTCATCGTGCTCATACGGACCTTTCTGAGCTTCACCCTGGAGGTGGAGCTCACTGGCCGCTGGCCCTGGCAGAACCGCTCCGGGGCGTGACGCGCTGCCACCGGTCAATGGCTGTAGGCGAGGGATTGCTGCAGGTGTTCCAGCCGCTCGGCCTGCACCGCGGCATCGGCCCGCAGCTCCTCGATCTCAGCGTTGAGCCGGCCCTGTTCCTCGGCCAGGTCCTTGGCGGTGACCAGCATGGCGGCCCGGTCCGCCACCGTCGAGCTCCCGTCCAGCATGGCACCGGCGGTCTCGGCGAGCTCGGCCTTGATCTCCTTGAGGCGGCTTTCTCGCTGGCTGATGCCTTGATGGAGGGCGTTCAGCTCCGATCGCGCCAGATGGAGTTGACGGCCGTCCTGGTAGGCTGCCCGGAAGGCGTCCTGCAGGTGCGGCGGGCAGACGTTGCTGAAGCCGTTGCCCGCTTCCCCGGTGGCGAAGCCGTTCGCCGGCTGACAGTACTGGGCCACCCCGTCACGCCACCCGGCCAGATAGGCTTCCCGGTCCGGCACCACGCCGTGCTTCACGCACGCGTTCTGGTGCCGCATCAGCGCGGTGCTCTGGGTGCCCGAGACGCCGTCACGGTAACCGATGGTCTGCCAGTCGCTGGCCAGGCACTGGCTCTTGCTCAGGCTGGCGCAGCCGCCCAGGGCGAGCAGCGGACCGGCAAGGAGAATCGCGATGGCGCGTCGCATGAGGGCCTCCGTGTCGTGGGCAGCGTGATCCTGACCGCAGCATAGCCGACGGACGGGATCGGAACTGCTACCGGCATCTCAGGATGCTCCGCGCCGGCGCCCAATCACTAGCCATCTGGCGCAGCGGTGATGGCGTGCGATGGTCGCGTGTCACGCCCCTAGGCGCGCTGTTCGAACTCCTGGCCAGCCACCAGGCGGTCGTGTACGACGACCGGTTGTGGGTGATCGGCGGCTGGGACGAAGGGCCGAGCCAGGGTGGCACGGCAACGGCGCGCAACGAGGTCTGGTCGAGCAGCGACGGCGTGAACTGGGTGCAGGAAACCACGGCCGCGGCCTTCGGTGCCCGCGCGGCCCACGAGGTGGTGAGCTTTGCGGGATCATTGTGGCTGTTCGGGGGCGGCGATGGCGCGGCGGTTCATGACGACGTGTGGGTATCGAGCGATGGCGCCAACTGGACGGCGGTGGCTGCGGGCACACCGCGTTACTCGGCCCGGCTCGGTCATGCCGTGGCGGTATTCGGCGATGCCATGTGGCTCGTGGGCGGGACCGACGACACCGACTACGACTCGGGCACGGTGCTCGACGACGTATGGTCCACAGTCGACGGCATCAACTGGACCCAGCACGCCGGCGCCGCGGCCGAGCCCGATGGCGGCGGCCAAGTGGCTCTTGCCGCCGCCCGGCGGGCCGAACAGGATCAGGTTGGCACCTTCGTCGAGCCAGCGGTCGCCGCCAGTGAGCGCCATCACCTGCGCTTTGGAGATCATGGGGACGGCGTCGAAGTCGAAGTTCGCCAGCGTCTTACCTGCCGGCAGCTGAGCTTGGGTGAGGTGGCGTTCGATGCGGCGCCGGGCCCGGTCGGCGAGTTCCTGTTCGGCCAGCGTGGCCAGGGTGTGCGCGGCTGGCCAGCCTTCCTGATCGGCCTGCTCACTGGCCGCTGGCCCTGGCAGAACCGCTCCGGCGCGTGACCGGCGGCAAGCCCGGGATCAGGCCGGGGTGGGGCTCGCGTCCGCCGGAGGGAGGGTGGCGCACAGGGAGCACGCGGCGGCAACGCCCATCATCCAACCCACCGCGAGTCCGGCCCAGCCGGAAAGCACGGCGCCGATGAAGCTGCCGGCCAGGACCGTCAGCACCCAAATTACCAGAGCCTGATCGGCGACCAGGGATTGTTGGTGATCCATGCGCTCCCCCCGCTTACCCATGTAAACGTATCGTATCGGGCTCACGGTTGCCACCCCGAGGAGGCTCGAAGGCGTCAGCGGGCGCCGCTGCCCGAGCCGCGCTCCTCGCGCAGCATGGCGAGCAGCTCGACCACCCGGGGATCCTCCGGCCAGCGCTCCAGGGGGGCGGGGAGCTTGCGCCGCCAGTTGGCGTGCTCGAGCCAGGTGCCCGGCACGTTCATCTGCGTCATGACGCCCAGCGCGTCTTCCATCTGAAAGCAAACGATCATGGCAGGGGCTCGAGCCACGTAGCGGTGGATCGCCACCATCAGCTCCGGTGGCAGATCCCCCACGGCATCCGGGTCGTCGGCCACGCCGTCCGGCATCAGCCCCTGGCCACGCAGCGCCCGCAAAAGGTGCGCCCGATCCGCGCGCCGCTGGGCCGCCTGCGCTTCCCGCTCCGCGTCGTCGGCGAACTGACCCAGCCGGTGGCGCAGCACGATGTCTTCGCCGAGCCAGAACCCCCGCAGGGTGGGCAGATCGTGGTTGGAAACCGACACCAACGCCTGCCTCGGCATGGCCTGGGGCCTGACGAACCCGCCGTCGCGGTCCTTCTCGAAGTAGAAGATGCGGGTGGAGAGCACCCCGAGCGCCGAAAGCGCCTGGCGCAGCTCGTCCGGCACGGTCCCGAGATCCTCCCCCACCACCGCGCACCGGTTGCGCTGGCTTTCCAGGGCCAGAATGCCGAGCAGGTCCTCCATGGGATAACGCACGTAGGCGCCGGCGTCCGCGGCCGCCCCGGCCGGAATCCAGAACAGCCGCATGAGGGACATCACGTGATCCAGCCGCAGAACGCCCGCGTAGTCCATGTTCCGGCGCAGCAGGTCGATGAACGGCTGGTAGCCGCGCGCGACCAGACGTTCGGGTATCCACGGCGGCAGCCCCCAGTTCTGTCCGCGCAGGTTGAAGTCGTCCGGCGGCGCACCGAGGGTCGCCCCGACGGAAAAGAGATCGCCGCCGGCCCACACCTCCGCGCCGCCGGAGTCGGCGCCCAGCGGCAGGTCCAGATACAGCCCGGCGCGGAGACCCAGCTCCATGCAGCGGTGGCCGACGTCGGCGAGCTGCCGCTCGGCCAGCCACTGCAGCCAGCCGTAGAACTCCACCCGTCCGGCCAGGCGTGCCGCCAGCTCCGCCACCCCCGGCGTATCGGGATGGCCGTACCCCTCCGGCCACACCGGCCAGCCCCAGGCGGTCGGGTCCTGCCCGCGAAAGTGCTCCGCCAGCGCGTCGTACAGGGCCTGACGGTAGACCACGCCCCCCCAGCGGGCCTGGAACTCCCGGAACGGGGCACCGTGCGCCGGGTCGCGGCGCTCCTGCTCCCGGAAGTGCTCGAACGCGAGCTCGAGCACCTGGCGCTTGTGCTCCGCCACCTCGCCGTAGTCGATCATGTCCCGCTCCCGGGCCGCGGCGAGCCGCTGCCGAAACTCGGGATCCCGGAGCCGGCGGCACACCGCCTCGCTCTCTTCGATGCCCGGGATGGCCTCCACGTCGATGTACCAGACGTTCCAGAACAGCCGGCTCGAAGGTGAGTAAGGACTCGCTTGCTCCGGCTCGTGGGGGTAGAGCTGATGCAGCGGGTTGAGGCCGACGAGGGCGGCGCCGGTCTCGGCGAAGAATTCCACCGCCACCCGCAGATCGGTGAAGTCACCGATGCCCCAGTCCCGCTCCGAGCGCAGCGCGAAAAGCTGCAGGGACGGCCCCCAGAGGCGGTCCCCGGCCAGGGCCGGCGGCAGGTAGCATCGCTCCGGCACCACGATCAGGCGCATCTCGACGCCTTCCTCTCCCGGCAGCCCGATCGCGACGCGGTGATAGCCCCAGGGCAGCGGCGGCAGGCGCCAGCGTACCCGGCGCAGCGAGGCGCCATGCAGATTCCGGCGCTCCAGCACGGGCAGGCTGTCCAGCCGCAATGCCCCAGTGGCGGAGTCTCCTGCCTCCGGCTCCACGACGAACCACCAGTCCGCCTCCGCCGCGGCGTCCGTCACGACTATGACGACATCCACGCCCTCCTCGCCGCCCCGGCTCACCTGCACCCGGGACAGCGGCCGGCGCCAGGGCCCCTCCTCGCGCTCACGGATGGCGGCCTCAATGGCTTCGTCCGTGGCAAGGTCGACCCCCATGGCCCGCAACAGGGCACGCCGGGTGGCATCGGCGGTCACGTGCCAGCGGCCGCGAATGTCCGCGTACCGGGGCAGGATGCCGCACAGCTCCGCCAGCCGCGCGATGCGGTCCGCTTCCGCGCTCACCGTCTCACCGCCGCCTGTGGAGGCGGGTGCCGCGTCACCATGGAGGCCACCGCTCTTTCGCGAAACCCATCATCCTAAACACCGGCACGCGCCGAGGCATGGCCCGCGGGCGGTGCTGCGGCATCTTGTAGGACACGGACCGGCTGCGCCCTCACACGCGCTTTACAGCCCGGTTACTCGCCGCTAGATTCCGCCGCAAATCACACAACATTGCGATAGCGCAATCTTCTCGAGGGGATGGATAGGAGCGGCGCCGAGGCTTTCGGTTCCCACCGCTCCGGCGTTCCTCGAACGCCGTCTCGACGACTCACTGGCCGCCGCCCGGCGGGCGTCAAGGGTGCCACCGGACGTGCGCCCACCGCCAGGGCGAAGGCCCCGTTTCAGCTCGAACAAGGACGTTGCAGATGAAGAAGCTTTCTCTCGTGGTCGTTTTGCTGGCATCCGGATGGGCACAAACCGGCGCGGCGCTCATCAACTTCACGGGCATCGCCCTGGAGCCCGCCACTCTGGGGCTATGCACCCCGCCCCTCTCCCTGTACTACTGCAACGCCATCCCGAAACCCACCGCGCCGGCACCGCAACCGGCCACCCCGCCCGCCGCCGGCTCCGGCTCCCCTTCCGCCACCCTGCGGGCCACCGCCGCCACCGTTAACTCGGGTCAGACCACCCAGCTCTCCTGGAGCAGCCAATCGGCGGACCGCTGCATGGCCAGCGGCGCCTGGAGCGGCATCCTCCCCGCCAGCGGCACTCGCGTGGTCGGCCCGCTCTCCCGCTCCTCCACGTTCACGCTCACCTGCTCCGGCGGCGGCGGATCCGCCATCGCCATGACCTCGGTCGAGGTGCTGGGGCAACTCCAGGTCCGCTGGCGGGCGCCCACGAAGAACGCCGACGGCACGCCGCTCACGGACCTGGCCGGCTACCGCATCTACTACGGCCAGAGCTCCGGCCATTACGACGGCGTGCAGGACATTCGCAACCCCGCCGCCACCACCGGCGGGCTCCGGCTTCCCACGGGCTCCTACTACGTCGCCGCCACGGCCCTCGACCGCGACGGCAACGAGAGCCGTCACTCCAACGAGGTGGTGAAGACGGTCCAGTGACCGCGGAGCGTGAGCCGAATCACAACATCGCTTCGGCGAATCCGATTCCATAGGCTCACCCAACCACAGGCTGTCATCCCATGAACATCCGACGCTGTGCCCTCCTGCTTCTCGGCTGCTGCGCTTCCTGGACCGTCTGGGCCGACGACACGGTGGACGCCGCCGTCGGCGGCGGGCTGGGAGGCGCTGTGGGCGCCGCCGTTGGCCAGGAGGTCGGCGACCGCAAAGGAGCCATTATCGGCGGTGCCGTGGGGGGCGCCATCGGCGCGGCCATCGCCACGGACGACGACCATGACCACCACGCTCCGGAGACCCGACACGTGCACATGGAGGTGGAAACCGGTGGCGCGGCCTCAGGCCATCCCAAAGGGCGCTTCTGCCCGCCAGGACAAGCCAAGAAAGGCCGCTGCTGAGGCTGGGGCCGGGCCGTGTCGGATTCCGTGGTCGATGACAGCCTGCTCCGCGAGCTACAGCTCGTGCTCCGGCGCGGCCGTCTCGACGGCGGCTGCGGCGAAGGCGACGAGCATGCCACCAAGTCCCTGGCCAAGCGCATGGCCCAGGAGGCCGCGGCCGCCATCGACGATCGCAAGAGCCGCGCCGCCGCCAGAACCGTCTACTACAACCAACTCGTGAACGTGCTGCGTCTGGTGGGCCGGACTCAGGCCGCCGATCGGGCCATGTGGTGGCGGATGGCGCTCGCCTCGGTAGCGGGGGCCGCGGTTGCCTCGGCACTCGCGACCTGGTGGCTGATGTCGCTCTGACCGCGGCGGCACCCGCCTCCCCCATCGCCGCGCTCCCCTGGCGATTGATCGTGTCGGCGAACCGTAGAACACTGTGTCGCTCATGCATCACAGGAGGCTCGACTTGACCACAGTCACGGTATCAGAGGACATCGACGCCAGCGCCGACAGCGTGTGGGCGGTGCTGAGCGATTTCGGCGGAATTCGGGTGGGGGGACCCGTCACATCCGTCGAAACGGAGGGCGACGGCGTGGGGATGGTGCGCACCATCGGCATGGGCGGCGGCAAGATCGTGGAGCGGCTGGATCGGCACGATCCCGAGGCCCGGGTGTTCGCCTACTGCATCGTCAACGACGACTGTCCCCTACCCGTGGCCGGCTATTCCGCGACCGTCACCATCAGCGAAACCGGTCCCGACTCCTGCAACGTCCGCTGGACGGGCACCTTCGAGCCCAAGGGGGCGGAAGCGGACGCCGCGAAGATCGTGGAAGGCATCTACCGGGGCGGTATCGCCGCGGCCCGCCAGGCGACGGCGGGGTGAGCCGAGAGGCCGCCGTCAGAGGCTCTTCGCCAGCGCCTCGATGACGGCCTGGGGCTCGGCGGGACGCACCAGCCGAGCCACCTCCCGACCGTCCTTCAAAAAGATCAGGGTAGGCCAGAGCTTCACGCGGAAGTGGCGGCCGAGCGACCGGCCCTTGCCGTCTTCGATCTTGACGTGGGGCACGTCCGGGAACCGTTCCAGGGCCGATGCGATGATCGGTTGCGCTGCGCGGCAGTGACCGCACCAGTTCGTGCCGAACTCCAGCACCGCCGCACCGCGGAGGGCTTCCACCTCCGCGAGCCCCGGCGCTTCGGCTCGATAACTTCCGCTCATGCCACTCTCCGCGCGGCCATCAGAGCCCCGTGGACTGCCAGGCGAGCAGTTGCAGGCCGTCGCCCGACCGCCGCCAGACGCTGAGGAACCGGTTGCGCAGTGCCCGTTCGCCACTGTCGGTGCGGACCCGGCCGTGCAGCATACCCTGGTGGATCACCGCGTCGCCCACGGCCCTCACCACGTCGTCCGCCACCTCCAGCGACAGATACTCCACCGCCTTCTCGGCGATCTTGTCGATGAAGCTCTCCTTGCCGTCCGTCCGGCCGGACGAATGCGTCCAGATCAGCTCCGCGGCCAGCAGGCCCTCCAGGGCGCCCACATCGCCCTCCACCATGGCTGCCCGGCGGCGGCCGTCGGCGTCCCTCAGCAGTTCCTCGACTTTCATGGTTTTCCTCCCGATGACCTCCCGCCGCGTCCGGCGGCGATTCGCCGTTCCAGCGCCTGCACCAACCCGGTGAGGGTCGCGTTCACCGGCGCCTGCATGCCCGCCTTCGCGGCCTCCCGGGGCACGGCCCCGTTGATGACCCCCACCTCGCTGATCCGGCCGGCTTCGATGTCGAGCAGCACCGACGGCTTGGCGTTCGGCATTCGCGCCGCGAACTCACGGACCAGGGACACCGGGTCGTCCACGTCGATGGCCACACCCCGAGCCCGGGCCACCGCCCAGGCTTCCGATGCCGCGGCGCGGCTCACGGGTCCCGCGTCCGCATCGTCCATCACCTCGCCCACGGTGAGCCCGGTGAGGGCGCAGGGGGCGCTGTAGGCCACGTTGCAGATCAGCTTCTCCCACTGCATGGCCCGGATGTCGGAAACCGCGGCCGCATCGAAGCCGGCCTGCCGCCACAGCTCGGCCACCTGCTCCACCGCGCCGGAATCCACGCCGGCGTAGGCGCCCATGCGGATCGCCTTCATGTCGTTGTGGTGGGCGTGGCCCGGCTCGGGCAGCGAGGCGCCGAACCCCTGCGCCACGCCAACCATCAGGCGCTCGCCCCCGAGCACGTCCGCCACTGCGTCGGCCGAGCCGAGACCATTCTGAATCGTCAGTACCCGGGTGCTCGGGCCGATGAGCGGCTTCGCTGCGGCGGCGGCCGGCCCGGCGTGGGCCGCCTTGACGGCGATGATCACCAGATCCGCCGCCCACTCCGGCGCATCCGTCCGTGCCTCCAGCCTCACCGTGCGATCGCCGCTGGCGCCGGAGACGCGCAGGCCGCGCTCGCGAATGGCGGCCACGTGGTCCACGTTTCTGTCGATGGCGAGCACTCGGTTGCCCGCGTCCGCCAGCAGGCCGGCGTAGATCGACCCCATGGCGCCGCAGCCGACCACGGCGATGTTCATGTCCATCCTCCCAGCTTATCGAGATAGCGCCGGAGCTCGTCTTTCTGCTCGAGACCGAAGCCCGGCGCATCGGTCGTGCGGACCCGGCCGCCGGCGATCTCACACTCGGGCGGATAGCCGCCGAAGGGCTGAAACACTCCGGGATAGGCCTCACAGCCGCCGAGCCCCAGGCCGACGGCGATGTGCAGGTTGATCAGATGACCGCCGTGAGGGAAGCACTGGGCGCGGTGGAACCCGTGGGCTTCCAGCACGTCGAGCGTGCGCAGGTACTCGGTCAATCCGTAGCTCAGCCCGGGATCCATCTGGAAGACGTCCTTCCCGGGCCGCATGCCGGCGTACCGGACCAGGTTCCGGGCATCGGCGGCGCTGAACAGGTTCTCTCCGGTGGCTACCGGTCCGTCGTAGCTCGCGGTGACGCAGCGGTTCAGGCTGAAATCCAGCGGATCGCCCGGCTCCTCGTACCAGCGCAGGCCGTAGCCGGCGAGGGCCCGGCCGTAAGCCACCGCCCCGGCTTCATCGAAGCGGCCGTTGGCGTCCACGGCGAGCCGCGATCCGTCACCAGCCACCTCGAGCGCCGCCTCGATGCGCGCGCAGTCAGTTTCCAGGGAGGCACCGCCGATCTTCATCTTGAAGGCGTCGAAGCCGTGCGCGCGGTAGCTCTCGAGCTCGTCGCGCAGACGAGCCGTGGAATCTTCCGCGTGGTAATAGCCCCCTGCCGCGTACACCGCGGTGGAGCGGGTCGCGAGGGTCCGGCCGGCGCGGCGGGCGATGGTGCAGCAGGCCGGCTCGTCCGCCAGCTTGGCGTTCAGATCCCACACCGCCAGCTCGATGGCGGCGACCGCACCGGCGCGGTCGCCGTGGCCGCCGGGCTTCTCGTTGCGCATGACCGCCGCCGCCACCGCCGCCGGGTCGAGCTCGCCGTCCTCACCGAGCAGCGACGCCGGGTCCGCCTGCCCGAGCCGCGGAAACAGGCGCTCGCGCAGGATGCCGGACTGGGCGAAGCGGCCGATGGAGTTGAAGCCGAAGCCGATGACCGGGCGGCCGCCGCGTCGCTGGTCCGAAACCAGCGCCACCAGCGAAACGGTGTGCTCGGCAAAGCTGACCACCGCATTGGCGACGTTGCCGGCCAGAGGGACGGTGAGCTCCCGCGCTTCGACGATGCGCATGCCGTCAGCCCGCGTAGCGGCGCACGATCTGCTTGCCGAGCGCCATCATGTGCACCTGGTCGGGGCCGTCCGCCTGCCGGCACCAGCGCGCGTAGTTGAAGGCCTCGGCCATGGGATAGTCCGCCGTCAGCCCGCCCGCTCCGTGGATCTGCATGCAGCGGTCGATCACCGTCTGGGCCATCAGCGGCACCGTGATCTTGGCCGCCGCGATGAGGTCCCGCGCTTCCTTGGCCCCCACCTCGTCCATGCGCGCCGCGGTCTTCATGGTCAGCAGCCGCGCCTGCTCGATTTCGGCGTAGGATCTGGCGATGTCCTCGAGCACCGACTGATGCTCAGAGAGCTTGCGGCCGAAGGTTTCCCGGCTGACGGCACGGCGGCAGGCGAACTCCAGCGCCCGCTGGGCGCTGCCGATGAGCCGCATGCAGTGGTGAATGCGCCCGGGCCCGAGCCGGCCCTGGGCGATCTCGAAACCGCGGCCTTCCCCCAGCAGCATGTTCTCCGCCGGCACCCGCACGTCTTCGAACAGCACCTCTGCATGACCCTGGGGCGCGTCGTCGTAGCCGAGGGTGGTGAGCGGACGCACCACCGTCACGCCGGGGGTGTCCTTCGGCACCAGGATCTGGCTCTGCCTGAGATGCCGGTTGGGGTTGTCCGGGTCCGACAGCCCCATGACGATGAGGATCCTGGTGCGCTCGTAGGGCGCATTGGTGATGAACCACTTGCGCCCGTTGATCACGTAGTGGTCGCCGTCCCGCGTGATGGAAGTACGGATGTTGGTGGCGTCGCTCGACGCCACGTCGGGCTCGGTCATGGCGTAGGCCGAGCGGATCTCGCCGTCGAGCAGCGGCTCCAGCCAGCGCGCCTTCTGCTCCTCGCTCCCGTACTTGAGCAGCACCTCCATGTTGCCGGTATCCGGCGCATTGCAGTTGAACACCTCCGGCGCCCAGAGCACCCGGCCCATGATCTCGGCGAGCGGACAGTACGCCAGGTTGCTCAAGCCCCCGTGCTCGGCGGGCAGCCACAGATTCCACAGGCCCTCGGCCTTGGCCCTGGCTTTCAGCTCCTCCATCAGCGGGACCGTGGAGAAGCGGTCCTCGAGGGCCTGGAGCTCGGCATGGTAGCGCTGCTCGTTGGGATAGACGTGGGCGTCCATGAACCGCTGCAGCCGGTCCTGGAGCTGCTCGGAATCGGAGAGGCGGGTATCTTGCATCACTGACGGCCGTTCACTTCGGGCCGGCCAGTCTACCCAATCTCCGAAGGAGCCGCGCACGCCGATGCAGGTCTGGACCGTCGGACACTCCTCGCAGCCGATCGAGCGCTTCCTGACCCTGCTCGACAGCGCCGGGATCCAGCGGCTGGCCGACGTGCGGCGCTTTCCCGGCTCGCGCGCACACCCGCACTTCAACGCCGAGCCGCTGGCCCGAACCCTGGCGGCCCACGGTATGGAGTACGTTCCCTGCCCGGAGCTCGGCGGGCGGCGCCACGCCAGCGCGGCGTCGACCAACACGGTCTGGCGCAACGCCGCCTTCCGCGCCTACGCGGACTACATGGAGACGGAGGCGTTTCGCGCGGGGCTCGCCCGGCTCGTCGAGCTGGCCGGCGGCGCCCGCACCGCCATCATGTGCTCCGAGGCCGTATGGTGGCGCTGCCACCGGGCGCTGATCGCCGATGCCCTGAAGGCACAGGGGATTCGCGTGGCGCACATCCTGCCGGGACCCCGGATCGTCGAGCACCCCTACACGTCGCCGGCCCGCATCGTCGATGGCCGGCTGCGCTACGGCCCCGCCGAGGCCTGACCGCGCGCCCGGCAGCACGAGGGTCAGCGCCCCAGCTCGGCGAGAATCCGGTCCTCCACAGCGTAGTCGTACGTGTACCAGCCGCGGCCCTCGCGGTCGTACCACTCCCAGGCGTCACGGTAGCCGTCCTCGATGCCGAACCGCGGCCTCCAGTCGGTGTCGGTCAGCGCCGCCTCGATGGACATGAACGAGCTGCCCACCCGCGCTTCCCCCCAATGCAGGATGGGCGGGTGCCGGCGGGCGATATCGAGGGGCACGTGGACGATCTCGGCCTGCACGCCCATGGCCCGCGCGATGAGCAGGATGATGCCGGAGACCGTGCTGATCTCGGCGCCGCTGACGTTGTAGGCGCGGCCGAGGACCCGTTCGTTACCGATCAGCGCGGTCATCAGCCGGGCCACGTCGTTGATGTGCACGAGCTGCAGCGCGGCGAAGCCGTCGCCCGGCACCAGGATGGGGCGGCCGGCTTCCAGCCGGGCGAAGAACCAGGGATCACGGGTGGGCTGCGGACTGCGCGGCCCCAGGGTGTGGCCGACCCGCAGGCAGGTGGCCGGGAAGCCCTCGCGCTCCCACAGCCCCAACAGGTAGTCCTCGCAGCGCACCTTGCCCACCCCGTAGGCCTTGCGCGAATCGTCGTCGTCCGGCGCGTGGCGGCGGAAATCCTCGCGGATGGGCAGGACGAGGCTGCGCCGGTAGACCGCCTGGGAGCTGGTGAACACGTAGTGGCGGATGCGGCCGCGGAACAGATCCACCAGCGGCTCCACGTCCTCCACCTGATAGGCGGTGTGGTCGAAGACCACGTCGAAGCTGTCGCGCTCGGCGCGCAGGGCCTCGGTGAGCGCGCCAGGCACGCGGCGGTCTGCGTGAATCCTCCGCACCCCCTCGGGCAGCGGCGCCTCGTGGCTGTTGATCACCGTGACCTGGTGGCCCGCGGCGGCGAGCTCCCGCACCAGGTCCAGGCCGATGTATCGATTGCCGCCGGTGACCAGCACGCGCATGGCCGCCTCCCTCGTCTGGATTAGAACGCGTTATACAGTCTATGATGGCCGGGCGACAGACCGAAAGGGGAGACCGCATGAGCCATGCCGACGCACCGCGCCGCGGTCTGGATGCAGCCTTCGGCCGCCTCATCGCCGCCTACCCCACCGGAGAGCCCGCCACCGTGATCATCGAATCCACCGGCGGCGGGCCGACAATCCACGGCGGGCGCTACGAGCAGCGATATTTCTCCAAGATCACCACCCGGGACGGGCGCGCGTTCCGCATGCGCGAATACTGCAATCCGTTCCAGACCTACAAGGCGTTCGGCAAGGAGTTCTGGGACCGCCGCATCGCCGAGATCATGGCCGAGCACAACGTGAGCTGGCCGGCGTCGCAGGCGCCCGACCCGGCACGGCTGGCCGAAAGCTGAAGGAGTGACGATGACCGAGAACCTGAAGGAGATGTTCCCCGACCTGGACTTCGACCCGGACGCACTGCGCGAAAAATACCGCCAGGAGCGCGACAAGCGTCTGCGCCCCGAGGGCGACGAGCAGTACGTGGCGCTCGAGGGGGAATTCGCCGCCTATTCCGACGTGGACCCGTACGTGGCGCCCGGATTCAGCCGCGAGCCCGTGGATGCCGACATCGAGGTGGTGATCATCGGCGGCGGCTTCAGCGGCCTGCTGGCGGCAGCCCGGCTCATCGAGCGCGGGGTGCGCGACATCCGCATCATCGAGTCCGCCGGCGACTTCGGCGGCACCTGGTACTGGAACCGCTATCCGGGCGCCCAGTGCGACATCGAGTCGTACTGCTATCTGCCGCTGCTGGAGGAACTGGGCTGCATGCCCAAGGAGAAGTACTCCTACGCGCCGGAGATCTACGAGCATTCCCGGCGCATCGGCGACCACTACGGGCTGTACGATCTGGCGCTGTTCCAGACCCGGGTCACCGGGCTGCGCTGGGACGAGAACATGGAGCGCTGGCGGGTCTCCACCAGCCGCGACGACGACATCCGCGCCCGCTTCGTGATCCAGGCGGTGGGCCCGGCCAGCCGGCCGAAGCTGCCCGGCATTCCCGGCATCCGCGACTTCAAGGGGCATTCCTTCCACACCAGCCGCTGGGACTACGACTACACCGGCGGTGATCACAACGGCGGGCTTAAGAAGCTGGCGGACAAGCGGGTGGCGGTGATCGGCACCGGCGCCACCGCCATCCAGTGCGTGCCCTTCGTCGGCGAGCACGCCAAGCACCTCTACGTGTTCCAGCGCACCCCCTCCTCTGTGGACCTGCGGGGCAACAAGCCGACGGATCCGGAATGGGCGAAGTCCCTGAAGCCCGGCTGGCAACGCGCCCGGCGCGAGAACTTCGCCGCCATCGTCACCGGCCAGCCCTTCGACGAGGACCTGGTGGCCGACGGCTGGACGGACATCTTCCGCCGGCTGCAGACCATGGCGCGGCGGCAGCCGCCGGACGACACCCCCGACGGACGCGAGATGGCGCTGCGTGCCGAGATCGCCGACTTCGAGAAGATGAACGAGATCCGCGCCCGGGTGGACAGCGTGGTGCGCGATCCCGAAACGGCCGAAGCGCTGAAACCCTGGTACCGGCAGTTCTGCAAGCGCCCCTGCTTCAACGACGACTACCTCCCCACCTTCAATCGGCCGAACGTCACCCTGGTGGACGTGAGCGAGGCCAAGGGGGTGGAGCGCATCACCGAGAAGGGGGTGGTGGCGAACGGCGTCGAGTACGAGGTGGACTGCATCATCTTCGCCACCGGCTTCGAGATCACCTCGGCGCCGAGCCGCCGGGTGAGCTACGACATCCTCGGCCGCAACGGCGAGTCGCTGTTCGAGCACTGGCGCGGCGGGCTCAAGACCCTGCACGGGCTGGCGAGCCACGGCTTTCCCAACTGGTTCACCATCGGCATCAACCAGAACGGACTGAGCGTCAACATGACGGCCATGTTCGACGACCAGGCCCGTCACGTGGCCTATGTCATCGACGAGGTGGAAAAGCGCGGTAAAACCGTGGCCGAGGTGACCCCGGAGGCCGAGGCGGCCTGGGTGGCGGAGATCCGCCGGCTGGCCGTTTTCAACCGCGACTTCCTCGAGGCCTGCACCCCCGGTTACTACAACAACGAGGGCCGGCTGCAGAATTCGGAGGGCGGCATCGGCAGCGAGGTGTACGCACCGGGAATCAACGCCTTCAACGCCCTGCTCGCCGCGTGGCGGGAGGCCGGCCGGCTGGAGGGGTACGAGCTGCGCTGAGCCTCGCATCCGTGTCATAGTCCTCCTCAGGTTGGGGAGACGTAACGACGGCCAACTTCCGGAGCAAGAAGATGTACACGCGATACCTGGTGCTGGCGCTACTGGCACTGTCCACTGCGACGATCTCCGTACAAGCACGTGAGACCGGGCTCGATTTCCCCGGCTCCAACGCCGTCAACTCGACCATGCGGTTCAAGTTCACGGATCCGCAGGCCAACGGGCTCCCCATCTACGGACCCAACGGCCAGGGAGTGACCTACATCTGGCGGGCGTATCCGAGGCAGCAGGCCGGCTACTACACTGCATTCTTCTGGGGCAACGACGACGGCCAGAACAACCTCAGCACCTTCCTCTGGACCTCGTCCGGCGGGGCCGACAGCTACTACGGCGCGCATCCCTATCCGCAATCACCGCCCAATGGGGATACGCATTTCTGGGAGGTATCCGTCGAGCAGCGGGATTTCGTCAACGGTGCGGTCGAGTACGGCCGCTGGCATACGCAAGCTCTCCGGGTCTGGACAGGTTCCGACGGCCGCAAATACCACGAGTTCTTCTGGGACCTCCCCAACACGGATTCAGCCCATACGGTCGTTCGCGTCAGCCCGAGTAGCTGGGGCAACGTGAACCCACCGGCCCCTGCGCTCACCTGGGGTGACGCACCCTGGCAGCCGGGCAGGGAGGTCTGGAACGGCGTGCTGCGGGGGATTCAGATCTACGCGACGAAACTGTCGGTCGACGATATTCTGGCGGAAGTGCAGTCGCCGGCCTCGACCACCCTTGGTGCCAACAACATCTGGTACCTGAACCTCGATCCCACCCCCAGCGACATCAGCGACAAGAGCGGACAAGGGCACCACCCGAACTGGGTCGGCAGCGCCCGGCCGTCCTTGTGGACCGGTGATGACGGTTCCGGCTCCGACGGTTCCGTTCCGAAGCCTCCGGTGATTCACGAGCCCTGAGTACATTCCGCGTCGGAAACCTGCTGACACTCCGCATCGCGGAGTGTCTGGCAATCCCCGACAAACTAGCTCTCCGCTCCGGCACGCCCCCCGAAAAAACGAGGCCTTCGGGCCGCTGGCATCTTCATTGCTATCCCGGCGCTCCCCAGGACAAGGAGCGCCGCCATCAAGGAGTCCCAGGCCATCGACGCGCGATTCCACGGGAGCGATGAAGCTCTCGTGGAGGTCTGCGCCCGGGAATCGTGCGTTCTGCTGGAGCGGAATCTGACGCCCGTCGGCATCCTCGCGGCGAGCCCCGGCCCCCAGGCCGAGGCCAAACGCTACACGCGGGTGTTCGGCCGCGACGCCGCCATCTGCGCTCTCGGCATGGCCGGCAGCGGCGTGCCGGCGCTCGAGCGCGGCGCGGTGGCGAGCCTCGATGCGCTCGCCGCGCTGCAGGCGCCCAACGGGCAGATCCCCAAATTCGTGGACGAAGGCGCCAGCGAAGCCGACTTCTGGTATCTCGGCTGCATCGACGCCACACTCTGGTGGCTGCTGGCCGTCCACCACCTGCGGTGCGCTTCCCGTGATGCGGCGCTGGCCCAGCGCTGGCGGCCCAACGTGGAGCGGGCACTGCAGTGGCTCCAAGCTCAGGAACACCAGAGATTCTTTCTGCTGCAGCAGAACGAGGCGAGCGACTGGGCCGACGTCATGCCCCGCTCCGGGTTCGTGCTGTACACCAACGCGCTCTGGTACCGGGTGAAGCAGCTCTTCGGCCTCGCCGGCGTGGAAGAGACCCGCTATCACTTCAACCACCTGTTTCACCCGTTCAACCGGGATCTTCCCGAGTGCCGCCGGGCGCGGCTGCTCGGCCATTACGTGCGGCGCAGCGCCCGCAACCGCGACCTGTATCTGAGCTTCGTGAACCTGTCGACCTTCGGTGACGAAGGCGACGTGCTCGGCAACCTGCTGGCCATCCTCTTCGGCCTCGCGAGCGAATCGATGTCCCAGCGGATCGCCCACGTGCTCCAGCAGCGGGTCGGCGCGCTGCCGGTGCGCGCGGTGCTGGACCCCGTGGAACGGGGCAGCGCCTTGTGGCGCGACTACATGAACCGGCATCGGCAGAATCTGGAGCATCAGTACCACAACGGCGGTATCTGGCCTTTCATCGGCAGCTTCTGGGTGATGAGCCTGGCGGCACTCGGCAAAACTCAGCAGGCGCGCGCCGCCCTCATCGATCTGGCGCGGGCGAACAGCCTCGACGGCTGGCGGTTCACCGAGTGGTTCCACGGCACCACGCTCGAGCCCATGGGCATGGCGGGGCAATCCTGGAACGCAGCGACGTTTCTGCTCGCGCGACAGGCGGCACACACGGGCGGGTGGGGCCACGTTTAGCAGGCTGGCCAACGTGATTTGTGACCTCCGTTCAGGTATCGTGCGCCCGCGCGCGGCAACATACCGGCGAACGAGCACCAGCACCTGAACCAGGCCCCCCGGACCGCAACATCCCGATGATTCTTCGCTGCATCAGCGCTGCTGCGCTCGTGATGGCGGCTCTCGCCGCACACCCACGCGAGAACGAGCCCGTGCTGGCCGCGGACAATCGGGTACTCAGCGTCGAGCTCCCGGAAGCGGCGTTCTCCCAGCCCGGGGCTACTATCTCGGTCGATCTAGACGGCTACGATGTGTCGACGTTCAGCACCGTGCAGGGCAGAACGTTAGAGATCGACCTGGACGTACCGCTGGCTGCGGGGCCGCACTCCCTCGCCGTGCTCCTCTTCCTCCCGGATGGCCAGGTGGAGGTTCTGTTCGAGGAGACGCTGGATGCGCCCCCGATTCCGGGCGGCGACGCATCGCTCAACACCGCGTTGCAGACGAGCTACCGGGCCAATGAACGCCCGGGCACGCGCTTCGAGGATGTGGATCGAAACGTCAACACGGGGAGCCTCGCGCTCGCCGGACGGCGCACGGCAGACCGCTGGCGCCTCGAGTCCGGCATCGAAGCCATCTACGACACCACCGACGCGTCCGTCGACCAGACCTGGCTGCTGCCGTCCTATACGGCCTCGGCGACCTACCTCGGCAGCGCCGTAGAAAGCTCCGCAGCCGCGGGACGCATCCACATCGCCCGGGAGGACCTGCTGTTCTCGAGCTTCAAGCGGCGCGGCGCGGCGGCGCGAACCGCGGCGACATCGGGCCGCTTCGCCGCACAGGTATTCTCGGTCGCCTCGGCTCCACGAAACGGCTTCGATGGCGACTACTTCGCACCCGGGGATGCCGACGACCGCAGCACCGGCGTTACCGCATCACTTGCGCTGGTGCCAGATCGGCTCGAGATCGGCGGCAGCTTCGTCGACGGCCGGAGCCGCTACGGCGGCGCCGGGTTCAACGTGGACGACGACACCATCTACGGGGGCGAGAGCTGGAACGTCACCGTCGATTCCCGCTGGATGGACGACAGCGTGCGGCTCAGCTTCGAACGCGCCGACTCGGAGTTCGACGCCGACGGGCTCGGCATCGGCCTCCCGGCGAGCAGGGACGATGCATCCCAGGTGCGGCTGCGACTGTCCTCCGCGGGCGCTCTCGGGGCAGGACCTTTCAGCTACTGGTCGGCGGACTTCATCCACAAGCGCGTGGGCCGCGACTTCTACAGCGTCGGCAACCTGTTTCAGGCCGGCAACATCGAGCTCGCCAGCGCCGACTTTCACGGCGCCTTCGACAGCGTATCGGTCGAGCTCGCACTCTCGCGACAGCGGACCAACGACGACGGCGACGACCTGCTGCCGACGCAGACCACGAAACGGGCCGGTATCGACGTCTCGTACAGTCCCGCGCTGCTCGCCGCCGACAACCCTCTGTGGAGCACCCTCGGCGCCCCGTCATTCTCCGGCTGGCTCTACCGCTCCGACAGCAGCCAGCCGGCGGCGGATGCGCTGCTGGCAGGCTTCGACCTCGACAACCGAACCCGAGAGGCGGGGCTCGCCGTGGCGTTCTCCCGCGAGACGCTGACCTGGAGTGCCGAAGTGGGCGTGATCGACTACGACGACAGCAGCGACCCGGTGGTGGAAGGCGGTTACCTGATCTACGAGCCGCCATCCGACAGCCGCAACGTGCAGGTGTCCGTTCAGGCGAGCTGGGCGCCGAGCGCCCGAGCGACGCTCGACGCCTATCTGCAGCGCAACGACTTCGAGGAGACCGATTTCGACGACGAGTACCGGAGCACCAGCCTCGGGATGAGTGGCACGTTCCTGCTGACCCCGGAGGCGCTGAGCCTGCACGTGAGCGCCAGCCGCGAGTTGGAGCGCAGCCGGCTCGCCGATCCGCTGGCGTGGCCGCAGCATTTGCGCTCGCACTTCGCTGCCACGCGCTTGAACTGGCGGGTTGCACGAGCGAACGACCGCAACCCGGGGCTCAGCGTCTACCTGAAGGGCGCCTATGCCCGTAACGAGGACCTGGCGTTCCTGGAGGACGACGAGATGTGGTCGGTGCACCTGGGCGCCGAGATCAGCTGGGCGCGCGGCCGATGAAGATTCACCGCTCATTCGCGGCGATGCTCCTCGGCTGTGCCGTTTTCACCGCCGCCGGCCCGGCGTTCGCGGAACTCACCGGCGCGAGGGCGACGCCGCGGCAGGCGCATCTCGCCGCCGGCGGCGACAACACGGTGTCGGTCACCTGGCAGGTTTCGACGACGCCGGAGCACAGTTCGGGCGCCTTCTCCGCGGCCCGCCAGCTCACCGATCCCGCATCGGGAACCCTGCTCGGGCTCAGCCGGGCCATGCTGACAGCCACCGGCGGCGGGCCGCTGCTGCTGCGCGAGACGATCAGTCTCGACGAAGCCACCGTTCAGGGGTGGCGGGATCAGGGGCTCCGGCGGGTGGTTCTCGAGCGCACCTTCGTCGACCCCACTTCCCGGGGCTCGGCGAGCGCAACCGTGATTCTATCCCTCGGCCGCAGCCGGCTGCAGTCGACGCGGGACGCAGCACCGGCCGAGCTCACCATCAACTCGCTGCGCCTGGAGCTCGAATCGGGAAACAACGCCGCGGTGACGACGATGGGCGAGACTCTGCGGGCCTCGCTGGTCGTCCACTACTCGGGGTCGGGCATGCTGCACGGGCGCTGGCAGATCGCCGAGCCGGAGAGCTCGGGCGGCGCTCCGCTGTTCAGAACCCTCGCGCTCGTCAACACCCGGCTGTCGGCGAACCAGCAGAGGATCCTGCCGAGCCCGCCTCTGCCCACCGCCAGGAACGGAGCCCATCTCGTACGCTTCTGCGTCACGAGCCGCGACACCCTCGGCCCCATCGCCGAGCCCGAGCTGCCGGTCGACGTGTTCGGCGAACCGCTGGTCAACCCGCTGGGAGACCTGGCAAGTGAGCCGCTGGGTGACCCGCAATGCCCGGACGCCGAGCTCACCGTGCTCGCCGCATACCACGTTCAGGGCGCAGCCGGCGACGGTGTGCGCGCCATCGGGGACATCTCGCCGAACCGGCAGGCCGTCTCCGAGACCAGTGCGTTCAGTTGGAGTCCGCTGCCCCAGGCCGCCGTCTACCAGCTGCAGATCTTCGAGCCGGCCCCGCCCCGGGAGCCTGATTCCCCGGGAGAGGCGCCGGAGCCGACATTCGTTGCGGGCATGCTGGTGGACGCTGCCACCAGCAGCACGCCGCTGTCGGAGCTCACGCGCAGCAAGCTCCGCCCCGGCACGGCCTACTCGTGGCGGGTCACGGCTCACGACGAACGAGGCCGGATCGTGGGTTCGAGTGTCGAAGCCAGATTCCACTACCAGCCGAAGCGCGAGCAGTGAGCGCGGCGTTGGCGAACCGGCCCGTGAGGCCATCCACATCACGAGAGAGGTGACTATGAAGAGCCATTGGCAGCAGTACGTTTGCCTGATTGCGTTCACGCTCGGCGTGCCCGGCCTCGCGCTGGCGCAGAGCCGCGACATCGATTCAGGAAAGGAACAGGAGGAAGCAGGCCTGCTGCTGCCCGCCGTCCAGAAAGCCCAATCGTCGGAAGCACCGTCGTCTGCCCCCGCACCTCGACGGGACGTTCGGGCGGCGCCCCAGCGGGGAATCGAGCCGGACGAGATCGACGCGGCGAACCGCGCCACCGATCAGCGCCGCGCACGTCAGGCCGCCCCCGCCCCACGCCGCGCCGGCAACAGCGCCTCGGTGCGTCAGATGATGCGGAAGCTGCAGCCCAGGCAGGCAGGGCGGGTGGCGTTGTCCGGCGGTGGCGGCGCGGCAGGACCGGCGAACGTACAGAGCAAGCCGGCGGAGCCGCCGAAGTACGAGATCGCCGAATGCGGCACCGCAACCAGTCCCATGATCTGCTGCCACCACGAGCAGGGCGATGGCTCGAGCTGCAACCTGTTCAAGATTCTCTGCGAGAACGCGGGCGGCACAGCCCAGGGGGACGGCGAATCCGCTGCATGCTCCGACTGGTGACGGCTGGCCCCGCGGAGCCCGAGGCGAGCCTCACACTCGCCTCCGGGTTCAGCCGCCTCCGTTCCGCAAGGGCCGGTTGAGCTCCGTGCGCCATCGGCCCGGGTCGTTTCCGGGCTCCGAAGGGCGGCTGCTACACTGCACCCGCCCATCGCTCAGGGACGACCATGCTCGACGCCATCGTCTCCGCCAATGCCTGGCTGAACGGCATCGTCTGGGGCCCGCCGTTCATGGCGCTGCTGGCTGCCACCGGGCTCTACCTGACGATCCGCCTCGGCTTCTTCCAGTTCCGCCACCTGGGACTCGCCTGGCGCAACAGCTTCGGCACCCTGTTCCACCGAGAGCGACGAACGGAACCAGGGGCCATCACGCCGTTCCAGGCGGTCTCGGCGGCGATGGCCGCCACGGTCGGTGTCGGCAACATCGCGGGCGTGGCCACCGCCCTCGCCCTCGGGGGCCCCGGCGCCATCTTCTGGATGTGGATGGTCGCCCTGGTGGGGATGGCCACGAAGATGAGCGAGGCCGCCCTGGGGGTGAAGTACCGGCATCACGGGGCCGACGGCGCGATCTCCGGCGGCGTCTTCTACTACATCGAGAAAGGGCTCGGCCGGCGCTGGCGGTGGCTGGCGGTGCTGTACGCCTTCTTCGCCGGGGTCGCCGCCTTCGGCATCGGCAACATGGTGCAATCCAACACGGTGGCGCAGTCGCTCGCCGTGGGTTTCGGGATACCCGACTGGGCCACGGGCGTCGCGCTGGTGGTGCTGGTGGGAGCCGTCACCCTGGGCGGCATTCGGCGGATCGCCGCGACGGCGGAGAAGATCGTGCCCCTCATGGCCGTGGCCTACCTGCTCGCGTGTTTGATCGTGCTGGCCATGCACGTCACCGAGATTCCCCGCGCCATCGTCACGATCGTTCGCCACGCCTTCGAGCCCGCCCCCGCGGCGGGAGGCTTCGCCGGAGCCGCGGTGGCCGAGGCCATCCGCTACGGCATCGCGCGGGGCATCTTCTCGAACGAGGCCGGCCTCGGCTCCGCCTCCATCGTCCATGCTCAGGCCCGCAACCAACCGTTCGCCCAGGGCTGCTGGGGCGTCTGGGAGGTATTCATCGACACACTGGTGGTGTGCACGGGCACGGCGCTGGTGATCCTGGTCACCGGTGTGCTGGAAACGGGCATCAACGGCGCCGCCCTCACCAGCGCAGCCTTCACCGCGGGCATCCCCGGACCCGGCGGCTACGTCGTGCTGGTGGCCGTCGCCTTCTTCGCCTACACCACCATGCTCACCTGGAACTTCTACGGGGAGAAGAGCTGGGAGTACCTGTTCGGGCACCGCGTGGTGGTGCCCTACCGGCTGATCTTCCTGGGCTTCCTGTTCGTGGGCGCGGTGGGCGGCCTGGAGCTGGTGTGGGACCTGGCGGACACCTTCAACGGCCTGATGGCGGCGCCGAACCTGGTGGCGCTGATTCTGCTGGGCGGGGTGATGGCCCGGGAGAAGCGGGAGTACTTTCGGGGCGGCGTCGACAATAGGACGCGATGATCAGCGTGCGCGGCATCGGCTGCGCTGATCTCTCGCTCGCGGGCTCATTCCGCCGCGGTTCGCGACCCGGGCGGTGGCGGGGTGGGCACGTCCGCCGGGATTTCCCGGGCCAGGGCCTCGCTGATGCCGAGCTCGTCCACCAGATAACCCATCCGATCGACCAGGGGCTCGGCCGTAACGGTGCCGTCAGCGGCGATGCGAACGGCCTGGCCCTGGGCTGCGCCGACGCGGGCGTCGCCGCGCACCAGGGTGAACGTCAGCTCGAAATTGAACGGGCTCCAGGCCCGGGTGGCTTCGTGCTGACTGCGAAACCGCTCGGCGTCTACGGGCCATTCGTCGATGCGGCAATCGAAGGGGTCGGGCCGCATCGGTCCGCGCCAGCGCACCGCGTACTTGTCGCCGAGCCAGTGCCCGGTGACGCCCCAGGCCGGGTGCTCGATGGTGGATTCCCGGCCCTCGACGATGGGCAGGGGTTCCACGTGAAGGATGGACGCATCCACCAGGAACCGGCCTTCCGGCAAGGTCACCACCACGGTGCCGTGGTTGGGCGGAAGGTTCGGCGCCACCATCATGGTTCCGACTCCCCGCTGGGCGTCGAAGCCCAGCGACTGCAGCAGGGCGCACAGGGCGCCGTTGCCCGCCCAGCAGGTGCCGCCGACGCCGTGCTCGAGCCAGGCCTGGAAGAACTCGGCGGGATCGTCCCCGGGCAGCGGGGCGAACGATCCGGCACGCACGGCGATGAGCTTGCGGACGTTGTCGAAGGGCACGTGGCGGCACCAGGCGCCGTAGACCTCGCCGAGGCCCGCATGGGTGGCTGCGGGAGGTGCGGTGAGACCGAGCCTGGTCAGGACACCTTCGACCTGGGCGGGCTCGAGCATGGGCGGCTCCTCCTGGATGGGGCGGGAATCGTCCGCCGGATTCGGGGAGTGGTCAACTCCCGTGTGGAGTGCTCGGTTCTCTTCGCGCATCGAGTAGAGCAATCTGCTACCCCTGATCGTGCATCCCCGCTGACCGAGAGGACCTTCAGCCATGTCCGAGAATGCGAAATCTGAACGGGTGCTGGTGACCGGTGGCACCGGGTTCGTCGCCAGCCATTGTCTGCTCGCCCTGCAAGAGGCCGGTTACGCGCTGCGCGCGACCCTCCGCGACCCGCGCCGCGGCGGCCCGGTGGAAGAGGTGCTGGCGAGGCAGGCCGGCGCGCCGGTGCCGGTGCAGTGGTGCCAGGCCGATCTCACCAGCGACGCCGGCTGGCGCGAGGCGGTGGAGGGGGTCGACTACGTGCTCCATGTGGCCTCGCCCCTGCCGCGCGTTCTGCCGAAGAACGCCGAGGAGCTGATCCGGCCGGCCCGGGACGGCACCCTGCGCGTGCTGCGCGCCGCCGCCGAGGCCGGCGTCCGGCGGGTGGTGCTCACCTCGTCCTCGGCCGCCGTCATCTACGGCCACGGAGACATCGGCCGGCCGTTCACGGAGGCCGACTGGTCGGATCCCGAGTCCCCCGACAACTCGGTCTACACCCGCTCCAAGACCTACGCCGAGCGCGCCGCGTGGGAGTTCATGGCGAGCGGCCAGACGGCCATGGAGCTGACCGTCATCAACCCCGTGGCGGTGCTCGGTCCCGTGCTGGAAGCCGACTACGGCACCTCCGCGGAGATCGTGCTGAAACTGCTGAACCGCAGCTTCCCGGGGCTCCCGCGCCTGGGGTTTCCCGTAGTGGACGTCCGCGACGTGGCGGATCTGCACGTCCGCGCCATGAGCCATCCCGGCGCGGCCGGCGAAAGGTTCCTGTGCGCCAGCGACTTTCTGTGGATGGCGGAGATGGCCGAGATCCTGCGTCGGCGCTTTCCGGAGCGCGCCGGCGACATTCCCCGGCGCCGCCTGCCGGACTGGCTCATGCGGCTGGCGGCCCGGTTCGATCCGGTGGTCAGCGGCGTCATCTTCGAGCTCGGCATCCGCCGGGAGTGCGACGTCAGCAAGGCCCGGGCGCTGCTCGGATTCGAGCCGCGCCCGGCTGCGGAGGCGGTGGTGGCCACCGCCGAGAGCCTGATTGCTCAGGGGATCGTCTAGCTCCGGATAGGCGCTGGTCTCGCTAAAGCTCGCTGCGCAATGCCTCTACCTTCGCTTGGTAAAGCTCGCGCGTACTGGTGCGCTGCGCGTTTTCCAGAGCATCGTTGAGCGATGCCAGCGCCCGACGTCGCCGACCGGCATGGTAGTAAGCCTGGGCCAGTGCCAGGTGACCTTCGTGCAGATAGGGCGCGATTTCCAGAGCGCGCCGGTAGAAGATGATGGCCTGCCGGTAATCACCTTCCTGCTGCGCAGATCGAGCAAGCTGGAGCCAGGAAAAGGGGCTCGGATCGTCCATTCGCACGAGCCGGCGTTCTACCTCCCGTGCGTCCTCCTGACGCCCCGAAAGAAGCAGCAGTGCGCGATAGTTCTTCAGCAGGGTCAGCTTGTCTCCCGCCCGTTCCAGCCCGTAGTGGTAAATCTCCTCCGCCTTCGTCAAATCACCCGTTCGCCTGTTGATCAGCGCCAGCAGATTGAGTGCGTCGGATTGATCCGGTGCGAACCGCAGAGACTCCACGGCATACCAGTAGGCCGTGGTGTAGTCCCCCTCTTCGAAAGCGTTCGTCGCGACGTTGCGGTAGTACATGGCCATGTACTCGCTCGCGTCCAGGTTGCCGATGTAGCGGCCTCCGAGCGCGCTGGAAAAGTAATCCACCCTGACCCCGGGACGCCGTAGGGTTAGCTCCTCCTCCCGCGCCTGCCACTCCGGATCGTACAGAACGGTCCGCACGTGAACGCCCTTCTTGACGACATCACCATGGAACTCGAACACCGGCAGGTCGTCGGCGAGCTGATAACCCACTTCCACGCCCGCCTGCCTGGCCAGCGCAGTGGTGAGGATGGCAAGGGACAGGCAATTGCCGCTTCGCATCGCAAGCGCATCGGCGGCGGTCAAAGTCTCGCCCTGGTAGTGGAAGTTCTCCGTCACTACCTGCAGGTAGTCGGAGACCTGTCGATGCCGGCCCAGTCCCTCTGGTGCGGAAGACTCGAGGTAGTCGTCGAATGCCTCC
>JAWLCV010000003.1:0-39815 GCA_041686955.1 Pseudomonadales bacterium
GAAGCCCCGGCGCCGGCCACGCCCCTGGTGGTGAACATGGGAGGCGGCCAATGAACCACGAAATCATCGAGAAGCACGTCGGCTGGCTGATCGTGCTCATCCTCATCGCCGTCAGCTTCGGCGGAATGGTGGAGATCTTTCCCATGGTCTTCGAGAAGGCCAGCGCCAAGCCCATCGAGGGAATGAAACCGCTCGGGGCTCTGGAGCTCGAGGGCCGGGACATCTACATCCGCGAAGGCTGCCACGTCTGCCACACCCAGATGGTGCGCGCGCTGCAGTTCGAGACCGCCCGCTACGGCCACTACTCCACGGCCGGGGAAGACGCCTGGGAGCATCCGTTCCTCTGGGGCTCCAAGCGCACCGGACCGGATCTGGCGCGGGTGGGCGGCCGCTACAGCGACGCCTGGCACCGCGCCCACCTGGCCGACCCACGCTCGGTGGTGCCGAACTCCAACATGCCCTCCTACCCCTGGCTGTTCGACGCCACCCTGAGCGGCGAGGACACCGCACGCAAGATGGAAGTGCTGCGTACGCTCGGCGTGCCCTACAGCGACGCGGACATCGCCGGCGCCCAGGCGGCTGTGGCGGGGGCGCTGGAGGGCGACGCCCTGGTGGCCTATCTGCAGAGCCTGGGCCTGGACATGCGCAACTACCAGGGAGAGCAACGATGATCGCCGCGGAAATCTCGCTTCTGGCCGTAACGGCGGGCTTCGGCGGGCTGCTGCTGTGGGTTTACTGGCCCGGCCACCGGGACCGGCTGGAGTCCTACGGCGCCATGCCCCTGGAGGACGACGGCGAAGCGCCGCGTTCTGAGGAGAACGGCAAATGAGCAGCGTCTGGCACTGGTTCATCATCATCGGCACCCTGGGAAGCCTCGCCTTCTTCCTGGCGCTGTTGTTCGGTAACCGCAAGACCAGCAGCGAAGCCACCACGGGCCACGATTTCGACGGCATTCAGGAGTACGACAATCCGCTGCCCATGTGGTGGGTGTGGATGTTCGGCCTCACCATCGTCTTCGGCCTCGCGTACCTGGCCTACTATCCGGGCCTCGGCAACTTCGCTGGCCTGTCGGGCTGGAGCTCCGAGTCCCAGCTCGAGACCGCCCAGGTGCGTCACGAAGCCCGCTTCGCGCCGCTGTACGCGGAGCTCGCGGCGCTGGACGAAGCCGAGTTGCACGAAAGCCGCCAGGCGCAACAGGTGGGCCGGCGGCTGTTCATCAACAACTGCTCCACCTGCCACGGTGTCAACGGCCGCGGCGCCTTCGGCTTTCCCAACCTGACCGACGGCGCCTGGATCTGGGGGTCCGAGTTCGCCACCGTCAAGGCCACCATCACCCACGGCCGCACGGCGACCATGCCCTCCTGGGCAGCGGCCCTCGGCGATCAGGGGGTGGCGGAAGTGACCCAGTACGTGCGGCAGATCTCCGGGCAGAATCACGACGAGCAGGCGGCAACCGCCGGTGCCCAGCGGTTCCAGACGTTCTGCGTGGCCTGTCACGGCGTGGAAGGCAAGGGCAACCCGGCCATGGGCGCCCCGGATCTGACCGACGGCGCCTGGCTGTACGGCGGCAGCGCGGAGCAGATCGCCTACACCATCCGCAACGGCCGCACCGGCGTCATGCCCGCGTTCGACGACGTGCTGACCGAGGACAAGATCCACGTTCTGGCGGGCTACGTCACGTCGATGGAGGAGCAGTGAATTCGCTGTTCGCCATCCGCCGTCCGCCGTCCGCTAGAGGCGACTCGTCAGATCCTTGCGAATCGCTTCCAGCGGATAGCGGAAAGCGGAAAGCGGAGCAGAATGAGTAAATTACCACCCATGAACGGCGGACCCATCGAGCAGATATCAGCGGAACCCGTTCGCCTGGAGGGATTCGGCGAGCGCGACCTTTATCAGCGCCGGGAAAAGATCTTCACCAGATTCGTGGGGGGGTTCTACCAGCGCCTGCGCTTCTTCACCGGCTGGCCGCTCCTGGCGGGTTACTTCCTGCTGCCCTGGCTGCAATGGGGCGACCGCCAGGCGGTGCTGTTCGATCTGCCCGCGCGCCAGTTCCACATCCTGGGGATCACGTTCTGGCCCCAGGACCTGTGGCTGCTGGGCTGGCTGCTGATCATCGCTGCATTCGCCCTGTTCACCTTCACCACCCTGGTGGGCCGTATCTGGTGCGGGTACACGTGCCCGCAGACGGTGTGGACGGCAATCTTCATGTGGATCGAGCAGTTCACCGAAGGGGAACGGCACCAGCGCATTCGTCTCGACCAGGCGCCCATGTCCCTCGAGAAGATCAGAAAGCGCGGGTTGAAGCACACCATGTGGCTGGGGGTTGCCTTCCTCACCGGATTGACCTTCGTCGGCTACTTCACCCCCATCCGCGAGCTGGTGGTGGACCTGGCCACCCTGCAGGTAAGCGCCTGGGCCGGTTTCTGGGTGTTCTTCTTCACCGCGGCGACCTACGTCAACGCCGGCTGGATGCGCGAGCAGGTGTGCATCTACATGTGCCCGTACGCCCGCTTCCAGTCCGCCATGTTCGACCGCGACACCCTCGTCGTCTCCTACGATGCGGCCCGCGGCGAGCCCCGGGGCGCCCGCAAGCGCGGCACCAAGCCGGACGAGCTCGGGGATTGCATCGACTGCACGCTCTGCGTTCAGGTGTGCCCCACCGGCATCGACATTCGCGACGGACTGCAGTACCAGTGCATCGGCTGCGCGCACTGCATCGACGCCTGCAATCAGGTCATGGACAAGATGGGCTACGCGCCGGGCCTCATCCGCTACACCACGGAGACCGAGCTCGCCGGGGGCAAGACCCATTGGCTGCGGGCACGCAGCGTCGGCTACGCGCTGGCACTGACGGTGATGATGGCGGCGTTCGGCTACGCGCTGCTCACCCGGACTCCGTTCGAGGTGGACGTGCTGCGCGAGCGCGGTGAGCTGTACCAGGAAGTGGAGGACGGTGTCATCGCCAACCACTACCGCCTGAGGCTGCTGAACAAGACCCAGTCGCCGGCCAACCTGACCGTCACCGCCGAGAGCGCCGTGCCCGTGACCCTGTCCCGTACCGAGCCGGTGAGCCTGGCGCCCGGCGAGCTGCTGGATCTTCCCCTCACCCTCTCGGCCCCGGCGGCAGCGCTCCATTCGCCCAACGTGGCGGTGACCCTGCGGGTCTGCGAGCCGGAAGGCGGACGCTGCGACGTCGAGCAAACACGATTTCTGGGACCCATGCCATGAAACGCGGAATTTTCTACCTCATCGTCGGTATCCCGCTGGCCGCGGTGCTGATGGGTGCCGTCACCCTCTACATCGCGTTCTCCAACTCCGACCCGGGCATCCCCATGGACGCGCCGGCCATGTCCAAGACGAGCTGGCGGGAGCCGTCGTGACACTCTCCACCATCAGCGTCGCCGACATGCACTGCGCGAGCTGCGCCACCAAGATCCAGGGCGCCCTGCGCGGTCTGCCCGGCGTGACGGCCACCTACGTCAACACGGCGCGCCGCCAGGTGCTGGTGGAGCACGCCGACGACGCCGACCCGGTGGACGTGCTCGAGCGCATCGAGGCCCTGGGTTTTCACCCCAATCTCGCCGGCAGCGACACCACGAGCCGCGGCCAGCGCGAGCTCCTGAAACGGCTCGGGGTGGCCGGACTCGCCATGATGCAGGTGATGATGTTCGCCATCGCCATGTACGCCGGCGCATTCGAAGGCATGGACGAGGTCTATCGGCGGCTGCTCGAGTACGCGAGCCTCGCCTTCTGCATCCCCGTGGTCGGCTACGCCGCCATGCCGTTCTTCCGCAACGCTCTGGGGGCCTGGAAGCAGGGCCTCAACATGGACGTACCCATCGCCCTGGCCATCGCCGCCGCGTTTCTTGTGAGCCTGCGCCACACCCTCTCCGGCAGCGGTGAGGTCTACTACGACTCCGTGGTGATGTTCACGTTCCTGCTGCTGTCGGCACGCTACATCGACGACCGCCTGAAGGCGCGCTTCGAAGGCACCAACGCCACTCTGGCGGCGCTGCCCGATCGCGCGCTGCTCGTCCGTGACGGCGCCACCGAGCCGGCTCCCCTGGCGGCCATCGAGCCCGGCAGCCTGGTCTGGGTGGAGCAAGGCAATCAGGTTCCTCTGGACGGCGAGGTGACCGAGGGGGAAGCGCTGCTCGACGAGTCCGTGCTCACGGGCGAAGCCGTATGGGTGCGCAGACGTCCCGGCGAGGCGGTGTTCGCCGGCACCGTGAACCGAGGCGCCGGCTTCCAGATCCGCACCACGTCCGCCTTCGACGCCACCCGGATCGCCGGCATCGCCGACCTGGCCAACCGGGCCCAGGCCGAGAAGCCCCGAATCGCCCAGCTCGCGGACCGGGTCGCCGGGGTGTTCGTGCCGGGCGTCCTGACGCTGGCGGCGGCCACCTGGCTCGGCTGGCAGCTCGTGGATCCGTCCCAGGCCTTCGTCGCGGCCCTGACCGTGCTGGTGGTGAGCTGTCCCTGCGCCCTGTCGCTGGCCACGCCCGCCGCCATCACCGCGGCCATGACCCGGCTGCGCCAGCGCGGCATCGTCCTGACCCGCAGCGAAGCCCTGGAGCAGGTGGCCGCGGTGGATGCAGCGTTGCTGGACAAGACCGGCACCCTCACCGTGCACGATCCGGTCCTGGTGGGCATGGAGCGGCTGGAGGGCACCGAGCTCGGCGATGACGAGCTGCTCGATCTGGCGGCGGCCCTGCAGCGTCACGCCAACCACCCGTTGGCCCGGGCGTTCCCGGAGCCGAGGCGAGCCCGGGTCGACCAGGTACAGGTGGTGCCCGGCGCCGGGGTGGAGGGCCGCTACGGCGAGCGCCGGGTGCGCATCGGCCACGGTGGCTTCTGCGGCGCCGCGGAACGCCACGACGAGCACGCCGTGTTCCTCTCCCTGGACGGCGTGCCGGTGGCGCGCTTCCGGATTTCCGACCCGCTGCGGACGGATGCAGCCGCTGCCGTCGAAGGCCTCAAGCAGGCAGGCATCCGACTCACCATGTTGAGCGGCGACTCCCCGGAACGCTGCGCCGAGCTGGCGCGGCTGCTGGACATCGACTTCGCTGCGCGCCAGGCCCCGGAAACCAAGCTCGAGGTGACGCGCGACCTGCAGGCCCGTGGCCATCGGGTGCTGGTGGTGGGCGACGGCATCAACGACGTGCCGGCCCTGGCCGCCGCCGACGTGTCCGCTACGGTGCTCGAGAGCAGTCATCTGGTGAAGAGCAAGGCGGACGTGCTGCTTCTCGGGCGCCGCCTGGGCGCGCTGGTGGAGCTGGTGGTCACCGGGCGGCGGGCGCGTCGCATCGTCCGCGAGAATCTCGCCTGGGCCCTGGCATACAACCTGACCGCCATCCCGCTCGCCGCCCTCGGGTTGATGCCCCCGTGGGTCGCGGCACTCGGCATGGCCGGCAGCTCGGTTCTGGTGATGCTGAACGCCACGCGGCTGCTCAGGAATCCGCGTTCCCGCTCCGCGGCCGCCGCAGCGGCTCCTCCCGTTGACCCCACCGTGCCGCCCCTGGCGGCCGTGCAGACAGGTTGACCCGCCATGGCGATACTGCTTCTTCTGATTCCCGTGTCCCTCGTGCTGATGGCCATCGCCGGCGTGATGTTCGTCTGGGCAGTCAATCACGATCAGTTCGAGGAACTCGAACGCCACGGCTTCGATATTCTCGATGATTCACCCGGAGACGAGCACTCATGAGCACCCTGACGAACGGCTTCCTGGTCACCTTCAAACCCACCCAGGGCTGGCGCGCCGTCGCCGCCGAACGCCCCGGGCTCTGGGAAATCCTGATGCTTCACACGGTGCCGTTCGCGCTGATCCCGGCGGTCTGCTGGTACTTCGGCGTCACCGTGCAAGGCTGGACCGTGGCGGGCGAATCCATGCGCCTGACCCCCGCCAGCGCGCTGCCCATGAGCATCCTGTTCTATCTGGCCATGATCGCCGGCGTGCTGTTCCTCGGCTTCATGGTGCGCTGGATGGCGAACTCCTACGGCAGCGTCGCCACCTTCGCCCAGGGTGTGGCACTCATCAGCTACACCGCCTCGCCGTTCTTCCTGGCCGGCGTCGCCGGCCTCTACCCGGTGCTGTGGATCGACATCCTGCTGGGCTGCCTGGTGGCCTGCTACTGCATCTACCTGCTGTACCTGGGCACCAGCATGGTGATGAACGTGCCTGCGGAACGCGGCTTTCTCTACGCCAGCGCGGTGTTCGCGGTGGCGCTGGTTTCCTTCGTGGCGCTGCTGGGGGCGACGGTGGTGCTGTGGGATCTGGGGCCCACCCCCGAATACACCTACTGACCCCCGAGGGGCGCGTGGCCGCCTGGGCCCGCGCCCGCTGGGAGCCCCTAAAAAGCGGCAAATAGTCCGGCGCAGTGCACTCGGGTAGAATGCCGCCTCTTTGCGTCTGGGGATCATCGTGGCAGAGAACCACCACCGCCTGATCGTCGTGGGCTCCGGCCCCGCCGGCTACACCGCAGCGCTCTATGCCGCGCGGGCCAACCTCCAGCCCGTGCTCATCACCGGGATCGAGGTGGGGGGTCAGCTCACCACCACCACCGAGGTGGAGAACTGGCCCGGCGGTCCCCCGGACCTGCAGGGCCCGGAACTCATGACGCAGATGGCCGAGCACGTGGCCCGCTTCGACGCCCGCATCGTCAACGACTACATCAATGCCGCCGATCTCTCCCGGCGGCCGTTCCGTCTCACCGGCGACGACGGCAGCTACACCTGCGACGCCCTGATCATCGCTACCGGGGCCTCCGCCAAGTACCTGGGACTCCCGTCGGAGGAAGCCTACAAGGGCCGCGGAGTCAGCGCCTGCGCTACCTGCGACGGCTTTTTCTACCGCGGCCAGGAGGTGGTCGTGGTGGGCGGCGGCAACACGGCAGTGGAGGAGGCACTGTACCTCTCCAACATCTGCAAGCGCGTCTACCTGGTGCACCGCCGCGACGCCCTGCGCGCGGAGAAGATCCTGCAATCGCGCCTGTTCGCGCGGGAGAACATCGAGCCCGTCTGGAACCACACCCTGGAGGAAGTTCTCGGCGACGACGCCGGCGTAACCGGCGTGCGCCTGCTCTCCACCGTGGACGGCACCACCCGTGAGCTGACGGTCACCGGGGTGTTCATCGCCATCGGCCATCAGCCCAACACCGCCATCTTTGAGGGCCAGCTCGACATGCGCGGGGGCTACATCGTCACCCACAGCGGTCTGGACGGCAACGCCACCGCCACCAGCGTGCCCGGCGTGTTCGCCGCAGGTGACGTGGCGGACCACGTCTACCGGCAGGCCATCACCTCGGCCGGGTTCGGCTGCATGGCCGCCCTGGACGCGGAGAAGTACCTGGATGCGCTGGGCGAAGGAGGCGGAACCGGTCTCAACGATGCCCCCTAACTAGCTGACTTTCGTAAAGTTTTCGTTTAAAATGCCGGGTCGTCCAGGCCCACGCGACCACGATGTACAACTTCATCACCCTGACCAGCACCCAGCCGAACGCGGTGGCGCGCTACAAGCGTGAGGTCAGAGCCATCGTGGTGGATCGCGCGGCCGATCACATCGACCTGCTGCTTCCCTCGGGCAGGAAGCCGTCGCAGAAGCGCTACGAGAAAGCGTTCCAGGAAGGGCTGCTGAAAGCCAAGCTCGACGTCATGGCCGAGCTTTTCCGGATCATGCACGACCTCGCCCGCGCCAACGTGGTGGCCGACTGGTCCCGGGGCGACAAGGGGCTCCGCCGCACCCCGCGCACTCCCGACGCCACCATGAAGCTCATCATCGCCTACGAGCAGGTGGTGCGGTATGTGGCGGGGATTCGGGCGCATGTGAAAAAACAATGAGTCGCTGTCCGCTGTCCGCTTTCCGCAGGAGGCGTTTCGCCAGACGCCGGGGGGAGACCTTCTTGCCGATCGCTGATCGCTGATCGCTGATCGCCAGCGGATAGCGACTAGCGATCCATTACCTCCTCAACCTCTCGACGAGACTCGAGGTATCCCAGCGGCCGCCGCCGTAGCTCTGGACGTCGGCGTAGAACTGATCCACCAGCGCGGTGAGGGGGAGACGGGCAGCGATTTCCCGGGCCGTGCGGAGGGTGATGTCCAGGTCCTTGCGCATCCAGTCCACCGCGAAACCGAACTCGTATTCGCCCCGGGCCATGGTGGCCGAGCGGTTCTCCATCTGCCAGGACTGGGCGGCGCCTTTCGAGATCACGTCCACCACGGCGGCCACGTCCAGACTTGCCTGCTCGGCGAAGTGCAGGCCCTCGGCGAGCCCCTGAAGCACGCCGGCGATGCAGATCTGGTTGACCATCTTGGTGAGCTGGCCGGAGCCCGCCGGGCCCATCAGCCGCACGGCGCGCGCGTAGCTGGACATCACCGGCTCGAGCCGCTCGAAGACCGCGGCCTCTCCCCCCACCATCACCGTCAGGGTGCCGTTCTCCGCGCCCGCCTGGCCGCCGGATACCGGGGCGTCGAGGAAGCCGCATCCCCCGGCCGCCGCTGACTCATTCAACTCCCGGGCGAGGTCCGCCGACGCCGTGGTGTGATCCACCAGAACGCCGCCGGCGGCCAGCCCGGCCAGAACCCCGTCCTCTCCGTGCACCACCGAGCGCACGTCGTCATCGTTGCCGACACAGACGAACACGGCCTGCGCGCCTTCCGCCGCCAGGCGCGGCGTCGCGCAGGCTTCGCCGCGGTAGTCGCGACACCAGGCTTCGGCCCGGCCGGCCGTGCGGTTGAAGACCCGCACGCCGTACCCGGCCTCGGACAGGTGCCCGGCCATGGGGTAACCCATGACCCCCAGACCGACGAAGGCCACGGTGGTGATGTTCTGCTGCTCGCTCATGAGGACTCCTGGCCGGGCGTGCATTCGCGGAGGAACTCCACCACTTCGGCGCGGGCGGCCGGCTGGTGCTCGGCATCCTTCCACTGCGCGAGGAAGCGGGCGCGGGGCGCCAGTCGGGCCACCTCCTCGGAGATGCTGCGGGGGTGGTAGAGGTCGTTGCCGCACAGCACCAGGAGCGGGGTGTCGCAGCGGGCAACGAACTCCCGGTCCACGTTGAACAGGAAGTCACCGTCGTACATGTTGTGCTTGAAGGATTCCCAGGCCGACTCCGGCACCTCGGGCCGCTCGGGCTTCAGCTCGTCCGCCCAGTTGTCGAACATCTCGTAGAACGCCTGACGGTTGTCCTCGAGGCCGATGGTCTGGAAGAGCACCGCCGACGCCACCCGCTCGGGCGCCGCCTGGATGAGGCCCATGCAGTACGGCCCACCGATGCACATGCCGAGCGCGTGGAAGCGGTTCACCCCGAGGTGGTCGAGCAGCGCGAGCTGGTCGTCCGCGTAGACGTGCCAGCCGTCGTCCGCCCGCACCGGCGCCCGGGACTGGCCGGCGTTGCGCTGATCCATGGCGATGACCCGGAAGTGCTCGCGGAGATCCGTGATCGGGTTCCACGGCGCCCGGTCCCAGAACGGCACGGACGAGCGCATCCCGCCCGGGGCGATGAGCAGCACGGGATATCCCGAGCCGTGCTCCTCGTAGTAGAGCTCCACATCACCGTGCTTGAACTGCGGCACCGTCGTCTCCCCGAGCCGATGGACTGCCGCTTAACCTAGGGGATGCGACTCGGGAAATCCAGCGCGGCGCCGGACGTGAACAGTTGCTGGTAACGGTCGCGCAGCACGTTCTTCTGCACCTTGCCCATGGTGTTGCGTGGCAGGCTGTCGACGCGCACCACGGCCTTGGGCTGCTTGAAGCGGGCGAGCCGCCCCTCCAGGGCCACCCGTACCTCGCCCTCGCCCACCTCGCGGCCGTCGGTCACCAGCACCGCCACCACGGCCTCGCCGAAATCCGGATGCGGCACGCCGATGACTGCGCTCTCGACCACCCCCGGCAGCTCGTCCAGGAGCCGCTCGATCTCCTTGGGATAGACGTTGTAACCGCCGGAGATCACCAGGTCCTTGGCACGGCCGACGATGGAGACCCGCCCTTCCCCGTCCGTCACCCCAAGATCACCGGTGACGAAGAACCGGTCGGACCGGAACTCCTCCGCGGTCTTTTCCGGCATCCGCCAGTATCCGGAGAACACGTTCGGCCCACGGACCTCGATGACCCCCACGTTCCCCGGGGCGAGGACGGCGCCGTCCTCGCCGGTAATCCGCAGCTCCACCCCGGGCAGCGGAAAGCCCACGGTGCCGGGCACCCGCTCCCCTTCCAGGGGGTTCGAGGTGTTCATCATGGTCTCGCTCATGCCGTAGCGCTCGAGGATGCGATGCCCGGTACGGCCCTCCCAGGCAAAAAACGTCTGCTCGGTGAGCGGCGCCGAGCCGGAGACGAACAGGCGCATGCGGCGGCAGGTGTCCCGGCCGACGTCGTCCCGGGCGAGCAGCCGGGTGTAGAAGGTAGGCACCCCCATCATCACCGTGGCCTGCGGCAGCACCCTCGCCACCTCGGCGGCGTCGAACCGGGGCAGGAAGATCATGGGCGTCGCGGAAAGCAGCGCGCAGTGCAGGGCGACGAACAGGCCGTGCACGTGGAAGATGGGCAGTGCGTGCAACAGCACGTCGTCGTCACGCCAGCCCCACGCGGTCAGCAACACCCGGGCGTTGCTCTCCAGATTGCCGTGACTCAGCATGGCGCCCTTGGAGCGCCCCGTGGTCCCGGAGGTGTAGACGATGGCGGCGAGATCGCCGCGCCGGCACGCTTCCATGCCCGTGAACGGCTCCACCTCCCGGGCGAGCGGCAGCAGGCTGCCTTCGGCATCGCCGCCGAGGGTGACTACTTCCACCCCGAGTCCCTCCGCCGAAGCGCCCCCGGCAGCGGGGTCGCACACGTACACCCGGGGCTCCGCGTCCTCGAGGAAGTAACGCACCTCCTCCGCCGTGTACGCCGTGTTCAGCGGCACGTACGCCGCGCCGAGGCGCAGGCAGCCCAGATACAGCGCCACCGCGTAGGGGGATTTCTCCACCTGCACCAGTACCCGGTCGCCGTGCCCCACCCCCAGCGTGCGCAGCGCCGCCGCCATGCGCTGGCTCCAATACATCATGTCCGCGTAGGACCAGGTGTCCCCGTCGGCCAGCCGAAGGCAGTCCCGGTGCGGATGGGAATCCGCGGCCGCCGTCAGGGCGCGGAGGAAGTTGTCGTTGTCATGTTCGTGCATGGCGGGGAAGTCTATCAGGTATCGGAAGGGAGTCGCTGTCCGCTATCCGCTGTCCGCTGTCCGCAATCCGCTGGAGGGGTATCGCCAGATCCTGCGACGAGTCTCCTGCGGAAAGCGGATGGCGGAGAGCGGGTAGCGACTTTACTCCGCTCGCTCCAGATCCAACCTCGCGGCTTCCGAATCTCCGAGCCGCTGGAACAGGAGCGCCCGGTTGTAGTACGCGGTGGCCTGGGCATCGCCTTCCAGGGCGATGGCGCGATCGAGGTCCGCCAGGGCGTCGCGAAGGCGGTTGGCCCGAATCAGCGTGTTGGCGCGGTTGACGTACAGGCCGTCGAGCTCCGGGGCGAGGTGGATGGCCTTGGCGTGGTCTTCCAGGGCGGCGTCGAGGTCACCGTGGCGGGCCCGCAACAGACCCCGATTCGAGTAGGTGGCGGCCAGGTCCGCCGTGGCCAGCGGCTGGCGCTCGATGGCCCGGGTACACACCTCCACGTCCGCGGCGTCTCCGCCCCGCAGCGCCGCCAGGTAGCAGAGATAGGCGGGGGACTCGCTCAGCAGCACGGTTTCCGAGCCGGAGCCGTGACCGGCGCACGCCAACAGCAACAGCGGCAGCGCCGAGGCCCGCGCCCGCTTCATGGCTGCGTCGCCTCCCCGGCCCGGGCTTCCAGGTACGGGATGAGCACCAGGTTCAGGATGCCGCGCCCGTACTCGCCGTACCAGATGGAAGGATTGCGGGCGGGCACCGGCATGTCCCGCTCCCGGGGCACCAGCCGGCGGTCGCGAAGCACGCCCAACGCCAGGCTGAGGCGGTCCTCCTGCAGCAGGTGCGCGCTGGTCCGCGCCCAGCACACCATCTCCCGGGAGACCGACTCGGCGTCCCGGGCGCAGCGCAGAGCCTGCACGGTACCCTCCAGCAGATCCAGCGCCTGGCGCTGCTGGTAGGCCCGGGAAAGGAACAGGCGGGCCCGGCGTTGCGCGGTCGCCGCATCGCCGAGCCGCTCCAGGGCATCCGCCTCCGCCTGCAGCCGTGCCGCCTCCCGGGGGGATTGGGACGGCACCACGTCCGCCAGCAACTCCACCCGGCGCAGGAGATCGGTCGCGAGCTGGCGGCGCTGCTCCCGGTCGGCGGCATCGAAGGGTCCCGGGTGCACGAGATCCCAGGCACTCGGCACCTCGGCGGCGCTGGCCGCCGCCAGCAGCACCACAAGCCATGTGCAGCGCGCCATCAAGAGCGGCTTCTCCGTCCAGACCCGCGGCCCGGCCGACGCGGCCCGGCCCGCGTTGACAGCTGCGGTCGGTACGCCGAATCTAGTCCCCCCTCCCGCAAGGGTCAAACCGAACGAATCGAGGAGGCACGTTGCGGTTCCTGACATTTCTCGCCGGCCGGGAGACCCGTTACGGAGCCGTCGTCGACGAGCGGGTGGTGGATCTCTCCGAGCGCATGCCCGAGTACCCCACCCTGCGCCACGTGCTCGATGCCGGCGCACTGGTGCGGGCCCAGGACGTGGCGGTGAGCGCCTCGGCGGATTTCGACCTCGACGACGTCACCTACCTGCCCCCGGTGCCCAACGCCCGCAAGATCGCCTGCATGGGGGCCGTGTACCCCGACCGGGCGCGCCCGCTCTCCGACAGCGAACGCTCCCCGTACCCGAGCATGTTTCTGCGCACCCGGGAATCCCTGGTCGGCCACGGCCAGAGCGTGCTGAAGCCACCCGAGACCGATCAGCTCGATTACGCCGGCGAGATCGTCGTGGTAATCGGCAAGGAGGGTCGGCGCATTCCTGAGTCGAGGGCCATGGAGCACATCGCCGGCCTCACCCTGATGAACGAAGGCACGGCCCGGGACTGGATGCGCCGCGGCGAGCACGGCGTCACCCAGAGCAAGAACTTCGAGTGCTCGGGGTCCCTCGGGCCCTGGCTCGTGACCCGGGACGAATGCCCGGCGTTGGACGAGCTCGTCCTGACGACCCGGGTCAACGGCGAGCTGCGCCAGGAGGGGTTCACCGCCGACGTGCGCTTTCCGTTCACCCGCCTCGTCAGCTACCTGTCCACCTTCATGCGGCTCACCCCCGGGGACCTCATCGCCACCGGCACGCCCCGGGGCACCGGCGACGAGCTGACGCCGCCCCGCTACCTGCAGCCCGGGGACACGGTCACCATCAGCGTCCCCGGTATCGGCACCCTGGAGAATCCCGTGGAGGCGGAAACGACGGAGTAGCGAGCCGCCGGCGAGCTGCTAGCGAGCTGCTAGCGAGCTGCCGGCAGGCTGCGTCGCCCGGCGGCAAACCGGGGGACGCGGCGCGCTAGATTCCGCCCATGCACAGGTACTTGATCTCCAGGTAGTCGTCCATGCCGTACTTGGAGCCCTCCCGGCCGTTGCCGGACTCCTTCATGCCGCCGAACGGCGCCATCTCGTTGCTGATGATTCCGGCGTTGATGCCGACGATGCCGTACTGCAGCCCCTCCGCAACCCGCCAGACGCGGCCGAGGTCGCGGGCGTAGAAGTAGGAGGCGAGGCCGAACGGGGTGTCGTTGGCCAGCTCGATGGCCTGCTCCTCGGTGTCGAAGGGGATGAGCGGCGCCACCGGGCCGAAGATCTCCTCGCGGAACACCCGCATCTCCGGGGTGACCCCGGTGAGCACCGCAGGCTCCACGAACGCGTCGCCGTTGGCCGCTCGCCGGCCGCCGAGCACCAGCCGGGCGCCCCGCCGGGTCGCGTCCTCCACCATGCCGAGCACCTCGTTGGCCGCCTCCACGTCGATGAGCGGGCCGATGGTCACGCCCTCCTCGAAACCGTCGCCCACCTTCAGCTCCCGCACCGCCGCAGCCAGCTTCTCGGCGAACGCCTCGTACACCCCGGACTGCACCAGCATGCGGTTGGCGCACACGCAGGTCTGGCCGGCGTTGCGATACTTGGAGGCGATGGCGCCCTGCACCGCGGCGTCCAGATCCGCGTCGTCGAAGACGATGAACGGGGCGTTGCCGCCGAGCTCCATGGTGGTGCGCTTGACGGTCCCGGCACAAGCGCGGATCAGCGCCTTGCCCGTTTCCGTGGAGCCCGTGAAGGTGAGCTTGCGGATCCTGGGACTGCTCGTCAGGGTGTCGCCGATCTCGCCGGTGCGCCCGGCCACGATGTTGACGACCCCCGGCGGAATGCCCGCACGATGGGCGAGCTCGGCGATGGCCAGCGCCGACAGGGGTGTGGCGCTGGCCGGCTTGCAAACTACCGTGCAGCCGGCAGCGAGCGCCGGCCCGATCTTGCGGGTGAGCATGGCGCTGGGGAAGTTCCAGGGCGTGATGCACGCCACCACCCCCACGGGCTCTTTGATGCAGACGATGCGCTTGTCCGCCGACGGACCGGGAATGGTGTCCCCGTAGACGCGCTTGGCTTCCTCGGCGAACCACTCGAAGAACGCGGCGGCGTAGGCGATCTCGCCCCTGGCTTCCGCCAGTGGCTTGCCCTGCTCCGCCGTGAGGATGGCAGCGAGGTCGTCCTGGTTCGCCATCATCAGATCGAACAGCCGGCGCAGCAGCACCGAGCGCTCCTTGGCCGGACGAGCCGCCCAGTCCCGCTGGGCCCGCTCCGCGGCCTCGATGGCCCGTTCGGTCTCCCGCGCGCCGCACTTCGCGACCTCGGCGACAACCGCCCCTGTTGAGGGGTTCCTGACCTCCGCGGTGGCGCCGTCGCCGGCGTCGATCCAGGCGCCGTCTACGTAGGCCTGGGTGCGTAGCAGGTTCGGATCTCTGAGGTCCATGGTACTGCTCCTGGTTGGTGGATATGGCTCGATTCTACCGCGGCGGATCGGTCATTACCGGGGGGATGGGCACGCCCAGCCTGACGGCCCAGGGCTCGAGCGCCGCCATGACGCCCGGGTACGGCACGAGCCCCTCCTCGAGCGCTCGCGCGCGCCGCGTCCAGGCCCGCTCGCCCGGCACCCGCACCCGGTGCCGCGGGTCGTCGGGCGCCGCGCTGCGGCAGGCGTCGAGCACGTGGTCGATCTCCCGCAGGTAATCGTCCCAGGCGCCGAAGGCGCGCGGGTCCACGATCTCGACGAACACCGAGTTGGCTTCCCCCTCGCCGGCGGCCGCCGAGCGCCCGTGACCGGAAAGCGCCTGGGTCAACACCTCGGTCATCAGGGTGAGCGCGTAGCCCTTGTGCCCGTGGCCCAGGCCACCGATGGGCATCACCGTGCCGGGCGGCTCGGCCTCCATCACCGCCGGATCGTCCGTTGCCCGCCCCGCGGAATCCTTCAGGCACGCCTCCGGGAGGCTGCGGCCTTCGCGGCGGGCCCGGGCGATCTGACCGCCGGCGGTGATGGCCATGCTCACGTCGAACAGCAGGGGGGTGCCGGAGCTCGGGGCGCCGAAGGCCAGAGGATTGTTCGAGAACACCGCCTCCCGCGAACCGAACGGGGCGACGAAACGCTCGTCCGGGGTGCTCGCCACGACGATGCCGACGAGCCCGGCCTCCACCACCGGCACCAGGTAGGCCGCCAGCGCCGCCACGTGGGTAGCGCGCCGTACGGTGGCGGCGGCCACGCCGCAGGTCCGGGCCCGGTTGATCAGCTCCGCCACCGCGCGCTCCACCACGTACGGGCCCGGCAGCAGACGAGCGTCCCAGCAGAACACCGCGGCCCGCTCCGCCACCACCTCGGGCTCGCCCCGGGCCCGGGTGTATCCGCTCTCCAGCCACTCGAGATTGCCGGCCACCCGCTGCAGCCCGTGGGTGGTGAAACCGAGCAGATCCGCTTCCAGGAACACCCGCGCCATGGCGCCGGCCCGCGCAGGCTCGAGCCCCGCGCGGGCGAAGAGCTCGGAGACGAACTCGGAGAGCGCGTCGACGCGGTAGCGGTCCGCCATCAGTGCACGCCGCGGTCGTGGCCTTCCCAGTAGGGTGCCCGCAGCTCGCGCTTCAGCACCTTGCCGGGACCCGACTTCGGCAGCGGCTCGACGCGGATGTCGATGCCCTTGGGAACCTTGTAGCCGGCGATCCGCGTCCTGCAGAAATCGAGGATGGCCTGGGGATTCACGTCGCGAAACTCGTCGCGCGGCACCACCACGGCCCAGACGGCCTCCCCCCAGCGATCGTCCGGGACGCCGAACGCCGCGGCCTCGAGCACCGCCTCGTGCTGGTACAGCACCTCCTCCACCTCGGTGCTGTAGACGTTCTCGCCGCCGGTGACGATCATGTCCTTGCTCCGGTCCACCAGATACAGATAACCCTCGTCGTCCATGTAACCCAGATCGCCCGTCCAGTAGCCGTGCTCGTCCAGCACCGCCGCGGTCTGCTCCGGCTTGTTCCAGTAGCCCTGCATCACGTTGGGTCCGCGGACCACCACCTCGCCCACCTCACCGCGCACCACGTCGCGGCCCTCGGGGTTCAGAATGCGGATGTGGTTGCCGAGAATCGGCTGGCCGCAGGAACGGGCGCGGGGGTCTTCCAGCAACCGATCTTCCCCCACCAGGGTGGTCGCCAGCGGCGACAGCTCGGTGGCGCCGTAGACCTCCACCAGCTCGGCGCTGGGGAAGGCCCGGGCGCAACGTCTGAGCACCCCGGTGGCGATGGGCGAGCCGCCGTGGGCGAGCATGCGCAGGGAAGCGGTGTCGCGCGGCCGGCGGCTCTGAGCCTCGGCCATGGCGGCGAGCATGGTGGGCACTCCCAGGGTCTCGGTGACCCGGTGACGCTCGATGAGGTCCAGGGCCTGCTCCGGGTCGAAGGCCTCCAGGGTGATCTGGCAACCCGCGGTCCAGATGCTGCCGAGCACGCCGTTGGAGCCGGCCGCATGAAACAGCGGCGCCATGACGAGAAACCGGTCGTCGGCGCGCTGCGGCACCGTGGCGAGCCAGTGGAAGGTGTTGGCGATGAGGTTGCGGTGGCTGAGCATCACGCCTTTGGATTTGCCCGTGGTGCCGCCTGTGTAGAACAGCCCCGCCAGGTCGTCCTCGTTCACGCCCTCCCCCAGCGCTTCCGGCTGGGCGCCCGCCAGGGCGGAGTCGTAGCGGTCGGGGATGCTGATCACGTGCTCCACCACCGCCGCCAGGCGCCCCGGATCACGGTCCGTGATGAGCACCCGGGCGCCGGAATCCTCCAGGGCGTAGGCGAGCTCCGGCTCGGCGTGGCGGGTGTTCAAGGGGACCACCACCCTTCCCGACGCCGGCACCCCTACGTAGGTCTCCAGGTAGCGATGGCCGTTGCCGGCGAGGATGGCCACCCGTTCGCCGCGGTGCACCCCGAGCGCCGTCAAGGCGCCGGCGAGCTGCTGGCATCGAAGATGGAACTGCTGGTAGGTGAAGCTCTCGTCGCCGGAAACGACGGCGGTCTTCTCCGGCGCCACCTGAACGGCGCGGCGCAATGGGTCGGCGAAAGTGTGCATGGATCTCCCCGGTCCGTGCCCTGACCCGGGGAAGTGTCCCAGATACGCCGGCCGCAGGGGAAGCCCGCGCGCGGCTTCCCCTGGGGATCGCGGACCGGTCAGATCCGCTCGATGATGGTCCCGGTGCCGAGCCCGCCGCCGCAGCACATGGAGATCAGCCCGTAACGGCCGCCGGAGCGCTCGAGCTCGTGCAGGGCCGTGGTGATGAGCCGCGCCCCGGTGGAGCCGGTGGGGTGGCCGAGCGCGATGGCGCCGCCATTGGGGTTCACCCGCGCCGGGTCCGGATTCAGCTCCTTCTCCCAGGCCAGCACCACGGAGGCGAAGGCTTCGTTCACCTCGAACACGTCGATGTCGTCCACCGTCAGTCCAGCTTGATCCAGGACCTTGCGGCTGGCGGGAATGGGCCCCTTGAGCATGGTCACGGGATCCACCCCCACCAGCGTGGTGGCGACGATGCGCGCCCGGGGCTTCAGGCCCAGCTCGTCCACCGCCTTCTGGTTGGCGAGGATCACTACGGCCGCGCCGTCGGATACCTGGGAACTGGTGCCGGCGGTGTGGATCTCCTGCCCGGCCACCGGGTTCAGCCCCTGCAGCCCTTCCAGGGTGGTGGGACGCGGTCCTTCGTCGCGGCTGACGACCCGGGTCTCGCCCGTGGGTTTACCCTGCTCGTCCAGCACGGGAGCTTCCACCGGTACGATCTCGCGGTCGAACCGGCCCTCTTCCATGGCCCGGTTGGCGTTCTGCTGGCTGCGCAGCCCGAACGCGTCCGTGTCCGCGCGGGTGATCTGGTATTCCTCGGCGATCATGGCCGCGCCCTGAAACTGGCTGGTGGGCTGATAGTGGGAGAAGTAGCTCTCGCCCATGGGCACGCCGTCCTTCATGTTGGCGCCCAGCGGTACCCGGCTCATCATCTCCACGCCGCAGCACATCACCAGATCTTCCATGCCGGACGCCACCATGGCGGTGCCGAGGGAAGTGGCCTGCTGGCTCGACCCGCACTGGGAGTCGACGGTGGTGGCGGCCACTTCCTCGGGCAGGCCCTGGGACAACCAGGCGATGCGGGCGACGTTGAACGATTGCTCCCCCACCTGGGAAACGCAGCCGCCGATGACCTGGCCGATCCTGGCCGGGTCGACGCCGCTGCGCTCGAGCGCCGCCTTCTGCACGGCGCCCAGCAGATCCGCCGGCTTCAGGCCCGCCAGGCCCTTGCCGCGTTTGCCGATGGGGCTGCGAACCGCCTCGATGATGTAGACGTTTTCCATGGATTGCTTCCGCTGACTGAAAATCGAGCCAGCGATTCTACCGGACCCCCGGAGCCGGCGCACCGCGGTCGATCCGGTAGAGCACCCGGTTGCTCTCGCCGGTGACGAACAGCGTGTCGTCCAGCGCCGCGATGCCGTTGAACACCAGAGACGGCGGTTGCGCCGGGGACGCGGGCGGCGTGCCCGGGGCGACCACCGCCAGCAGCGTCACCCGGCCCTCGGGGTCCACGTGGAGAACCCGGCCGGTTTCGCCCTCCACCACGGCCAGTCCGTCGTCCAGAACCACCAGCCCCTCGGGCGCCTGCAGGCCCGACGCGAGCACGCGCGGCTCCACGGGCTTGCCGTCCCGGGCGATCTCCAGCACCTCGCCCCGTTCCCGGTCGCTGACGAGCAATCGCGAGCCGTCCGTGGCGAGGCCCGTGGGGGCCGGCAGGTTCTCCGCCAGGGTGACGGAGCCGCTTTCGCCGAGCCCCACCACCCGATGGGCGCCGTGCTCGGCCACGGCCACCAGCTCCCCGTAACGGATGGCGCTGACGGGCAGCGCCAGATCCCCGTAGCGTTCCACCACCGTACCGGTGCGGGTGTCCCAGAGCCGGACGTCGCCGTCGGTGAAGGCCGTGAGGATGAGGATGTCGCCGTCCGCCGCCACCGACAGCACGCTGCCGAGCTCGCCGACGCCGAGGATGTTGCGCTCGGTGAGGACCGGCTCGCCCGAGTCCGGATCGAAGCCGCGCAGAGCGTGCAGGTCGGCCACCACTACCCGGGGCGTGCCGCCGGACGGCTCGAGGACCGCCACCCCGCCCGGATGCGCCATGCCTCCGGGAGACAGCTCGGTGAGACTATCGTCGTCGTTCACCCGAACGACGAAGCCGTCGGTGAAACTGGAGACGAACAGGCGTCCGTCGGCGTCGAAGGCGAAGTTGTCGAGCCCCGGCGAAAGTGTTGCGACCACTTTCCGTCCCCCGTCCTCCAGGCGCAGCACCTGGCCGGCGGCGGTGTCCAGCACGTGCAAACGGCCCTGGCCGTCGAATTTCACTGCCGCCGGGACCTCGAAGCCCTCCGCTTCCACCCGCCGCTCGCCGCTGTCGACGTCGAAGCTCACCACCTGGCCGTGAAACCAGCGCGGCCCGTAGAGGCGCTGATCCGGCCCCCAGTCCATGCCGTTGAGGCCGCAGCCCGGCCCCAGGTCGGCGGCGATGGAACGGGGCGGCTCGGCACCGCGGGGATCGAGCTCGAAGAGGCCGTCGCCGAAGAAGCACTGGGCGACGAACAGCCGGCCGTCGTCGGAGAAAGTGATGGGATTGACCCCCGGGCCCACGTTGCCGGCCACCACGCGGGTGCCGTCGGCGGCGAATCCGGCCACCTCGCCGGTGAGTATGGAGGTCCAGTAGAGCGCGCCGTCCGGCGCGAACGCCACGTCGTCCGGTCCCACGACCCCATCGGCCGCGGTGAGCCGCCGGCGCACCTCGCCGCTCTCGGGATCCATCACCACCAGCTCCGATCCCATGACCGAAGCCACGTACAGCAGCCCGTCCGGGCCGAAGTGCATGCCGTTGGCGCCGGAGATGCCTGCGCCGGTGACCAGCACCCGGGCCGCCGCGGCCGGCTCCGGCGGTGCCGCCCCGGCTTCCGCTCCCAGGTTGCCGTCGCAGCCCGCCGCCAGCGCCGCCGCGCACAGCGACAGCGCCGCCGCGGACAGCGCCGCGGCGCCGACGCCGACGCCGACGCCGACGCCGCGCCTGTGCGTTTCCACTCGTACCGTCATGACCCGTCCCCCACTGAACGTTCCGGTTATAGGGACCTGACGGCGCGCCGTCAAACGGCGGCGAGGATGGCTCAGTGGGAGTGGCCGTGCTCCAGCTCGTCCGGCGTCGCCTCGCGCACGTCCTCGACCTTCACGTCGAAGTGCAGCACCTCGCCCGCCAGCGGATGGTTGGCGTTGAGGGTGGCGGTGCCGTCGCCGATGGCGTCCACCTTCAGATTCTGCACCCGGCCGTCGGGCGCCCGGGATTGCAGCGCCATGCCCACGTGCAGGTTCTCGATGCCGTCGAGCACCTCCAGGGGCACGTCCTGAATGAGCTCCGGGTTCACTTCCCCGTACGCTTCCTCCGGCTGGATGGTGGCCTGGAACTGATCGCCCGGCTCACGGCCCTCCAGCTCGCGCTCGAGGCCGGGAATCAGGCCCTGGGTGCCGTGAAGATACTTGAGCGGCTCCTGACCGCGGGAGGAGTCCAGCTCCTGGCCTTGGCCGTCGGTGAGGGTGTAATGGATGGAAACCACCCGTTGATTGGCGACTTTCATGATCGGCTCCTGGAAGTGAAACGGTGGATTGGGACAGCGGAGCGAATGCCCCGGCTAGGCGTGTAGGCCTCCATGATGCCCGCATCCGCCGGCAGATGCCAACCCGAGCGGGTGCTCGGCGCGAGCACGGGCGCGGTCGCTCGTAGTACACTTTCCTGCATGCGCGGCATCCTCATCCGAATCCTCATCACCGGTCTCGGGCTGTGGCTCGCAACGGTGCTGATCCCGGGGGTGGAAGCCGCCGGCGCGGGGGCGGTGCTGTGGGCCGCCGTCCTGCTGGGGCTGGTGAACGCCGTGGTGCGCCCCCTGGTGGTACTGCTCACCCTGCCCCTCACCCTGCTCAGCCTCGGCGGCTTCCTCCTGGTGATCAACGCCGGCATGCTGGCCCTGGTGGCCTGGCTGCTGGAGGGCTTTCAGGTAGCGGGATTCTTCTCCGCCTTGTTCGGCAGCATCGTGGTCAGCCTCACCTCCTGGCTCGCCTCCTCCTACATCGGCCCCAGCGGCCGCTACGAGGTGCTCGTGTTTCAGGCCAGGCGCACGCCGCCGGGGCCCTGAACGGCGCTCCGGGCGCGGATCAGGGGGCCTCGAAGAGCGCCGCGATGCCCTGCCCCCCGCCGACGCACATGGTCTCCAGGGCGTAACGGCCTTTGCGGCGCCGCAGCTCGTGGAGCATGGTGGCGAGGATGCGCGCACCGGTCGCGCCGATGGGATGCCCGAGGGAAATGCCCGAGCCGTTGACGTTGAGCCGCTCCGGGTCGTGCCAGCCCCAACCCTTCAGCACCGCCAGCACCTGGCAGGCGAAGGCCTCGTTCAGCTCCACCAGGTCGATCCGGTCCCAGTCGAGCCCGGTGCGGGCGAACAGCCGCTGCACCGCCGGCACCGGGCCGATTCCCATGGTGGCGGGATGGCAGCCCGCCGCGGCCCACCCCACCAAGTAGCCGAGCGGTTCCAGATTCAACTCCGCCAGCCGATCCTCCGCCACCACGAGGCAGGCGGCCGCCGCATCGTTCTGCTGGCTGGCGTTGCCCGCGGTGACCACCCCGTCCTTCATGATGGGGCGCAGGCGGCCGAGGGAATCCATGTCCGCCTCCGGGCGCACCCCTTCGTCGTGATCCAGCACCAGCGGCTCGCCGCGGCGCTGGGGCACGCTCACGGGCACCATCTCGTCATGGAATCGGCCGTCCCGGGCCGCGGCGTGGGCCCGTTGATGGGACTGCGCGGCGTACCGGTCGGCCTCCTCGCGCGTGATGCCGAACTCCCGGGCCAGGTTCTCCGCCGTCTCGATCATTCCCGAGATCCGGCCGAACCGCGCCTCCGGCTGCGAGCGCTCCCGCCCCCGGTCCAGCCGGTCGTACAGGGTCACGTTGCCGGAGCGGGCACCGCCGCGCATCGCGGTGGTGTAGTACTCGATGTTGCTCATGCTCTCGACCCCGCCTGCCAGCACCACGTCGGCGGCCCCGGTCTGCACCATCATGGCCGCGTTGGCGATGGCCTGAAGCCCGCCGCCGCAGCGCCGGTCCACCTGGCTCCCCGGCACTTCCAGGGGCAGGTCGGCGGCCAGCGCGGCCCAGCGGCCTATGCACGGCGCCTCGCTGTTGGCGTAGCTCTGGGCCAGCACCACGTCGTCGACGCGCGCGGGGTCGATGCCGCTCTGATCCACCACCGCCCGCAGGACGGTGGCGGCCAGGGCTTCCGCCGGCAGCGGCGTCAGGGTTCCGAGAAACTTTCCGACCGGCGTGCGCAAGGGCGAAACGATGGCAGCGCGTCTCACGAGCGGTACTCCTCCATGACCGAAACGGGGCGGGAGAATATCACCCCTCGGCCGCCTGCGCCGTTCAGCACGGGCGGCGGTTTGGGTTACACTGCGCGCACAACAAGAAGCGGGTAGGTCAGCTACCCCTTTGGAAGCCCCGACCTGGTCGGGGCTTTTTTTTGGTTTCAGAGCGTGCGCAGCAGGCGGATGTAGGTACGCACGCCCGCGAGCAGGCCGTCGATCCCGATGCGCTCGTCGGTGCCGTGGAAGCCGCTGAGCTCCGCCTGGGTCACCACCATGGGATTGAAGCGGAAGGCGTTCTCGGCGATACGGCCATAGTGGCGGCTGTCCGTCGCCGCCACCAGCAGGCCCGGCGCCACCACCAGATCGCCGTACTCCGCCCGCACCGCCGTGGCCAGCCGCTCGAAGCCTTGCGAGCCGGAATCCGCCACGGCAGAGGCCGGGTTGCCATCCACCACCTCCAGCCGGACGTGCTCGCCGGCCACCCGTTGCTTCACGTGGTCCACCACCCCTTCCACCGAGTCGCGCGGATGGATGCGGAAATTGACCGTAGCCACGGCCTCCGGGGGCAGCACGTTCACCTTCGGGCTCGCCGCCAGCATGGTGGGCGCCGTGGTGGTGCGGAGCATCGCGTTGGCGAATGGGAGATCGGCGAGCTGGCGCTCCACCAGCGGACCGAACAGCCAGCGGTTCGCGAACAGCGCGCGCGGCAGCCAGGGCATGTGGGGCGCCACGGCGTCGAAGGTGTCCGCCGGCAGACCCTCTAGGCCGCCCGGCAGCGGATGATCCTCGAGGGCGACCAGGGCCCTGGCCAGGCGACCCACCGCCGTCTCCCGGGGCGGCATGGAGGAATGCCCGCCTTCGGCGCTGGCGACGATGCGCACGGTCAGGCTGCCCTTCTCCGCCGTATTGATGGTGGCGATGGGCACCTCGACCCCGGGGAAGATGTCGCGGTAGACGAAGGATCCCTCGTCCAGGGACCAGGCGAGGTTCACGCCGCGCCCCTGCAGTCGCTCCACCACGGCGGCAGCCCCGGCTTCGCCGCCCACCTCCTCGTCGTGACCGAAGCTCAGGTAGACCGTTCGCGCCGGCCGCTCGCCGCGCGCCAGCAGCCAGCTCACCGCCTCCATCAGCGCCACCACGGCGTTCTTGTTGTCCAACGCGCCACGCCCCCACACATAGCCGTCCGCCACCCGGCCTTCCCAGGGTGGGTACTGCCACGCCGCCTCGCTGCCCTCCACCACGGGCACCACGTCGTAGTGGGCAGCCAGCAGCACGGGCCTGGCAGAGGGATCGCGGCCGGGCCACTCAGCGAGCAGGCTGTACCCGCCCACCCGCGCCACGTCGAGCTCGGCGAACACCGCCGGGTAGGTGTCGCGCAGCCAGCGGAGGAATCCTTCGAATTCGGCCTCGTCGATACCGGCGGGCGGTTGCCGCGACACGGTACGAAAGCGGATGGCCTCGCCGAGCCGGGCGATCACCGCATCGCCGTCCAGATCCAGTGAAGCGCCGGGGCCGGGCGGCGCCACCGGCTCCGGCCGATAGCTGGCCGTGCGGACCACCACCACGACGGCGAGCACGGCCACGGCCAGCAGCAGAATTCTCGACATGGTTCTCTCCCCAAAAAACCTCGGCTCAACCGCCCCCTACGTGGACTTGGGGCCGCCAACCCTGCGATGATCGAAGCCTCACGAGGGATGACGCAACCATGAGCGAAGAGGCCTGGCAGGTATTCGACATCCACAAGATCGAGGCGAAGCTCTCCGGCGAGGGCCCCGAGTACCGGGAGTTTCTCCGGGCACCCTCCCTCTCCTGCGGAATCTATCACCTTCCGCGGGGATCCCGTGACATGCAGTCGCCCCACGACGAGGACGAAGTGTACTTCGTCCTCTCCGGCCGGGCCCGCATGAAGGTGGCCGGCGAGGAGCAGCAGGTGCAGCCGGGAACCGTCCTCTACGTCCGCGCCACGGAAAAGCATTCCTTCTTCGAGATCGAAGAAGACATGACCCTGCTGGTGTTCTTCGCCGCCTCCTCCTAAAGACCGGGGACCGTCAGCGCGGCCCCTGCCCGTCGTCCACCCGAATCACCGTCCCGGTGACGCACTCGGAGGCCGGCGACACCAGGTACAGCAGGGTGCTGTCGAGCTGAGCCGGCACGCCGAGCCGTTTTCGCGGGAAGTGCTGGGTGATGTCGCCCATCCGCTCGAGCATGCCGTCCATCATCTCGGACGAGAACGCGCCCGGAGCGATGGCGTTGACGTTGATGCCGAACCGCGCCCACTCCACGGCCAGCACCTCGGTCATGCGGTTGATCCCGGCCTTGGTGATGGAATACAGCGCCGCGCCGTTGCCCGAGTAATGGAACGAGGCGGTGGACGAAACGTTGACCATCCGCCCCGGCAGCTTCTTGTCGATGAGCCGGCGGGCGACCTCGCAGGACAGCACGTAGGGTCCGCGCAGATTGGTGCCGAACACGTTGTCGATGAGCTCCACGGACATCTTGTGGGCTCGCTGGGCGTCGGGAATGCCCGCGTTGTTGACGAGGATGGTCACGGGCCCGAGGGCCTGCTCGGCTTCGCCCACCACGGAGAGGATGCTGTCGGTATCCGTCATGTCCAGGCGGATGGGCGCGCACGTCCCCCCCATGGCCTCGATCTCCCGGGCCAGCTCCCCGAGCCGCTCCACCCGCCGCCCGGTGATGGCGACCCTGGCGCCGGCTTTCGCCAGCACCTGGGCGAAACGGCGTCCCAGGCCGGACGTGGTGCCGGTGACCAGGGCGACCTGGCCCGTCAGATCCGTGGATACGTTGGGAAGGGGAAAATCCGTCACGACGCCATGCTCCTGCAATTTTCGAGGTGGGCGAGCCTCACACGAAGCCCCTGCGGCGTCAACGCTGGCGCCGGCGTCAGCGCAAGCGCGGGCGTCAACGCTAGTGCCGGCGTCAAAGCTAGCGCCGGCGCGCCTCTACGCTTGCCGGCTGCGCCGGGTCGTGCTCAACTGGCGGGCGCAACGCTCCAGGAGCACTGCCATGCACTACCGGATTCTCGGCGCGCCGCTGTCGCCGTTCGTGCGCAAGGTGCGCGTGTTCTGCTTCGAGAAGGACATCGGCTACGACCTCGAGCCGGTCAACCCGTTCGCCCCGCCGGAGGGCTTCGCCGACATCAGCCCGCTCAGGCGCATTCCCGTTCTGGTGATCGAGCACGACGACGGCAGCCGCGAGTACCTGCCGGATTCCTCGGTCATCTGCGCGTTTCTCGATCAGATGCATCCCGAGCACCGGCTCATTCCCGAGGCGCCGCTGGCCCGCGGCCAGGCGCTGTGGTTCGAGGAATACGGGGATACGGAGCTCACGGGCGCCATCGGCCAGGGGATCTTTCGCCCCGTGGTGCTGCGGCAGCTCGGCGGCCAGACGCCGGATCGACCGAAGGCGGAGGACACCGTGGCCAACCGTTTGCCGCCGTTGTTCGACTACCTGGAAGGGCAGATCGGCGAGCGTGAATTCCTGGTGGAGGATCGCTTCACCATCGCAGACCTCGGGATCGTTTCCCCGCTGGTCAACATGCAGCACGCGGGCTACGAGGTGGACGAGGCGCGCTGGCCCAGGCTCGCCCGTTACGCCGCCCGGGTGATCGGGCGCGAGTCCTTCCAGCACGCGCTGAAGGCCGAGCGGGCCATGCTCACCGGCTGACCACAGCCGCAGGCTGAACCTCAGCCGCGGGCACCCGGCTCCAGCGCCGTGGCGGTGTCCAGACCCAGGGCCGCTTCCAGGCCAGCGGATGCGGCCCACGCCAGCACCGTCCGGCGCTCCGGCTCCGGCAGCCCCTGCAGCCGCCGCTGAACCATCCGCCAGGAACGCACCGGGTACGGCCGGGTGAGATAACTGACGTCCTCGCCGTAAGTCGGCGCGGCGAACGCCTTCGCCCCAGCGGCCAGGGCTTGGACGTTGGCCGCGAGCACCGGGATGTAATGCTCCCGGAGCTCCGCGAGCACCGCGCGCGCGAACGGCGTGGAGTCCGGGAACTCCGCCAGGCTCCCCTGCCCATCCCAGCGGTCTGCGCCGGTTTCCGCCCAGGCGCGCACCCGGGGATAGTCGTCGAGCACCTCCCGGGGGTCCGGGTCCATGTTGGTATGGGCGCGCAGCCCGCCCAGCACCACGCAGTCGACGGCCGTGGGACGGTCGCCCAGGAGAAATCGGCTCGAGCCGAGCTGTCGCTCCGCCGCGTCCAGCAGGCGCCGGTACTCCGCCTCCGCCGCCCGCTGCTGATGCTCCGATTCCGTGCCGGTAGCGCGACAGGCCCGGGGTCCCCAGGCGGCCAGGCGTTCGGCGGCGGCCTCGTCACCCTCGGCCATACGGCGCGCGGCGAACGCGGCGCTGCGGGGGTAATGCCAGCGGAAGTGCACCATGGTGCGGGCTATCCACTCGTCGAAATACTCCTCCAGGAGGTGAACGAGCATCCCCTGGGGCCCCGCGGGGAACATGCGCCAGGCGGGGAACCGCGCGTCCAGGAGCTCGAGCAGCGGCGTCGTGTCGGCGATCATCCAGTTCTCCGGCGTGTGCAGCACCGGTACCTGGTGGGTTCCCGCCCGCCGCTCAATGTCCTCGCGAATCGCCGGCGATTTGTCCCGCAGCTCGTGATCGGCTCCGTAGAAGTGCAGCGCGGCGGTGAGCTTGCGGGTGAAGTAGCTGAGCTCGCCGCCGTAAACCACGTAGCGGCCCGTCGGGGTTTCCGGTGTCATGACGTCCTCCAGTCGCGGCGTGCCATCGTCGCATAAAATGTCGGCCCCGTTCATACTGACCGGCCTCATGACGCGCGCGATCGGAGCCTCGAGATTTCCCACTGCCGGCGGCGGGCCGCGGCTTTCGCCGTGGCTTGCGCCGTGGCTCGCGCTGTTGCTGACACAGCCGGGCCTACCGGCGCAGGCCGCCGACGAGCCCCCGCCGGTTTCCAGGGCCTGCCTGCTGCGGGAGCTGGGGCAGGCGGACGACGACGTCACCGTGGGGGAGATCAAGGCCGCATGCCGCGAGGAACGGAAAAAGCCCACGGGGCCGCTGCTGCTGGAGCGGCTGTGGCGCGAGGAGACCGCCGAGGACATCCGCTCGGTGCTCACGCCCCATCAGCGCAACTATTTCATTCCGGTGTCGTACGTGGACGATCCGAACGAGAATCCGTTCGTCGAGACGCCGGCGGCGGCACTGCAGGCAGAGGACCTGGATCACCTGGAGGCCAAGTTCCAGCTCAGCCTGAAGTTCAGCCTCGCCAACGGTCTGCTGCTGCCGCGGGACCGGGTCTACTTCGCGTTCACCACCATGTCGCTGTGGCAGGCCTACAACTCCGACGTGTCGTCACCGTTCCGGGAGACCAACTACGAGCCGGAGCTCTTCTGGGTCACGCCCGTGGAGTGGGCGCCCTTCGGCCTGGATGCGGGGCTCGTGGCTCTGGGATTCAGCCATCAGTCCAACGGCCGCGGCGGCCTGCTCTCCCGGAGCTGGAACCGGCTGTACGCGACCTTGGCGTTCGAGAAGAAGAACCTGGTGGTCAGCCTGAAGCCCTGGTGGCGGATTCCGGAGGACGAGAAGGACGACCCCCTCGACCCAAAGGGCGACGACAACCCGGACATCGACCGGTTCATGGGCCACTTCGAGCTCTCGACCGTGTACCGCCGGGGCAATCACGAATGGAGCCTGATGCTCAGAAACAACCTGCGCTCCCAGAACTACGGCGCGGTGCAGCTCGAGTGGACGTTTCCGCTCTGGCGGGGCGTACGCGGCTATGCCCAGTACTTCAACGGCTACGGGGAAAGCCTGATCGACTACGACGCCCACATCGAGCGTTTCGGCGTCGGCGTGCTGCTCACCGATCTGCTCTAGTGTACTGCGCCGCACCACACTAGCCCGCCGGTTCCGGCGCGAACACCCGCAGCGCCCCGGGCAGCACGCTGAACGTCACCGGCGTGCGCAGCGACGGCTCACCGTCCAGGCTCACGTCCAGGGGGGGATGGGTGACCACCTCGAAGGCCGGCCCGCGCGCGGTGGCCACACCCTCGGTGGCCTCGCCATGGGTGCCGCGATACACCGACAACGCCACCATCAGCAGCTTCCATCGGGGAAGCGGCTCGATGCTGTAGAGGTCGAGGCAACCGTCGTCGATGGCGCACCCGGCGCCCAGCGGTGCCCCGCCGCCGTAGTAGACCCCATTGCCCACGGTGATCTGGATTGACCTGACCTCGAGGGCCCGTTCCTTCGAAGCGATTCGCGCCCGGAACGGCCGCTGGGAACGCAGGGTCTCGATCACCGCCGCCGGATAGCTGAACGGCCCCAGCCGCCGCTTCGTGCCGGCGCCATCGGCTGCCAGCCGCCGGGCCACCCGGGTGCCGAGGCCGATGCCCGCGGCGTTCACGAACGGCCGCCCGTTCGCCCAGCCCAGGTCGACGCTGCGGGTGGCGCCGCGGCCGATAACCTCGCTCGCCTGCAGTAGATCCGCCGGTATCTCCAGGGTGCGGGCGAAGTCGTTGGCGGTCCCCAGAGGAAGCACCCCGAGCGGCAGCCCCGTTTCCAGCACCGCCGGCAGGGACGCATTGATGGTGCCGTCGCCGCCCCCCACCACCACCGCATCCACCTCCCGGCCGTGGGCGCGGATGGCGGCGCGTAGCTGGGCCGGTCCCCGGGTCTCGACTACCTCGAGCTCGAGACCGGCGTCGCGGAGCACCTGAAAAGCATCCTCGAGACCGGTGTCTCCGGGGCCCGCCGCCGGATTCCTGAGCAGCAGAACACGCTTCAACTGCCGACTCCGGGGCCGGCGCGCTAGCGGTCCTCCCGCCGGGCCACCTCGCTGCCGTCGGTGGACACCACGATCTCCACTCTCCGGTTGAGCTGACGGCCTTCCGCGGTGTCGTTGCTCGCAACCGGGTACGCTTCGCCGTGGCCCTCGATCTCAATGCGCCCTGCATCGATCCCGGCCTCGACGAAGGCCTCCTTCACCGCCTGGGCCCGACGCTCGGAGAGCTTCTGGTTGTAGTCATCCGGGCCGAAGCTGTCGGTGAATCCTTCGATGAGGATCTGGCCCTGCGGATACTGCTCGACGGTCTCGGCGATCTGCGCGACGGTCCGCTCGCCGCCCCCGCTGAGCTCGTCGCTGTCGAAATCGAACACCACGTCCGACAGGGTGAAGACGGTGCCGCGCTCGTCTATTTCCACCTCCAGCTCGCCCACCCGCTCGGACAGGGTTTGCGCCCGGGTCTCCGCCGCCGCCAGCTCCGCCTGGGATTCCTCCAGCTCGGACTCCGCCTCGACGGCGCGCCGGGAGGCCGCGGCGGCCTGTTGCTCCTGGGCCTGGAGCAGCATGGCCCGGCGCCGCTGATCCGCTTGGGCGATCTGCTCCCGGGAGAGACCCCGCTGCAGCTGCGCCTCGGCCATGGCCACGTACTGCCGCGCCATGAACGCGTGATGGTCGATGATCTCCCGGCTCTCCGACTCGGCCTGCAGCTCCTGAGCGCGGCGCAGATGGCGTTCCGCCTCCTGCAGGTTGCGATTGCCGAAGTCGTATATGCGCGTGTGGCTGACCGCCGCGTCGTACTCGGCCTGCGCCTGCTGGAGCACGTCGCTCTCGGGCGTGCTGGCACAGCCGGCCAGCACCAGGAGCACCGCGCCGGCCAAAGCAACCGGCGCGTAGAGCCGCCGTCTCGCTGGTGAAAACCTCATGATCCCATCTCCTCCATCATTGCGGCTGGGGCGAGGCGCTGCCTCGCGGCCCGCTCTCGATCTGGCGCTGCAGCGCCGCCAGGTTCGCCTCGATCTCGGTCAGGGCCTGAGCGGATTGGGCCGCCAGGCTCTCGTGCTCCGCCCGCTGCGCCAGCACCTGCGCCTGCTCGAGCAGGCGCCTCGCTTCGTCGTTATCTCCGGCATCGATGCGCCGCCGGGCGGCGTTCAGGGTCTCCTCCGCCCGGGTCAACGCGGGTGGCGCATGCCGGTCGGCTACCTCCCGCGCGTCGCGAATGGCTTCCTCGGCCTGCTGGATCTGCCTCGGGTCCACTTCGGGAGTGGAGGCGCACGCCGCCAGCATCAGGGTCGCGCCGGCCAGCAGCCAGGCCGGCGAATTGAAGAACCGTCTCATGGGAGCCTCCACGTCGTTGTTCGCGTTTCTCGGCGTGCGACTTGCAAGCACCATGCCGGCGGCGGACCATGACATTGCGAAGGCTGTTGCATTTCAGCACCCGATGGCCGCATTGGCCCGGTGTGCTGTCGCGGGAGACCAAATGACCGGCTATCTAAAGGACGATCTGACGGTGGCCCTGGACGATGTCGACCGCACCGCCGGGCGCATCATCACCATCTACCGGGATGTGGGCGCCCTGGCGCGCGACCCGGCGACGGCGCAACGCCTGCAGCAGCGGGCGGACCGGCTCACCGCCGGGCTGGAGCGTTTCAATTCGGCCCGCCGGGCCCACCATCAGACCCCCGAGGTGGAGGAACCCGAGCGGGCGCACCTGCAGGCGCTGTGGCTCGCCCTCAAGTCGGCTCTGAGTGAGGAACCGGGCGACGCGGCCCTGGAAGCATCGCTGCAGGAGCTGCACGGGCATCTGGCGGAGACGGTGGCCCGGGTGCGCGCCTTGGGCCCGGGAGCCGATATCGAGGCGGCCCTGCAGGAATTGCTGGGCTGATCCGCCGGGCGCCGCGCCCTACGGCGAGGCGTCCTCGCCCGAGGGCGCGAGGGCCGCGTCCAGAGCATCGTCCACGGTCTCGAGCCAGACGAACCGCAGGTGTTCCCGGGCGGACTCCGGAATCTCCTCCAGATCCTTGCGGTTGCGCGCAGGCAGGGCCACCGTATCGATGCCGGCGCGCAGCGCCGCGAGGGATTTCTCCTTGATGCCGCCGACCGGCAGCACCAGGCCACGCAGGCTGATCTCCCCGGTCATGGCCACGTCGCTGCGTACCTTGCGGCCGGAGAGCAGGGACATGAGAGCGACGAAGATGGCGACCCCGGCGCTGGGCCCGTCCTTGGGAATGGCGCCCGCCGGAACGTGCACGTGCAGGTCCCGGTCGTTCAGCCACTCCCGTCCTACGTTCAGGGACTCCAGGCGCCCCTTCGCCAGGCTCACCGCCGCCTGGGCGCTCTCCTTCATCACGTCGCCGAGCTGCCCCGTGAGGATCAGCTTGCCCTGCCCTGGAACCGCGGTGGCCTCCACGAACAGGATGTCGCCTCCCACCGGCGTCCAGGCGAGACCGGTGGCCACGCCGGGCACGCTGGTGCGCATCTGCACCTCCCGCTCGAACCGGCGCGCCCCCAGAATCCCGGGCACGTCGTCCCGGGTCACGTGCAGGGAGGTCACCGCACCTTCGGTGATGCGCACCGCCGCGTGGCGCAGCAGCGCGCCGATCTCCCGCTCCAGATTGCGGACCCCGGCCTCGCGGGTGTAACCGTCGATGACCTCCACCAGGGCGTCGTCGTCGATGCTCACCTGATCGGCGGCGAGCCCGTTCTCCGTCCGCTGCCGGTCTATGAGGTAGCGCTTGGCGATCTCCAGCTTCTCCTCCTGGGTGTAGCCGGGAAGCTCGATCACCTCCATGCGGTCGCGCAGGGGCCCCGGGATGGCGTCGAGCACGTTGGCCGTGCCGACGAACAGAACCTTCGACAGGTCGAAGGGCACGCCCAGGTAGTTGTCGGTGAACGTGGCGTTCTGTTCCGGATCGAGCACCTCCAGCAGCGCGGCCGAGGGATCCCCGTGGAAGCCGGCTCCGAGCTTGTCCATCTCGTCGAGCATGAACACCGGGTTGCGGCTCCCCGCCTTGCGGATGCTCTGGATGATGGAGCCCGGCAGCGCGCCGATGTAGGTACGACGGTGGCCGCGGATTTCCGCCTCGTCGTGCATGCCGCCCAGGCTCGCGCGGACGAACTTGAGCCCCAGGGCCCGGGCGATGCTCCGGCCGAGGGAGGTCTTGCCCACGCCGGGCGGGCCGACGAAGCAGAGGATGGGGCTGCGCCCCGCCGGATTCAGCTTGCGCACAGCCAGGTACTCGAGGATGCGCCGCTTGATCTTCTCCAGCCCGTAGTGGTCCTCGTCGAGCACGGCCCGCGCCCGGGGAATGTCGATGTCCTCGGTGTCCACCACGGCCCAGGGCAGCGACGTCAGCCAATCCAGGTAGGTGCGGACCATGGAGTACTCGGCCGACGACTCGGGCATGCCGCGCAGGCGCTTGAGCTCCCGGCGCGCCTCCTTTTCCACCTCCGGCGGCATCCGCGCCGAATCCACCCCCCGGGTCAGCTCCTCGATCTCGGAGCCCCGGCCCTCCTCGCCGAGCTCCCGCTGAATGGTCTTGAGCTGCTCGCGGAGAAAGTACTCGCGCTGCTGCGCCTCGATCTTCTCCTTGCTCTTGGCGCCGATCTCCCGGGAGATCTCCAGCACGTTGAGCTGCTCGGTGGCCGCGGCCAGCACGCGGTCGAGACGCTCCCGCACATCCACCGTCTCGAGAATGGCCTGCTTCTCCAACGGCTTGATGTCGAGAAACCCGGCCACCAGATCCGCCAGCGCGCCCGGTGCCTCCAGCGAGGCCAGGTTGGCGGCGAACTCCACCGGTACTTCCGGCAACAGCTTGGTGATGGCGCTGGTACGCTCGCGCAGCAGCTTGACCCGGGCCTGCACCTCCGCATCCGTCGGCTCCGCCACGTCCACCAGGGTGTAACGGGCCGCCAGACATGGCAGGTCTTCCAGAAACTCGGCGATGCGAAAGCGCTCCTCGCCCTCGCAGATCAGGTGGTGCATGCCGTTCGGCGCCGTGACGAAACGGACGATGCTGACGATGGTGCCCACCTCGTGAAGCGCCTCGGGCCCCGGGGTGTCCTCGGCCGGGTCGAGCTGCAGCAGCACACCGATCTTGCGGCTGCGCTCCACGGCGAGGCGCGCGGCGTTGATGGACATCTGCCGGCCGATGGAGATGTGCGCCACCTCGCCCGGGAACACCACCATGTTCCGGACCGGAATGATCAGCAGCGCGTCTTCGGGTACGGCGATACTGGAGCTGGCTTCCGTCATGGTTTCCTCACCCCGTTCTCGACTGTGCATTCCCGGGCGCGGAGTCGCTCTCTCGACTGTGCGGGCGCGCCGCCGGTTTTCAATGGTCCCGGTGACAATCACCCCCGTTTTGCCCCATCCTGTCAATGAGCAATGCGGGAGCTCGATCATGTCTATCGGAACGCTCTGCAATCGCGAGGTGGTGGTGACCGGCAAGGAATCCACCATCGTCGAAGCGGCGCGCCTCATGCGCAGCTTCCACGTCGGTGATGTCGTGGTTCTCGAGGAAGGCGACGAGCGCCGGCCTCTGGGCCTGGTGACCGACCGGGACGTGGTCCTCGGCGTGGTGGCCCCGGGGCTCGACCCCGAGTCGGTGACCGTGGGCGACGTCATGAGCAGCGATCTGGTCACCGTGACCGAGGACGTGGATTTCTGGGAGGCCCTGGCGCTGATGCGACAGCGCGGGGTGCGCCGCCTGCCGGTGGTGAACGAACGCGGCGGTCTGGAAGGCATCCTCACCCTGGACGATGCCCTGGCGCTCATCAACGAAGCGATGGCGGACCTGGTGGTTCTGGTATCGCGGGAAATGGGCCGCGAGGAGACGACGCGGCCCGGCGAGTGACGGTGAACCGCTCGGGAGTGCTGCTGCTCGCCGCGCTGCTGGCGGGATGCGCCAGCACCGGCGATCGCTCGGCCCTGGAGCCGTACCTCGGCGTCTACCGCGGCAGCTTCGAGAGCGCGCTGACGGAGGATCCGGAGGACGACCTCAACTTCAATCCGTGCGATCCCCGGAGCGGCCCATGTCTGACCCACCACCGACCGTTGCGGAACGTGCTGCTCGAGCTCGCCGCCAGCGACCGCGGCGCGCCGGCAGTGCGATTCTTCCTGTCGCCGGTGGAGCGTGATGCGGGCCGGACCCTCGATCTGCTCGGATCCGGGTGCGGCACCCGGATCGGTGAACTGCAGCGGATCGACAGCCACCGCGGTGCCGGATCGCTGCGGCACACCCTGGTGTTTCCGCTGACTGCGGAGAACCGACTCTGCCTCGGCAAGCTGCGGCCCACCAGCACCCACGCCGTACACGTCGAGCTGCACGCCGCCGCCGACGGCACCGCCGTGGATACCCCCTCCGGACGCTTCGCCCGGGTGGTCATCGACAAGCGGGTCACGGACGAGAACTACCTGTACGTGGTGGAAGACGGGGTACGCAGGCGGGTGCGGATCGACCTCGAGAACCGCTACGAGGACGACGGCCGGCTGCGCTACCGGGTGTGCATCGAGAACGAACTCGGCGAGTACGACCGCTGCGTGCTCACCGACCGGGAATTCCGCCGGTTCGCCATCCCGGTGCCGGTCCCGGGAGGCGTGGCGATCAACTACACGTGGTGGCAGGAGCTGAGCCCGCAGCTACGGCGCACCCGCGGACGCTTCACCGTGGAGCGCTACACCGGCCGATTCGACCCCGTGACCGCGCCGTAGCTTCCGCTCAGCGCAGAAACCGCAGGGCCTGCCCCAGGTGATGCACCGCCAGCGCGTAGCATCGCGGCAGATCCGGGGGCCAGGGCCGATGGCGCTGCAACCAGATGGTGCGCATGCCGGCCCGGCTTCCCCCCCAGACGTCCAGAACCGGGTGCGCCCCGATCACCCAGCCGTGGGCCGGATCCAGGTTCAGCGCGCCGCACGCCTGGCGGAAGATCACCGGATCCGGCTTCCGGGCGCCCGCTGCCTCCTCCACCACCCAGCCGTCCAGCACATCCAGCAGACCGCTGTTCGCGAGCTTGGTCTGCTGGATGTCCCGAGTGCCGTTGGCGACGACGCCCACCGCGAAACCTCGATCCTTGAGCTGCTGCAGCCCCGGGAGCGCGCCCTTGACGAGAATCGGCTGCGCCCAGGCATGCCGCAGGAAATGTTCGCGGACCACGTCCTCCGCCGGACCGCCGGGCAGCTCCGCCGCCAGCGCCGCGAAGAACCGCGCTCGCGGGCTGCAGCCGTGCCCCGCCAGATCGAGGAAGCGGCGGACGAAGGCCTCCTGATCCAGCACCATGGCATCGCGGAACTCGGCCCAGAAGTCCCGCGCGTAGCGGCGAAGCGAGCCGATTCGGTCGATCAGCGTGTCGTCGAGCCCGAACAGCACTCCCCGTACCATGGTGGCATGGCCTCCCGGGCGCTCAGGAAGACTGCGCTTCGGTGAAGATGCGAGCCTCCCAGATGTCGTGGGCGGCATCCATGCGCCGGCAGTCGCCGTCCGTGGGCCGGCCCCCGAACATGGCGGCCTGGCGCACCACGAAATCGATGTCCGACTTGTTGCTGACCACCCACATGGGCTCGGCCACGGTGGAAGCCGGCTGATCCGTGGCGTTGGGGATCGGGGGCGTCAGCAGCAGGAGGGTCGCCTGGGCGGGAGACTGAGCCACCACGCACTGGAAGTGGAAGCCGGTGCAGATCCAGTAGATGGACACCGGGAGCCGGGTCTCGCCCGCGACCTGCACCAGTTTCACGAGCCCCTGCTTCAGCACCTCGCCCTTGTTCGGGTAGTGCGGCCACCAGCCGTGACGGTCGCTGCCGAGCCAGTGCCGATTGAGGTGGGTGATCATCTGGCGGTCCCGCTCCGGGTCCAGCACGCCGATATCCACCAGCACCTCGGTGAAGGAGCGCCCCGGCGTGGCCACCTTTCGCTGCAGCGCCTGATAGTCGGTGGTCTGGTTGATCGTCTCGGCAATGGCCTGCGGCACCCACCCCTGGGCCACGAACGCGCACATGGTCGGCATTTGTACTCCTTGCGTATCAGTAACTTACCGGAGACACCCTAGACCACGTCGCGACGCCGATTAAGTACGGATAAGTACGTGCGGAGCGGAGCCAGCCGGCGATATCGGTTATATTCACGCTGGCCTGGGAGGGAGGAATCCGTGGACAAGACCGCCGGGCAGCTCACCACCGGCAAGCTGCAGGCCCTGGTGGAGGCTGCCTTCGTTCCCGACATTCGCAGCCGCCGTGACCTCGCTGCCGCATTGGCCCGTTGCGGGGAGGCCATCTCCGTGCACGGGGTGGAAGCGTGGTTCCGCCACGTGGACTCCAACTACAACCTGAAGCGCGAGTCGTTGACCCCCGACGGCCCCAGCTACGCGATTCCCAAGCGCCGATGGCGGGTGCTGATGCGGATCTTTGGCTTGGGCCCGGACGATCTCGAGCGCACCGACGCCGAATTTCGGCACTGGTGCCTCGATCAGGCGCGCCAGCGCGCGGAGCATCAGGCCGCCGTTCAGGCGCCGTTCGACGGGCCGAAGCCCGTGGGGCAGGAAACCGTGTGGGACCGGCTGGTGGACGGTTTCGCCCGAGCCGCCAAAGGCCAGCCGGCCCTGGTCATGCTCACCGGCCCGTCCGGGGTCGGCAAGTCGTTTCTGCTGGACGCCTTTCATCGCCGGCTGGAGGACACGGGCTGCCTGCGGCTGCGCACCACCTGCGCCGGACACGCCCGGCTGCCGCTCATCGCCGTCATAGACCTGTTCCGCACCGGCCGGGACGCGCTGTGCGCCGCGGGCGAGTCCTTCGAGCGCCGGTTCTCCGCCATCCATCAGAGCTACCGGGATGCCGGCGCCACCGGCTTCGAGTCGCCGGCAGCCTTCCTCGACCTGGCATCGCTGCTCACCGGGATGGCGCGCCACCAGCCCCTGGCCGTGTTCGTCGACGACCTGCATTTGGCGGACCAGGCCAGCGCCCGCTGGATCGATTACCTGTGGTCCCAGGCGCGGGGACGCGGCGGCCTCAAGCTGCTGATGGTGACCGCCTACCGCACCGGCGCCGAGCAGCCGGCCACCGCCGATCTGATCGCGAGCCTCGAGGGGATGAGCGAGACCCGGGTGGCGCGCGTCCAGCCCCTGGATCAGGCGAGTCTCAAGCGACTGCTGGACGGGCACCTGGAGCTTCCCCTGTCGCCCCGGGCCTTCGAGGGCATCTGGCGCGTCTGTTTCGGACGGACCGCCAAAGCCCTGGAACTGCTGCACCTGCTGCTGCGCCGCTCGGCGCTGGCGCCGCGGGAGGGATACATGGAGCTCGTGGACGACTTCGACTCGGCGCCGCTGGCCGGGGACATCCGCGACGTGCAGCAGCGGATGATTCAGGCACTGCGACCCGTCACGCTGGAACTGCTGCGTCTGGCTTCGGTCCTGGGCATCACCTTCGACCTGGACACGGTGCAGCAGCTCCGGCCCGAGTGGCCGCTCGAGACCGTCCTCGGCGCCATCGAGGAGGCCGAGCACAGCGACCTCCTGGTGCACTACCGCGATCGGTTTCGTTTCCGCAGCCCGGACCTGGCGAAGCTCCTGTACGACTCCATGGGCAACACCGTGCGGGCGAGAATTCACCTGGAGATCGCCAACCTGCTGCGGAGCACGCTGCCGTCCCCGGAGGCGTACCAGATCGTGGAGGTGGCCCATCATCTGCGCCTGGCCGGACCCCTGGCCGATCCTCCAACGCTCGTGGACTGCTGCCGGCGCGCCGCCTTCGCTGCCGCCAAGCTCGCGGCCTGGCCCCAGGCCATTCAATTCGCGGCCACCGCCCTTCAGCAGGGCAGCGAAGCGCGACTCACCCTCGCAGACCGTGCCCGTCTGTTGCGGCTGATCGCCAGTGCCTGGCACCAATCTGGCAGGGCGGACGACGCCATCCACCACCTGATGGCGGCGCTCGAGGCGTTCCGCAGCAGCGGCGACCGCCTGGAGTACGCGCGCACGCTGAACGAGCTGGTGCGGGTGCGCGGCAACTTCGATCGCCTGCCGAGCGACGGCGACACGGACGTGGACGAGCTACGCGAGCTCGCCGCCGAGCTCGAGCGGGCGGATCCGCGCCTGACTTCCCGGGTGTACGATGCCATCGCGGCGCGGATGATGTACCGGGGCGCGCACGGCGAAGCGCTGTGCTACGCCCGCAAGGCCAAGCAGGCGGTGGCCGACGAGGGCGCCTGCACCGAAAAGGCGCTGGCCGCCATCGCCGTGGGGCTCGGTTGCCTTCGCCACCTGGAGCTCAAGGAGGCCCGCGAGAGCCTGGACGAGGCCCTCTTCACGGCCCTGGAAATCGGCGACCAGCATACCGCCGCGCGGGCGCTGCAGCGCCTGACCCTGCCGCTGGTGATTCAGGGGCGCCTGGACGACGTGGAAGCCACGGTGCGGCGGATTCGCGAGTTGGAGCATCCGCTGGTGCGAACCGGGGAGCTCTCCATTGCCCTGGCTGCGCTGCTCGGGGTCCACGCGTTGCGGGGCAGAACCCGGGCCTCGGATCAGATTTTCACCGAGGCACGGTCGCTGATCGAAACAACGGGCTACTTCTGGGCTCGCACCAACCTGATTACGGCCTACGCGGCCATGCTGACGGCGGCCGGCGATTCCGCCGCCGCCCTGGAGCTGCTGGCGGAGCTGGATGGCGCAGGATCCGGCTCGGCCCGCTACCGGGCGTTGATCGCGGCGCTGTCCGCTCCCGCACCTGCCACGCCCGCCGCGGGGTACACATTCTCACGGCCCCCCGGCGACGCCTTCGACGCCAGTGCCATCGGCAAGTACTGCATCGATCTCGAAATCGCACTCCGGGCGGACGACCGCGACGCGGTGGAGGTCGCGGCGTCGGTGCTCAGACGCGCCTATTTGCGCGGCGCCCGGTTCACCCTGGGCTGGCCGTTCTGCGTGCCACACCTGCTGGGAAGGGCCATGGTGCGGCTGGGACGGCATCACGACGCGTTGTACCTGCTGATCAGCGCGCATCAGCTCTGCGCCGAGGTGAACGCCTCCCGGGAGGCGCGAGCCATCGAGCGCACGCTGGAGCGCGCATTCCCGCAGATCTCTCTTGGGGGAGGCGCGACCCGCTCCCCGACGGGGGCCGGCACGCGCCGGGCCGCCCGGCTGCAACTGGTCCGGAACGCGGACGACCCGCCCCGCGGCTGAAGGCCGCGCGGCGGCTGA
>JAWLCV010000003.1:39915-95878 GCA_041686955.1 Pseudomonadales bacterium
CGCTCCCCGACGGGGGCCGGCACGCGCCGGGCCGCCCGGCTGCAACTGGTCCGGAACGCGGACGACCCGCCCCGCGGCTGAAGGCCGCGCGGCGGCTGATATCTCCGCTGGAACTGATCCCGGCGCAGACCGCTAGTCGCCCACCCAGCGCGAAAGCAGATGCTGGAAGTGGCGGATCTTCGATTCCTGGTAACGGGCGAACACCACCTCGTCGTAAGGCGCCGCCATGAGGCCGCGCTGGACGTTGGGCAGGTTGAAGGAATCCTGCTGGAACACCTTGGCCAGCATCCCCAGCTCCGGCGCGTCGGTCCAGTCCTGCTCCTCGGTGAGAAAATGCAGGGGCGCCGGGTCCGGCCGCTCACCCTTGAAGGGGCTCAGGAAGTAGCACTCCATGAGGGTCTTGTCGTGCCGATTCTCCCACGGCCGGAATCGATAGACGATGCGGTTGTAACCGCCCCACGGATGGAAGTTGGGAAACAGCGTGTAGTAGATGCTGTCGGACACTTCCGCGTCGGAGACCGCGACCTCTTCCCCCACGATCTCCTGGATGGCGGCTCGGGCGCTGGCGGCCAGCAGGGCGCGAGCCCGCGCACCCTCCGGCACCTCCGCCACGGGCGGCTCGTCGAGCTTGCGCATGGTCACCGAGTCGAACATGTCCTGCTCGCTCGGCTGCCAGCGCAGGTGCGGGCTCGGCGTGCCGTTCGGCGATATCGCCCGGGAGAAATTGCCCCAGGCGTCGTACTGGGAATTCTCGTCACCCATCCCGGTGAGGATCTGCGGATGGGTGGTGATCACGTGGAAGGCCTCCATGAAGGCTTCCTGGCAGAGCTTCCAGTTGCAGCCGATCACCTTGCCCACGTGGGCTTCGATGTAGCGCTCCTCGGGTTTCCACACCGCGAAGTGCTCGGGCAGGTCACCGATGAAGTCCTCGAACGGCTCGGCGTTCATGTCCATGTTGATGAACACCCAGCCGCCCCAGGTGGCCGTGCGTACCGGCACCAGCCCGAACTGGCTCTTGTCGATGTGGGGAAAGTCCCATTCGGACGTGACGCTGCGGCACGATCCGTCGATGTTCCAACTGAAGCCGTGGAAGGGACAGATGAAGCTGGCGGCGTGGCCATCGTAGTCGCACAGCCGTCTTCCTCGATGCCGGCAGACGTTGTGGTGTGCCTTGATGCCCTCGCTGGTGCGCACCACCAGAATGGAAAAGTTGCCGATCTCGTAGACCACGTAGTCGCCGACCTTTGGAATCTCCTCCTCCCGACAGGCCATCTGCCAGACCCGGGGCCAGAGCTTCTGCATTTCCAGGTCGTAGAACTCCTGGCTGGTGTATCGAGTTATCGGCACCGAAACCAGGGGCACGTCCAGGGGATTCTCCAGGGTCAGCGTCCTCGGCGGCGGCACCACGTCTTCCGCGATGAGCTCCTGATAGCTGATCCCAGCGGAGCGGTTGTTCAACTGCTTTGCAGTGCTGGCCATGTAGTACCTCGTCCTGGGGTTGTCGGGTTGTCAGCCGCGGTGACGACGGGCGGCGGTCCCCTCGGGGAGCTGGGGACCTGCCAGCCAGAGCAGGAAGTGCGGGTCGGCCTGACGCAGCTCTCCGGAGCAGTAGCGGCCGTCGCAGTGAAACACCCCGCGCTTGCCGTTGTTGTCTACCTCGACGAGACCGTCGTCCCGCACGGTGTAGATGGCGCCGGATATGGGGTGCTTCAGTGCTGCCATGGAGGGTCCTCGTTCGCTTCGAGTCAAATTAACCAGACCCGGCAATAACAGTCAACCTATCCGGTTTTATGCCGCGAGTCTGATAAGCCTCGGTTGACTTCTCCGGGGACGATACATTAAAAACCATCACGCTTGTCGGTTTGGAAGAGCGTTCGGCGTTCGGCTCTCGGCAGGAGCCACATCGCCAGATTCCAGCGACATTCGTCTTGCTGATCGCTGATCGCTACTGGAGGGAAAATTCATGGCAGTAATCGGCGCTTTCGGTGTCACCCCCCGCGTGACCGCTTCCAGATGACCTTCCCCACCGGACCCGATGCGATCACCACGGTGTGGCTGAGCGAGGCGCTGGGGCACCCGGTGAGCGACTTTCGCGTGGAGCCGCTGGGGGCGGGCTCCGGCATCATCGGTCTGGTCACCCGAGTGCATCTGTCGGCCTCACAGGGCCCCTCCTCCATCATCGCCAAGTTTCCATCCCCGGTGCCCGACAACCGGGCCGTGGCTCAGGCCTACGACATGTACGGCCGGGAGGTGGCGTTCTACCGGTCCGTGGCACCCGGAATCTCCCTGCGCGTTCCCGCCTGCCATCACGCCGAGTTGGATTCACAGAGCGGGAACTTCGTGCTGCTGCTGGAGGATCTGGGGGCCCTGCGCGTGGGTGACCAGGTGGCCGGGTGCAGCGCCGCGGACGCGCGGCTGGTGGTGGAAGGCATCGCCCGCCTCCATGCCAGCACCTGGGGAGCCCGGCCGACCACGGACCTGATCTGCCACGACAACCCCGCGCAGCGAGACGGGATGATCGCCGGTTTTCGCATGGGCTGGCCCACCGTGCAGGCGCGCTTCGCCGACCTGATCCCTGCCGACGGTGCCTGGCTGGAGAGCGCGGTGCCCGCGGCCGTGCCCCGTCTGCTCGAGGAGATGTGCTCTGTCCCCATGTGCGTCTGTCACGCCGACGTGCGGCTGGACAACGTCATGTTCGACGACGGCGGCATCGCTCTGGTGGACTGGCAATCCGTGTGCGTATCGGCGCCGGAGCAGGACCTGGCCTACTTCGTCACCCAGAGCCTCGCGGACGAGGTGCGCGGCGCCGAGGACTGGATCGGGCTGTATCACCAGGCGCTGCAACGGGAGGGCGTCGACTACGACCTGGACGCGTGCCGCCGCCGCTACCGCATCAGCGCCCTCTACCTGCTCTGCTACGCTGTGACCATCGCCGGAACCCTGGACATGGGCAACGAGCGGGGTCTGAACCTGGCTCGCACCCTGTTGGGAAACTCGTTGCGCTCGCTTGTCGAGCTCGACGCCTTCGATCTGCTGGAACGGGAAACGGCATGAAGACATTGGAAAACCGCGTGGCCGTGGTCACAGGGGGCAGTCGCGGCATCGGCGCGGGCATCGTCCGGGCGTTCCTGCGGGAAGGCGCCCGGGTGGCCTTCGACGGCCGCGATCCGGCCAACGGGCAGGCCCTGGTGAACGAGCTCGGCGCGCCGGAAGGACTGTGGTTCTGCCCCGGGTCGGTCACCGACAGCGCCCACGTGCAGGCGTTGGTGAACGGCACCGTGGAGCGCTTCGGCGGGCTGGACATTCTGGTGAACAACGCCGGGGGCAGTGCCGCGCTGGCCCCCGTGGCCGATCTCGGCGAAGACGCCTGGGAGCACGACCTGCGGCTGAACCTCACCTCCGTGTTTCTGGCTACCAAGGCCGCGCTGGCGCACATGCTGCCGGCCGGCTACGGCACCATCATCAACATCTCGTCGGTGGAGGGAAAGGTGGCCACGCCTTCCATGCCCGCCTACGTGGCCTCCAAGCACGGCGTCAATGGCCTGACCAAAGCGGTGGCCGCGGAGGTGGGCCGAGCGGGGATCACCGTCAACGCCATCTGCCCGGGATTGATCCTCACGGACGCCGTGCTGGGCGGAGGCCCGGAGCTCGCCGCCAGTCTCGGCATGACATTCGAGCAGATGGTGGACGACGTGTTCAAGGCCAAGACCCTCACCGGCGAGCTGAACACCGTGGAGCAGGTGGCCGAAACGGCGGTGTTTCTGGCATCGGAGGCCGGGCGCGGCATCACCGGTGCCGCGCTGTCGGTGGATGCCGGCATCGCGCCCTATTGAGCCCAGGCGGCAGCCGCTTGCCGGCCCGCGATGCGGCCGAAGACGATGGCGTTGGCGATGGAGTTGCCGCCGCCCACGTAACGCTCGCCGAGGACGCCGCCGGTGGTCTCCCCCGCGGCGAACAGCCCGTGGATGACCCGGTCGCGACCATCGAGAACCCGGGTGGCGGCGTCGATGCGCAACCCCGTGGAGGTCAGGCAGACGATGGCGGGCTTGATCTCCACTGCATGGAACGGCGGTGTCGACACCGGCTTCATCAGGGTGCCGTCCTTGAAGAACATGGTATCCACGCCGGCGGCGGCGTCGGCGTTGTAGCGGCTGAAGGTGGCTTCAAGGGACCCGGGACGAATGCCGCAGCGAGCCTCCAGCTCGGCCAGGGTGGCGCCCTGCACCACCCGACCCGCCGTGATCTGGGCGTCCAGGGTCTCGGTCACCCAGTTGAGCGAAATGGCGCCGGCGGCGAAGGCGTCGGCGTAACGTGCGTCCGGCCGGGCTTCCGCGCGGGCGACGTCGTCGAACACCGCAAAGCAGGAACCGCCCGTCTGTGCCTTCACCACCCCCGACATCACCGCGTACTCCACCGTCTCCTTGACGAAGCGCCGCCCTTCCCGATTGACGTACACGAGCCAGCCGGGCACGTACACCTCGAGCTCCTTTTTGAAGTTGGGGGTGGTCAGCAGCAATCCCCGGTCGTGGCCCACCACGTCCGCGCCCGCCGCCTGACCCAGGGCCAGGCCGTCCCCCCGGCAGTTGGGGTTGCCGATGTACCAGACCCAGTCGCCGTACGCGGCGGCCTCCGGATACAGCGTGTTCAGCAGCAGCGGGTTGGCGCCGAAGCCGCCGGTGGCGATGACCACGGCGGCGCTCCGCACCGGCTCGCCGTCCACCACCACCCCGCTCACCCGTCCGCTGCCCGGCTCCACGATGAGCTCCTCTACCCGCGTTTCCAGCGCCACGTCGATGGGGCGGCGGCTCACCTCACGATCCAGAGCGTCGGCGATGGCGGCCCCCATGCCGGTGGCCGCGTGCCCCCGGGGCACCGTCTCGACCCCCGAGCAGTAAAGCGCCTGGGGGGAAAACTCCACTCCCAGGCCGATCAGCCACTCGAGCCCGGGAGCGGCGTGATCGCAGAGCGTGCGGGCCAGAAACGCCTCCACCCGGTACTGATTGAGGGTCATGTAGTAGTGGAACATGGCGTCGGCGCCGTCGCCCTCGATGCCCGCCGACCGCTGCACGCTGGTGCCGGCGGCATAGTAGACGCCCCCGGACAACGCCGTGGAGCCGCCGAGCCGCCGGTCCGCCTCCAGGAGGGCCACCCTGGCGCCGGCATCGCACGCCTCGATGGCGGCGCACATTCCGGCGCCGCCGCCACCCACCACGATGACGTCGTAACTTCCTGGGTTCTCCATCCGACTCTCCTCCTCGTCAAGCCTGCAGGCGCCGTAGATGAATGATTCGATCGGTCCGTCGACCTCGGCGAAACTCCGTGAGCACCGCTTGCCGCTGACCCGGCTGCTGGCCCTGGCGTTTCCCGCCATGCCGCTCTCGGCCATGGGTCTGCCGCTGGCCATCTTCGCTCCGCCCTTCTACGCCGGTCTTTTTCAACAGAACGGGCTGAGCCCGGCGGCGGCCCTCGCCGCGGTGGGGACGGCGTTCATGGTGGTGCGGATGTTCGACCTGGTCACCGATCCCCTGATGGGCGTGGTGGGGGATCGCTTCGAGAGCCGCTGGGGCCGGCGCCGGCACTGGTGCGTACTCTCCACGCCGGTGATCATGCTGGGGGTGGTGCTGGTGTTCGTGGTGCCCTACCCGGCGCTGGCGACTCCAGCCTACCTGGTGGCGTCCATGCTGGTGTTCTACGTAGGCTCCACCATGTACACCATCTCCCACTACGCCTGGGGCGCCGAGATGTCCGGCGACTATCACGAGCGCTCCCGCATCACCGGATTCATTCAGATCGCCTCCCTGGTGGGCAGCCTCACGGTGCTGGTTCCCCCCGCCTACATGGAGTACGTGCTCGGGGAGCCCGCCGGCGGACGCATGGCGGTGATGGCCTTCGGTGCCTACGTGCTCGTCCTGCTGCCGCTGGCGACGCTGGTGGCGGTGACCCTGGTGCCGGAGCGCCGCACCGCTCCCGCTCCGGAGATCCCCTTTGCGGCCGGCGTCAAGCTGGTGCTGAAGAACCGGCACATGCGCCGCATCCTGCTGGCGGACCTCATGGTCGGCATTCCCGGTCCCGTGATGGCGTCGGTGTTCATCTTCTTCCTGCGCGACGTGGTGGGCGGCGAGGCGTGGAACTCCATCATCCTGATCCTGTTCTACGGCCTCACGGTCACCGGGGTCCCGGTGTGGATGTGGGCGTCGCGGCGGCTGGGCAAGCACCGGGCGTTCGCCGTCTCCTGCATCAGCCATATGGTCCTCATCGCTGGGTTCCTGGTGCTGGACCGGGGCGACACCCTGGGATTCGCCCTGCTGGTCTGGGCGTCGGGCTTCGCCTTCGCCGGACAGCCCATGCTGCTGCGCTCCATGGCGGCCGACGTGGTGGATTCCGACAACGTGGAGAGCGGGGGGCAGCGGACCGGTCTCTACTTCTCCCTCATCACCATGACGCAGAAGGTGGGCGGCGCCGTCGCCATAGGCATCGCCTACCCGCTGCTGGGCTGGCTGGGTTTCACTCCGGGTGCCGCGTCTCAGAGCGAGCAGGCGGTGGACGCCGTGCGCTACATCTACACGTTCCTGCCCGCCACCGCCCTGGTGGTGGCCATCACCGTCATGTGGGGATTCCGCCTCACTCTGGAGGAGCAGCGGCGCCTGCGCGCACTGCTGGCCCAGCGGGACGCACCGGCGGCGACCACCGACGTCGACCCGTAGCTGCCCGTCCAAGGCGCTCCCTCCCCGGCTACAAGCCCAGCACGACCTTGGCGATGATGTTCTTCTGCACCTCCTGAGAGCCGCCGAAGATGGACGCGGCCCTGGAGTTCAGGTACCGGGCCGTGGCGGTCTCCGCGTAACCGGGGCCCACCCAGGGCTCGTCGTGGCCGTTCAGCGATATGAAGTTGGCGTGCGGCAGCGCGTAGTGCTGCACCGCTTCCAGTCGCAGGGTGTTGATCTCCTGCTCGATGGCCACGGAAGTGTTCTTGGCCAGCGACGAGCCCGGGCCCGGGGACTCGCCGCGGGACATGCGGGCCAGATTCGCCAGCTCCGCGAACTCCAGGGCCCCCAGCCGGATCTCCACCGCCGAAACGCGGCCGCGGAACCCGGGGTCCTCCCACAGCGCCCGGCCCTCCGCCGGCTCCTGTTCCGCCACTGCCTTCAGCTCGTCCAGGGCCACCTTCAGGCGCGGCGCGGCACCGCCGCCGCCCCGCTCGAACTCCAGGAGGTATTTGGCCACGGTCCAGCCTTCGTTCTCGGGCCCTACCCGGTTGGACTGGGGCACGCGGACGTCATCGAAGAACACCTGATTCACCTCGTGGTCCCCGGCCAGGGTGATGATGGGTTCCACGGTGATCCCGGGGGTGCTCATGGGGATCAGCAGAAACGTGATGCCCGCCTGGGGCTTTCCCGAGTTGTCGGTGCGCACCAGGCAAAAGATGTGATCCGCGAACTGGGCGTGCGTGGTCCAGATCTTCGTGCCGTTGACGACGTAGTCGTCACCGTCCTTCACCGCCGCCGTCTTCAGGCTCGACAGATCCGAGCCGGCACCGGGCTCGGAGTAGCCCTGGCACCAGTAGTGCTCGCCGGAGAGGATCCTCGGCAGGTAATGGTCCTTCTGCTCCGGAGTGCCGTACCTGAACAGCACCGGCGCCAGCATGCGCAGCCCGAGAGGAATCAGGCCCGGCGCGTGGGCCTTGGCGCACTCCTCGCTGAATATGTACTTCTGGGTCAACGACCAGTCGACGCCGCCGTACTCCACGGGCCACGCGGGCACGGCCCAGCCTTTCTCCACCAGGATCCGCTGCCAGCGCATGGCCAGATCCTTGTCGGCGAACACCGTGGTGGTGCGTGCCACCACCTCCCGCATCTCCGGGGTCAGATGGGTGTCGAGAAACGACCTCACCTCCTCCCGGAAGGCTTCGTCCTGCTTGCTGAATTCCAGATCCACCGATCCTCCTGACGCCGATCCCATCGAGTGATAAGGTTTCGCTGCAGACAATACCGCAAAACCGTCATATTGTACGGTTTTGGAGGTGAAGTGACGATGCAAGCAGGGCTTGTCACCGGCCGGCGCCGGATCGAGCTGAGAGAGTTTCCGGAACCGGAGCCCACGCCCGGCAAGGCCGTGGTGCAGATCGCCTATTGCGGCATCTGCGGCACCGACGTGCACGCGTACCAGTCCGGCGCGCCGTACAACCCGGCCATCTGCGGGCACGAATGGTGCGGCACGGTCAGTGCCGTCGCCGCCGGGCTCGACGTCAGGGAAGGCGACCGGGTGGCCATCGGCATCGCCGGGCCCTGTGGCCGCTGCGCGACCTGCCAGCGCGGTGACCCGGCGCACTGCGAAGCGGCCTTCGCGGGGCTGGTGGGCGCCGGCCCGCTGGCCGCGCCTCATGGCGGTTTCGCGTCCGCCATCGCCATCGATGCAGCCCGGCTCTACGGGGTCGCGAGCGGGATCGACGACGTTCGCGCCGCCATGCTCGAGCCCGCCACCATCGCCCTGCACGCGGTGCGGCGCACGCCGCTCCGACTCGGCGACTCCGTGGTGGTCATCGGCGCGGGTCCCATCGGGCTTCTCGTGCTGCAGTGCGCGCGCGCCGCCGGAGCCGGCTGCGTGGTGCTCGTGGAGCCGCAGCCGGCGCGGCGCGCCCTGGGGGAGACCCTGGGGGCCGACCTCGCCCTGGACCCCACGGTGGACGACGTCGCCGAGCGGCTCAGGGCGCTCACCGGCCAGTCGGGTGCCGATACCGTGTTCGAGTGCGCCGGCGTCCCGGCCACCGTTCAAACCGCCGTGGCGCTCGCCCGACGCGGTGGCGTGGTTTCCCTGGTGGGGGTGCCGAACGCGCCGGCGCAGATCGATGCAGCCGGGTGGCTCGTCAAGGAAGTTCGGCTCACCGCGTCCCTCGGCTACACCCGCGACGAGTTCGCGCTGACTCAGGGACTGGTGCTCGACGGCCGGCTCGATCTGCCGCCGCTGCACACCTCCACCGTGGGGCTCGCCGACGTTGCCGCGGCCTTCGATGCCCTGTGCGACTCGCCGGCCGAGGTCAAGATCCTGGTGGATCCCAACCGATGATTCCGGGCGCCGACTCACCGGAACCGTAGGCCGTCGTCATGCACGAGCTGTCGCTGGCCGCCGGAGCCCTTCCCGAATTCACCGCGGACGTGGTGGCGGAGGCCGCCGGTCGCGCCGGCTTCGGCATGGCCGGGTTCACGGTGGATCCGGCCTCCTGGGATGGGGCCATGACCCGCCGCGTCGCCCGGCTGGTGGAGCAGTGGCAGCTCCGGGTCCTCGACGTGGAGGTGGTGTGGATTCCCGCGGGAGGAAAGCTGGACGACGGTCACCGCCGGATCGTCGACGTGGCGCTCGAGCTTGGAGCTCGCAACCTGCTGGTGGTGAGCTCCGAACCGGACGCCGGGCGGACCGGCGCCGCGCTGCACCGCTTGTGTGAATGGTCGGCCCCGGGCGGCATGCGGGTGGCGCTGGAGTTCCTGATGATCACGGCTGTCCGCACCCTGCCGGACGCGCTGGCGGCGGTGCGCCGCTGCGATCATCCCTCGGCGGCGATTCTCGTCGATGCCCTCCATCTGCAGCGCAGCGGCGGCCGGCCCGACGACCTGAGGAGCCTGGAGCGGCGGCTGCTGCCTTACGCCCAGCTCTGCGACGGGCCCGCGAGCTGCGGCGACAGCCAGAAGCAGTATCTCGAAGATGCTCTCGATCGCCGGGACTCGCCTGGACGCGGCGAACTGCCCCTCCGCGAGCTGCTGACGGTTCTCGCCGACGACTGTCCGCTGAGCCTCGAGGTTCGCTCGCGCCGCGTGCGTGAGGCGCTCCCGGACCCCGTGGCGCGTGCCCACGCGCTGCGCCGGGACGCCATCGACTTCCTCCAACCCGCGGCAGGCGAGCGGTGAACGTCGCCGCGCAGATCGACCACGCCGTGCGCCTGCACCACGCCGGCCGGTACGATGCCGCGGCCGAGCTCTATCGGCGGATTCTCGCCGTGGATCCCCGTCATCTGGGCGCCCTGAACGGCCTCGGGATGATCGAGTTCCAAGCCGGCCGTTTCACCGCCGCCATCGCGCTCCTGGAACGGGTGGTGGCCGTGGCCGGCGAGCACGGCGGTTTTCTCATGAACCTGGGCGCCGTGCACGACCGCGCCGGCAACCCTCGGCAGGCGGAGCGCTGCTACGCCCGGGCCATCGCCGCAGCGCCTCAATACCCCGACCCGTACTACAACCTCGGCGCCCTGTACCTGCGACGGGGGAATCCCGAGGCCGCCATCGAGGTGTTCGACCGCTGCATGGCCGCCATCGGCCGGGAGTTCCACGCCCTGGCGTACAAGGCTCACGCCCTCTTCGACGCCAGCCGGGAGGACGAAGCCCGTTACCTGCTCGACTACGGCCGCTACGTCCGCGTATTTCCCTTCGAACCGCCGGACGGCTACGAGAGCATCGCCGCCTTCGACGACGCCCTGGCCTGGCACGTGGAGAGCCACCCCACCTTGCGAGCCAACGTCATGTCCACCGTCCGGGGCAGACACACCGGAGAGCTGCTGAAGGAGCCCAAAGGCCCCATGGCGGCCATGGAGCCTCGGATTCACGAGGCGGTGGCCTGGTACCTGGCCCAGCTACCCGACGACCCGGACCACCCCGTCGTGCGCTGGGCGCCCCGGCGCTGGAAGCTCACCTCCTGGGGGGTGGTGATGTCCGACGGGGGCCACGAGCGCTCCCACATCCATCCCAACGGCTGGATCAGCGGCGTCTTCTACCTGCGGCTGCCCGACCCGGTGACCGATCCGGCTGCGGGCCATCAGGGCTGGCTGCGCTTCGGTCAGCCCACCCCGGAGCTGGGCGTCAAGTCCGAGGCACGTCTCTCGGACTACCAGCCCGGCTACGGCCGCATGGTGCTGTTCCCGTCGTACTTCTACCACGGCACGGTGCCCTTCCAGAGCACCACCCGCCGTATCTGCGTCTCCTTCGACGTGGAGCCGCTGTGAGGGGTGGCGAGCCCCGAAGACGGGGCTCGCCGGATTCCCCTGGTGCGTCTACATGTTGTAGGTCAGCTCCAGGCCCCAGTGACGGGGCTGGTTCATCTGCACGAAGTTGAACAGCCCGGCCACGAAGGTGCCGGTGGACGCATAGATCTCGTCGGTGACGTTCTTCACGAACAGCGACGCCCGGTAGCGGTCGTCCGCGGACCGCCAGGTGGCGGAGACGTCGAAGATGTTCGACTCGTCACGAATCGGCGTGACCCGGGTACCGTCGTAGTTGGTGATGCCGTCCAGCGTACCCGCCGGGAGCCCCGCCGCGACGATGCTGGTCTCATCCGAGTAGCGCCAGGTGCCGACGAGGGTGAGGTTGCCCGCATCGCCCAGCAACACCTCGTAGGCGGCATCCAGCCGCGCCTGCCAATCCGGGGCCTGGCTCGGCGGCAGGTACGACACGTCCACGGGGACCAGGAAGCCCGCGGAGGCTCCCGCCGGGGTGAACACCTCGGTGGCGTCGGCACACTGGGTGAAGCCGGCCGGCGGCGCGGCCGTGGGTAGCACGCCGTTCACCGCCGAGCACCAGTCTTCGTTCTTGGCGTCCAGGTAGCCCACGGTGAGGTTGACGGTGAGGGCCTCGGTGACCAGCGCCGTGACCTCGAGCTCCACGCCCTTGTTCTCGGCCGAGCCGACGTTGTCCGTCACCGTTTCCTGACCGGCGCCGCCGGGGGCCGGCCGGATGGTGGCCCGCTGCAGGTCCTGGTAGTCCATCAGGAACACGGACGCGTTCAAGCGTACCCGGTCGTCCAGGAGATCGGCCTTGAGCCCGAGCTCGTAGTTGTCCACGGTCTCCTCGTCGAAGGGACCGATGCTGAACGCCGTGTTGCCGCGGCCGTTGAAGCCGCCTGAGCGGAAGCCCTTGGCCCAGCTCGCGTACACCATCACCTCGTCGTTGAAGAAGTAGTTGACCCCCAGCTTCGGGCTCACGTCGTCCCACTCCTCGGATTTGTTGAGCTCCGTGCTGACGGGGCCGGCGCCCAGGTCGAGTTGGCAGGTGCGGGTCACCGGATCGCCGAAGCCCACGCCGCAGTGCTCGAAGTCCTTCTGTTCCTCGGAGTAGCGGATGCCCGCCGTCAGCGAGAGCTGATCCGTCACGTCCAGATCCACCTGACCGAACGCCGCCCAGGCCTCGTTCTGCTGCACGCTGTGGCCGAAGATCTCCGGAGCCGGCGCGACGAACGCGCCCCGGGTGAACTGGCCCATCTCGTACTCCTGCTCGAAGTAGTACAGACCCGTGACCAGGTGGAAGGTGTCGGAAAACTCCGAGGCGAAGCGCAACTCGTGGCTGAACTGGTAGTGGTCCTGAATCCGCTGGGTGATGAACAGGTCGTAGTCCGTGGTATCGAAGTCGTTGACCACGTCCTCCTCCACGTCGCGGTAATTGCCGATGTAGGTGAAGGTGCCGACACCGTCCACGTAGCGATTGACGTTGGCGGTGAGGCCCCAGACGTCGAAGTCGGAGAAGCTGCCGTCGTCCTGATCGTGGCGCACGTCGAAGCTGTCGTCGTCTACTTCCCGGCCGCAGAACGCCGCCGCGTCTTCCGGGTTGCCGAACACCCCGGCGATGAAGTCGATCACCAGATCGTTGCCGCCGGTGAACGGTATGGTGGTTCGCGGATCCGAGGGACAGGCGCTGTACGGCACGTTGCCCCAGGAGTCGTCGCGGGTGCGGTTGTACTCGCCCCGGAGCACCACGTCCCAGTTCTCGTTCGGCACCCACTTCACGCTGGGCAGAACGGTGATGCGGTCCTGGCCATTGACGTCCGGCGCCCCCGGCGACTTGTTCTCGTAGAAGCCATCCGAGTTGCTGGACTTGGCGGCCACCCGGAAGGCGAGCTCGTCGGACACGGCCAGGTTGGCCACGGCCTTCACGTCCAGGCGGCTCTCGCTGCCCGCGAGAACGGACACGCCGAACTCGTTCTGCTCCAGGTTCGGCTCGTTGTGCTTGAGGTGCACCACGCCGCCGATGGCGTTGCGGCCGAACAGGGTGCCCTGGGGCCCGCGCAGCACTTCCACTGCCGAGACGTCCACGAAGTCCTGCAGCGCGGTGGAGACCCTACCCTGATAGACGTCGTCGATGAAGGTGGCGATGCCCGGGTCGGTGGCGGACTCGATGTCGGTGCTGCCCACTCCACGGATGTAGAACGCGGCCGCATTCTGGAAAGCGCCTACCGGCTGGAGCTGCACGTTGGGGGCGATGCCGTTTAGGTCACGGGCGTCCTGAGGGTAGTTGCTCTGCAGCCGATCCCCGGAGATGGCCGTCACCGAGATGGGCACCTCCTGGAGCGACTCGGTGCGCCGGGTTGCAGTGACCACCACCTCCTCCAGCACGCTTCGAGCATCCGTCTGCGCGGCCGCCGGCAGCGCCGGAATGGCCGCGGTGGTTCCAGCGATGGCGCTGGCCAACAGCGATCGTTTGAACATCTTTCTCTCCCAATGCAATCGTGACTCGACGGTCACGAACCAAACGCCGGTTCGGGTATTGTCGTTCGTGCTTCCCCGAACCGGCCTATCCAGCCGCGCTGGCCTCGGGCCAGCGGCGACCGACCACAGAAGTGCAGGTTGCCGCGCTCACAGCAGCAACCATCCTCCATCCACCGGCAGGTAGATGCCGGTGACGAAATCGCTCATGGACGAGGCCAGAAACAGCGCGGCCTTGCCCTGCTCCACGGGGTCGCCCCAGTGGCCCGCGGGCAGGCGGGCGATCCGATCGGCAACCGTGTCCGCCAGCGGATCACCGGTGGCGGCTGGCGGCTGACCGGCGGTGGCCGGCGGCTCCCCCTCCCCCACCCAGGTTGGCCCGGGGGCCAGCGCGTTGACGTTGATGCGGTGAGGGGCCAGCTCGAGCGCCAGCGCCCGGGTGATCTGCACCACCGCCGCCTTGGAGCCGTCGTAGGTGACCCCCACGCCCGGGGACACCGCCTGGGTCGAGGCGATGTTGATGATGCGTCCTCCGCGTCCCGCTGCGACCATCAGACGGGCCGCGGCGCGGCAGCAATAGAAGACGCCGTCCACGTTCACCGACCAGAGCTTCCGCCACTTGGCGTCGGTGATGGTGGCCACCGGACCGCCGTAGCCGGAATACACCCCGGCGTTGTTCACCATGATGTCGAGCGACCCCAGGCGCCGGACGGTCTCCTCCAGCGCCGCATCCACCGCCGCGCCATCGCTCACGTCGAGCTCCATGGCCGCGCCGCCGATCTCGTCGGCCACCCGCGCCGCCCCTGCGCCGTCCACGTCGCTGACCATCACGGCAGCGCCGGCCCCGGCCAGGGTCCGGGCGATGGCAGCGCCGATACCGTGGGCGGCGCCGGTGACGTGGGCCACCTTGCCGCTGAGATCGATCCAGTCCGCGCTCATGAGTCGAACAGACCCTCCCGCAGCACGTCCTCCAGGGAGCTCTGGAAGACCTCGATCAGCCGGTCCACTTCCGCGTCGCCGTGCGCCGCGCTGAGAAACGCGCGCTGGGTCCCCGGCACCAGCACCCCCCGGTTCAGGGCGTGCAGGTAGAACGCCTTCTGTGCCGCCTGATTGACAGGCTTGACGTCCCGCATGCTTTCAATGGGATCGCGCTGGAAGAACATGTGGAACATGCTGCCCACATGCTTCATCTGTGCCGGAATCTGTCGCTCCTGACAATATCCGTTGATGCTCTGCGCCAGGCGCTCGCCGGCGGCGTCCAGCCGCCGGTAGATCTCCGGGTGCCGGGCAAGGTGGCCGACGGCGGCGGCCCCCGCCTCCATGGTCAGCGGATTGCCCGAGAAGGTGCCTCCGGAGAAGATGCCCCGCGCGGCGGCGAGCCCGGTGAACACTTCCATCACGTCCGCGCGCCCGGCCACCGCCCCGATGGGCAGGCCACCGCCGAGTACCTTGCCGTAGGTGGCGAGATCCGGCACCACGCCGAACCGTTCCTGGGCGCCCCCATAGGCCAGCCGAAAGCCGGTGATGACCTCATCGATGCCGAACAGAACCCCGGCGCCACGGCACACCTCGGCCAGCTCCGCCAGGAACTCGCCGGCCCCGGGTTGCGGGTTGGAACTCTGCACCCCCTCCACCAGCACCAGGGCGAGCTCTTCTGCGTGCCGGCGAATCAGATCGAAAGCCGCCGAATCGCGGTACGGCAGCAGCATGACCAGCTCCTCGAGCTGGGGAGGAATGCCGTGCCCCATGGGCAGCGGCCGCGGTGCGTCCGCGGGGCTCGCGGGGTCGGTCACCCACATGCCGTAGTCGTGGGCGCCGTGATAGAAGCCGTCGAACAGGGCGATCCTATGGCGGCCGCTGAAGGCGCGCGCCGCGCGCATGGCGTACATGGTGGCTTCCGAGCCGGTGTTGCAGAACACCACCCGCTCGGCGCAGGGGCTGGCCTCGTGCAGCAGCGCCGCCAGCTTCATCTGCGCGGTGGTATGGATGCCGAACATCCAGCCCAGCTCCGTGCGATCCTTGATGGCCCGCTCCACCTCCGGATGCCCGTGGCCCAGCATGTGCAGCCCGAAGCCTACGGACGTGTCCAGATAGCGGTTGCCGTCGGCGTCGTAGACGTAAGCCCCCTCCCCGCGGTGGATGAAGATGGGATGGGGCATTTCCAGATTGGCCGCCAGGCCCGAGTTGAGGATCTCGGCCCGCTCCCCGGCGATGGCCTGGGAGCGTGGTGTTCTCGCGAGCAACTCCGCTCGGGCCTCGGCGACTGTGGTCACTTGCCCGCCAGCCTCGCCACCACCGGAGCGAAGGCCTCCATGGCGGCCTCACCCACCGTGACGTACGAAATGCCGTGGAGCTCGCGGCGCCGCTCGAGCTCCTCGCACACGGTGTCCACGGAGCCGAAGAGCGCATGCGGATGGCGCCGCATCTCGTCTTCCGTGTAGCCGAACGTCCCGGCGAAGTTTTCGAGCACGGGCCCCGGGTCGTCCATCACGAACGTGAAGTAGGCGCCGATCTCGATCTCCAGGGCGTCGAATCGGTCGCCGGCACCCTCGCGCACCCAGCCGATCTTGCGCTGGGTTTCTTCTTCCGAGGAGGAGCGGACCCCATCGGGGCCGATGGTTCCGGAGCGGTTGTTGAAGTTCAGGCTGACGATGTCGGCCTCCCGCCCCGCCAGCCGGAGGATGCGGGGGCTGCCGCCGCCGATCATGATGGGCGGCTTCGACAGCGGCTTGGGGATTCCTTCGAAGTCCCGCCAGTGGATCGTGTCGTTGTCCACGTTCACCAGCCCTTCGCCGCGAAACGCCTTCACCCCTTCCAGCACGTCCGCCAGCCGGTCGATGCGGATGCCGGGGCGATCGAAGGGGATTCCCACCGCCCGGTACTCCTCCTCGAGCCAGCCAGCCCCCAGGCCCAGCTCCAGGCGGCCGCCGGACAACAGGTCGATGGTCATGGCCGACTTGGTGAGCACCACCGGGTTGTAGTAGTCGATGCAGAAGACCCGGCAGCCGATACGAATGTCCCGGGTCACCGCCGCCGCGTAGGCCATGGCGGGAACGGCCGCCAGCGACTGCACCGGATGGTTGGTCTTGTCGATGGCCGGACCGGGGCCGAGCAGATGGTCGGCTAAGTGAAACGCCGAGTAACCGAGCTCTTCGGCCCGGCGCACCTTGTCTGCCCATTCGGCGCCCGAGTCGGCGTTGAACGACTGCACGGCGAAGCGAAATGGCTTGTTCATCCCCTCTCCCTCTACGCTCCTCATGTGCCGGCGCGCGCCCTCTCGGCCGCGCCGCCCCGACGCGCTAGAACTGAATGCGCTTGGTGATGCCGCCGTCGATCACCACGTTGGTGCCGGTGGTGAATCCGGCCCTCGGGCTCGCCAGCAGAGCCGCCTGGGCGGCCACCTCTTCTGCCGTGCCCATGCGTCCCAAGGGGATCTCCGCCACCGTCTGCTCGTAGAAGGGCTTCATGTGCTGCCGGATGCGATCCCAGGCGCCCCCCTCGATCATGATGGGGCCCGGCGAGATCGCGTTGACCCGGATACCCTTGGGCGCCAGGTCCTGGGCGAGCGCCCCGGAGTAGTTCAACAGGGCCGCCTTCATGGCGTTGTAGGCGCCGGCACCGATGAACTTCTCCAGCGCCGCGGTGGAGGAGATGATGAGAATGCTGGCGTTTCCGGATTTCTCCAGATAAGGCATGGCCCCCTCCACGCAACGGACGGTGCCCAGCACGTCGTACTCGAAGTTGGCCCGCCAGCCTTCCTCGCCCGGGGCGTTACCGCCGCTGACGTTGCACACCATGCAGTCCACACCCCCGAGTGCCTCGGCGGACTCCTCGATCCACGCCTTCAGCGCCGCTCCGTCTCCCACGTCCACGGACTTGCCGACGGCCTTGACCCCCTTGCTTGCGAGGGACTTCACGGCCGCATCGATCTCCTCCTGATTGCGGGCGCAGATCGCGACGTTCGAGCCTTCGTCCGCGAGAGCCTCGGCGATGGCCCGGCCGATTCCCTTGGAGCCCCCAGTGATCAGCGCGTTGGCGCCATTGAGCTGTAGATCCATGCGTCTTTCTCCTGTTGCGGCCTGTGACCGGGGCGGCCGGTACCTGATCCCCGAGAGACGAAGCCTAGGGCAAGGAAAACAGTCAGGCAAGACGGCTTCTTTTTTTTCCGGCCACCGCACATACTTCCGAGCTGCGAACCGAGGAGTCATGGCCCATGAGCACCGTCAACCGTCAGTTCCTGCTGGCCGCGCGCCCGTCGGGGATGGTCAGGGAGAGCGACTTCGAGTATCGGGAGACGGCGATTCCGGACATCGGCGAGAACGAGGTGCTGGTGAAGACCTCCTACATCTCCCTCGACCCCTCCATGCGCGGGCAGATGGAGAACCGGGCAGACTACGTGGCACCCCTGGCCATCGGCGACGTGATGCGGGCGAACGCCGTGGGCACCGTCGCCGCATCGCGCCACCCGGACTTTCCCGAGGGCACCCAGGTCACCGGAACCTTCGGGATGCAGGACTACGCCGTCGCCAGTGGCCGCGAAGACCGCTTCCGGGTGTTTCCTGGGGACGTGGACCCCACTGAAGCCCTGGGCGTGCTGGGGGGCACGGGGATGACCGCCTATTTCGGGCTTCTGGAGCTCGGCCAGCCCCAGCCGGGGCAGACGGTGGTGATCAGCGGCGCGGCGGGCGCAACGGGCAGCGTGGCCGGGCAGATCGCCAGGATCCACGGGTGCCGCGTGGTGGGCATCGCCGGAGGGCCCGAGAAGTGCGCCTGGCTAACCGAAGATCTCGGCTTTGACGCCGCCATCGACTACAAGCACGAGGACGTGGGCCAAGGCCTGGACCGACACTGTCCCCACGGCATCGACATCTACTTCGACAACGTGGGCGGCGAGATTCTGGATCTGTGCCTGGCCCGCATCGCCATGCACGCCCGGGTGGTGATCTGCGGCGGCATTTCCCGCTACAACGCCACCGGACCCATTCCGGGGCCGAAGAACTACTTCAACCTGGTGTTCCGCCGGGCGCGCATGGAGGGCTTCATCGTCCTGGACTACGCTCCGCGGTTTCCGGAGGCCACCGCCCGCTTGCGGCAATGGATCGCCGAAGGCCGGCTGAAGCAGCGGGTAACCGTCGTCGACGGCTTCCGGGAGCTGCCCCGGGCGCTGATCCGTCTGTTCGAAGGCTACAACATCGGCAAGATGATGGTGAGAACCACCTGAGGAGGACCCATGGCCGAGGCGAACGTTCTGAGCGCCCCGCTCGACCAGAGCACCCCCATCAGCGCCGAAGCGCTGGCATGTCCGCATCAGTACAACGAGCGGCTGCGCCGCGAGGCCCCCGTCTACCGGTGTCCGCACACCGGCATCGTGTTCGTCTCCGATTACGAGACCGTGCGGCGGGTGGCCAAGGACCACAAGACCTTCTCGAACCGGTTCGGCCAGGCCATGCGCTCCGAGGGCGAGGTGGACCCGCGCCTGGCGGAGATCCAGGCCCAGGGGTATCCGCCGGTGGACACCATGCTGACCCAGGACCCGCCCCTGCACCGCCGCTATCGGGGCATGGTGAACCAGGCCTTCACCGCACGCCGGGTGGCCACCCTGGGGCCCTCCATCGAGCGGCTCTGCCACCAGCTCATCGATGCCTTCGCCGATACCGGCGAGTGCGAGTTCGTCGAGGCCTTCGCCGAGCGCGTGCCCATGACGGTGATCGCGGACCAGCTCGGGGTGCCGCTCAGCGACTACGACCTCTTCAAGTCCTGGTCCGACGCCTTCGTGGCCCAGCTCTCGCGCATGGCCTCGCCGGAGGAAGAGCTCGAGGCCGCCCGGCTCATCGTCGAGTTCCAGAAGTACTTCGCCGCCAAGCTGGAGGAGCGCCGCCTGGATCCCCGGGACGACATCATCTCCGACATCGTCCACGCCCGGTTCGAAAACGAACGGCCGCTGGACGTGGCCGAGATGCTCTCCATCCTCCAGCAGCTTCTGGTGGCCGGGAACGAAACCACCACCCACTGCATCGCCGAAGGCGTGCTGCTGCTGATCCGCAAGCCGGACCAGCACCAGCTGCTGAAGGACGACCCGGAGCTCGTGCCGAACTTCGTGGAGGAAGTGCTGCGGCTCGCCTCCCCCACCGCCAACATGTGGCGGGTGGTCACCCGGGACACCGACATCAATGGGGTTCCGGTCCCCGCCGGCGCGGTGGTGCAGCTCCGCTTCTCGTCGGCCAACCGGGACGAAAGCGTCTTCGAGGAGCCGCACCGGCTGGACGTCGCCCGCCCCAACGCCCGCAGCAACGTGGCCTTCGGCCACGGCGTGCACATGTGCATCGGCGCGAGCCTCGCCCGCAAGGAGCTCGAGGTGGCGTTCCGGGTGCTGCTGGAGCGGCTGGACGACTTCACCCTGGCCTGCGCCGAGGCGGAGCTGGAGTATCCGCCCAACGTACTGCTGCGCGGCCTGACCCGGCTGCCCGTCCGGTTCAGCGTGCGCGACGATCAGGTCCCGGGCTCGGAAACCCAGTAGATGGCGTTCCTGATGAGCCGGCGCAGGTGGGGGTTGGCGTAGGCCACCGGGTCGTCGCCGCACTGCAGATAGACGATTCGGCTGTTGCCGCGGGTCTTGGCCCAGCCGATGAGGGGACTTCCCGGCGGGTGCTCCCAGCCCTCGTTGCTGAACATGCGGCGGTCCCGGGCCGCTCGGGCGGCGGAGTAGAAATTGCCAGCCTCGAACGCGTAGTCGCTGGCGAGCAGCGGCTGCACGTCGTCCTCGAAGACTTCGAACAGGTACAGCTCGTCGGTGATCTCGAACCGCTCGGGTACGCCTTCCGTCACCGGATGCCGCTCGAGCACCCGCACCTGGTGGGTGACGTGGTGCCGATAGCCGGAGTCCTGGCAGTCCCGCCCGCGCAGCCGGCCCGGCAGGTAGAGAAATCGCCCACCCACGATCTCGGCGTACTCCTCCCACGCCGGCCAGCCGGCGATGGCGTGGTGCAGGAACACCATGCCCTTGCCGTGCTCGAGCAGCTCCACCACCCGGCGCCGGTAGTCCGGGTCCGGCTCGATGAACTCGGGCCCCCCGTCCGGCCGAAAGCGGATGCCCGGCATGTCGTAGAGCACGAACGCGTCGTACGGGGCCGCGTGATGGACGTCGAACAGGGCCTGGGCCGCCGGCTGCTCCACGTGGGTCCAGCCGACCCCGTCCATGGCGTCGAACATGGCGAAGAAGGGCTCGCGTTCGAAGGGGTGGCCCTTGGTCACCAGAAGGATTTCACGATGGTCGGGCATGAGGAATCCTCAGGTTTCGCTGTCCGCCGTCCGCCGTCCGCTCTCCGCTGGAGTCCATGCGCCTCACCTCGGCGTCCTGCGGATAGCGGACAGCGAATAGCGAAGGTACCACTCCCCTCCCCCAATACCAACAGCCTTGACTGTTTTGCCGGAATGGGCACACTGCCCATGGGACCGCCCGGCTCGGGCGCTCATGCCGGCACCGCGCGAGGCGGTGAATGGGGGCGGATGATGACGTTGCTGGAAGAGAAGTGCCTGAGCGATCCGGACGTGCTGGAGGAACCGGCGGCGTACCATCGTGCGCTGCAGGCGCATCCCATCCGCTTCGACCCGAGGCTCGGCTTCTACGTCTGCTCCACATACCACCTGATGCGCGAGATCCTGCGCAATACCGAGGTGTTCTCGAGCGTCGACAGCCAGACCCCGGACTCCCTGCGGCCGCCGCCAGCGGAGGCGCTGGCGCTGCGCCGTTCCGGCTATCCCAGCGTCGATACCCTGGTCACCAACGACCCGCCGGCCCACACCCGCATCCGCGAGATGGTGGACGCGCCTTTCCGGCGCCGTAGCGTCGAGAAGCTCACCGGCGCCATACGCCGGATCGTCACCGAGACCGTCGACGCCTTCATTGCCGTCGGCGAGTGCGAGGTGGTTTCTCAGCTCGCCCAGCCCGTCCCCATCAATGTCATCACCGACATGCTGGGCATCGATCGGTCTCTCGCACCCAAGGTGAAGGAGTGGTCCGACGCGTCGGTGGAGCCCCTCGGAATGATGGCCAGCGACGAGCGGCTCATCGAGTGCGCCCGGTTGATCCGTGAGTTCCAGGACTTCATGAGCGCGGAGCTCGAGGCGCGTCGCCGCCAGCCCCGGAGCGATCTGCTCACCCACCTGGTGACGGCCCGGGACGCCGACGGCGCGGGCTTCAGCATGGCGGAGATGCTCTCCCTCACCCAGCAGTTCCTGGTAGCCGGCAACGAGACCACCACCAACGCCATCGCCGCCGGGGTGCAGCTTCTGGTGGCGCATCCGGAGCAGGCGGCCGCGTTGGCCGCGCGAGCGGACGAAGCGGCACTTCGAACCTTCGCCAACGAGGTGCTGCGGCTGGAGTCCCCGGTGCAGGGCCTGTTTCGGGTAGTGCGCCGGGAGGTGGAGATCGGCGGCGTTACCCTGCCGGCCGGGAGCCGGGTCATGTTGCGCTTCGCTGCGGCGAACCGGGATCCGGCGAAGTACCAGCGGCCCGACCACCTGGACACCCGGCGCCGCAACGCCGGCACCCATCTGGCCTTCGGAGCCGGCATCCACCACTGCATCGGGGCCAACCTGGCCAGGGAGGAACTGGTGCAGACCTTTGATATCCTGCTGGCTCGGGCGCAGAACTTCGCTTTTCAGCCGGGCAGGAACGATTTCAGCCATCATCCGTCTCTGATCCTGCGGGGATTGAAGCACCTCTACGTGCGCTTCGATCGTCGCTGAAGCCTTCAACGTCACCGGGAGATTAGAACCTTGACCGCACAGATATCCGACCAGACTCTGCTGGATCTGCACCATCGCATGGTGCGCATCCGCATCTTCGAGGAAACCGCCGGCAAGCTCATGGAAGACGGCAAGATTCCCGGCGCCCTGCACCTCTACGTGGGCCAGGAGGCGGTGGCTGCCGGCGTCATGGTGCATCTCGGCAACGACGACTGGATCACCAGCACCCACCGCGGCCACGGTCACCTGATCGCCAAGGGGGGCGCGTTCGACCGCATGTTCGCGGAGCTCTACGGCAAGGCCACCGGCTACTGCAAGGGCAAGGGCGGCAGCATGCACATCTGCGCCATGGAGCTCGGCATGTTGGGCGCCAACGGCATCGTCGGCGGGGGGCCACCTCTGGCGGTAGGTGCAGCCTTCTCCAGCCGCTTCCGCAAGACCAGCAACGTGGCCTGCACGTTCTTCGGCGACGGCGCCAGCAACGAGGGCGCCTTTCACGAGGCTGCCAACATGGCCGGCCTGTACAAGCTGCCGGTAGTCTTCGTGTGCGAGAACAACGGCTTCGGCGAGTACACCGCCCAGGCCAACCATCAAGCCATCGTCGACGTGGCCGACCGCGCCGCCGGCTACGGCATGCCCGGAGTGGTGGTGGACGGCATGGATGCGGTGGCCGTCTACGAGGCGGCCGGCGAGGCCATCGAGCGCGCGCGGCGCGGCGAAGGGCCCACCCTGTTGGAGTGCAAGACCTACCGCTTCTACGACCACGTGGGCGTTCGGGGCATGGGCCTTTCCTACCGCAGCGACGATGAGGTGGCGCGCTGGAAAGAGCGCGACCCCATCAAGCTGCTCGAGGCGCGGCTGGCGGAGCATGAGATTCTCTCGCCCGACCAGGCGCGGGCCGTGCACGACGAGGTGACCCGGGAGGTGGAGCAGGCGGTGGCCTACGCCGAATCGAGTCCGCTGCCCGAGCCCGACGCCCTGCTCGAAGACGTCTACGCCTGACCGCGCTCCAGAGGAAATCAATCATGGCAGAAGCACAAGCCGCCCCCCGCAAGCTCCCCTACGTGGCCGCCATCACCGATGGCGTGCGCCAGGTGCTGAAGGAGCAGGAAAATGCCTTCGTCATCGGCGAGGACGTGGCCGGCGCCGGCAGCGTCTACGGCTACTACAAGGGCCTGCTCGAGGAGTTCGGCCCCGAACGCATTTACGACACCCCCATTTCCGAGGAAGGCATCATGGGGCTCGGGGCCGGGGCAGCCGCCACAGGCTGCCGGCCCATCGTGGACCTCATGTTCATGGACTTCATCGGCGAGTGCATGGACGAGATCGCCAATCAGCTCGCCAAGATGCGCTACATGTTCGGCGGACACGCGCGCCTGCCCGTGACCGTGCTGACCATGGCCGGCGCGGGCGCCAGCCTGGCGGCCCAGCACTCCCAGAGCCTGGAAGCGTGGCTCTGCCACGTGCCCGGACTCAAGGTGGTCATGCCCAGCACGCCTTACGACGCCAAGGGGCTGATCATCGCCGCCGCCCGCGACGACAACCCGGTGTTCGTGGTGCTGAACAAGACCATGCTGGCCATGACCGGTGAGGTACCCGAAGAGGCTTACGAGATTCCCCTCGGCGAGGCCAACGTGGTGCGCACGGGACGCAACTACACCATCGTCGCCACGAGCCGCATGGTTCACGAGGCGTTGAAGGCCGCGGAGCAGCTGAAGGCCTTCGACATCGACGCGGAGGTCATCGATCCGCGCACCCTGCAGCCGTTTGATACCGGAACCGTGGTGGCCTCGGTGAAGAAGACTCATCGCGCGCTGGTGGTGCACGAAGCGGTGCGTACCGGCGGCCTCGGCGCCGAGATCGCCGCCTGCATTCAGGAGGAGGCGTTCGACTACCTCGACGCCCCCGTGGCGCGAGTCGGGGCGCCGTTCTCGCCGGTGCCCTTCAGCCCCGCGCTGGAGGCGCACTACGTGCCCAACGCCGAGCGGATCGTCGCGGAAGTCCGCAAGCAGCTCGGCCTGTGAACCGATTCCCGGGGCTTCTGCGGTGGTGCCGGCGGCCTTGCCGGAGCGAGCTCTGACGTGGGTATCGTCGGCATCATCGCCAATCCCGCCTCGGGGAAGGACGTGCGCCGGCTGGTCGCCCGTGCCTCGGTGTTCGACAACCAGGAAAAGCGCGCCATCGTCCGCCGGGCCCTGACCGGCATACGGGCGGCCGGAGCCGGCGCCTGCCGAATCGCCTATTTCGACGACCGCCACGGAATCACCCGCGGCGCTCTCGAAGACGCCGGCGGCGAGCTCGAAGCCGAGGCCGTGACTACAGCGCAGACGGTGAGCGCCCTGGATACGGTCATGGCCGCGGAGCGACTCGAGGCCCTCGGCTGCGCCGTGGTGATGACCCTGGGGGGCGACGGCACCAATCGCGCCGTAGCCGCTGGCTGGCAGGACGCGCCCCTGATCCCGATTTCCACCGGCACCAACAACGTGTTTCCGGTGCTGGTGGAGGCCACGGTGGCGGGCGCGGCCGCGGGCCTCATCGCCGGAGGCCGGGTGCCCCTGGAAGCCGTGGCCGGCCAGGTCAAGCTCATTCACGTGCAGGTCGACGGCGAAAACGACGATCTGGCGCTCATCGACGTGGTGCTGTCCGGCGAACGCTTCGTCGGCTCACGAGCCCTTCTGGCACCGGAGCAGCTCAAGCTCGTCCTGCTCGCCCGCGCGGATCCCGCTGCCGTGGGGATGACCGCTCTGGGCGGCCTGCTCGAGCCGGTGAACGACGATATCGACGGCGGTCTGCTGTTGACCCTGGACCCGGCCGGGGAGCCGCTGAACGCGCCCATCGCGCCGGGCCACTACCGCCAGGTGGGCATCGGCAGTTGCCGGCGGGTGGCCATGGGCGAGGTCACGGCGGTGGAGGGCCCCGGGGTGCTCGCCTTCGACGGCGAGCGCGAGCGGGTGCTGAAGCCGGGCCAGACGGCCCGCCTGGCCATTCATCGCTCCGGCCCGCGGGTGGTGGACGTGACCCGCGTCCTCCACCTGGCGGCGATCAACGGTTGCTTTCGCAACATGAGAGAAATGGGAACCTGAAGGGAGTAGACATGCCCACCGAGATATACCTGGTAAAGGTCGGGATGAGCATGACCGAAGGCGTCGTGGAGGAATGGTACATCCCCGACGGCGGCACAGTGGAGAAAGGCGAGCTGCTGTACCGGCTCGAGACCGAGAAGGTGAATCTGGACGTGGACGCGGACGCGTCCGGCACCGTTAAGCACCTGGTGACGGAAGGCATCACCATGAGGCCCGGTGACGTGGTGGGCTACATCTACGCTCCCGGGGAAGCCATCCCCGACGTGCTGCCGGAGGCGGGCTCGACCGGTGCCGCGGCGGCGCCAGCGGACGCTGGTCCCGCTGCCGCGGCGCCCAGCGGCGCCGTCATGGGCAACGGCGGGGTCACCGGCGAGGGATTGCGCCTCCTCTCCTCCCCCGCAGCGCGGCGGCTGGCCCGGGAGCTCGACGTGGACATTGGGGCCTTGAGCGGCAGCGGACCCGGCGGGCGCATCGTCGAGGCGGACGTCCAGGCCGCCGCCGATGCCGAAGCGGCCCAGGCGGGCCGGGCGGCACCCTCCTCGCCCATCGCGCGCCGGCGGGCCCGGGAGCTGGGGGTGGACCTGGCCGAGGTTCGAGGCACGGGTCCCAATGGCCGGATCACCAAGGAGGACGTAGAAGCCGCTGCGGCCGTGACCGCGGGTGCGGCCGGGCAGGCCGCTCCGGCCGCAGCGCCGGCCGCGGCGGCACGGGAAAACCGAGCGGTGCCGGTGAAGGGCATGCGCAGGACCATCGCCGCGCGCATGCGCGAGAGCCTGCAGACCATGGCTCAGCTCACCATGGACATGGACGTGGTGATGGACGAAGCGGTGCGGCTACGCACCCAGCTCGTTGAGGCGTGGCAGGATGAAGGCATCCGCCCGAGCTACACGGACCTGGTGATTCTGGCGGTGGCCAAAGCGCTGGCCAGGCATCCGCACATGAACGCGACCTTCTCCGAAACCGAGATCACCCTGCTGGGCGAGATCAACGTGGGCGTGGCGGTGGCCCTGGAGGATGGGCTCATCGTGCCGGTGGTGCGCGGTGCAGACCACCTGTCCTTGGGCAGCCTGGCCCGGGAGACGGCACGCCTGGCGGCCGCCGCCCGGGAGGGCACACTCGGCATGGACGATCTGCAGGGTGGAACCTTCACGGTATCGCCGCTCGGCATGTTCGGCGTGGACTCCTTCACCCCCATCATCAACTCGCCCCAGGTGGGAATCATCGGCGTGAATCGCATTCGCGACGACGTGGCGTGGGACGGCGATCGCCCCGTCAGGCAGCAGCGGATGCGGCTGTCGCTGACCTGGGACCACCGGGCGCTGGACGGCGCCCCGGCCGCCCGCTTCCTGGCAACGGTGCGCGACCTGCTCGAGGCGCCGTACCGGCTTTTGGTGTGACGGACGATCCGGGTATTCACGGCAGACTGACATGAGGAAGGCACTATGACCAGAGCAACAGACGACCAAGCCGCCGTCGACGACATTCGGCTGTTCGACGTCTCCACCCTCATCGATCCCTACGACGCCTACAAGCGGCTGCGGGATCAGGCTCCGGTTCACTACGTGCCCGAGCTGAACATCCACGTGGTGACCCGCTACGACCTGGTGCGACAGGCCATCAAGGACACGGAGACCTTCTCCAGCCGCTTCGACGGCTTCCTGCAGACCGCCCAGCAGATGGCCTTCCAGGCCGCGCCTGCGGAAGTGCAACGGAAGCTGTTGCACATCAACAACCAGATGATCCCCCTGCCCCCCACCATGCTGACCCTGGACGAGCCGGAGCACAGCAAGTACCGGTCGCTGGTCAGCGAGCTCTTCACCGGCAGCCGCATCAAGAAAATGGAGCCCTACGTCGCAGGCATCATCGACGCGGCGGCCGATCGTCTGGTGGAACGGGACGATGTGGACTTCATGGAGGCCTTCGCCTTCCCGGTGCCCCTCAGAATCATCTCCGACCGACTCGGCATTCCCGAAGAGGATCGGGCGTTCTTCTACGATGCGGCCACCGCCGCCGCCGCGGCGCTACGACTCTCCCCGGTGGCACCCGACGAGATGGTTCGCCGGGCGCAACTCGCGGTGGATCTGCAGAAGCTCCTGGTGCGGCTCATCGAAGCGGGCCGCAGCGAGCCCACCGACGACATGATCAGCATCCTGGCCAACAGCAAGCTGGCCGACGAAAACCGCTTGTTGACCCACGGCGAGTGTCTGTCGATCCTCAACCAGTTTCTGGTGGCAGGCCACGAGACCACCACCAGTACCTTCGGCTGGGGCATGCTGCTGCTCTGCCAAAACCCGGAGCTGCAGGAGAAGCTGCGCGGCGACGCGAAACTCGTCCGCACGTTCGTCGAGGAGACGCTGCGCCTGGAAGCGCCGGTTCAGGGCCTGCCGCGGCTGGTTACTCGCGACACCGAGCTCGGTGGCCAGCCGCTGAAGGCCGGGGAGCTGATCATGCTGCGTTACGGAGCGGCGAACCGGGACGAGCGCCAGTTCGAGAACCCGGACGACGTGGATCTGCACCGACAGAAAGCAGGCATGCAGCTCGCCTTCGGGTCAGGCGTGCACCACTGCATCGGCGCGCCACTGGCGCGGCAGGAGCTGAACCTGGGTTTTCCTGCGCTGCTGGAGCGGATGCAGAACATTCGTCTGTCCGCGGACCATCCCCCTCCCCAGGCGGAACCCAGCTTCATCCTGCGCAACCTGCCGCACCTGTTGATCCGGTTCGACCGCCGCTGAAGCGTTGCGCGATCGCCGACAGACTAGAAACCGAGGGAGAGCAAACCGATGAACCGGCCCACCGATCGCAACGTCTTCCAGAACGCATGGGTCGTCGACGACCTGGACCAGGCCATGAAACGATGGGTGGAGGAGATGGGGGTAGGCCCCTTCTTCGTGGCGGAGCACGGCGCCCAGTTCAGCGAGCTTCGCTACCGCGGCGAGCCTAGCGAGCTCGCCATGAAGGTGGCGCTGGCCCAGGCGGGGCCGGTCCAGATCGAGCTGATCCAGCCCACGACCGAGAAGCCCTGCGCCTATCGGGACAGCGTGCCGCCGGGCACCGTCGGCTTTCACCACATGTGCGTGTGGACCCACGACATCGAATCCGACACCCGGTACTTCGAGGGCCTCGGCTATCCTGCCGTCAACATCGGCAAAGCGGGCCACGCCTGGTTCGCCTACTACGACACCCGCCCCCTCATGGGCTGCATGCTGGAGGTGGTGGAAAAGAAACCGGAGATCGAGGCCGTGTTCGGCCGCATTGCAGAGATCTGCGCCGACTGGAACGGCGAGCGCCCCGTTCGCACCATGGCGGATCTCTGGTAGAGCCTTTGGAAGGAGACGACGACTGATGACCAATAGCGACATCGTGCTGGCGTTCATCGACGCCTGGAACCGCATGGACTGGGATGCCGTGGTGGACGCTCTCGCGGACGACGTGGTCTACCACAACATTCCCATGGAGCCCGTGGTTGGTCGGGAAGCGGCCCGGGCGGTCATCACCGGCATGCAGCCCGAGGCCGTGAACTGGGAGGTGCTCTCCATCGCAGAGAACGGCAACAAGGTGCTCACGGAACGGCTCGACAACTTCGACATGCCCGGCGGCAAGAAGCTGTCGGTTCCCGTAATGGGCACCTTCGAGATTGCCGACGGGAAGATCACCGCCTGGCGGGACTACTTCGACCTGGCCACCTTCACCAGCCAGATGGCGTGATCTCGGCCCGCTACGCCTCGAACTGCGGCGCGGGCACCACCTGAGCCGGTTCCGCTGCGTTGACACGCAGGCGGATCTCTCCGGTCGCCCCGCGTTCGAGCAGGTCGAGGACTTCGTCGGCGAGGACACTCGCCGGCATCATCGCCATTCCACCGCTGCGCAGCGCCCCTGGCACGATGGGCGTGTCCACCCCTCCGGGGCAGATGGCGTTGATGCGCAGCTTCGATTCCGGTGCGGCCGCGGCGACGCTCCGCACCAGCCCCACCAGGGCGTGCTTCGTGGCGGAGTACATGGGATCGAGGGGCAGCGGCACGAGGCCCACCAGCGAGGCGGTGACCGTTATGGCGCCGCCCCGCGCGCGCATGAGAGGCATGAGGGCCTGCAGGCCGAACACCACGCCATCGAGATTGACGCCGACGATGCGCCGATAGCTCTCCAGCGGCAGCTCGTCGATGGTTACGAACGGCTGGTCCGCACCCACGCTCATCACGCCGGCGTTGAGATGAGCGTAGTCGGGAACGCCCACCTTCTCGATGCAGGCTGCCACGGCCGCGCGCCAATCATCGGGATCCGCCACGTTGCAGCGGATGAAGCAGGCACCGATGGCATCAGCCAACGCGCCACCCTGGCCCTCGTCGACGTCCAGCAAGGCCACCCGAACCCCCGCCGCGGCGAGCTTTCGACACACCTCGGCTCCGATCCCGGATGCCCCCCCGGTCACCAGCGCGACTTTACCCTTCATGCTCCTCTTCTTCTGCTGCTTGGTCGATGCGAGCTTGCCCGCTTCCCGGCGTGGGCACCACCGTCACCGGCATGTCGTCCGGCTCGAGACCGAGGTTGATGAGCACCTTGGACATCCCGAGAAAGAGCCCCACCCCGAGCGCCAGCTCCACGATTTCGGCATCGCTGAAGTGAGTCTTCAGCGTTCGGCGGGCTGCCTCGCTCAGGCTCTGCGGATATCCGATGATGGCGTCGGTGAGCTCGAGGGCCGCCACTTCGGCCTCACCGAAGGCCGATTCGTAGCCGTCGGCGATGTGATCGACGTCCGTCTCTTCCAGCCCTGCCTCACGGGCAGAGTCGAAACGAACGCGCTTTCAGTAGCCGCAATCCGTCACCCGGGCGTTCCGCAGCCGGGTCATCTCCTTCAGGGTCGCCGGCACCACGCCGTGCTGCCAGAACTCCGCGTACAGGTCGAAAAAGCTCGCCGTGATGTCGGGCACATGACTCATCACCGACGCGAAATCCGCGGCTGCACCGGGTATCGCCGACTGGATTCTCGGCTTGGTGGACATGATCACCTCCTCGTTCAACAGAATAATGGGTCAGACCAGCGCGCCGCGCCGCAACGGCGGATCATCGAATGCGCACGGTCTGGCTTCGACGCCCAGAACGAGCTTCAAGCGACAGGTCACGTCGAAGAATGCCAGCGCCGTCAGCAGCCCCACCGCGCCAGTCGATCCGAGGGCGCGCTCGATGGCCTGCACGTCGGCATCCTCGATCTGATGGTGCGCGTAGGGCATCAGCTCCGCCACCTGGAGGGCAGCCTGCTCGGCGGCCTCGAAGCCGGAAAAATCCCCCGCCCGCAACGCCGCCAGCTCGGCGTCACCGACGGCGACCTCAGCGTCACGCACGGCCCATTCCGCTTCGCAGTCGTGTATCGCCGCGATCCGCAAACGCGTCAGCTCCAGGACACGCCGGGGCACCGCGCCATCGTGCCACAGGGTGCGATAAAACGTTCTGTAGCGGGAGAGCAATTCGGGCCGTTGGCCGAGCACAGCCTCCAGGGGCGTCTCAGCATTCACGCGCGATACCCAGCTCATCGACATTTCCTCCCTCGTGACCCGAGAGGATGGCATGCAAAGTCGCACAACGGAACCCTCACCCTGTCACGGCGTTTCCCGCAGCCACTCGTCCACCCAGTCGTGAAAATGCTGAACACGCACTTCGTCCTCGTTCAGCATGGCTCGCTCGAACCCCCGCGAGCGCATGCCCGCCTGCATGTCCCGAAGAAGATGGATGTCCTGATCGATGGTGATGGTCATGGAATGTCTGCCTGCGATCACGTCGTCCTGATCGAACGTCTCCCTGGGCGGTCGTCCCCCCGCGGACACCAGTGACGCATCAGGATCGCCCAGGAGGCTCAGCCCGCGGCTGCCGTCAGCGGGCAGATCGATCCGCAACGTCCACTTGTCGAAGAAGCACTTGCTGGGATCGGTCGGATGCGGTCGCGGCCTCATGATCCACAGCTCCTCGGGCTTGATGGTCATGATCACGTTGGGAAACAGGTCGTACTGGTAGACGTCCGATATCTGCTGGTCCGTGAAGCCCGAGTAGTCGAAGCCGAGCTCGGCCCCGATCCGGCGCTTCTGTTGCTGGACGGCTCGGCGGATCTCCGGCACACGCCCTGTGAAATCCGCCGGATCCAGCCCCAGGGGGCGGATCGCCGCCGCCAGAATGGGCGGGACCTCCTCGGGCACGCCATAGCGCGGGTTGGTCACGTAGCCTTCCACCAGCACTCGGCGGTGTCCGAACGGCCACAGCTCGTTGCAGGCGTTGCAGCAGTCGACAAAGCTCGCGTGCTGCGGATGGAGGTAGTCCACGTGATACTGCTCGCTGAAGTTGTCGATGCACGTCTTCCAGTTCGCATCGAGCCTCACGGTCTGATCCTTGACCAGCATCATCTTGTCGAACCGGTAGGGCGCCAGTTGCTCCGGGACGATTCCAAGGAAATCCTCGAGCGGCGGGGCCAGTGGATCCATGTTGACCCACACGAGACCCGCCCAGCTGGCCACCTGCAGCGGCTTCAACGAGAGCTTCTCGCAGGGGAGTCCCTGGGTGAACCGCTCCGCGTCCGGCACGTGCTTCAACGTGCCGTCCAGGTGGTACGTCCAGCCATGATAGGGGCAGCTTATGGCCATTACGCTGCCTCGCTCGTTGGTCATGATGCGGTTGCCCCGGTGCTGGCAGGCATTGAAGACCGCGGAGAGCCCGCCGGCTTCCGTGCGGCTGACGATGATGGACTCGGGACCGATCTCGAAGACGAAGTAGTCACCGGGCTCCTCCAGGTCGCACTCCAGGCCGGCCAGCAGCCAGTTACGGGTCCAGATGCCCTCCCACTCGCGGCGCATGAAATCCGGGTCCGTGTAGCGCGCCGCCTCCAGCGTAGCCCGCCGGCTGGTCCGCGCCGAAGCTCCCCCGGGAAAATCGATGTACGCGTACGGCTGAGGCACGGTCCCCTCCTTATCGCCTTGAAGTACCATCAAGTCTTACCCGAACATGCCCGCGGGTGCCATACTCCCGGAGACATTCGACATCGACGGAGCACGCAGATGACGGACACGACCTCCCCCTCTCAGGCGACCAACTACGACGACGTGAAGCAGTACCGACTCGACCCTGTACGGGAGCAGGAGCTGGTCAAAAGCGCCGGCGAGTGCGTGTTCTGCTGGGCTAACAAGGCGGGGCACCCAATCGGGGTCATCACCGCCTACGTGCCCGTCGACGGCAAGATCTGGATGACGGCCACCCGCGAGCGGGTGCGCGTGAAGGCCATCGCCCGCGACGGCCGGTCGTCCGTCGTCATCTCGAGCAAGGGAACGCCCATGGGCGGAGGCAAGACCGTCACGTACAAAGGACATACGGTCATTCACGACGACCCAGAAACCAAGATGTGGATGTATCGCCTGCTGGCGAAAGGCATGGCCGCGTCCAAGGATGAAGGCAACGCCTTCACCCGCAGGCTGGATCCCGATGTGTTCGTGCGCTTTCTGGATACCCCGGAACGGGTGGTTCTGGAGTTCACGCCGGAAATGTCCATCCCCTTCGATGGCGACAAGATGGCCCAGGGAACGGCCGCGGCTTACGCCGAGTTTGCGCGGGAGCATGGTTCCTAGATCCCGCCGACGCCGCCCGTCAGGCCGCCTCGGCGCCGCGCCATGCGGCGGCCGCCTGCAGCGCCTCGCGCAGCGGCTTCAGACAGAACCCGAGACAGGCCGCGGCGATGCTGTAGTTCACGGCCGCCAGACTCGCCAGCGACAGGTCAATGGCGTCCTCGCGCCCGAACACGTAGTCATTGGTCATGCCGATGACCAGGGGCGCCAGCAGGTAAGAGATGAACCCCTGGTCGAAGACAACGCACCGTTCGTGCCGGCCGATGACGATGCCGGAAACCGTCGCAGTTGACGGTAACTCCCGGGTTCGGCTTCAATAGTCGCGGGAGAGCCTCGATTCGAGGGGGAGATTCCGCCATGGCATGGCTGGGTGTGTTTCAGCCTGATCGGCGACTTCATGCAGCCACGGGTTCACCGCGACCCGGGCACCGTCAGCACGTATCCCCTTTTTCCGGAAGGCAACGGAGGCCTGTATGACACGAGTACTGATCACCGGTGCCGGGCGAGGCATCGGCCTGGAGCTCACTCGCCAGTATGCCGAGGCAGGTGACGAGGTCATCGCCTGCGTTCGTGATCCTGACGCTTCGGCCGCGCTCAAGGAGATCGCACGTGGCGGATCTGTCCGCATCGTGCGAATGGACCTGGCCGACTTCGGCAGCATAACGGCGGCCAAGGACGAAATCGGTGACGAGCCCATCGACATCCTGATCAACAACGCCGGCTACGTGGGCGGCGCGCACCAGAGCATCGACGACGTGGACATCGACGAGTGGCATCGGACCCTGGACGTCAACACCATCGCGCCACTGCTGATCGCGCGTGCATTCAAGCCGAACCTGATCGCGTCGGGTAACGGCAAGCTGATGAACGTGACCAGCCAGCTGGCGGCCTCGACCTGGCCCATGGGCGGCATGATCATCTACTCGACCACCAAGGCGGCGCTGTCGAAGATCGGCCAGATTCTCTCCATCGACTGGAAGCAGGAGCCCATCATCAGCGCGCTCATGCATCCGGGCTGGGTGAAGACCGACATGGGCGGGCCTCATGCCGAGATCACCGCCGAAGAGAGCGCACGCGGCATCCGCAACGTCATCGCCGGTCTGACCAGCGACGATTCCGGCAAGTTCTTCAAGTGGAACGGCGAAATCCATCCCTGGTGAGAACATAGCAGTCCACCGGTTGGGATGCAGGGGAGAAGGCATCGGCCTCAAAAGGGAGCATCGGATCATGAAAGGACTGCAGCTTGTACGCGCGGGCTTGCCCGCACTGGTATCGATGGTTCTGCCGTGGACGGCGCCGAGCGCCGAGGAACGGGTCATCGAGGAGATCATCGTCACCGCCCGGCAACAGGCGGAAACGCTCCAGGACGTGCCGGTCACCGTGGCGGCCCTGACCGAGGAGGATCTCGACCGCTACAACATCAGCACCCTCAGCGAGGCGTCGGAGCTGATCCCCAACTTCATGGTGTTTCACGGTGGCTCCGGGAACGGCTCCAACATCATCCTTCGCGGCATAGGCTCGAGCTCCATCAGCGCTGCGTTCGATCAGTCGGTGGCCATCAACGTCGATGGCGTGGTCGTGAACATCGGCCGATTCATCCACAACGCCTACATGGACATGGGCCAGCTGGAGGTGCTGAAGGGGCCGCAGAGCCTGTACTTCGGCAAGAGCGCCACCGCCGGCGTCATCTCCGTGACGTCGAACGATCCGGGGGACGAACTCGAGGTCGAGATCATGGGCGGCTACGAGACGGAGTACGATCAGACCTACAGCGAGCTGATCCTCTCCGGGCCGCTCACCGAGACCTTTGGGGCCCGGCTGGCACTGGGCTACACCAAATCGGACGAGCTGTTCGAGAACCTGTGGCCCGGCGTAGAGAACGAGTGGCGCGGCGAGGAGGCCCTGAACGGTCGTCTGACCCTGGTCTACGAGCCCAGTGACCGTTTCCGCGCGCGTCTGAAGTACGCCTACTCGGAGTACGAGAATGACGGAGCCAACGGCCGCACCGAAGAGATCTGTCCTGAAGGCACCGTGCAGCCCACGGCGGTACCGGCGGCATCGGTGGCGCTGATCGTCTTTCCGGGTGTCGACGACTGCAAGCTCAATGGCAACACGTCCATCGCCGACCTGCACCCGGCCTTGCGCGCGGGACTGCCGCACGGCGGCGACGACGGGGTTCCTTTCCTCGACCAGGAGACCGACTTCCTGGCGCTGCAGCTCGACTGGGACCTGAACGATCGGCTGTCGCTGACCTCGGTCACGGGCTACGTCGACCTCGAGCACATCGAGCTCGACATCTACGACTACAATGCCGGGCTGTTCGGCGGCCTGCATCGCAACACCTACGAGAGCCTGTCGCAGGAGTTCCGCCTCGCCAGCAGCTTCGAAGGCCCCGTGAACTTCCTGCTGGGCCTGTACTATCAGGACGTCGAGCAGGTTTTCAACGCCTACCAGTACGCGTTCAACCTCGGGGTGCTGTTCGGCCCGGACCCGAGCACGGGCAATGCCTACGACTACAACAAGAACCACTATCTCGACACCGAGGTGTGGTCGGGATTCATCGCCGGCTACTGGAACATCACCGACCGGGTCGAGCTGACGGCCGGCGTGCGCTACACGGACGAGCAGAAGGACGGCCACATCACCATCCCCTATCTACACGCGGTGGCGCCGGCATTCGGCTTCGGCGCACCGCCAAGGGTCGACGGTCTGGAGTTCGACGACGACAACACCTCCCCCGAAGTGGCCGTCAACTGGTACGTCACCGATGCCATCAGCGTGTACGCCTCCTACAAGGAAGGCTTCAAGTCCGGCGGCATCGACAACAGCGCTCTGCCCACCAATTCTTTGGATCCAGCGCAGAATCCGGACTTCCCGGACTTTCTCCTCTACGACTCGGAAGAGGCCCAGGGCTACGAAGTGGGGTTGAAGGCCAACCTGCTCGACAGGACCATGCGGTTGAACGCCACGGCTTTCAGCTACGAGTACGACGACCTGCAGGTTCAGCTGTTCGATGCAAACATCATTCAGTACCAGACCTTCAACGCGTCCAAGCTGACCACGGAAGGCCTCGAGGCCGACCTTCTCTGGATCACGCCAGTGGAAGGCCTGACCGTGCGTGGCACCCTGGCCTTCACGGACACCAGCTACGATGAGGATTTCATCAACGCCACGGGTCAGAACCTGAAAGGCGAGGACGGCGCGCTGTCTGCAGACTTCGCGGGCTCCGCCGGCATCACCTACGACTGGCCCATCTCCAGCGCCTGGCGCATGAACCTCTCCTTCGATGCCCGCTACAGCGACGGGTATCCCATCAGCGCCACGCTCGATCCGTTCGAGCAGGACAGCTTCTGGATCACGGATGCCGCGCTGAACCTGTACTCCGCCGACGACCGATATCTGCTCTCGGTGATCGGCCGCAATCTCGGCGACGAGATCTACGCGCAGGGCGCCGGGCCGCGCCCCGGGGCCTGCGCCTCTCCCGACCCCAGCAACCCCAACCCCGCCTTGCGGTGCTCTTCCGCGGGCCCCAACGACCAGGATCAGGTGACGAGCACGTCGCTGGGGCGGCAGGTCACCCTGCAGTTCCGGGTACGGCTCTAGCAAGCGCGAAGAGGAGCCCGGGCGGCGGACGGGAGAGAGCGACGCGGCGCGTTTCCACCGAAGCGAGTTGGAAGTAGACCCATCGGGACGGCGTCACGACACCTCAGGGAGGAACGACGATTTCCTCCTGGGCGAGAAACAGCAGCACGCTGCCGGGTTCGACGAAGCGCTCCGCGTCCCGCGCCTGATCCTCGCGCATCTGCCGTGACGCCATCGCCTCCCGAGCCGTAGCGACGTCGCGCCAGTACAGCTCCGTCACGCCATCGTAGGGGGGCGCGCCTCCGTCATAGCACGCGCCCAGCGGATGGCATTGCACGTACATCACCGCACCTTCGGTGCGCGCCGCGATGGGGCCGTGATCGTGCCACCAGGTGCGCTGAAACTCTCTCACGTCCAGGGTCTTTTTGCGACGGAACGGGAAAACCCCCTTGATGAAATGACCCTCATGGTGCTCGGGCCGACGCATGACGATCCGCTCATGACCGGTGACGACGGCCGAAACCGTCACCTCCCCCTCCCGCCACAACGGCGAAAGCGCCTGGGGCTGGGCGGCCAGGGACAAGGCATGACTCGCATCGGTGAACCAGAGCTCGGCCACTCCGGCGTATGGCGGCGAGTCGTCACTCTCCACCTGCTCCTCGAGGGTTCGTGTCTGCACGTAGCCCACCCCCTGCGGACACAGTCGGGCGAAGTGCTCCCGAGCGGTCTCCGCGGTGAAGGCAAAAGGATCCTGCTTGGAGGACGACAAGAAGAAGTACGTCTTGATCATGAAGGGTCTCTCCGCTCCCGCGGCCATGTTCGGCGCTCGTCCGCCTGCAATGCAAGTGCAGATTTCGCAGAGGTTGCTCCCAGTGATCGCGAGAGTATCCTAGTACCGATGGGCATGTGAAAAAGTCGATATCGGGAGGGCAGGAATGATCAGCAGCGGGCCTCTGGAGGACCGTCTCGCCATCCGCGAGCTGGTGGAGTCGTACAACGATGCCGTCATGCGCTTCGACGGCGAAGCCTGGGTGGCGAACTGGACGGAGGACGCGACCTGGACCCTGCCGGGGCTGGGGGACGTGACGGGCCGGGAGAACGTCTACAGCCGCTGGAAGCAGGCCATGGACGGCTTCTCCTTCGTCGGCTTCTTCGCATCGGCCGGGCCCATCATCGTGGACGGGGATACGGCCAGGGGCACGTGGTATCAGCAGGAGTTCCTGCACCAGAAGGACGGGGTCAAGCGCGCCATCACCGGCCAATACACGGACGACTACGTCAAGGTCGACGGCCGGTGGTTCTTCAGGAAGCGGGTCTACCAGATCCTCCACGCCGAAGAGACTGCCTCCGCCGGCTGAGGCTTCCGTCGCACTCGACCCGTTCAGGGGTCAGTCACGCAGGCCGTGAGAATCGCGGTAGGCCTCGGTCAGCCGCTCACAGCCGCGGTAGGCTTCGGCAACGCTGCGCGGATCGCCCCGTCCCTCGCTCGCCACGAAGTTGTCGTTGAAAACAGCTCCGAGACCGGTGACTGCTCGCGGATGGCGCGGAAATAGCCGAACGGGCGCTCCCGCGTCTCGTCGTCGAACAGATTAAAGGCGCTGGCCTCGGCCATCACCCTAGCTCCGAAACGACATCTCGTGCTGCCGGTTGCCGTCGGGTCGGTCGGCTGTCAGGTACTCGTCCAGAGTCATGTGGAAGTGCCGGATCCGGACCTCCTGGTAGTTGGCCAGCGTCTGACCGGGCTTCAAGGACGCCTTCATCCCCGCGCGCTGGCGCCTGAAGTTCTCGGTGTCCTGGTCGAGGACGTAAGCGAGCCCCGTCGCGGCGAACTCCGCGACCGTGGTGTACGAATCGTCGATGCCGAGTTGGACGGGTCTGGCCGGGGCCGGACGCGGCCGGTTCGGCGGCGTTGGCCGGAGCAGCATGATCTCGTGTATGCAATGGTCCACGTCGAGTGGCCGGAACCGGTAGATGAGTGGAATGTTGATGCCGGGAAAAAAGCAGGCGTTGGGAAACAGGAAGTACTCGATGGAGTCCAGCATCTGACTGTTGCTCACGCCCGACAGATCCACCCCGAGCTCGTTACCGAGCTGACCTCTGAGCAGATCCGCATGGCGCTGACGTGCGCTCACACCCTCCGGCAGCTCCTCGGGATCGTGACCGAGGGCCGCGAACAGCTCCCTTTCGCTCAGCGCCTTGGGCAGATGCGGGCTCGGGTAGCCGATGGTGTGCACGAACCGGCTGACGTTTCTGCCGAACACGTCGTACTGCGCATTGGCGTCGCCCGCCGTGCGCAGACCCTCCGGGTGGGTGGCGAGCACGTGATACGCTTCGAGAAAGCCTTCCATGCACATCTTCCAGTTGCCGGGCAGCACCTTGTGCATGTGCAACGCCACGTACCGGTCTTCCAGCGGCCAGGCGCAGGCCGCGAAATGCTCCGGCAGGACCTCCAGGTACTCCTCGAGAGGCCCGGCGTCGCGGTCGAAGTTGATGAAGACGAAGCCGCCCCACGTGCCCGTCGGCAGCTCGGTGAGCCCGAAGCCGTCGTCCTCGATGTGAGGGAAGTCCCAGCGGCAGGGAATCTCCCGAAGCGATCCGTCCAGGTGCCATGACATGCCGTGAAACGGGCAGCGCAGAAACTGCTTGCCCTTTCCGGACGAGCCTGCGTCGCAGAACTGCATCCCCCGGTGGGGACAGGAGTTCACGAATGCGCGGATGGTCCCCTCCGCATCACGCACCACCAGGGCAGAGTACGGTCCCACATCGTAGACGTAGTAGTCGCCCGGATTGGGGATGTGCTCCTCACGACACGCCCATTGCCAGGTGCGCGACCACATCTTCTCGATCTCGACGTCGTAGAACGCCTGTGACGTGTAGCGTGCGAAGGGGATGTCCGCGTCGCCGAGGAATTCGTAGGACTCTGCCGTGATGGGCGGCGGTGCGCCGTCCGCGTCCTGAAGGATGATGTCTCTGGTGCTGGGGCCGGGGCAGCGGGCTTCGCCCGGCGCCAGCCCGGCCGCGGCGGGTCTAGTCAGATCGTAGGTCATGGTCCTCCCTCCACAGACGTCCCTTCCTTCGCGAGCCTGCGCCTCGGCCAAGTATGGAACCGCAGGGTCTTTACCGTCAATTTTGACTGTTTTATCGTGGCCGGGCAAAGTCGTCACGAGCAGCCTCAATGCCGCACCCGAAGCGCCCGGTCCAGATAGCGTACTTCGTGACGGATATCTACGCTGCGGCAGAGCGAATGAGTGCCACCCTCGGCGCCGGTCCATTCCACGTGATGGAGCGGATCGAGCTGGCGAGTGCGGAGCATCGGGGCGAGCCCTGCCCTTTCGTCCACTCCTCTGCTTACGGGCAATGGGGCGAGGTCATGATGGAGCTCGTGCAGCAGGATGTGGAAGGTCCGTCTCCGTTCCGCGACATGTATCGTCCGGGTGAGGAGGGCCTGCACCACGTGGCGCTCTTCGTCCCCGAGCTGCGCTCGGCGATCGACGACGGCGCCCGAGCCGGGCTGCCGCTGGCAACCCGGGCGGCGACCTCCGGCGGCGTCGAGTTCGCCTTTCTGGACGCCACCGCCGGGCTCGGCCACATGATCGAGCTGTACGTGCCGGACGAAACGCTCCTGGAGTTCTACAGCTTCGTGCGGCAATCGGCCCAAGGCTGGGATGGTCGCGATCCGGTGCGACGGCTCTGATATTTCCGGCTCTGGCATTGGCACGGGCCGAAGGTACGATTCATTGGCTGAAGACAAGGAAAGAGGATATGGCGCTGTACGACAAGCTGTTCGAGCCCATAGACGTCGGTGGCGTAACCATTCCCAACCGGATCGTTCGAGCGCCGCACGGCACCCATCTAACCGGTGAGGACCTGATTGCCTACCACGAGGCCCGGGCCAGAGGCGGGGTCGGCATGTCGACCATTCAGGCTACCGGCGTGCATCCTAGTGCGCCTATCGGCATTCATCTTTTCGACGATGCCTGCATGCCGTTTCTGGAGGCGATCGGCAAGCGGGTGCACAAGTACGGCATGAAGCTGTTTCACCAGCTCTACCATCCCGGCGCAGGCTACGCGGAGGCGGCCAATGCACCGGAGCACTGGTCTGCCAGCGAGGTCCCCAATCCCATGGCGGGCGTGGTTCCCGTGTCCATCACCAAGACGCAGATCGACGATCTGGTTCAGGCGTTCGCGGACGCGGCGCGGCGGGTTCGCGACAGCGGCCTGGACGGCGTGGACATCCACGCCTCCAGCGGCTATCTGCTGCACGAGTTCCTCTCGCCGGCGCTCAACACGCGCACGGACGAGTACGGCGGCTCCCCCGAAAACCGCATGCGGCTGCTGCTGGAAGTGATCACCGCGATTCGGGACGCGGTGGGCGACGGAGATTTTGCCGTAGGCGTGCGGCTCCCCAACGAGGACTATGTCCCCGGTGGCCTCACCGCCGAGTTGAACCGGGAGATCGCCCGCGCGGTGGACCCACTCGTGGACTACGTCTCCCTGCACATGGGCGCCTACTGGCGGTTTCACAAGCTGATCGCACCTTCCGATGACCCCCTGGGCGTCGAGATGAGGGCCAACTCCATCATCAGGCCCGTGATCACCAAGCCCACCATCGTCACTGGCCGCATCATGACCATGGATCATGCCAACCACATCGTCTCCAGCGGCGAAGCCGACATGGTGTCCATGGTGCGCGCCCTGATCGCCGATCCCGAGCTCGTGAACAAGGCCCGCCGGGGCGAGGAGCAGCGCATCCGGCCCTGCATCGGTTCCAACATGGGCTGCGTGGGGCGGCTCATGAGCGGTCTGGGACTGAGCTGCGTGGTGAACGTGGCGGCTGCCATGGAAGCCCGAGTGTCGCAGGAGCCCGAGCAGCCGACGGATACGCCGAAGAAGATTCTGGTGGTCGGCGGTGGTCCGGCCGGTCTCGAGTTCGCACGGACGGCAGCGCTGCGGGGTCATCACGTGGAGCTGCACGAGGCGATGAAGATGCTGGGGGGGCAGGTCATTATGGCCGCCGCCGCGCCTCACCGTGGCGATATCGGCGCCATCACCCGCTGGCTGACCGACGAGCTGGAATATCTTCAGGTGGACGTACGCCTGAACTCCCTGGTCGACGTGGAGCTGGTCCGTACCGTGGCACCGGACGAGGTGGTGATCGCCACCGGCACTTCACCACGTTCCGATGGATTCCAGCTTGCCAATCCCGCCGTCCCCATACCGGGTCACGACCTGCCCCACGTGCACAGCTCCTGGGATCTCTTCGGCTTCGGTGCTCCGGTGAACATCGAGGGCCCGGCGCTGGTCTTCGACGACACCGGGTCGTTCGAGGCGATATCGGTGGCCGACGTGCTGCTCGAAGCCGGCGTGCACGTCACCATGGTCTCCCGGCTCAAGGATGTGGGCGAGAATCTGCCGTTCCCCCCGGTTACCGTCGGTGCGGCGCGCGAACGTTTGATGTCAGGCGACTTCGATTTCATCGGCGGGCACTATCTGCGCGAGATCCGCGAAGATGCCGTGGACATCGGTGTTCTCTACACGGAGCGGGTGCGCACCATCCCGGCACGCACGGTCATTCTGGTGAGCTACAACGAGCCCAACCGCCAGCTCGCCTATGAGCTGGAATCGGCAGGCTTCACCGTGCACCAGATCGGTGACGTGCAGGGGCGGAACAACATTCGCAACGCCATCCATTCTGGCGCCCTGCTCGGCCGCGCTATCTGACCATCGCCCCAATCAGCGTTCGAACAGAAAGGCCCTGGTCTCGCGCCGGGCCTCGGCCGTCTCCATCCGGTCGATCTCGGCCACCTCTTCCGGCACGTACCAATGAATGGTGTCAGCATCGTGATAGGCCCGCCACACCGTGTCGGCGATCGCCTCCACCGGCACCAGCCGGTAAGCACCCGTCCGGGGAAGGCCCTCGAGCATGCCCTCGTCGAACGCTCTGCCTGCGCCTGCCGCCAGCGCCGCGCGCAGCATCGGCGTGTCGATACACCCTGGCAGGATGTCGGCGGTGCGGATCCCGAAGCGCTCGAACTCCAGACTGAGCGCTTCAGTCAGCCCCCGGACGGCGTATTTCGACGCGGAGTACACGGCTCGCAGGGCATGACCGTACGTGGCGACGGAAGACGCTGTGCTGACGCACAGGGAGCCGGGCGTCTGCCTGAGCAGCGGCAGGGCCGCACGGGTACCGATGATCACCCCCATCACGTTGATGTCGATGATGCGCCGGATGGCCGCCATGTCCATCTCATCGAACCAGCCTCCGGGGGCGATCCCCGCGTTGTTGAACATCACGTCGCAGCGCTCACCCGTTCGCTCGGCGAACTGCGCCATGGCGTCGGCAAACGCGGTTTCCGACGTGACATCCAGGGCGCCCGCGACGATCTGCGCCGGATCGAAGCGCTTCGCCGCTTCGCGCACGCCAGCCGCGTCGACGTCGTACAGTCCCACGAACCAGCCCTCGCGGGCGAACCGCTCTGCCGTGGCGAGCCCCATGCCACCCGCAGCGCCGGTAATGAAGATGGACGGTCGGGTCATAGCGTGATCCTCTAGATGGGGGAATATCCACTGGCGGCATCGATCATCGGCGCCTCCCGCTGCTTCGCTTCCCGGATCCGGTCCATTACCCTGCCTCGAAGCTCTTCGAATCGCGATTCGCCGAGCGCGGCCCGATTCTCGTGCAGCATGATGATGATCCGATCGAGAAACTCGAGGTACCGGGCATTGACCGAAGCCAGCTCCTCCACCGCGGGGTACGCCTCGGAGTACGTGCAAGTCGAGCGCAGCACCTCGAGCTCGTCACGTAGCGGCAGAGCTTCTCGAACGTCCTTCAGATCCTCCAGCAGCTCGCCGAAGAACACCTCAAGCTCGGCATTCTCCCGGTACAGCAGTGGACCCTCCATCACCACGCGCTGCTCCAGATGCCGCAGCAGCGCGAGGCAGCTTCGCAGGCGACTGGCCGTCCAGGTCGAAGCCTCCAGCTCCGGTAGAACCTGGGTCTCGACGGTGTCCGCGATGCCACCGAGCAGCGCCTGGGATGACGGCTTCATGATGTCGCTCCGATGCTGGCATAGGTGCTTCTGGTCGTTTGAGCTGCCAGATCGTGCAGGGCAGCTTCGAGGTCCTTGCCGATGCTCATGGCCAGCTGACGCTCGTACTGCCGCACCGAGATCACGCCGAAGGCAGCGCTGGCTATGCGGGAATCGGCGCCTGCGATGTAGTTGCGAAGGAACAGCGTGTTCAGGCACACCAGAGCTTTGAACATGATCCAGAACATGGCCCACGCCAGACGTCGTGGCGATACCTCGTGGCCGACGCACTCGCCGTAGTACCTGATCGCCGCGCCGAAATCGTCCAGAGCCAGCGTGCCCTGAGAAAACGCCAGGTCGAGCACGCCGTCTCCCAGGGATGCCAGCTCCCAATCGCTCATGGCAACGATCCTGCCGTCGCGCCAGATCTCCTCGCCGATGCCGTTGTTGCCCTTCACCAGAGAGATGAAGGGCGTATCCGTCGGCATGTTCTCTTCCAGCCAATAGAGGGCTTCCGTGATCACCGGGTGCGGCTCGGTCCGCCCGGCGAGCCAGAGGTCCTTCCAGATGTCGAACTCCAGTCGCAGCGCGTCGTCGGGGCTGGCAGGAACGGGAATGAACTCATCGAAGCCGTACGCAGCCCAGTCGAGCCGATGGACTTCGGCGAGCATCTCGACGTGATTGCGCACCGCGACGCGACGCAGCCGAGCACCCTCCGCCGTGGCCGCGGTGAGCCCGGGCAGCGTCGTTCCACCAGCCACCAGGTCCCGCACCATGTGGGCGCGCCCCTCGGCGAAGTCGACACCTTCAGCGAACCAGAGCGGCTCGGCCACCGGGATGGGCGATGTCCAGAGACGCCGGTAAACCTCCCATTCATGGCGCAAGCTGGTCGGTGTTCCGCCCCCCGAGGGCGGATCCACGCGCAGCACGAATCCCCGGCTTTCACCTGCCACTTCGGCATCGACGAGGTACGTCTCTCGCGACAGGCCGGGGAAGGTCTGCCGCAGGTTGCGTACGGTCACCGAGCTGCCCAGCCGGGCGGAGAAGTAGTCCGCCACGCTCTCCGCGGTAAGGGCGGCCTCGGAACGTTCGATGTCAGCCATGGCCCTGCCTACTCTCCCAGCCCGTAGCGTCGAATCCGGCCCCAGTTGATCAGCGGCATGTGTCCATACCCGGGCCGTCCGTTGACGGTCAGATTGACCGGCTGCTCGCGATGAACGGGGGCGATCCTCCGGCCGTCTGGAAGTACGACCTCTCCGGGCTGCGAAACGTCATACGTGTCCGTCTCGATGAGCTCGTCGCCCCGATAGACACCCAGGCCCCGCTCGTCGTCATAGCCCTCGGAATAGCCCGTGCCCTTGTAGACCCAGGCCCGCCCGGCCGCTTCGGCCTTGATGTCGTACGTCCCACCATCAGCGGTGGTCACCTGCAGCTCGGCCCGGTCGTACACCCGGGTTCCGGGAATGAAATGAATGTCGTGCTCGATCCGGGTTACGGCCACCGGATCACGACCAATCTCTTCAGGAAACTTGATGTCGCCGTCGAGCCCGAACTGATTGCCATGGCCGTCCTCCACCACGTGGAAGTTGCCACCGATTCCCTCGGCCCAGAACCACAGCATCACCAGCAGCGAGCCGTCGGCACCCGGGACGCTCAAAGCGCCCACCGGACCGGCCCCGTTGTCCGGCTCGTAGTTCCCGACGCCGGGGCGCACGCCCCACGAATGGTCCCGCCAGCCGAACCAGCTCTCGGCCTCGAGCCGCTCGCCCGCCACGCGGAGCCAGCCGTCCACCACGCCGAGCTGGTCGAATCGAAGGTAGTCCTGAAATACCCGGCCGGCCGATCGGCCGAAGTGCGGTTTCTCCAGATGCACGGGGAAGTTGCCACGCCAATCCAGCTCGAAGCTCATGGGCCAGGCGTCTCCCGGCTCGAGCGACAGCCTCAACGCCCTCAGAGGTTCCACCACGTCGACGCGGATGGGCGCGAGCGCCAGCTCGGACGCGAGCTTGGGACGCAGGACCCGCGAGCGCCTCAGGTTGTACTGCCTGTCGCCTCTCTGAACGCACGCGAAGCCCTCGAAGACATTCATGTTCTTGTAGGCGGCCAGCCCCATGATCACCTTGGTGCCGTCCGGAGCGTGGGTTCCTACCACCATCCGGTCGAAGAACCGATGATCGCTGGTCGCCGCCTCATCGAACGTGAGAGGCGCCTGATGCATCAGCGTTTCGTCGAGCGCACTCAACATCTCTCCCTCCCCCCGGATCAAGGATCCGATCGAGTCAGCTTCGGACTATACCCCAGCAGCAGGTCGACGCGGAGGGTCAGCGCCAACAGTTGCGGGACCGGCCTGATCGTGGAAGCCTAAAGGCGCGGATGAGATCGACCACGAAGCTGGGAGAACCCCTTGCACCCTCATGATGCGATGCTGCTGGATGTGATCAGTCGGGAACTCGAGACGCTCGCCGGCGCCGAGCACGAGTATGCCGGACCATTGCAGATGATCGCCGCGCTGCTGCGGACCCTTGACACCGGAGGCAATTCCATTGCGCCGCCCGTCGAGCGCACCATGGATCCCCAAGCGCTGAGGACCTATCTGAGCGACCATGGCCTCATCGACCGTGGTGACGAGCTGTCGATCCTGCGATCGGCGCTGGGATTCTCGAAGGACACCTATCTCATCACCGTCAGTGGCCGCCATGCCAGCCGCACCCTGGCCGTTCGCCGCGACCTCCCCGCGGGGCCCACGCGGACCACCGTGGTCGATGAGTTTCCTTTGCTTCGGGACCTGTATCGCCTCGGATTGCCCGTGGCGGAACCACTGCTCGTGGAGGCGAATCCCACCCCGGGCCTGGGAGGGCCCTTCATGATATCCGCCGGCGTGAAGGGGGAACCTCAATTCTTCACATCCCAGACGCAGCCGGCGGTCAGGAAACGGGGCGCGCGGGATCTGGCGTCGTTTCTGGCCCGGCTGCACACCGCACCCGTGGAGAGCCTGAACGTGCTGCGCCAGGCCCCCGGGGCAGCGCCTCGGGAGGAGCTGACCGCCTACGTTGGCTGGTGGCGGCGGCTCTGGGAGGAATGCGCGCCCGCCCGTCACCAGCATGTGGTGGCGCAGGCGTTCCAGCACCTCGAGAGCAGCCTGCCCCCGCTGCGACGCTTCACCTTGGTTCACGCCGACGTCGGCTTTCACAACATCCTGGTGCACGAGGACAGGATCCAGGCCGTGCTCGACTGGGAGTTCGCTCACCTCGGAGAGCCCGAGGAAGACCTGGCTTATGCCCGACCTTCCATCGAGGCGCTGGTCCCGTTCGACGAGTTTCTGCGCATGTACCAGGAAGCCGGCGCCCCGGAGCCTTCGCCTGAGCGCCTCGCCGCGTACCGCCCCTGGCGCGGGCTGCGCAACGCCGCGTGCTGCGCGTTGGGCCGCAGATCGTTCGAAAGCGGCTTGAACAGCGACCTGCGCCTGGCGTACGCCGGCAGGATCATTCTCGAAGCGAGCGTCGCCGATGCGCTGGCGCAGCTGGAATAGGACACGGCAGCATCACGATTCGAGGAGGCTCGGCGACGCTGCCGGGACTAACGGGTGTTGAGCCGGGCCATCCGCGCGCCGGACGAATAGGGACTGAACACTTCCTGATCTTCCCCGAGAAACCTTTCGCCGTCGGGCGTGCGCCATTCCGTCATGCTGAGCCAGGCAAAGGTGGTCGAGAACGCCTGCTTCGCCAGCCGATTCTGGCAGACTCCAGTCACCCGCAGAGTGCGACCCAGATCGTCCTCGATGACCAGCTCGATTTCCGTGGGGTAACCGCTGCTGCGGCCGAGCACCCGGCGCGTGCCCCGTACGATCGCACTCTTCTCGCCGCCACGCACCAGGTATCCGCCGGGCATGGCGTCCCCGACGTTGCCCTTCATCGCCGAGTAGATCAGGAACTGCTCGTCTGCCGAGAGGGTACCGTACGTGTAGGCGACCGCACTGCGGCCGTCTTCTGCAGCTACGCCGGCCCGAACATCGGGTCGCACGCCCCAGCTCTTGTCTCTCATGCCCAGCGTGTCGATGTCGTACCTTTCGCCATCAATGGTGACCGTACCCGTCACCCTGCAGGGCTGGTCGAGATGACCGCCGTGGGGGCTCTTGTGCGCCAGGTGAGCTTCACGGAGACCGTCCCAGCGTAGATCCAGCGCCACCTGCTCGCCGTCCGCGTACCGCACGGCCCAGCTCAAAAGCGGCTCGATGCAGTCGTACTCGAGATCCCCGAGACGAAGCTGCCGGAGGCCGGACTCGGGAAACGGCAGATGCCAGTAGGCCTTGCCGTAGCGGATGAGCCAGGGCGCGCTCTCGCTGCCGTCCCACAGGTACAGGGCGACCGAGGCGATGTTCAGGTTCCTTCGCAGCACCGGGTAGACGGAACAGGAGAGATTCGGTCCCGGTTGATCGAACGAGAACCAGTGCGTCTCGGTCCAGTACGGATCGTCCAGCGTGGGGGGATGAAAGTCGTCATCCCCCGGGACCAGCGTCGCCGGAGTGGCCATCTCTCTCACTCAGAGGCGTACGCGGAATTGCGCGCTGAACATGCGTCCCAGGTTCGTATAGGTCACCTGATCCTGGTCATTCGCTCCTGCGGTGAGATCGCAACCGAACGGCACCGCCGCCTGGTTGTTGGCGCACGCGCCTGGGCGGGCACCGCCGCCCTGGGCGACGATCTTGTCCCCGATGTTCCGGCCGATGAGGGAAAGCTCGTAGCGCCCGTCGGCGCTGTAGAGCCGCAACGCGGCGTCCACGAACCAGAAGGAATCCTGCGTGTATGGGTCCAGCGTGGCCGTCCAGTTGTAGCCGTCGTTGTAGCGGGCATCCGCCGACAGGTCCATGCGCCAGTTGCGGCCCAGCTCGAAATCGTAGGTGAAGCCGATGGCGCCGGCCAGATCGGCGTTGCCGGCCGCATCTTCCCCTTTCAGATTCTCCCCGGTGGCGTTGAAGAAATCGTCCTCGTAGCCCGTGTCGGTGATCGCCATGTTGGCCCGCAACGACAGGCCCTCCACCGGCGTCAGCCACAGGAGGTCGGACTCGATACCCTTGGTCAGCAGCTCGGACGCGTTGAAGGTCTCGAACTGAATGATGATGGAGTTGAACAGCTGAACCTGAAGATCCTCGTAGGTGTAGTGGAACGCGGTGGCGTTCAGGCGCAGCGAGTCATCCAGGAACTTCCCCTTCATGCCCACCTCGAAGCCCGAGGCTTCCTCGGAGTCGTAGTAGAGAAAGTCGAAGCCGGTGAACACCGACGAGTTCGGATTCAGCTTGGCGGTCGGCAGGGCGCTGTTGTCCACGCCACCGGACTTGAAGCCTTCCTTGTAGGATGCATAGACGCTGACATCCGGCGTGACGTAGTAGTTCAGGGCGATCTCGGGGGACAGGTTGTCGTCGTCGAACTCCAGACCGTCCACCCGATCGAATCCCCCGAAGCCGAAGACCTGGGCGGCGGCGTGGAAGTACGGCAGGTCGATGCGGCCCTGCTTGTCTTCCTCGGTGTAGCGGACACCCGCGGTGAGCTCCAAATCAGGCGTGATGCTCCAGTACGCAGCCACGAAGCCGGAGACCACCTCGGTGTCCAGATAGTGGATCTTGGTGTAGTCCGAGCCTCTGCCGGTCGCCGGGTCGGGACCGAAGGCGGCACCCGGCGTGGTATCGAATCCCAGGGCAGCCGAGAGCGGCACGGTCGCGGGGTTGAAGTTCAGGACGTTGGGCACCAGGGCCAGATTGAAGGCGTACTGGTACGCTTCGAACACCTGCTCCACGTCCTGGTAGTACGCGCCCAGCATGAAGTTCAGCGGGCCGTCGAAATGGCTCGTCAGGATGAACTCCTGAGACACGCTCTCGTAGGTGTTGCGGTGCTCGCCGCCGAAGACACCGGCGTTGCCGTCGTAGACCTCGAGGTCGATGTGGTCCAGGTCGACGTAGCCGGTCACCGACCGCAGCGAGAAGTTCTCGTTGACTTCCCAGTCTCCGCGCAGGGAGACGAAGTGGGTCTCCTGCTCCAGGAAGGGCACGCCGTCGTCGCCACCGTAGGGCAGCCCCAGGGCGAGGGTCGGGTGCAGGTCGTTCAGCGACGTGTTGGCGTTGAGCTTGCAGTCGTCCACACCCGGAAGCACCACCATGGCCGCACTGGCCGCGGGAAGAGCGGTGGGCTGAACCGCGCCCTCGGGACAGGTTTCTTCCATCACTGCCCACGGCCCGTCGTTCTGGTACTCCGAGTAGGCGTACTTCAGCCGCAGCTTCAGCAGGTCGCTGGGATTCCAGACCAGGGTCAGCCGGTAGTTCTCGGACTCCTCGCCGCGCCACTCGTTGGCGACGCCCGGCCAGAGGTTCTTCCACATTTCGTCGGCCTTGCTGGCGCCGAGAGCCAGACGGGCCCCGAAGGTGTCCGTGATCGGCCCCGAGATCACCGCCTCGAAATACTGCCGGTCATGCTCGGTTTCGTATCCGACCATGCCCTCGACCTCGAGCTCGTCGCCCGGATCGTTGGAGGTGATGGATACCACGCCCGCGGTCGCGCTCTTGCCGAAGTAGAGGCTCTGGGGCCCCTTGAGGACCTCGAGCTGGCCCATGTCCATGTAGGAGTTGTGGATGAACCGGCCGATGTTCACGACGACGCCATCCACGTTGATGGCCACCGACTGATCGAAGGCGGCGCTGATGTCGCTGGAGCCGATCCCGCGCAGCCGCAACACCGAACCGTTGCCCGATCCCGTGGTGTAGATCTGGAAGTTCGGGATCATGTTGGCGGCTTCGCTTAGCTTGGTGACGTTGTAACGGTCCAGGTCCGCTTCACCGAAAGCCGCAACGGTCACCGGCACGTCCTGCAGGGTTTCTTCCTGCTGACGAGCCGTGACGATGACTTCCTCGATCACGGCCTCAGCAGCAAAAACGGACGCGCCAGGCACGCCCGCGCTCACACCCAGGGCACATATGGCCGCCAATAGCCTTGGATTCATTGATCTCCCCTCCCCAAAACGATCAACTACGATTCACAGACTCATGGACTCGCTGCATCACAGGCGTACGCGCAACTGCAGCGTGTACATGCGGCCGAAGCCTGTGCTGACGGAACGGTCCTGGATGCCGCTCGGGCCGGCAACCGTCGCCGGAATGGCCTGCTCCCCGTACTCGACGATCTCGTCACCGAGATTTCGGCCGATGAGGGCGAGCTCGTATCGGCCATCCTCCCGATAGGCCCGGATGGCGGCATCCGTCAGCCAGTAGGAATCCATGTGCCGCGTGTCCAGCGTCCCCTGCAGCGGGTACGAGTCGCTGTAGCGGGCGTCGAAGGACAGGTCACCGCGCCAGTTGCTGGTACCCAGCGGGAAGTCGTAGCTGAAGCCCGCGTAGCCACTGTACTTGGCGTTACGTTCCCGATCCTGGCCCTCCAGGTCGTCTCCGGCGACGTTGATGAACTCCTTGGTGTACTCGGCATCCGTGTAGGCCCAGGCGCTCCGCAGTTGCAGCCCTTCGATGGGCGTCAGCCACAAGAGGTCGAACTCGACGCCCTCCGTGGTCAGCTCGGAGGCGTTGAACGTGGTGTACTGAATGGCCACGGAGTTGAACTGCTGAACCTGCAGATCCGAGTAGTCGTAGGTGAACGCCGTGGCGTTCAGCCGCATGGCACCGCCGAGCAGGTTCGACTTCATGCCCACCTCGTACCCCTCGGCCTCTTCCGATTTGAAGATGAGGAAATCCGGGAACGCCGGGTTCAACGGGCTCAGGGTCGCGGTGGGCAGCGCGCTGGTGTCGATGCCGCCGGACTTGAAACCTTCCTTGTAGGAGGCGTAGACGCTCACCTGATCCGTGACGTGCCAGTTCACCGCAACCTCGGGAGACAGATTGTCGTCGTCGAACTCGAGGCCCGTGATGGAATCCCCCGTGCTCAGGAACGCACCGGACAACTCGGCGATGAGGTGCATGTAGGGGATGTCGATGCGTGCGTCTTTCTCCTCGTCGGTGTAGCGGACCCCCGCGGTGAGCTCCACCGTATCGGTCACGTCCCAGTAAGCGGCGACGAAGCCCGACCATACCTGCACGTCCGTCTTCTGGATCTTCGCATAGTCGAAGCCGTTGCCGGTGACGGGGTCCGGGCCCACGAGAATGCCGAAGTTCGCCGCGTACTGGTACGCCTCGAAGCCCTGTTCCACATCCTGATAGTAGGCGCCGACCATGAAGTTCAACGGCCCGTCGAGGTCACTGACCAGACGCAGCTCCTCGGAGAACGCCTCGTACTGGTTGCGGTGCAGGCCGGCGTAGACGCCGGAGTCGGAGCCGCTGTAGTTGTCCAGCTCCTTGTGGTCGAAGTCCACGTAGCCGGTGATCGAGGTCAGAGCCAGGGTATCGCTCATGCCCCAGTCCACCTTCAGGGAGGTCAGCCAGCTTTCCTGGTCGAGGAAGGGCTTACCGTCTTCACCGCCGTAGGGCAGACCGGCCCGCAGCACCGGGTTCACGTCGCCGAGGGAGGTATTGCCGTTGATCTTGCAGTCGTTGGACGGATTGGGCAGCAGAACCGGCCCGACGAACGTATCCTGCCGCGTGCCGTCCGGACACCACATGTCGTAGTTGCTGGCGCTGCCGTCGCTCTCGTATTCGGAGTAGTTGACCTTCAGTCGCGTAGTGAGGCGGTCACTGGCGTCCCACAGCAGGGTCAGACGGCCATTCAGAGATTCCTCGTCGCGCCAGCCGTCCTGCGCGAACGGGCTGGTGTTCTCGATCATCTTCTCGCCCCGGGACGTCCCGAGAGCGAGCCGTGCGCCGAAGGTGTCGGTGAGGGGTCCGGAGACGACGAACTCCGTGTAGGTCTGCTCGTACTCGGTCTCGTAGGCGGCGGAGGCCTCCACCTCGAACTCCTCACCCGGGTCGTTGCTGGTGATTGAGATCACGCCGGCCGTGGCACTCTTACCGAAATACAGGCTCTGCGGCCCTTTGAGGACCTCGAGCTGCCCCATGTCCAGATAGGAGTCGTAGATGAACCGGCCCCGGTTGACCACGATGCCGTCGATGTTCAGGGCCACGGACTGGTCGAACGCCGCGCTGATGGAGCTCGACCCGACACCGCGCAGATAGATGTTCGTACCGCTCCCCGATGCCCCCTTGTTGATGTGGAAGTTGGGAACCAGCTTGGCCGCTTCCTGCAGATCCCGGATGTTGTAACGGTCCAGGTCCTGCTCCGTGAAGGCCGCCACGGTTACGGGCACGTCCTGCAGAGTCTCTGCCTGCTGACGGGCCGTAACAATGACCTCCTCGATCACCGCCTCGGCAGCGAAGGTTTGCGAGCAAGGCATGATCAAGACTGCGCCCACTGCAACGGACGCGTTGAACCGAGTCAGCCTCATCGATCTCTCCCCAACGATCAATTATTGTGGCGTGCGGATGGCCTGGGATCGCTTCAGTTGGCGGGCGAACGATCCGCATCCCCATCCGGCTGTTGACTTTCGCCCAATCGAGCAAAACAATCAAGTAGGACGGTTTTTATAAGGCCTTTCATGATCTGCGCCCGATGACGGTAACGGAGCAGGAGTATTGTGGTGGTCACGGAGACAGGACGGGTGCCGCAGCCTGAAGAGGTGGCGGACCGGCTGGCCATTCAGGAAGTGCTGGCCAAGCACAGCCGCGGGGTGGATCGCGCCGACGCCGCCGTGCTGAAGTCGGCCTACTGGCCGGATGCCACGGTGGCCTACGGGGCGTTCAACGGCAACGCCCACGAGTTCTGCGAGATCCTGCCAGAGGCTATCAAAGCCTACGCGCGCACCCAGCACACCCTCTCCAACACCTGCATCGAGTTTCGGGACCACCGCGCACTGGTAGAGACCTACGTGACCGCCTACCACTACAGGGCCGGAGCAGAGGGGTACGATACGGAGATGACCTACCTGGGTCGTTACCTGGACACCATGGAGAGGCGCAACGGTGTCTGGAAAATCATTCACCGCCAGGTCGTGATGGACTGGAACCAGAACACGGAGGCCACGGCGACTCTCGAGGGTCCGCCGTTCGACGGGCTCGCCCGGGGCGCGCGCCACCCCGACGACCCTCTGGATCGTCTTCTGGCGGGTTGACCGCGCCACCGGCGCGGCTGCATCGCTCACTCGACACGGAGCTACCAATGACCGGCGATCGACTGCAGCTCCTGGCCGACAAGCAGGAGATCTACGAGCTGTCGTGCACGTACATGCGCGGCCAGGACCGGCTGGACCCCCAGGTCCATCGATCCGTGTTCTGGGACGATGCCTGGTGCTCCTACGGCATCTACGAGGGTGATCCGGACGGCTTCGTCCGGTTCGCCCAGGGCGCTCTGAAGCCCCACGCGTCGAACCACCACATGATCGGTCAGGTTCAGATCGAGGTGGCCGGGGACGAGGCGTTCGGCGAGGTGTACTACCAGGCCTTTCACCGGATCACCGCCGAGGACGGCAGCGAGCGCGATCTCTTCATCAGCGGTCGCTATGTGGACCGTTACGAGCGTCGCGGCGGCGTCTGGAAGATCGCCTACCGCTCGGAGCTGGTGGACTGGGTGCGGGACGAACCCGCGGCCGACGAAAGCTTCAAGGACAGCGCCATGATCGCCGGAGCGCGCAAGCCCGACGATCCGCTCTACGACCGGGAACGCATGCGCAAGCGCAGCCGACCCGCATAGTTTTCGAGGGCAGGCCTCACCGAATGACGCCGTAGACCCGGTCCGCACGGATCCTGAGAATCACGCGCTTCTGGCTCTCGAGCCAGTGCTCGAGGTCGGCCGGCGCCTGGTAGCCCGTCCCCGCCAGGTTGTCGAACACCAGCCGGGTCCGCCGCACCAGATCGTCGCCCTCCACGGCTGCCGTCCCCTCGATGGCCACGAAGTCGAAGGGCTCGGCGTTGCTGATCACGCAGAGGTTGACCCTGGGATCCCGCTGGATGCTGCGCCGCTTGAACGTACCTCCAGGCGTGCTGACGACGAAGTCGTCGCCGTCCCGGGCGTAGGCCACCATGGAGCTCACTGGGCTGCCCGAGGCACGTAAGGTGGTCAGCACGGCCCAGCGATGGGCCGAAAGGAAGCGGTCATGCTCCGGCTGCAGAGTCGCCATACGTGCTACGTCCTCCCAGAGCCGATGAGTGTTGCAGCCGAGTCGTCCGTTGGTCAACTCCGGGGGTGGACGACCCGCCCGGGAACTGGGCAAAATGGCGAAACAGTCATCTTGTCCGGTTTTACTACAGAGGAGCGAGTGACCATGGCGAGCAGCGCTAGGACCCAGACTCGAGGCGATTCGCGGGCGGATCTGATCCGAATGGCACGCCACAACATGGCGATGGTCAAATCCGGTTCCATCGAGCCGACGCCCGAGGTGATGAAGATCCCCGGCGAGCTCTATTACGATCGGGAGCGCTGGCAACTGGAGATGGACCGGGTCTTCAAGCGCCTGCCGCTGATGCTGGCCATGAGCTGCGAGCTGAAGAATCCCGGCGACTTCAAGACCCTGGACGTCGTGGGCGTGCCGGTACTGATGGTACGCACCGAGAGCGGTGAAGCCCGCGCCTACATCAATTCCTGCAGCCACCGCGGCGCCGTGATCGTCACGGAACCCTCCGGCAACCGGAAACGCTTCACCTGTCCGTACCACGCCTGGACCTACGATCACGCGGGTGAGCTCGTGGCGGTGTACGCGGAAAGAGATTTCGGGCAGATCGACAAATCGTGCCACGGGCTGACCCCGCTGCCGGTGGGCGAGCGGGCCGGCATGATCTGGGTGAACCTGGACCCCCATTCCAGCCTCGACATCGACACCTTCCTTTGCGGATACGACGCCCTGCTCGCCAATTTCGGCTTCGAGAGCTGGGAGCTCTTCGAAGCTCGCACCCTCGAGAGCCCCAACTGGAAGATCGCTTACGACGGCTACATGGATCTCTATCACCTGCCGATCCTGCACCGTAACACCTTCGGCTCCAACATGCCCAATCAGGCGCTGTACTACGCCTGGGGACCGCACCAGCGGGTCTCGTCACCGAATCCGCAGCTCCTGGAGCTGGAGGGCGAGCCCGAGTCCCAGTGGCCCCTGGAACCGCTGATGGCCAGTGTGTGGACCATCTTCCCGCACATCTCCATTGCGTCCTTCGACGGCGGCGGCGGCCGCGGAGTGATGGTGTCTCAGCTTTTTCCCGGCGACTCGCCGCTGGAATCCCGCACCGTGCAGAACTACGTCATGGAAAAGCTGCCGCCCAACGACGAAATGCGCCAGGCGGCCCACGACCAGTTCAAGCTGCTCGAGTACGTGGTGCGCGACGAGGACTACGCCACCGGCTTCCGACAGCAGCAGGCGCTTCTGCACCGGCCCGGGTTCGAGGTGATGTTCGGCCGCAACGAAGGCGGCGGCCAGCACTTTCACCGTTTCCTCGACCGCCTGCTGGAGACCGCCGACGAGGATCTTCCGGCGCTGTTCGAGGAATCCGCCGAGCGGGTATCCGCC
>JAWLCV010000004.1:0-61328 GCA_041686955.1 Pseudomonadales bacterium
CGAGTATGCGGTGAAGTGGTACATCCTGTGGGATTCGCTCACACGCAACCGCAGCGACGGCGCCCTGGTGCGACTGGTGGTTCCGGTGCGGGAGGGCACAGACCTGGCTGTGGCGGAGAAACATCTCACCGACTTCCTCGGCGATTTCTACCCTCTGCTGGGCCGATACTTGCCCGACTGAGCCGGCGAGCCGCTGGCGAGCCGCTGGCGAGCCGCTACCGCGGGTTCTCCCTGCGCAGCATGCCGCGGTCCACCACGAACCGGACGTCGATCACCTTCTCGCCCGACTCGTCGAAGGCGACGGTCATGTGGTTGCCGCGATAGTCCATGACCACACCTTTGCCGAGCGTGCTGTGCACCACCCGGCTCTTCACGGGAAACGGCTGCTCGGTGCTGGTGCCCGCGGAGGTGGGCAGGCCGCGATCGCAGTTGTCGCAGTTGCCGCAGGGCTCCGCCTCCTCGCCGAAGTACTCGAGCAGGTACTGGCGCCGGCAGTCGCGCATCTCGGCGTAGACCCGCACCCGCTCGAGGCGCGCCAGCAGGTAGCGGTGATGCCGCTTCTCGTGCTCGAGCACCGCGCCCGCGGCGGCGGCCGCGTCCATGTCCGGCCCCGCCGAGCGCAGCATGCCGGGCGCCGGCTGATCCACCAGGCCCTCGTCCTCGAGCCCAGCCGTGGCCCGTACGATTCTGGTGCGGGAGATGCCCGTCCGCGCCTGCAACGCCTCCTCGTCCAGATCCCCCGCCTCGGCCACCGCATCGGCGATGGCCTCGAGCTCCTCCCGGCGCAGGTGACCGCCGGCAGCGAAGAACTTGTGCAGGGCGAAGTCCTCGGGCCGGTAGAACAGCACGGCGCGGGCCGGGGTGCCGTCCCGCCCGGCCCGCCCCAGCTCCTGATAGTAGGCGTCCAGGGAGGCGGTCACGTCGTTGTGGAACACGAAGCGCACGTCGGGCTTGTCGATGCCCATGCCGAAGGCGGAGGTGGCGACCATCACATCCACGGTGCCGCCTCGGGTGGTGCCGTTCTCGTCGCTCCCCATGAAGGCGGCCTGGGCGGCTTCCCGCTGTGCCCGATTCATACCGCCGTGGTAGCACTCCACAGAGACCCCACGATCGGCGAGATCAGCAGCGATCTCCTCGGACTGGCGGCGGGAAGCGGCGTAGACGATGCCGGGCTTGGCGGCCCCTTCCACGCCGGTGAGCAGCATGCGCCGCTTCGCCCGGGCGCTCGACGCGCTCTGCACCCCCAGCCAGATGTTGGGCCGGTCCATGGCCCCCGCCACCACCTGCGGATGGCGCATCCGCAGCCGCTCCATGATCTCCTCCCGCACCGGCAGCGAGGCGGTCGCCGTCAGCGCCAGCACGGGCGGATGACCCAACGCCTCGATGATGCCGCCGAGCCGCAGGTAGTCGGGACGGAAGTCGTGGCCCCACTCGCTGATGCAATGGGCTTCGTCCACCACGAACAGGGACGGCCGGGCCTTGCGCAGATGGTCCAGGACGTCCTCCCGGTGCAGTTGCTCCGGGGCGAGAAACACGAACTCCAGACGCTGACCTTCGAGGCCGGAGAAGGCGAGGCTGCGTCTCGCGGCGGCGGTCAGCGAGTTCACCACCGCCGCGCCCCCCGATCTCGGATCCTGCAGGCGTTCCACCTGATCGCGCTGCAACGCGATGAGCGGCGACACCACCACCGTCGGGCCCGGAATGAGGCTGGCGGCGATCTGATAGATGGCCGACTTACCCGAACCCGTGGGCAGCACCGCCAGCACATCGTGGCCGTCGAACAGCGCCTCGAGGGCCTCCTGCTGGCCGGGGCGGAAGGCCTCGATGCCCAGGAGTGCGCGGGCCGCGGCCAGAAAGGACGGCGGCCGGTCGAGACGCCGCCGGCGGCGGGGTTGGTTCACCGGTGATGACTCCGTTGGTGGGTGACGCAGCTTGCTCATGCAGCAGCTTCCGTGCCGGCCAGGTATAGTGCACGCCGGCGCCGGAGTCGGCGCGCCACACGGTTTCGACAGCATGCCCCTCATTCAGATGCGTGACGCCTGCCTCGAGTTCGGCCACGTGCCGCTGCTCGACCGGGCCGAGCTCCAAGTGGACCGCCGCGAGCGCCTGTGCCTGGTGGGCCGCAACGGGGCCGGCAAGTCGACGCTGCTGAACGTGATCTCCGGCGAGCAACCGCTCGACAGCGGCCGGCTGTGGCGCCGCGACGGTCTGCGCATCGCCCGGCTGGCCCAGGAGGTCCCAGACGCCGACGATCTGACGTTGTTCCAGGTGGTGGCCGCGGGACTGGGGGATCACGGCGAGCTGCTGGCCCGCTACCACGCGGCGAGCGCGGCGGTGGCGGCCGGCGACGAAACCGCGCTGGCCCGACTCGGCCGGCTGCAGGCCGAGGCCGAGCACGCCGGCGCCTGGGAGGGCTCCGAGCGCATCGACGCGATGCTGAGCCGCCTCGCCCTGCCGCCGGATCTGAAGATGGCCGCGGCGAGCGGGGGCGTGCGACGCCGCGCCATGCTGGGTCAGGCGCTGGTGTCGGCGCCCGATCTGCTGCTTCTCGACGAGCCCACCAACCACCTGGACATCGACGCCATCGCCGCGCTGGAGGAGGCCCTGCTCGGCTTCGCCGGCGCAGTGGTGTTCGTCACCCACGACCGCGCCTTCATCGACCGGCTGGCGACGCGCATCGTCGAGCTGGACCGCGGCACCCTGCGCTCCTACCCCGGCAGCTATTCCCAGTACCTCGCGCGCAAGAACGACGAGCTCGAGTCCGAGGCCGATGCACAGCGCAAGTTCGACCAGGCGCTGGCGCAGGAGGAAGTCTGGATCCGCCAGGGCATCAAGGCGCGGCGGACGCGCAACGAAGGCCGGGTGCGCCGGCTCGAGGCCATGCGCCGCGAACGAGCCGAGCGGCGCGACCGCCAGGGCACCGCCCGAATGCAACTCGCCAGCGGCGAGCGCTCCGGACAGCTCGTGGTGGAAGCCCAGGACGTCGCGTTCGGATACGACGAGGACACGCCGCTCATCGACGGCCTGTCGGTGCTGGTGACCCGGGGCGACCGCATCGGCATCATCGGACCCAACGGCAGCGGCAAGAGCACCCTGTTGCGTCTCTTGCTCGGGCAGCTCGAGCCCACCCGCGGGGTGGTGCGGCGAGGCACCCAGCTCGAGGTCGCCTATTTCGATCAGGAACGGGCCCAGCTCGATCCGGAGCGCTCGGTGCGCGACAACGTGGCCGAAGGCTCGGACCACGTGGTCGTGGGCGGCGGGACCCGGCACGTGGTGGGCTATCTCGGCGACTTCCTGTTTCCGCCCGCCAGGATCCACTCCCCCGTGAAGTCCCTGTCCGGGGGCGAGCGCAATCGGCTGCTTCTCGCCAAGCTGTTCGCGCGGCCCGCCAACCTGCTGGTCCTGGACGAGCCCACCAACGATCTGGACGTGGAAACCCTGGAGCTCCTCGAAGAGGTGGTGGCCGACTACGACGGCACGTTGCTCCTGGTCAGCCACGACCGCAGTTTTCTCGACCACACCGTCACCAGTCTGCTGGTGCTCTCAGGCGACGGCCGTGTGGAGGAGCACGTGGGCGGCTACAGCGACTGGGCCCGGCAACGTGCACCCCTGGCGGGCGATCAGCCGCCTGCCGCCGCGAAGCGCTCCGAGCCGCCGCCACGGCCGAGCGGCGCAGAGCCGGCGAAACCACGCAGGCTCGGCTACAAGGAACAGCGGGAACTGGAGGCCCTGCCGGACCTCATCGAGTCGCTGGAAGGCGCCCTCGCGGAGTTGCAGGCCCGCATGGCCGACCCGGCGTTCTACCGCCGGGAGCCGGCGGAGATCAGCGCCGCAAAGGACGCGCTGACCGACCTGGAATCACGGCTTGCGCAGGCGTATGAGCGCTGGGAAGCCCTGGAGGCCTGAGCGTTCGAGCACGAATGCGCGCACAAAAAAGGCGGCCCGAAGGCCGCCTTTCAGAAGTTCGCCATAGCCCCTGAGGGCCAGGCGCACGGTTCAGGCTGCTTGCAGGTTGCCCGCTGCCTTCTTGCCGCGTTCTTCGATGACGTCGAAGCTGACGCGCTGACCTTCGGTGAGCGTGCCGAGCCCGGCTTTTTCCACCGCGCTGATGTGCACGAACACGTCAGCAGAGCCGGATTCGGGCTGAATGAACCCGAAGCCCTTGGTGGGGTTGAACCATTTGACAGTTCCGGTAGCCATTTTTGGCCTCCTTAGTAGTAGCCCGCTCGCAAATCGGGAGCGGTTTCGAACAACCTAGTCGTAGTGGGTGACTTGAATTGGTCGTCCGGGAAGCCGGACAAGGCAGTTGAAGGCAGGCCAAAACGTAGTAGATCGCCCGAGCATCATCCTCGCTACTCCGCCACAAAGCAAGCGAAAGTTTCATCTCGAGGCTCCTGGCCAGCCCGTCGCATGGTACTACATATAGATTTATATAAATCTATTGGTCCTATTTAGGGTCTTTCTTGCATCTTCATAGCGGCCAGAACCACGAGAGTTGGATCACACTCCGGGCTCAATAAAACCTCTAAACTGCGCCTATGGACGTATTCGCACCCAGATTGGCCGGCGCAACCCGATGATTTTCCTGACACCATCGAGTAGGCTCATACGCAACTGTTAACACGGATTCCGGAGGTATATACACGTGCCCCGCTCTTCCAAGGCCCATGCCGTCGTCAGCGACGCCGCGCTCGGCTCCCTCCGCGCGCTGGGCGAGCGGCTGAAGGAGGCGCGTCTGCGCCGCAACTGGACTCAGGAGCAGACGGCGCGCAAGGCGGGACTCTCGGAAAGCTCCATCAAGAAGGTGGAGGCCGGCTCGCCGCGCATCATGGTTGCGGCCTACCTGTCGCTGCTCGACGTCTTCGGCGCCCCCACGGCCTTCGACGCCGTGCTCGCCCCCGGCGAAGACACCTTGGGTGAGGCGCTCGGCCGCAGCGCCCTGCGGCGGCGGGCACGGCCGGCCCAGGAAGCCCCCGCCGCGGACGAGTGGGAAATCTGATGGCAGAGAAGCTGTTCGTGCACGCCGATCTCGGCGACGGCACCAAGGTGCTGGCGGGGCAACTGCTGGTGGACGAGAAGCAGGGACGCTTCAAGTACGCGCGGGCGTACCTGGAGAACCCCCGCGCCTTCGCCCTGGATCCCATCAACCTGCCGCTGGCCGAAGGCATTCATGTCAACCCGCGCAGCCGCGAGACGCCGGGGGTGTTCGGGGTGCTCATCGACGCCGGTCCCGACGAATGGGGCCGGCGGCAGCTCACCAAGACCCGCCGGCCGCCGCCCGTCAGCCACGTGGAGTTTCTGCTGGCCGCCTCCGGCGAGGGGGTGGGCGCCCTGCACTTCACCGCGGAGATTCACGATAAACCCAAACCCACGCCGCCGCGGCCGTTCGAGAACCTGGTTCATCTGCAGCACATCGCGGCGGACATCGAGGCCGGCAAGGAAGTGGACCAGAACCTGGAGCCTTACTTCTTTCACGGCAGCGGCCTGGGCGGCGCGCGCCCCAAGACCCTCATCGAGCATGAGGGCCGGCACTGGATCGCCAAGTTCGGCCGCGACAGCGATCTGGTGGAAATGTGCAAGGTGGAGTGCGCCGCCATGCGCATGGCGCGCGAGGCCGGCATCGACGTGCCGGACGTGCAGATGACGGAAACCGCCCGCGGCCCCGTGGTGCTGGTTGAGCGCTTCGACCGCAGCGGCGACGCCCAGCACCACCTGGTTTCCGTGGCGAGCCTCATCAACAAGTTCGACATCACGCAGTTCGACGAGGCGGCCATGTCCTACCCGGGCATCCTGCAACTCGGCAAGCGCATCGGCTCGCGCACGGAAGGATTGTCGGAGAACATCTTCCGCCGCATGCTGTTCAACATCGGCATCGGCAACACCGACGACCATCTGCGCAACCACGCCTTCTACAAGATCGCCGCGGAAAGCGAGTACCGCCTGACCCCTGGCTACGACATCGTTCCCAACGTGGGCCTTCAGGGCTCCCACGCCATTGCCCTGGGCGCATTCGGCAACACGCCGAGCCGCGACAACCTGGAGGCCGCCGCCCACCGAATGGGCCTGGAACGGGACCAGGCGGTGGCGATCGCCCGGGACGTGCTGGCCGTGACCGAAGCGTGGCGCGATTTCATGGCCGCCGCGGAGGTCAGCGACTCGGACATGGCCATTCTGGAGCGCTGCTTCGCGTTCCAATCGGTGATTCGCGCCTTCATCGACGGCGCCACGGCCAAGCCCAGCGGACCGCCCGGCCACCTCGTCCCGTCGCCGACGTTGTCGTAGAATCGCCGCCGGCCATTTCCAATCAGCAGTCACAAAGGGGGAAGCCCATGCGCGCGTTCTGGCTAGGATGTCTCTGCCTCGGAACCATGCCGGCCCTGGCAGGCGGACAGTACGACATGTCGGACATGATCCGGCCGGGGCTGTGGGAGGTGACGACCCAGGACGTCAAGCCCAACGGCGAGATGGGCCCGCCCGAAACGGACGAGGAGTGCATCACGGTCGAGGAAGTCGAGGATTTCACCAGCTTCGCCAAGAACGGCCCCGACCAGAACGTGCGCATCGAGAAGTTCGACCGCAGCGACGACGCCGTCAGCTACACCATGGCCTTCTCCGGCACCGGTGCACAGGAAAGCGTGAAGGGCAGCCTGGTCGGCGATCTCGAGTTCGACGGACCCGAGCGCTATCAGGGCACCATGAGCTTCCAGATGAGCTTCGGCGGTCAGTCCATCGAGTCCCGCAGCCAGGTGGAAGGGCGTCGCATCGGCGACTGCACCGGCGACGAGGACGAGGACGACTACGACGACGAATACTAGGTAATTCCGGACCGCCGCCCAATGCGGTGCACGAGGCTCGACCTGCTCGAGCAGCTCGGCCGCTGAGGGGCGCGGCGGCCGGCGTTGTCTCGACCCCACCGGCCTCTTAGAATCGAGCGCTTTTGGGAGCGGTGAGGCAAGTGGTAGGAATCACCTCGTTCGGCGGCTACGTGCCGCGGCTGCGGCTGACGCGCCAGGCCATCGTGGATGCCCACAAATGGGCGGATCCGGGGCTCGCAGGCAAGGCCACGGGCGAGCGCAGCATGTGCAACTGGGACGAGGACGCCGTCACCATGGCGGTGGAGGCCGGCCGGGCGTGCCTGAACAGCGCGAGCGCCGGCGCACCCCAGGCGATCTATTTCGCCAGCACCAGCGCGCCCTTCGCCGATCGGCAGAATGCGGGGATCGTCAGCGGCGCGCTGGGCCTCCCCGAGGACATCGCCTCCGTGGACCTGGCCAGCAGCCAGAAGGCGGGCACCGGGGCGCTGCTGCAGGCGCTGGGCGCCGTCACCGGCGGCCTGTACGACAGCGCGCTGGTGGTGGCGAGTGACAAGCGCCGCACCCGCCCGGCCAGCGCGGGCGAGCTCGCCTACGGCGACGCCGCGGCGGCGGTGACCATTGGCCGCGACGACACCCTGGTGGACTTCCTCGCCGCCCACAGCGCCACCGTGGATTTCATCGATCACTTCCGGGCCGCCGGCGCCGAGTTCGACTACACCTGGGAAGAACGCTGGATCCGCGACGAGGGCCTGGCGAAGATCGTGCCCCCGGTGCTGACGAAGGCGCTGGCCAAGGCCGGCGTCCAGCCCGCCGAGGTGACGCACTTCATCATGCCGAGCACCATCGGCCGGGCCGTGGAAGGCATCGCCCGGCAGGTGGGCATCGCCGCCGACGCGGTGCGCGATAATCTGGCAGGCAGCCTGGGTGAAGCGGGTACCGCGCATCCGCTGGTGATGCTGCTGCACACCCTGGAGACGAAGGCCGCGCCCGGCGACGTCCTGCTGCTCGCCAGCTTCGGTCAGGGGTGCGATGCCCTGGTGCTCCGGGTCACGGAACGCCTGGAGGGCTTCAGCAGCGCCTGCGGGATCGTGCAGGCCCTGGCGAACCGGCGTCCGGAGACCAACTACCAGAAGTACCTCGCCTTCAACGAGCTGATCCCGCTGGAGAAGGGCATGCGCGCGGAGACCGCCGACTACAAAACGGCGCTCACGGTCAGCTACCGCAAGCGCGACATGCTGCTCGGGCTGGTGGGCGGCCGCTGCAGCCGCTGTGGAACATTGCAGTTTCCCCGCACCGACATCTGCGTGAATCCCCAGTGCGCCGCCACCGGCACCCAGGAACCGCACCCGTTCCGCGAGGAGCCGGCGTCGGTGCTCACCTGGTCGGCGGACTACCTCACCTACACGGCGGCGCCGCCCGCCCACTACGGCATGATCACCTTCACCAACGGCGGCCGCTTCATGACCGACTTCACCGACGTGGACGAAGGCGAGGTGGAGGTGGGCGTGGGAGTCCGCATGGTCTTCCGGATCAAGTCGGTGGACAATGTCCGGGGATTCGTGCGCTATTTCTGGAAGGCCGTGCCGTTGCGGCCCGACGTGACCAACTGAGGAGCCGGCCATGGCATCAGGCATCAAGGACAAAGTCGCCATTCTGGGCATGGGCTGCTCGCGTTTCGGCGAGCGCTGGGATTGCGGCGGCGAAGAGCTGATGGTGGAGGCCTTTTCCGAGGCCATCGAGGACGCCGGAATCGACGTCAGCCAGATCGACGCGGCGTGGCTCTCCACCCACTACCAGGAGATCAGCGTCGGCAAGGGAGGCCTACCCCTCTCCATCGCGCTGCGGCTGCCCAACATCGCCGTCACCCGGGTCGAGAACTTCTGCGCATCCGGCTCCGAGGCGTTCCGTGGCGCCGTGTACGCCGTGGCCTCGGGGGCCTGCGACATCGCCCTGGCGGTGGGCGTGGAAAAGCTGAAGGACACCGGCTACGGCGGATTGCCGGGGAGCCTCGGCGGCACCCTGACGCCGCAGTGGGCGGCCAACGGCTCGGCGCCGGGCAACTTCGCCCAGCTCGCGAGCGCCTACCGGGCCAAGCACGGGGTGAATCGCGACGACCTGAAGCGCGCCATCGGCCACATCTCGGTCAAGAGCCACGCCAACGGCGCGAAGAATTCGAAGGCGCACCTGCAGAAGCCCGTCACCGAAGAGCAGGTGCTGAACGCCCCCATCATCGCCGAGCCGCTGGGCCTGTTCGATTGCTGCGGCGTCTCCGACGGCGCCGCGGCGGCCATCGTCACCACGCCCGAGATCGCCAGGAGCCTCGGCAAGACGAACATCGTCAGCGTGAAGGCGCTGCAGCTCTCCCTCTCCAACGGCTCCGAGTCCGGGCACAACTCCTGGGACGGCAGCTACTTTCACACCACCCGCATCGCCGCCGCCAAGGCCTACAAGGAAGCCGGGATCACGAACCCGCGGGAGCAGGTGAGCATGTTCGAGTGTCACGACTGCTTCTCCATCACCGAGCTCGTGACCATGGAGGACCTGCAGCTCTCCCCCGAGGGCGGCGCCATCCGCGACGTGATGGACGGCTTCTACGACGCCGACGGACAGATCCCCTGCCAGATCGACGGCGGCCTGAAATGCTTCGGCCATCCCATCGGCGCCTCCGGGATCCGCATGCTCTACGAGATGTACCTGCAGCTCCAGGGGCGGGCCGGGGACCGCCAGCTTCCGGCGCCCAGCATCGGCATGACCCACAACCTGGGGGGCAGCCCCATGTCCAACGTGGCGGCGGTGTGCATCGTCGGCGCGCTCAACTGAGCGGGGGCGGTTCATCATGGTCGACGTCGATGCCCTGAAGGCGCAGTTCCTCGACACCGAGTTCGATACCCGGAGCTTCACCCTGGATCCCGACAAGCTGGTCACCGTGGCCCGGGCAGCGGGGGAAACGCGGGAGGAGTACCTGAACCCGGAGCACGAGGATTTTCAGGCCACCCCCGCCTACATCGCCAGCCTGTCCGGTGGCCGGCACCTGCCCATCGACTTTCCGAAGCTCGGGGGCATTCCCATGGACGGCGGCAAGGCCGTCACCTGCATCGCGCCGGTGAAGCCGGGCATTCCGCTGACCGGGCGAACCCACCTGCACGACATCTACGCCAAGAGCGGGCGCTCCGGACGGATGGTGTTCGTGGTTTCCCGCATGGAGATCTACGATCCCGACGGGGTTCACGTAGCCACCAACGATTCCCGCATGGTGATCAGGGAGCGGCCAGACGCATGAGCATCCAGACCATCGAAAACGTGGAGTTCGGCGCCGAGCTGCCGGCGTTCGAGCCCGATACCTCCCTGGCGGTCACCTCGGCATTCGCCACGGCGGTGGGTTGGGGCGGCGCCCGCTTCACCGACCACGAAGCGGCCCGCAACGAGGGCCTGCCCGGCGCCCTGGTACCCGGCATCATGGCCATGGGCTTCCTCACCAGCATGATTCACCGCTGGTCGCCGACGGCACGGGTGGAGCACATCGACACCGTGTTCCGGGCGCCCCTGCTCGCCGACGAGCCCTGCACCATCGGTGCCGTGGTCACCGACATCGACGAGGACACCGGCGCGGTTCAGCTCGACCTGACGGTGAAGAACGCGGCCGGCGAGACCCGGGTGTTCGGCACCGCAGACGTACGGCTCCCCTGCTCCGCCGACTCCTGACTACCAGAGGTAGCGGGCGTTCAGACTGAGCTGGCGGCGCGGCGGCGGCGTGCCCGGAAAGTGCTGAAAGGGGCTGTCGGTGAGGTTGTCCGCCCGCAGATCCACCCGCAACCCGGAAACCGGCGTGAGCCAGCCCATGGCCAGAGCAGCCTGATACGCTTCGTCGTCGCTCTGCCGCAGCGGGTTCTCCCGGTGGCGGGAGAGCTCGTTGTCCAACCGCACGTCCAGCCACGACACGGGCTGAAAGCGCAGTGCCACGGTGAGGCGCTGCTCCGGATAGTTCAGCGCGTAGAAGCTGGCATCCACCGCGGCTGCGCCGTAATCCTCGTCCTTGTGCAGGTACGTGTAGCCCGCCACCAGCTCCACGGCGTCCCATTGCCGGGCGAGCTCCAGCTCGACGCCCGTCACCTCCACGTCCATCTCGTTGGCCTGCCGGGCGAACGGCGCATCCTGCCGGAAGGTCCAATCCACCAGATCCTGGTGATCGCGGTAGAAGACGGTGGCCCGCCCGTGCCAGGCGGGCGCATTCCGTTCCACGCTGAGCGCCACGGCATCCGCACGCTCCCGCCCCAGATGGGGATTGCCGCCGAACAGCCCCGCCGGCGGCGACTTCAGCGCGGTGTACCCCGGGAGCTGCGAGGTGGCCGCGTACTCCAGAGTGACGCGGTCCACGGCGCGGCCCGACGGCCGGCTCCAGGTCATGCCGGCCACCGGCAGCACCGCGTCACTGTCCCGGTCGGAGTACGCCGCGCCGAGACCCGCGCGCACCGTCAACGCGGCGCCGCGAGGGAGGCTCCAGGTCTTCTCGGGCACCACCACGAGCCGGGCATAACGGCGGCTGTCGAAATCGCCGCCGGTGAGGTCCGTGCTCGCCACCAGCTCGTCGCCGGCGAGCTGCGCGGCCACGCGCCAGTCCACGGCTCCCCCGGAAACCAGGCCCTCGAGGCCCAGTCCGTAGCTGCGGGTTTCGTGCTCGAAGGCACCGGGTACCCCGCTCTCCCGCGTGGTGCGGTCGAAATCGTAGTCGTCGTCGAGGGAGCGGAAGTAGCCGCCCACCTGCCACCAGCCGTCATGGCGCTCGCGGCGGTGGCTCGCCAGCAGCAGGTGGGTTCGGGTGCGATCAGTCTCCGCCAGATTGGCGAATCCCGTGTAGGCTCCGGGCCAGCCGAAGAACTTGTCCTGGTAGCCGTAGAGGACGTCGGTACGGCGCCCCTCGCCCCGATGTTGTACCCGGGCCGCGAAACGGTCGAACTCGTGATCGCCGTTGGGCCGGCTGCCGTCGCTTCGGGAGGCCGCGTAGGACGCCGCGAATCCCACGCTGCCGCCGCGGGACAGCAAGACGTCACGGCCCGCCCGCAGCTCGAGCACGCGAAGGTCGTCGCTGCCGGCACCTACGGCGAGCTCGCCACCGTCACGCAGCGGCGCCGGCTCGTAGCGCACCGTGGCCACGCTGGCATTGAAGCCGGCCAGGGCGTTTTCGATGCCGGTTTCGATGCGCGGCGTTGAGAGCATGGCCGGGTCCAACGGGATCTCCGCCGTGTAGTGGCCCGTTTGGGGATCGAGCAAGGTCACCGGGCCGACGTTCACCGCGGTGTTCTCGAACAACCCGCCGCGCACGGCCACGTCCGCCTGACCCTCGGGCAGACCCCGGGGCTGGATGTCCACCCGAGGGTCGTAGCGCAGCGCCGTGACCGGGGACGCGAAGGTGCTTGCCGGCTGCAGGTTGGCCACCCGGGGAGCGGTCACCTCGACCACAGAAATCGGCTGGCCGACAGGCTCGCCAATCGGCTCGCCGGCCGGCGCGCCGCCGACGGCCGCGCACATCAAAAACGCCGACAAAGTCACGACAGCGCACCACCCCAGGTATCCGCGTAGAAGAGCTCGGACACGTCGCGTCGCGCCACCGGCCCGTAACCGCCGGCCACGGGATACCCCATGGGAATCGCTGCCGCCGTGTACCAGCCCTCGGGAATCTCGAGGAGCGTCCGCACCTCGGGCTCGTCCTGGCAGAGCAGCGTCGTCAGCACGCAGCCCACGCCTTCCGCCCGGCAGGCCAGCATGAAGTTCTGCACCGCGGGGTACACCGAGCCGCCCCCGACCACCGACACCCGTTCCTGCCGCGCATCGGTGATGGCCATGAGGTCCGGGTTGAAGCACACCACGCCGATCACCGGGCACTCGCCGAAATGGTCGGCCAGGTAGTCGCCGGCGGCGATGGTGCGCTCTTCCCGGCTGCGCTGCGGCTCCGGGGCGCCGGCCACCCGCTGCCGGTAGAGCTCGGAGAAACGAGTCCAGCGCCCGGCATACAGCTCGCCCAGGCGCTGCTTGCGCACCGGGTCGCGCACCATCACGAAGCGCCACGGCTGCATGTTGCCCCCGCTGGGCGCCCAGGCCGCCGCCTGCATGATTCGGGCGAGCACGGGCGACGGGATCGGGTCGGGCTTGAGCCGCCGGATGGCTCGCTGGGTGCTCATGAGCTCGTAGAGGATCTCCGCGGACATGACTGCTCCGGTAGCGCTGCGAAAGAGGCCCATGATGCCTGCTCCCCGGCGTCATGGGCAGTCGGCTCGCAGCGCAGCAGCGCCGCGGGTTATAATGGCGCGACCCTCGCCGATGCCACTCCATGCGCCTAGGCCCCATCTTCTACGTGGTCAGCATCACCCTGATCGCCCTGGGCGACCTCATGCTGATACCCGCCGCGGTGGGCGCCTTCTCTGGTGTCGGCGATTCCAGGCCCTTCCTCAATGCCGCACTGGCGACCCTGGTTCCCGCACTCATCGTTTACGCCGCCTCTCGGCAACCGGACGTCAACGTCGTGCCGCGCCACGCGTTCACCATCACCACCATCGTCTGGATCGCCGCGGCCGTGGGCGGCGCGCTGCCCATCGCGTTCCACGAGCACGTGAGCATCACCAACGCGTTCTTCGAGGCCATGTCCGGCATCACCACCACGGGTTCGACGGTCTTGGTGGGGCTCGACGACATGTCGCCCGCCATACTGCTGTGGCGCTCCATGCTGCAGTGGATCGGCGGCCTGGGTTTCATGATCATGGCCATCGCGGTGCTGCCGCTCGTCGGCGTGGGCGGCATGCGCCTGTTCCGCTCCGAATCCTCCGACTGGAGCGAGAAATCCCTGCCCCGAACCCGGGACATCGCCTCGCACATCGGCCTGGTGTACCTGGGTCTGACCGCCATCTGCGCCGCCTGTTACTGGGCCTTCGGCATGACCGGCGGCGACGCCATCAATCACGCCATGACCACCCTGGCCACCGGCGGGTACTCCACCTCGGATCTCTCCATGGGCAAATATCCCAGCGGCGCCATCCTCTGGACCGGAACCGTATTCATGCTGCTGGCCAGCCTCCCCTTCGTCCTCTACCTGCAGGCGTTTCGCAGCGGCCCTAGAGCCCTGCTCCGCGATGATCAGGTGGTGTTCTTCCTGCGCGCCGTGTTCGTGATCGTGGCGGGCGCCACGATCGTCCTGGTCGCTCGCGGGGAGATGCCGCCGTGGGAGGCGCTCACCGCGGTAGCCTTCAACGTCGTCTCCACCATCAGCACCACGGGCTACGCCAGCACGGACTACACCCTGTGGGGCGAGTTCTTCGTGGCGGCGTTTCTGTTCCTGATGTTCACCGGCGGCTGCTCGGGCTCCACCGCCGGATCCACCAAGGCGTTCCGCATCCAGATCGCCCTGAAGCTGCTGAACGTGCAGATCAAGAAGCTGGTGCACCCGAGCGGCGTCTTCGTGGCCCGGCTCAACGGCCGCCGGCTGGAGCCGGACGTGACCCAAGCACTGGTGGGCTTCATCTTCGCCATGGGCCTGACGGTCATCGCCGTGACCATGGCCTTGACCGCCATGAACCTCGACCTCCTGACCGCCCTGTCGTCTGCTGCCACCGCCGTCACCAACGTGGGGCCCGGCATCGGCCCGGTCGTGGGGCCGGCGGGCAACTTCGCTACGTTACCCGACGCTGCAAAATGGCTGCTCGCCGGCGCCATGCTGCTCGGCCGGCTGGAACTGATGACCGTGGTGGTGCTGTTCTCACGCAGCTACTGGCAGGGATGAAGGCGACCATCTACCGGGCGGAGATCGAGGTCTCCGACATCGAACGGGGCTACTACGAGACCCACAGCCTGACCCTGGCCCGGCACCCGTCCGAAACCGAACAACGCCTCATGGTGCGGCTGCTGGCCTTCGTCATGCACGCCCACCCCAAGCTGGAGTTCGGCCGCGGCCTCTCCACCGACGACGAGCCGGACCTGTGGTTGCGGGACGACACGGGAGCCATCGATCTCTGGATCGACGTGGGCCTGCCGGACGAGCGGCGCCTGCGCCGTGCCGCCGGGCGCGCACGCGAGCTGGCCCTGCTGATCTACGGGGAACGCGCTGCCGCCGTGTGGTGGAACAAGAACGCCCGTGCCCTGGCACGCCTGCCGGGACTCGCGATCTGGTCCCTGAAGGACGCGGACAGCGCCAGCCTCACCAGCCTGGCCGCGCGCTCCATGCGCCTGCAATGCACGCTGCAGGAGGGCCACGTCACGCTCTGCGACGCGGAACGTTACGTGCTCGTGGAGCCGGAGCGGCTGCAGTGACGGCCCGGTCATGAGGTAGAATCCCCGCCGCCGAACGGCACCCGCCAATGAGCGACAAGGAGGTTGCTTTCCCATGTCCCTGCCCTGGAGCACGACCGGGCGTGCGATTTACGCGCGCGTGGAAGAATTCGCTGGCCTGCTGTGCCCGCTGCTGAGTCTGTTGAGCGTGATGTACAACGTGGGCTCGCTGCGCTGGAGCGCACTGCTGTTCCTGTGGCTCGGCAGCGGCCACACCGTGCTGTACTTCTACGGCATTTATCCCGAGCTGCGCTACCGGCCGTTCTTCAAGGGCATGTTCGCCTTCGGCGTCGGACTCTGCTGGCCCGTGTGGTGCGCGGTGCGGGGCACGCGCTTCGAAGGCGCCTGAAAGCTCGAGAGCTGGTACGCATTTCGCTTGTCACTGACCGGGAGCTGAACCGGACGAACCTCCCGGATGAAACGGGCGCAATGGACCTGGGCGGTGTGGACCGTGCCGTGGCTGCTCGGGCCGATGGTGGCCCAGGCGGCGACTCAGCCGTACTACCTTCGCAATCAGAATCCCTTCCTGCAGGTCTTCGGGGTTCCGGCCCCCGAGGGCGGCAAGCTCACGGAGCCGGGCCGCTTCGCCGGACGGCTGGTGGTGAGCTGGACCAACCACGCCGACCGCCGCGTCTCCGCCGATGCCTCCGTGGAGCTAGACGGAGAGTCCCACTACGTCGATGCGGTGTTGCGATTCGGCCTCGCGCCGGGGTGGGAAGTCGGGCTGGATCTGCCGTACGTCGCGCACCGCCGCGGCGTGCTCGACGAGCTCATCGAAGACTGGCACAGCACGTTCGGGCTCAGCAACGGCGCCCGTGATGGGCCGAGCAACCGGCTCTACCTGGGGTACCGGGACGCCGGGGTCGACGGGCTGACCGTCCTGCATCCGGGTGGGGGCATCGGCGACGTTCGCGTGACCGCCGCCCGCCGCATCGCGGTGGCAGAAACCGACGCCGGACGGTTTCTGGCCCTGCGGGTGACGGTGGAGTTGCCCACCGGCGACCCGGACCGGCTGCGGGGCAGCGGCGCCACCGACCTCGCCGTCAGTGTAGATGCCACGGATTCGCGCACCCTGGCCGCCCGCTCGGTGGAGCTGTTCGGGCAAGCCGGCGTGCTGCGCGCCGGTGAGGGCGACGTGCTGCCCCGGCAGCAGAAGGAACTGGTGCCTTTCGGCTCGTTGGGGCTCTCGTGGCATTGGACCGACCGAATCCGTCTGCAGGGACAGCTCTCCGCCCAGGGCCGCTATCTCGCCAGCCGCCTGGATCCCATCGGCGGCACCACCTTCGGGCTGGCGCTGGGCGGCAGCGTTCTGCTGCGGTCACTGGGACTCGAGCTGGACGTCGCGCTGCTGGAGGACCTGACGTCCGACGCCACGCCGGACTTCGGCCTCCACATGACCCTGCGGCGGTCCAGGCGATGAGGCGGGTGGCCGCGCCGCGGAACGCTGCGGCCGCCGCGTTGCTCTGCGGCCTGCTCGGCGCCGCGCCGCCGGCGCTCGGCGATCCCCAGCGCATTCAGGCCATGGTCGACTGCGGCCTGTGGCTGAGCGCGGCGGGCCGCTGCCTGGACCCCGATGATGCCCCGGCCGCGCCGGAAGCGCCCCCGGAGTATTCCGGTCTCCGGCGGGACACCTACTACTTCCTGGGCTTGCAGGTGGCCGTGGTAGCGTTCCTCTACGCCATGCCCGAATCCGTGAGCGGGTGGAGCGAGGAGCAGAAAACCCAGGACCACGTCAGCGAGTGGTGGGGCCACGTGAGCGGGCCCGAGATCGACGAGGACGACGACTTCATCAACTACGTGCTGCATCCCTACTGGGGCGCCGCTTACTACGTGCGCGCCCGGGAGCGGGGCCTCGGCGGCTGGGGCGCGTTCTGGTACTCGGCGCTGCTCTCCACCCTCTACGAGGCCGGACTGGAGGCGTTCTTCGAGCCCGTCTCCATTCAGGACATGCTGGTCACCCCCATCGTCGGCAGCTGGCTCGGCACTCACTTCATGAGCTGGCGCGAAGAGACGCGCGAGCGCATGGGGAAGACGGGGGAGACTCGAATGCGCGACCGGGCATTGCTGGCCGTGACCGACCCCCTCGGCACGGCCATCGGCTTCGTCGACCGCAGGCTCGGCTGGGAGGCGGAGCTCGCAACCACGCCGTTCACCGGCGCAGCCCCACCGTTGCCGTCTACGCGTCCCTTCCCGGCGGCCCGCCCGGCGGCTACGGCCGTCTACGGGTTGACGGTGACGGTACGCTGGTAGCTCCAGCGCATTGGCCCCGGGTCTCCCCTTGGTTAACCTGTGGGCGTCTCTCCACTGAGGCCCTGGCCATGGATCAGACGCCGTCCGCCGTTCGAGCACGCTTGCGCGACGCGACGCGGCCGCTGCACAGGGCGCTCGAGTCTGCCCTGCCCCTGGGCCGGGGCTGCGTCGACCGCGACAGCTATCGGGATCATCTGCGGTTCCTGCTCAGCTTTCACGAGCCCGTGGAGCGTCACCTCCAGGCCAATGTCGAACTAATCGAGGCGCTGCCTGACCTGCAGGCGCGCCTGAAGACCACCCTGCTGCGCGACGATCTGGGTGCCGAGGCACAGTGCCCCCGACCGCCCCGGGTTCCCATCCCCCGCACCCGGCCCCAGGGCCTGGGCGTGGTCTACGTTCTGGAGGGCGCGACCCTGGGCGCGAGAGTGCTGCTGCCTCGCCTGCGGCGGGCCGGCGTGGTTCCTGGGCCCGTCGGCTGCCGATACCTGTCAGGCGGAGGCTCCGGGGGCAGCGCCCCATGGCAACGCCTCTGTCACGTTCTCGAGCGTCTACCGCGGGGGGAGTCGGCGGAGACCGTGGCGTGGGCCGAGCTCACCTTCCGGAGCCTGCTCGTCTGGCGCCGGCGCTGGGAGGCCTGCGCATGAGCGAGCCGGTGGATGTCAGCGAATGCGACCGCGAGCCCATCCACGTCCCGGGCGCGATCCAGCCCCACGGCGCGCTGCTCGGTCTGAACGAGCCGGCGCTGGACGTCGTCCTGCACAGCGCCAACGCCGCCGGGATTCTGGGCCTGGCCCAGGCGCCGTTGGGACGCAATCTGGCGGAGCTTCTCGAGAGCAGCACGGTGGAAACGTTGCGGCGAGCCCTCGCCGCCGATGCAGAGGACGTGAACCCGCTGGAGATGACGATCGGCGGCGGCCGCCCCGCACTCGGCATCGTCCACCGCTCCGGCGGGTTGCTCGTTCTCGAAGTGGAACCCGCCGGGGAGGGCGCGCTCGCCTTCAGCCTGGCATACCGGCGGCTCATCCGCCATTTCAGCCGGCTGCGACAAGCGGGCACCGTGCAGGAGACCTGCGACGCTGCAGCCCGCGAGGTGCGCGCGCTCACCGGCTACGACCGGGTGATGGTCTATCGCTTCGACGAGCGAGCCAACGGACAGGTCGTCGCGGAGTCCCGGAACGCGGAGCTCGAGCCTTACCTGGGCCTGCACTACCCGGCTTCCGACATTCCGGCCCAGGCCCGGCGGCTGTACGTGGCGAATCCCCTGCGCATCATCGTCGACTCGGAATACCGGCCCGTGCCCCTGGTGCCGGCCGCGAACCCCCTGGACGGTCAGCCCCTGGATCTCAGCTTCGCCGCCTTGCGCAGCGTGTCTCCGGTGCACTGCGAGTATCTGCGCAACATGGGCGTGCGCGGCTCCATGTCCATATCGCTGCTGAAAGAGGGGAAGCTGTGGGGCCTGGTCGCGTGTCATCACCGGCAACCCCTGCTCGTGCCCTACGGCGTCCGGTTGATCGGCGAGTTCCTGGCCCACGTGCTGTCGGCGCGCATTTCCGAGCTGGAACGCGCCGCCGCCGTTGAACGGAGATCCGCGGCCTACGCCATTCAATCGGAGCTGCTGGAGCAGATCGTGTCGGCGCCGCGCTTCCAGGACGGTCTCGCCGGCCGCCGCACACTGGCCGATCTGGTGGACTGCTGCGGCGCGGCAGTGCTCTACCAGGGCGAAGCCACCGTCATCGGCCGAACGCCCTCGGCGGCCGACCTCACCGCCCTGGGCGCAGCCTTACAGCGGCAGGCGCCCCGCCAGGTGGTGGCCACGGACTGCATTGCGGAGCTGCATCCGCCGGCGGCGGAGTACGCCGGCCGGATTGCCGGGCTCCTGGCTGCGCCGATCTCCTCCGACGGCGCCGACCTCATGCTCTGGTTCCGACCCGAGCACCCCCGCACGTTCACGTGGGCCGGTGACCCCCACAAGCCGGTCACCACCAGCGACGACGGGGTACGCATCGGTCCCAGACGTTCCTTCGCAGCCTGGTCCGAGCAGGTGCGGGGGCGTTCGGAACCCTGGGCCGGGTGGGAGGTGGAGGTCGCCGCGGACTTCCGCACCGCGCTCGTCGCCGGCATCGTGCATCAGGCGGCGGAGCTGACGCGGCTGAACGCGGAGCTGGTGAACATCGGCCGACAGCGGGACGAGTTCCTTGCGGCCGTTTCCCACGAGCTGCGCAACCCGCTGAACGCCATACTCGGCTGGGCCGGCCTGGCACGGCGGGGCCTCGGGCCGAAGGAACTCGACGAAGCCCTGGCGGTCATCGAGCGTAACGCCCAGGCGCAAGCCCAGCTCATCGACGATCTGCTCGAGATCAACCGGCTCGAGCGCGGACGCATCAGCATCGAGCGGGAACCGGTGGCCCTGCCCCGGGTCGTGACGGAAGCGGCGGCATCGGCACGGCCCAGCGCGGAGGCGAGGCAACTGAGGCTGGAGACGCACGTGGCCCAACCCGTGCCCACGGTGATGGGCGACCCCGGCCGCCTGCGCCAGGTCCTCTGGAATCTCCTCAGCAACGCCATCAAGTTCTCCGAGCCCGGCGGCCGCGTGCGCATCGAGGTGCGCCGGGACGGAGATTGGGTCGTCGTCGAGGTGGCGGACGAGGGCGCCGGGATCGCCGCCGACCAGCTTCCGCATCTGTTCGACCCGTTCTACCAGGGCGACAGCGCCCGGCATGGAGCCGGTCTGGGGCTCGGTCTCGCCATCGTCAGGAGCATCGTGGAGCTCCATGGTGGGACAATAGACGCCGCGAGCGAAGGGCCGGGTCGCGGCGCTGCGTTCACCGTGCGTCTGCCCGCGGCCTGAAGCCGATTCTCGCGAACCGCGGCGGATGCGGCACCGGGCTGACCGCGTCCGCCCAGGGCTACGCCTTCTTCACGAACTGCGACTTCAACTGCATGGCGCCGAAGCCCTCGATCCTGCAGTCGATGTCGTGATCACCCTCCACCAGCCGGATGTTCTTCACCCGGGTCCCCACCTTCAAGGCCGAGGACGAGCCCTTCACCTTCAGATCCTTGATGAGGGTGACGGTATCGCCGTCGTGCAGCACGTTGCCGTGGGCGTCACGCACCACACGATCTTCGGCGACCTCCTCGGCGACCGTCTCCCGGGGCCATTCGTGGGCGCACTCGGGGCAGACGTACAGAGCACCGTCTTCGTAGGTGTACTCGGACCCGCACTCGGGACACTTTGGCAGACTGCTCATGTTACCTCCGATCGGACAGCGCACCGGAGCCGGCGCGCGCTCTGTGGGGCGGCGATGCTAGCAGAAATGCCGACCGGAAACCCGAAGCCCGGAGCCAGCACTCGTGTCCCCGGACGGGCCCGCGCTGCTAGACTGGCGCGATGTATTCCGACGACGATCTGAATGCCGCCGTGCAGGCCCGGGTACTGACCCCCGAAGCCGTGGATGCGTTTCGCGCCTACATGGCGAGCCGTCATGGGGCTTCGAGCGCCGACGATGAGCACGTGCGGCTCATCACCGGTTTCAACGACCTGTTCGTCGTGATTGCCGGCACCCTGCTGCTGGTGGCCGTGTACCTGATCGCCGCGGCCGGGTCATCGTGGTTGGGGTGGCTCGCGGTGTCCGCAGCTTCGTGGCTGCTCGCCGAGCACTTCGTGCGCAAACGCCGAATGGCGCTGCCCTCCATCGTGCTGCTGGGTGTGTTCGTGACCGCCGTGTTCGCCACCGGCCTGACCCTGGCCGGTGCATCCGCGCCCGGGCTTGTCGTGGCCAGCGCCATGGCGGTGGTGGCCGCGGGCGTCCACTGGGTGCGTTTTCGGGTGCCGATTACCGTCGCAGCAGGAGCCGCGGCCGCTATCGCATTCGTCCTGGCCGCCCTGGTCTGGGTGCAGCCCGACCTGGTTCGCTGGCTGAACACGCTGTTCCTCGGTGCCGGCGCCCTGGTGTTCACGCTGGCGCTGCGCTGGGACGCCAGCGATCCCGCCCGCCGCACGCGGCGCTCGGACGTGGCCTTCTGGCTGCACCTGCTGGCGGCCCCGCTGCTGGTTCACCCGGTATTCTCGATGCTGCAGGTGCTGGGCGGCGATGTCGGTGTCCTCCAGGCGCTGCTGGTGCTTGCGCTCTACCTGGTCATCGGCCTGGTTTCGCTGTGCATCGATCGGCGCGCGCTGATGGTGTCGGCGCTGGGTTACGTGCTGTTCGTCTTCAGCTCGCTGATCGAACGCCTCGGCGCCGTCAGCCTCGGATTCGCCCTCACTGCGCTCATCATCGGCTCGGCGCTGCTGCTGCTCTCCGCCTTCTGGCAGTCCGCGCGGACGGCGGTGGTGGGCCGGCTGCCGGGACGGCTCGCGGCTCGTCTGCCGCCGCTACGCTGACCGGCGGCGCTAGCCCTGCGTCGATTCCCATTCTTCCACCGGGCCGGGGCGCACCACGAACAGCGGGTGGGCCTCCAGGGTGATCGCCTTCGCCAGCCGCTCGCCACGACCCGGTTCCCTCTGCCGCAGCTTCGCCGCCAGGTGCCGGCGCTCGAATTCGAGCTGTCCGTCGGTGGTGGCGATGGGCTCGCAGGCGCCGGGGCTGCGAATCTTGCGCGCGTCGAAGCGGTAACCCCGCGCCGCCGCCTCCGCCGCCAGGCCGGCGAGATATCGGCCGATGGCGCGCAGAGGGTCGGGATGGCTGCGAAAGCGAGCGAGTTGAGGATGATGGCGATAACCTCGGGTTCCGCCCTCCAGCACCCGCTGGGCGAGCAGGGCCTCCCGCCAGGCCGCCAGCAGCCCGGCCCGGTCGAGGTACCTCGGATGCAGGGTCCAAAGGCGCATGGTTCGCGCGGGCGCGGCCCCGGCCGCACCCGCGCACGCCGTTACTTCTGCGCCGCTTCCGCCTGACGCTTGCGCCAGCCCCACCCTTCGGTGGCCTGGCTCATGTCGAGCAGACGGTCTTTCTGCTCCAGCAGATCTTCGTAGGTCACGTCCGTGCCGAAGCTGAGCTCCTCGTTGTTGAACACCGCAGCGCAGGAGAAGCGCCCGTTGCCCGCCAGGATCACCTTGCCCGTCGGCGCATCCTCCGCGCACATCAGCAGCACGGCGGGGGTGACCAGTTTCGGGTGACGCGTGGGGTCGGGGTTGTCGAGATCTTCGTTGCGCCCGGGGATGGTGTTGATCAGCCGGGTGGCCGCCGCCGGCGCCAGGCAGTTCACGCGTACGTTCTTCGCCGCGCCTTCCTTCTCGAGCACGTTCATCAGGCCCAGCATGCCCATCTTGGCGGCGCCGTAGTTGGCCTGCCCGAAGTTGCCGAAGATTCCGGAGGTGGAGCTGGTGAAGACGATGCGGCCGTACTGCTGCTCGTACATGATGGGCCAGGCGGCGTGGGTGACGTACGCGGTGCCGTTCAGGTGCACGTCCATCACGATGTCCCAGTCCTCGAGGGACATCTTCTTGAACGTCTTGTCCCGCAGGATGCCGGCGTTGTTGACCAGGATGTGGACGGTGCCGAAGGCGTTCACGGCATCGTCGATGATGGACTTGGCGCCCTCCACCGTCGCCACCGAGGCCTTGTTGGCGATGGCCTCGCCCCCGGCTGCGCGAATCTCCGCCACCACCAGATCGGCCGCGTCGCCGGACCCCGTGCCGTCCCCCTTGCCGCCCAGGTCGTTCACCACCACCTTGGCGCCGCGGCGGGCGAACTCCAGGGCGTGGGCCTTGCCCAGGCCGTTACCGGCGCCGGTGACCACCACCACCTTGTCACGAAAATCACTCATGGAACTCCATCCTCTCTGGTTGTATCAACGGTCGAACGACCCTGTCTCCGCCTCCCAGGACCTCAATCCGCGCCGGCGAAGCGCGGTGGCCGCTTCTCGAGAAACGCCCGCATGGCCTCCTGAAAATCGCCGGTTTCCTGGCACAGACTCTGGGCGCGCGACTCCAGGTCGATGACGGTCTCCAGATTGTCCACGGCCAGCGCCGCATCGAGAGTCCGCTTGGACTGCCGCAGTCCCGTCGGGGAGACGCTCAGAAGATCGTCGATGAGGGGCTCGGCCAGGGCCTCGAGCTGGTCGTCCGGCGCCCTGGCGGAGGCGAGGCCGATGGCCACCGCCCGTGCGGCGTCCAAGAACCGGCCGGTGTAGATGAGCTCGCGAGCCACCGGCAGGCCCACCAGCCGCGGCAGGAAATAGCTCACTCCCAGCTCACAGCCGGACATGCCGATGCGCGCGAACGCATCGTTCATCTTCAGGCTCTCCCCCGCGAAGCGGAAATCCGCCGCCAGCGCCATGGCGAAACCGCCTCCGTTCACCGCGCCGTGCAGGAGCGCGACGATGGGCTGGGGCACCCGACGCATGAGAGGGACGATGTCGGTGAGCTGCGGCTGCCCCGCCACGAACTTCACCCCGTCGCCGCCCTCCTGCTGCTCCTTGATGTCGAGCCCGGCACAGAAGCCGCGGCCCGCGCCGCGCATCACGATCACCCGGGTGCCGAGATCGGAAATCTTGCTCTGAAAGTACTGCACCAGTTCCCGGACCATGGTGCCCGTGATGGTGTTGAGCCGCTCCGGACGATTCAGGGTCAGCCACTCCACCGGGCCGCGCCGCTCTACGAGCAGGGTTTCGAATTGGCTCATGTGGTTTCTCCTTCGGCGCCCGCAGCGGGTGTGGAACACGGTCCGATAGCCTAAACTAGAACACGTTCCAAACCTATTCGGGAAACGAGATGAGCGAGTCCAGCAGCACGGATCAACCGTCGTCGATCCAGATCCCCTTCGAAACCTCCGGCCGCGCGGCGGTGTTGCCGACGGGGGATCTGCCCGATCCCTGGAAGACTCCGCTCGAGCAGCTCGACGTCAGCGATTCGCGCCTCTACCAGCAGGACGCCTGGCGCCCCTACTTCGAGCGCCTGCGCCGCGAGGACCCGGTGCACTACACGCCGGAAAGCCCTTTCGGCCCGTACTGGTCCATCACCAGGCACCGCGACATCATGCACGTGGAAAGCCACCACGAGGTGTTCTCGTCGTTCCCGACCATCGCCATCGGGGACAGCCCCAACGATCAGTACATCGAGAACTTCATTGCCATGGACCCCCCGAAGCACGATCAGCAACGCATGACCGTGGCTCCGGTGGTGGCACCGCGCAACCTGGCGCGCCTCGAACCGGTGATCCGTGGCCACGTTCAGGACATCCTCGACGGCCTGCCGGACGACGGCGAAGTCTTCGACTGGGTCGATCGGGTGTCCATCGAGTTGACCACCCGCATGCTGGCGACCCTGTTCGACTTTCCCTTCGAAGACCGGCGCAAGCTGACCTACTGGTCCGACATCTCCATCGGCTCCCCGGAAACCACCGGCATGGACGAAGGCTTCAGCGCCGAGGAAGTGCAGGCCGGGCTCACCGACATGGCCAACACCTTCATGGGTCTGTGGGCGGAGCGTGCCGCCGCTGACCCCAGCGGCCGCAACGACCTGATCACCATGCTGGCCCACGGCGAAGACACCCGGGACATGGTCAACCGGCCGCTCGAGTTTCTCGGCAACATCATGCTGCTGATCGTCGGCGGCAACGACACCACCCGCAACTCCATTTCCGGCGGCGTGCTGGCGCTGAATCAGTTCCCCGAGGAGTACGCCAAGCTCCGCGCCGACCCCTCGGTGATCCCGAACATGGTCTCCGAAATCATTCGCTGGCAGACCCCCGTGCTGCACATGCGCCGCACCCTCAAGGACGACTACGAGTACGGCGGCAAGCGGATGAAGGCGGGGGACAAGGTGGTGCTCTGGTACATCTCCGCCAACCGCGACGAGGAAATGCACGAGGATGCCGACCGGCTGGTCATCGACCGGCCGAACGCCCGCCAGCACGTCTCGTTCGGCTTCGGCGTGCACCGCTGCATGGGCAATCGGCTGGCCGAGATGCAGCTTCGCATCGTCTGGGAGGAGATCATGAAGCGGTTCCGCTTCATCGAGGTGACGGGGCCGGAGAAGCGCCTCAAGTCCAATTTCATTCGCGGTATCCGGGAGATGCCGGTCCGCCTGCACCGCCACTGACGAACGTCCGCAGACGATCCGAACGGCGAGCAGGAGACTCAGGCCGATGCCGTAGCGGGCTCCCGGAACGCCAGCACCGCCAGGCCCGCCACGAGATACAGCACGATGAACAGCAGGAACGCGGGCCGGTAGCTGCCGGTGGCGTCGAACACGGCCCCCGCCAGGGGCACGCCGATGATCTGCAGGGGAAACATGCCGGGGCGCAGCAAGCCCAGCGCCTTGCCGAAGCGGGCGCGGCCGAACACTCTCGCCACCAGAGCGCCCTGCATGGGCACCACGCCGCCCATGCCGTAGCCGAACACGGCGGCGCCGGCGGCGAACAGCGCAAGGTCCCCCTGCTGCAGCATGGCGAACTGTCCGATGAGCTGACAGCCGATGGCGAACCAGATGGCCCGGCGCGCCGTCCAGCGGTCCACCAGCCAGCCGAAAGACAGCTTGCCGGCAATGCCGAGGCCCGCGGTGAGGGACATCACCAGGGAGGCGAGCTGCAGGGATACCCCGGCATCCGTGACCCGCGGCACCATGTGGGTCAGGGTGGCGCTCTGGCAGCAGAACAGCAGGCCCAGCACAACCACCAGAACCCAGTAGTTGCGGTCCCGGAGCACGGGCCCGGGAGGCGGCAGCGGCGCCGCCGGCGACGGCTCCCGGTCACCGGGCGGCTCCGGCAGCGCACCGTCGGGCCTGAGCCCCACCTCCTCCGGGCTGGAGATCACCAGCCGCAGCACCAGGGGCACCACCACCAGGGCGGTGAACAGTCCGTACACCAGAAATCCGACGCGCCATCCGTACGCCTCGATCAGGGTCGCGCTGATGAGCGGCATCACCACCCCGGAGGCCGAGATTCCGGTGGCGGCGATTCCCAGCGCCGTGCCCCGGCGCCGGGAGAACCAGTTGGTGACGAGCTTGGCGGTGGCGAGCTGCCCCATGGCGCCGGCACCCACGCCGATGAACAGCCCCAGCACCAGGTAGAACTCGAGCGGCGTGGCGATTCGGGAGAGGGCGAGGAATCCCAGCGCCATGGCGCTGGCGCCGGCGGCGATGACCCGTTTGAGCGGAAAGCGGTCGAGCGCCTGACCGATGAACGGCGCGGCGATGGCCCCCACCGTGGCGGTGACCGTGAGACCGAGGGAGACGCCGAGGCGCGAGCCGCCGAACTCGCGCTCGATGGCCTTGAAGAACACCCCGTAGGAATAGAAGAAGAAGCCGACCGCCACGAAGTCGACGAAGAAGGCCACGGCGACCATGCGCCAGCCGAGGAATCGCTGAGCCACGGATTATCCGGTGAGAGTGGGCGGCGCTCGCCAACAGCTCTGACGGACGAGCGCCACCCGGGGCCAGGGGATCAGACTGCCTGCTTGACCCCCCGAACCTTGCGGTAAACGAGAGTCCCGTCGTCCAGGTCGGCGGCGGGAATGTCGTCCTTGTCGAAGTAGTAGTCCTGGGTGTGGCGCCAGGGCAGTCGGTCGCCCTGCTTGGGCAGCAGATGCAGGCCGCGCAGCAGGTAACCGGCGTTGAAGTTCTCCTCGGATACCCAGGGCAGCCGCTCCATGCCCTCGTCCTCGGGACGCAGGGTCGGCGTCACCACGTTCACGCCCTGCTCGTCCATGTGAGCGAGCAGCCGGCAGACGAAATCCGAGATGAGGTCGGCGCGCATGGTCCAACTCGTGCGCAGATAGCCGAACACCCAGCACATGTTGGGCACCCCGCTGAACAGCATGCCGCGCCAGGTGACCGTCTCGGCGAAATCCACCGTCTTGCCGTCCACCTCGAAATCGATGTCGCCGAACATGCACAGGTCGAACCCCGTGGCGGTGACGATGATGTCGGCGTCGATCTGCTTGCCCGACTTGGTGAGCACTCCGGTCTCGTTGAAGGTTTCGATCTGGTCGGTCACCACCGAGGCCTTGCCTGCGGCGATGCCCTGGAACAGGTCGCCGTCGGGGACGAAGGCCAGGCGCTGCTGCCAGGGCCGGTAGCGGGGCGTGAAGTGGGTCTCCACGTCGAACTCCTCGCCCAGGAACGCCCGGGCGCCGGCGATGAGCTCCTGCTTGAGCGCCTCCGGCTCCTCAAAGGAGCGGCGGGTGATCTCCTTCATGTCGTGCAGGATCTTGCGCCGCACGATCTCGTGGATCCACTCCTCGGGCACCTCGAGCTCGCGGAGCATGTCCGCCATCTCGTTGCGGTTCTCGCCCGGCGCGAAGTAGGTGGGCGAGCGCTGCAGCATGGTGATGTGCTTGGTCTTCTCCGCCATGGCCGGCACCAGGGTAGCGGCGGTGGCGCCGGAGCCGATGACCAGCACCGTCTTACCCTCGTAATCCAGGTCGTCGGGCCAGGTCTGCGGGTGCACGATGGTGCCCTGGTACCGGTCCATGCCCGGCCACTGCGGCGTATAGCCCTTGGAGTGCCGGTAGTAGCCCTGACACATCCAGAGGAAATTACAGGTGAAGACGACCTGCTCGCCGGTAGCGTTGCGCCGGGCCAGCAAAGTCCAGACGCCGTCGTCGCTGGACCAAGAGGCGGTGAGCACCGTGTGGCCGTAGCGGATGTGGGAATCGAGGCCGTGCTCGTCGATCACCTCGCCCATGTACTCGAGGATGGCATCGGCGGTGGCGATGGGCTTGCCGGTCCACGGCTTGAAGCGGTAGCCGAAGGTGTAGAGATCCGAATCCGAGCGGATGCCCGGGTAGGTGTGGGTACGCCACGTGCCCCCGAAGCTGTCCTGATTCTCCAGGATCACGAACGACTTCCCGGGAAGCTGGGTCTTCAGATGCACGGCGCCGCCGACGCCGGAAATGCCGGCGCCGACGATCAGGACATCGAAGTGCTCCGGCGCCTCGGCCTGGGGTTGCAGGACGGGTGCTTCGCTCATCGTGTGGCTCTCCCTCGAAATTTCTCTGATTCCACAGCCTACGGACGCCAGGCCAGGGCAACCATTGCGTCAGCGGTCATGAAATTGATAATTTGGGTCACCACGTTCCTGTTCGGGGTCTATGAGCAACGCGGACACATCCCGCACCCTCGCCACCGGCAGCCTGGCCACCCGCCGCCGCACGGTGGCGGGCGTCCTCGGCCAATGCGGGCTGGCGGGCCTCGACCAGGGGGAGATCCGCGACGTCCTGCGTCTCTCGGGACTGCCCACCCGGGCTGCCCAGGACCCCGACTTTCCGGTCTCCGTGGACCGGGAGCTCACCGCCCTGGCCTTCATGCTGCGCCGGGTGGCGGAGTCCCAGCGCACCTATGCGCAGTTCGCCATCGAGACGTTCAGCGCCATCGGCATCAACCACTACGGCATTCTGGGTCTCGCCATGCAGCACGCGCCCACGGTGCTGGAGGCGCTTCGCGTGATGCTCGCCTACCCGGAGCTGTGCTGGGGCCACTCGCGCATCGTCGCCACCGCGTCCGATGGCCAGCTCGTCCTCACGTTCGAGATGGACGCCCAGGCGCCCCCGGGCGTGGACGCGGATGCTCTGCGGGAATACTGCGTCACCACCGATCTGGTGTCGGTGGAGCACCTCGTCGGCGACATCATCGACCGGGCCATCACGCCGTTGGCCATCTCGCTGCCATTCGCCGATCCCGGAGCCCATTTCCGCGCCGAGGACTGGCTCGGATTACCGGTGTCGTTCGACTCACCGGCCGCGGAGATCCGCTACCCGCGGTCCGTCGCCGAGACGGTGCCGGTGCACGCCGGCGCCCTGCCCTTTCGCCGATACGAAAAGATCGCGCGGGCCTTCTCGAGCCTCCTCGCCGAGGAAGAGAACATCGCCGAGCAGACCTCGCGGCTGCTGTGGGCCTACACGCCGCCGCCGAGCCGGGAGCAACTGGCCGACATGCTCGGCGTATCCGCCCGCACCCTGGCACGGCGCCTGAAGGCGGCGGGCACGTCCTACGCCGAGTTGCTTCGACGGGTGCAGTCCGAGCGCGCCAAGAACTACCTGCGCCACACCTCCACGCCCGTCGCCGAGATCGCCGAGCGCATGGGTTACTCGGATCCTGCCGCGTTCACCCGCGCGTTCCAGAGCTGGACCGGCGTGACGCCGGCGAGGTGGCGGGCGGCCCAGACTGGCCGGCAGGGACACGCCGCTGCCAGCTGACACCCGCTATACTCGACCCCGGCCTCCATCCGACGCGAGGGGCACGTGATCTGGTTGATCGCTGCGCTGGCGCTGGCTCAGGGAATGCTCGGTGTCCGCGTGGTCATGCGCATGGCCGTCAGCGGCCGAGATAGCCCGATCACCCGCTCCGACCAACCGTCCGACGCGACCATCACCCTGGTCGTTCCTGTCCTGAACGAGGAAGCCCGTCTGCCGAGCTGCCTCGATGGCGCCATCGCCCAGCCAGGGGAGGTGCGGCAGATCCTGGTGGTCGACGGCGGCTCCACCGACGGTACCCGGGCCGTGACCCGGGCCTACGGTGAGCGCGACCGCCGCGTGCAGCTCGTGGATGCGAGCCCGGTGCCGGCGAACGCGGCCGGCAAGGCCTGGGGCCTGATCGTCGGCCTGCGCGCCGCCACGGCCGACTGGCTGCTGGTGGTCGACGCCGACGCTCGACTCGACCCGGCCCTGGCACGTTCCCTGCTGGCCCATGCTCAGACCAGAGACGTGGCGGTGTTCTCCGTCGCGACGCTACAGAACATTGAAGGCGCCCTGCAGGGGCTGGTCCATCCGGCGCTGCTCGCCACTCTGGTGTATCGCTTCGGCAGGCCGGGCGGCGCCACGGCGAATCCCAGCCGCGTTCAGGCGAATGGGCAATGCTTCATGGCGCAGCGGGCGGTTCTCACCGATACCGGCGCGTTCGAAGCCGCCCGAGGGTCCCTGTGCGAGGACGTGACCGTGGCCCGGCATCTGGCAAGGCACGGGGTGCGCGTGGGGTTCTACGAGAGTGACGCTCCGGTGCGGGTGAGCATGTACGCGAATGCAGGGGATGCCTGGCGAAACTGGACCCGCTCACTGCCCATGCGGGACCATCACTTCGGCCCGCTCGAAGTGCTCGGCCTGGGCGAGATCGTGCTGGTGCAGGCGCTGCCCCTGCCGCTGCTGGCCGTGTCCGCGATGGTCGGTGCGCCCGCGTGGTTTCTGGCGATTCAGGCAGCCCTGGCGGCCACCCGCATCGGCGTGCTGTTCGGCATGTCGCGGGCCTATCCGGTGCGTCCCTGGACGTACTGGCTGTCACCAGTCTCGGACCTTGCGGTGGCCTGGCGACTCATCCAGCGAACCCTGCAACGGCGCCACCGCTGGCGCGGACGTACCTACCTCCGGCAGCCGGACGGACGTTTCCGCTTGGAGCTCGACGGAGGCGAGCGTTGAAGCTCGCGAACGCTCTGCTGGCAGCGCACGTGGCTGCGGTGATCTTCGGCCTGGCGGGCCTGCTGTACGCCATTCCCCACCCGGAGTGGTGGGTCCGGTCACCCCTGGCCGTAGGCCTGTTTCCCTACGCCGTGGAATACGGGGGAACCCTGCATATCGTGCTGGGTGCGATGGCCGTGATGGCGTTCGGCTTCAGGGTGCTGGGCAGTGCCGATACCCTCATCTTCTTCGCCGCATCGGTGACGCTTTCTCTCGGCATGGAGCTGCTCGGTACCGGCACCGGCTGGCCCTTCGGAGCCTACGAGTACACCACCGGGCTCGGCTATCAGGTGCTCGGTCGGGTCCCGTTTACCATACCGCTGTCGTGGTTCTACATGGGCTTGTGCAGCTACCTGCTGGCGCAGCTCATCGTGGAGCGGCTCGCCGCGCGGCAGCCCGGTTGGGCCGTGGTCGGCCTGGGAGTGTGGCTGCTCACGGCTTGGGATCTGGTGCTCGACCCCGCCATGGCGCACCCCGATCTGGCCATCCGTTTCTGGGTATGGCACGAGACCGGCGCTTACATGGGCATGCCGCTGGTAAATTTTGCCGGCTGGGCGGGGACGGCCGCATCGTTCATGTGGATTTCCCGGGTCTTCGGGCGCAGCCCGGCACGGTCCGAGGAGACGCCCGCGGGCTTCGTGCTGACCGTCTACATGGTGAACATGGGTTTCGCCATCGCCCTTTCCGCCAGCATCCCCTTGTGGCTGCCGGTCGTCCTCGCCGTCCTCTTCGGCGTGCTGCCGGCTCTGCTGGTGCGGCGCCGGCCGGTAGCCGCGAGCGCGGCTTCGGCGGCGGCCTGATCGATGTCGCTCACCCCGACGCAACGCGTAGCCGCGACGGGCATGCGCGCCGTGGCGGGCATGCTTTGCCGGCGCCTGCGGCTTCGGGTGGAAGGCGCGGAGCACGTGCCCGCATCGGGCCCCGCGCTGCTCGCCGCCCGCCATTATCACAACTTCTGGGACGGTTGCGCGTTGCTGGTCGCCAGCGGGCGCAACGTCCATCTCGTGGTGGCCCTGGACTGGGCAGCGAACGTCCGCCAGCTCGCGCTCATGCAGCGTCTGACCCATCTGGCGGCCTGGCCCGTTCTGCTGCGCGAGGAAAGGGTGATGCGGCGGGGAGAGGAAGAGCGGCCGAGCCCGTTCGGACCCGAGGATGTTCGGCGCTATCGGCTTCGCTGCGTCCGCCAGTGCATCGGGCTGCTGAAGGAAGGCCGCCTGCTCGCCATGTTCCCCGAAGGTTACCCGAACATCGACCCCCACTTCACGTTGAAGCAGAGCGCCGAGCAGTTCCTGCCGTTTCGCTGCGGATTCGCCCGACTGGCGGTGGCGGCAGCCCGGCATCTGGGTCGACCCATTCCCGTGGTGCCGGTGGGACTGCACTACCACGAGCGCCCGCCCCGACGCCTTTCAATCCGATTCGGCGCTGCGCTTCAGGTCGATGCCGCGACGGATCCTGCGGCCACGGTGGTGCAGGTGGAGTCGCTGGTGCAGCGGCTGAGCCAGCCCGCCGGCTGATCGGTGCCCGGTCAATGAGCAGCCGTCGGGACCGATGGTAGAGTTCCGTGCCCCAGCCGTACTTGCTGGGTTCGGAGGTGATCATCACCGGTTCCATGGGACGCGCCCTGGTGGTCGGCAGTGGGTTCGGCGGTCTGGCTGCGGCCTTGCGCCTGCGTGCCCTCGGCTATGAGGTGGTGATCCTCGAGCGGCTCGACCAGGTGGGCGGCAGGGCCAGGACCTTTACCCGCGACGGCTACCGGTTCGACGCCGGACCCACGGTGATCACGGCACCGTTCCTGTTCACCGAGCTGTTCGAGCTCTTCGGGCAGCGTTTGGCCGATTACGTCGAGCTGGTGGCGGTGGAGCCCTGGTATCGCTTCGAGTTCGCCGACGGCAGCCGCCTGGACTACGGCGCCGATCTGGAAGCCACGCTGAACGGCATCGAGAGCCTCGAGCCCGCCGACCGCAGAGGCTATCTGCGGCTGCTGCGCGCCTCGGAACGGATATTCCGCATCGGCTTCGAGCGTCTCGCCGACCAGCCGTTCGACAACCCGGGCACGATGCTGCGCCAGCTTCCCCAGCTGATCCGTCTCGGCTGCCACCGCTCGGTGTGGCAGCTCACCAAACGGCATCTGCGCGACCACCGGCTGAGGCGAGCTTTCAGCATTCAGCCCCTGCTGGTGGGCGGCAACCCCTTTCGTACCACCTGCATCTACTCGCTGATTCATTATCTGGAACGCCGCTGGGGAATACATTTCCCACTGGGGGGCACGGGAGCCCTGGTGGCGGCCCTGGCGCAACTCCTCGCGGAACAGGGGGGCGAGGTTCGGCTCGGCGCCGACGTGACGGGGATCGACGTTTCCCGCGGCAGCGTCAGAGGAGTCACGTTGTCCTCGGGCGAGTTTCTGCCGGCCAGCCTCGTGGTCTACAACGGCGACCCGGCCTTCGCCTACCAGCATCTGCTGAATGACACGCCCGGCCGGCGCTGGACACCCGAGCGACTCGCGCGTCTCGAGTACTCCATGGGGCTCTACGTTCTGTATTTCGGCACCACCCGCTCGTACCCGGACGTGCGCCACCACACCATCGTGTTCGGCAATCGCTACCGCGAGCTTCTCGAGGAGATCTTCGCGGGCACCAGCCTCCCCGACGATCCGAGCCTCTATCTGCACCGGCCCACCGCCACCGACCCGAGCCTGGCTCCACCCGGCCACGACACCTTCTACGTCCTGGCGCCGGTACCGAACATGAAATACCTGAGCCGATGGGACGAGCACAGGGAGTCGCTGCGCACACGGGTGCTCGATACCCTCGAGCGGCGCCTGCTGCCCGGCCTCGGAGCGCATCTCGACGTGGCCTTCGACATGACGCCGCAGGAGTTTCATCAGGACTATCGATCCACCTGGGGAGCCGGGTTTTCCATCGCGCCCATCTTCCGGCAATCAGCGTACTTCCGCTTCCACAACCGCTCGGAAGAAATAGACAACCTGTATTTCGTCGGCGCCGGCACGCACCCGGGGGCCGGGGTGCCGGGGGTTCTCAGCTCGGCGAAGGTGGTGGAGAACCTCGTGCGGCGGACCTCTCCATGAAGGCGTAGTCGGACTCCATGCGATCGGTGCCCATGAGCTTGTCCCAGACGCGGAAGTAGAGCCCGTAGTTGCAGCGCACGTGGGCGTGATGCAGATCGTGATGGGCAGCGCTGATGAACCAGCGTCCGCCGAATCCCCGGAGCCACGCCCGGGGCAGAACCTCGTACGCGCTGTGATTCATCACCGCGCAGACCGTCATCAGCACCAGAATGAACAGCGCCGCCCCCACGTGCAGCGGCACGAACATTGCTAAAACAGGGAGGAAAACGGCACCCAGCACCGCTTCGGTGGGGTGGAACGAAAAGGACGCGAACGGCGTCGGGGGACGTGACTGGTGATGCACGCGATGCATCAATCGAAAAATGCCGGGCAGATGCATCAGCCGATGGGTCCAGTAGAAGTAGGTGTCGTGCAACACCAGATACACCAGGACGCTCACCGGCAGGTACCACGCACCGTAGCGATCCACGTCCGAGTACAGCGCGGTGCCGCCGTGCTTCCACGACTCGATGACCAGAGCCGCCGGCAGCGCGTAGATCACCGACGCCACGAGCGACCAGCCGATCTCCCGGCCGGCGCCCCGCGCGCTCGGCCGGCGGGAATGGAGAGGGATCACGTGTCTGCCCGGTGGGCGTCGCCAGAGCAGCCAGTAGAACAATCCCGAAACCACCAGATAGCGGGCGGCGATGAGCGAGGTCAACGCAGCGGCGGTGGCGGCGAAGGCCGCGGGGTCGAGCGGGATCACGGCAACCCTCGGGCGTGGGCATGCATCGACGTCGAGTGTAGTACACGGTCCGCCGGGAGTGCCATGAGCTCGTCCCCGCTGGCGACGTCATGTTCGACCTGATCCTGGCAGGCGGCGGACTTGCCAACGGCCTGCTCGCGTACCGCCTGGCGCAACGCCGGCCGGAGCTGCGGATTCTATTGGTCGAGCGCGACCGTCGTCTCGGCGGCACCCACACCTGGTCGTTCTTCGGCACGGATCTCACCGCGGCACAGCACGAATGGATGGCGCCATTCATCGATCACCGCTGGCCATTCTACGACGTGGCGTTTCCGGGGCTGCGAAGGCGCATCCAAACTTCCTACTGCTCCTTCTCCGACGACCGCTTTCACACCGTGATCTCGGATCTATTGCGCGACGCGGTGCGGCTCGATACCACGATCCACGCCATCGATCCCGGGGGCGTGACGCTGACGGACGGCCAGCGTCTGGAGGCCCGCGCCGTGATCGACGGCCGGGGGTACCGTCCCTCCTCCGAGCTGGTGCTGGCCTTCCAGAAATTCACGGGGGAGGTGTTGGAACTCACCGGGGAACACCACCTGGCCGGGCCGATCCTGATGGATGCCACCGTTCCCCAACAACAAGGGTTCCGGTTCTTCTACACGCTGCCCCTCACCCGGCGCCGCCTGCTCGTAGAAGACACTCGATACAGCGATGACTGGCTGTTGGAACCAGAGCGTGATGCCGTGGGAATCGAAGAGTACGCCCGCGGCCGAGGCTGGAGGGTAGGTAACGTGCTGCGCCGGGAAACCGGGGTTCTCCCGGTGGCGCTTGCGGGCGATATCGCCGCTCTGTGGGGCGCTGCCGGCAACGTGCCGCTGTCCGGCCTGCGGGCAGGGCTGTTTCACGCCACCACGGGCTACTCTCTGCCCGAGGCGGTGCGTCTGGCCGATCGCCTGGCCGACCTTCCGGAGACCATGACCAGCGCCAGCGTCAGCCGCGTGATCGCCGAGCACGCCACCGCGCATTGGCTGCGGCAGGGCTTCTACCGTCTGCTCAACCGAATGCTGTTCCGCGCCGCCCGGCCGGAGGAACGCTTTCGGGTGTTCCAGCACTTCTACCGCCTTCCCCAAGGGGTCATCGAGCGCTTCTACGCCGGCCGGCTCACGCGCCGTGACCAGCTCCGGATCCTCTCCGGAAGGCCGCCAGTTCACCTGGGGCGGGCTCTCGCCGTGGTTCGGGAATCGGCGCTGGGGAGCGGTTAGGTGGACCCTTTGTTGGCCTACAGCCGGGAAACCATCGCGCGGGGCTCGAAGAGCTTCGCGCTGGCCGCCCGGCTGTTCGATCGTCGGACGCGGGCCCGGGCGCTCTTGCTCTACGCCTGGTGCCGGCACTGCGACGACCAGATCGACGGCCAGGAGCTCGGTGCCGAGCCACGGCAACCCGAGCGGGCCGTCCAGGAATCGCGCCTGCGAGTCATTCACGGGCAGACCCGTGCCGCCATGGCCGGGAAACCCCAGGCGCATCCCGCATTTCGGGGTCTGCAACAGGTGATGCTGGAATGTCAGATCCCGCCGCGGTATCCCCTGGAGCTGCTGGAGGGCCTCGCCATGGACGTGCGCGGCGAGCGTTATCGGACGCTCGCCGACACACTCGGCTACTGCTATCACGTGGCCGGCACCGTCGGCGCCATGATGGCACGGGTAATGGGCGTGGCGGATCCATCTACCGTCATCCGCGGCATTCATCTCGGCATCGGTCTGCAGCTCACGAACATCGCCCGCGACGTCATGGACGATGCCCGGGTGGGCCGGGTTTACCTGCCGTCCGAGTGGTTGGAGGAAGAGCGGGTGGAACCGGCGCCGGACGACATCCTCAGGAAGCCCCGAAATGCCTGGTGCGTAGCCCGGCGGCTTCTCGACGAGGCGGAGCCTTACTACGCCTCCGCCGAATGCGGCGTCGCCCGCCTCCCGTTCCGCAGCGCCTGGGCCGTGAACGCGGCGGCGCGCGTGTATCGCGAGATCGGCGCCCTGGTTCGCGCAGGGGGCGCTGATGCGTGGTCGAGCCGGGTGGCCGTTCCCAAGGGGAGGAAGCTGGCGCTGTTGCTGCAGGCCGGCGCGGGCACGGTGAAGCTCAGGCGCCGGGCCGATGGCATTCAGCCTCCGGACCCATCGAGTCTCTGGGCGCCTGTCGTAACGGAGGAGCCTGCATACCCGTCGAAGCGATGACCTTCCGCCTCCAGCCGCCGCATCTCCGAGCGCAGCCGGGAAACCGGCGGCGCCACCAGGAATCCGTAGGACACCGCGCCTCGCCGGGCACTCGAGGCGTGATGCAACCGGTGGGCGTGGACGATGCGCTGGAGGTATCCAGAAGCCGGCCGATAACCGTGGCCGATACGTCGGTGGACCAGCACGTCGTGAAACAGGAAGTAACATACGCCGTACCCGGCGACGCCGAGTCCGGCCCAGAGTGCCGTCACATGGACGTTCGTGCCCAGGTAGATGAGGATCATGGAAGGCACGCTGAAGAAGACGGCGAAAAGGTCGTTCTTCTCGAGCGTTCCCCGCCGCGGCCGATGATGGGATCGGTGCAGGCACCACAGCGGCCCGTGCATGAGATAGCGATGACTCAGATAGGCCACCGGCTCCATCAGTGCGAGTGCGCCGAGAAACGTGGCAATGGCGAGCAGTGCTTCGGTCACGGCGTCGAACCGGACCGCCGGCGATAGCCGTCGATCATGACCTCAAGAAACGCCGCCAGGACGGGATGCTGCCGGCGCGAATTCACCACGGCGCGGAGGGCGCGGCGGCATCGCTCCAGCGCCAGCGCTTCCGCGGCACTGCGATCCATGACGCTGCTGAAGGTGGGCTTGTCAGCGTCCTGCTCGACGTCTTTACCGAGGGCGGCGTCGTCGCCGAAGGTGTCCAGCAGATCGTCGAAAATCTGAAAGGCGAGTCCGGCGTGACCGGCGTACCGGCTCAAGGCCTCGACCTCCGCTTCGTCGGCGCGAGCGACCCGGGCGCCTATCCGCACGCTGGTCACGAACAGTGTCGCGGTCTTCTTCGATTCCATGCGCTCGAGGCTTTCCCTATCGCGAATCGACGCACCGCCTCGTAGATCGCTGGCCTGCCCACCCGCCAGCCCGCTCAAGCCGATGGCATCCGCGAGCATTCCCACCAGCTCGGCCCGCTGATCGCCATCCAGCCCCGCGCTGCGCGACACCACCCCGAAGGCTTCGCTGATGAGGGTCACTGCGGCAAGGCTCGCCAGATCGTCCCCGTAGACCCGATGGTTCGCCGGCTTGCCGCGTCTCACGGCGGCGTCGTCCATGCACGGCAGGTCGTCGAGAATCAGAGACGCGGTATGAACCATCTCCACGGCGCAAGCCGGATCCAGAGCGACCGTGGGATCGGCACCGAGGCTACGCGCGGTGAGCACCGCGAGAACGGGGCGCAGGCGCTTACCGCCGCCGAGAAGGCTGTAGCCGACGGCATCCGCCAGCCGATGGCCGGACGAGTCGGCTCTAGGCGTGAGCTCCCCAAGGCGCCGATCCACCAGGACGCGGATCTCCCCTATGGCATCGATGCACGGTGCCAGCAGTTCCGGCGCTACTCGCTCTGGTTTCCCTTCCCGAACCAGCACGCAGGCTCCTTCGCGCGGCGATCGCCGGCGGCCAGGGACCGAGGACGAAAGATTCTGGTGGAAACCGCGACCACGTGCAATGCGCTTTCCCGGTGCTCACCCCCTCACGCTCCGTCTCGCCAGGGCGACCGCCAGCGCCAGAGCCGCAAGACCGCTGCCGAGCAGAACCAGGCAAGGGATCGCCACCTCGGCGAGACTCTGCTCCCGCCAGAAGATGCCGCCGTAGGCCTCCACGGCCCACGTATTCGGCGTGAGCCAGCCCAGCGACTGGAAGGCGGGAGGCATGACGTAGCGTGGCACCATGCTGCCGCCGATGGCGGAGACCACCAGGATCGCCAGGGTGGAGAGCGTCTGGGCCTGCCGGCGGCTGCCACTGGCGGTGACCAGCAACATCGACAGCCCTGCTGCCGTCGTGGCCGCGCACGAGGTCACCACCAGCCATTCTCCGAGACGTGCAGGCAGCCCGACGCCGAAAGCCAACCAGGCGATGACGAATATGACGCCCACCTGCACTATCCCTTGGGCCAGCAGGTAGAGGAACTTGCCGTGCACCAGCACGTCGATCCCGCCCGGGCCCGCCAGCACCCGATCGATGATCCCTGATTCCCGCTCGTCCAGCAGACTCATGGCGCCACTGGCCGAGGCGAAGAGCAGAAACATGAAGCTCACTGCTCCCGCCGCATAGGCCACCTCGTGCTCCGCACCCCCTGCGCCGAACACGCTACGCGAGGTGATGAGCACCGGACTCGCCTTCCCCGTTCGCGGGCCGGAACGCAACGCGATCAGCGCGCCTTGCAGCTCACCCCGAAGCACCTCTCCCGCCGCGCCCCGGGCCGGGTCGACGAGCAGCAGCACGTCGAGCCCGCCTCCGTCGCCGGCACGCAGGACGATGCCCGCATCGATTCTCCCATGACGCACCAGCTCCGCCACACGGTCGGCCTCGACCGGCTCCGCCGGGGTCACGCGCAGCCGAGGCGACTCTCGAAGGGCCTCGAGCAACCGGGCCGAATCCGAAGAGCCGGCCTCGTCCGCGATGGCCGTGGCGATTGTCAGGCGACCGCTCGCGGTGGCGGCGAAGATTTCGGCGAAGATGACGAAGAAGATGCCGGGCAGCGCGAATGCCAGCAGCAGCGCCCCACGGTCGCGCACGAGCTCCAGAAACATGGCTCGGAAGATGGCGCCGATCATCTCAGCGACTCGCCACGCAGCACCGCCTCGTAGAGATCCACCAGCCCCGGGTCGCGAACCCGCAGTTCCCGGGCCCGAACCCCCCGGGCATCCAGCTCGCGCAGCATATCGTCCACCTGATCGCTCCGGCACCGTCGTGCATAGGTGAGCGGACCCCGCTCCACGCAGCCCCAAGCCGCCAGGCGGTCGGCCAACACGGGATCCGGCCGCCGGGGCAGGGTCAACGACACATCCAGCCTTCCTCCGAATTCCTGCTCGATCAGCGCCGCCGGCGCACCGTCAGCGCGGATCCTTCCGGCACTCATCACCACCACACGGTCCGCCAGCCGCTCGGCCAGGTCCAGATCGTGAGTGATCAGCAGCACGGCTGCGCCCTGCGCACGCTCGGCGGACAGCACCGCCTCGATGCGCTCGAGCGCATGAACGTCGACGCCTGCCGTAGGCTCGTCCAGCAGCAGCACGTCGGGCTCGTGGAGCAGGCTCGCCATCAGGTTGAGTCGGCGGCGCATGCCGCCCGACAGTATGTCCACGGGGTCGTGAGCCCGTTCGGTCAACGCTGCACGCTCGAGCCCTCGCCGCACCCGCTCGGCCAGCGACCGCCGCGGGACTCGCAACAGTCGTCCGAAGATTTCCAGGTTCTCCCGAACGCTCAGCTTCGGGAACAGGGCGAGATCCTGAGGCACCAGACCCAGGCGGCGGCGCACTGCCCGCCGGCGCGGATCCTGCCCATGCAGCGCGACGTGGCCCCGATCGGGCCGCAGCCGCCCCGCTGCGCAGCGCAACACGGTGGTCTTGCCGGCACCGTTCGGTCCGAGAAGGGCGACGACCTCACCCGCCCCCACGGCCAGGTCGACTCCCGACAGCGCCGGATGCGCGCCCAGTCGCTTGTGCACCTCGCGAATGGCCAGCGGCGGCGGTTTCATGGCGACACGGCCGAACCGATTTCCGGGCGCCAAAGCGGCAACTAGAAGTCCATCGGCAGCGGCAGATGGTTCTCGAAGATCCAGTCCCGCTGCTCGAGCAGGACGGGATCGAAATTGCCTACGGCTTCGCCGCTCATGTCGTAGGCTTTGCGGAGCCCGGCGGGCATGGGGCAAACCTCCTCCGGCAGGGTGCAGAGCAGCTGGCTGAAGTAGGCCCAGTAGACGTCCAGCGCGGACAGCTCATTGCCGACGAGGTAGCGGCTGCCGGCGACCCCCTGGGCACGCACGTGGTCGGTGAAGGCATCGAGGATCTGCCGAGCCTTCCCCAACGCCTGGCCCCGGGCCCGCTCGCTGTATCCGTATTGGGCGTACATGGGATTCGTCTGCGCCTCCCGGGCCGCCCGCTCCGGCCCGCCCAGACCGAGCATGACGAGGCGCAGGTTCCAGACGAACCCGTTTTCCCCGATCAGCTCGTTGGTGAGGGCGATCATGGTCATGCGCTGACCGATGTCCGCCGGGATCAGCGACGGCCCGCTGCCCAACCGCTCCGCCAGGTAGAGGATCTCGAGCCACCCCACCCTGGGCGATTCGTCACCGTACACCGCCACCGGCGCGTTGCGATGCCGCGTCCAGGCGAGCAGATCCTCGTTGGGTGCCGCGGGCCGCTGGGCCACGGGCACGTAGGGGACACCCTTCAGATCGAAGACCGCCCGGGCGGACATGGAATACGGCGCGGGCACCCCCGTGGTGAGGGCCAGACGCAATCCCGGCAGGTCCCGGGCCTCAACAGGATCCACGTAATCCATGAGCGGTCCTCCCGTTCCGAATCGCAAGCTTACCCGAATCGGTCAGAGCTGACCTTGGAGTGATGGGGATGTGGAGAGCCGTTGTCGCAACGGCGAACCCGCTGCCCGTTCGGCAGCGGGTCACCGTGGGATTCGCCGGCGTCGTTATCGCGCGCGGCGGCGGCTGATGCCCAGCCCGAGCAGGCCCAGCCCGAACAGCGTCAGAGTTCCCGGCTCCGGGACGCTTCTGACGTTGCCGAAGGCGTGATTGTCGGACTCGAAGGCGTAGTTGGTGCTGGCCAGCACGATGCGATCGAAGAGATCACCCTCCGTGAAAAGGAAATTCACGTAACGGTTGGACGCCCAGGAGCCCTGGTTACCGTCAGCCAGCAGAGGGCTGAGGTCGTCCCCGTCGAAACTGCCCACCAGCGAGGCTCCGAGGTAGAAGGAGATGGTGTTGTAGTCGTCCACCGACCCCCAGTACAGACCGAAGTAGTTGTACGCTCCCGGGGTGATGAACGTCGCGCTGCCGCTGCTCGAGGAGTAGGGAATCGTGAGGTAGCGATCGGTGATGCCGTAGGGAGCCGCGTACCGTCCGGACACGCTGCCGGTGACCAGAGCACCGTTGCCGGAGCAGCTTGTATAGGCACCGCAGGTCGCGTCGTTGAAGTTCACGGTGGTCGCACCCGCGACGCTGGTGGTGTACACGCCCGGATCCGAGACGCTGTGAATCACACCCGCCTGAGCGAAACTAGCCGCGAGACCGAGCCCGAGACCGGCCGTAATGTGCTTTAACCGCATGAAACCTACCCCATGAAAACGATGCTTGTTAGTCAACGTTTGAGCAGGAATAATGCCAATGCGACTTTTTCCTTATTAATCAATCGATTATGAGAAAAGCCACGGGGCGGTGACGATACTGATGGATAGTTTTTCGACGGTTCTGCTCCGAACCACCGCCTCGGCCCGTCTCGTCTGGTTTACATAGGCGACCACAGGGTGCGGAATCCAGCTTCCACTCCTGGTCAGCTCATGGTCACCGGGTAACGCTCCACGAACTCGCGCGGCATCCGCGCGGGACGGCCATTGTCGAGGTTGATGCAGACGTAGTCGATGTGCCCACGCAGCAGGGTCAGCCCGCGGGCCGGATTCACGATCTGATACGTTCGCGTCGCCCTGAGCCGCCCGTCGTTGGCAGACACCCAGTCGCCCACCAGCAGCTCGTCACGGAGATACGCCGCAGCGAGCAGGTCGATGTGGAACGAACGCACCGCCATGCCGCGTCGGAGCGCCACGCAGGCCTCCTCCGGCAATCCCGCGGCCGCCGAGTGCGCCCAGGCGCACTTCGAGAGCCAACGGATGTACACCGCGTTGTTCACGTGGCCGAAACTGTCGATGTGCTCCTCGCTCACCGTGACGGGAATGACGAACGGCTCGGGGTGGTCCCATTCGCTCATGCCCGGGTCACACGGTGATACCGTCGATGTCCCGCTCTGTGACGAGCTCGACGACGCCGATCCGGCAAGGAACGCCTGGGAACACCGCGAATCAACTCATGCCAGGATTGGTTCCATTCCGGGCTCTGCCTTCGCCATCGCGCGCCGATACGCCGGGCGTTCGCCGATGCGGCGCAGATAGTCCTTCAGGTTTGGATACCCGTCGATCGACGTGCCGCGGAACGCGCGGCTGGTGGTCAGACAGTACACCATCATGATGTCCGCGATGGTCAAATTGCGGCCGCCGAAGAACGGGGCTTGGCCGAGGCGTGTCTCCACCATCGCCCAGCCGCGCTCGCTGCGATCCTGCACGAACGGCAAGGGCGGGCTGCCCTCCGGCAGGGTCTGCGCCTGCACCAGCTGCATCATCAGCGTCGTCATGAACGTGCCGTTGGACCAGTGGAACCAGAAAAGATGGTCCGCATAGTCCGGGTCGTCAGGCTTGGGTACGAGGCGGCCGTCGCCGTAGCGGGCACAGACGTACTCGCAGATGGCACCGCTTTCGCCCAGCACCAGATCGCCGTCCGTGATTACCGGCGCGATTCCCATTGGGTGCAATGCCTTGTACTCGTCGGGCGCCAGCCGGTTGTCGGTGCGGCGATCGTAGCGCTTCAGCGTGTAGTCGAGCTCGAGTTCCTCGCACAGCCAGACGATGCGTTCCGACTGTGATATTCCCAGGTGGTGAACGGTCAACATGGATGAGGTCCTTGCAGTTGCGACGGCGCTTCCGTCTTATCGGGTTGATGCAGAGGGGCGACGTGATCCTTTAGCGCCAGCATATCGCGTCCGTCCACCGTACTCATTCGAACACGTAGCTCGCGTCGATGCCGTAGGTCGCCGGCATCCCGGTGAAGCGGACCATGGAGTCCGCCGCGAAGGAGACGTTCGTCCAGTAATACTCGTCGGTCACGTTGCGTCCCCACAGCGAGAACTTCCAGGCGTCCCGCTGCAACGCGGCCCGCAGGTCCACCAGCGTATAGGAATCGATGTAAAGGATGTCGTCCTCGCCGAAGAAGGCGTAGGTGTCGTCCTGATAGTTGGCGTGAGCCCCGAGGGTTGCGCTCCAACCGGACGCGAGCGTCCAGGTGTAGGAGACGTCCAGGTCGGCCTGCACCTTGGGCGCGACCGGGAACGGTTCCCCGCCGAAGTCCCGCACCTGGCCGAGAAAGTCGAAGTCCTCGAAGGTGCCCTCGATCTTCGAATCCTGATAGCTGACGGACGGGTCGATGCGCAAGCCCTCGGTGGGCGCCCACTGGGCCGCGAGCTCGAAGCCCTGCACGCGGGACTCCGGCACGTTCACCAGCGCCGGCAGCGGCCCGAACACCGGGTCCAGCACGTTGCCGAGAATCTGCTTGTCCTCGTAGTCGTAGTAGAACACCGCGCCGTTGAGCTGCAGAGTGGCGTCGAGGAGCAGCGACTTGAAGCCGATCTCGTAGGCGAGCAGCCTCTCCTGGGTAACCGGCTCGAACTGGCTCGACAAGGCAATGGCCAGTGTCGGGAACGAACCGGCCTTGTAGCCCTGGCTCACGTTCGCATAGAGCAGCGTCTCCGGCGCAGCGTACCAGTTGGCACCGATTCGCCAGGAGACGTTGTCCTCCTCCAGGTTGTCGTACACCATCCCCGGAATGAACGTCGGTGCCGGCCCCATGGTGCCGCAGCCGCCGGGCGGGACCGGGGTGAAACCCGACAACCCGAATATGGACCGCAGCAGCGCCTGGATGGCTTCCGATTGGCCACCCCACCCGGGATTGCTCGGATCCGCCGTGTCCCGGCTGCAGCCCTTGAAGTCGCGGTCGGACTCCGTGTAGCGGGCTCCGGCCTGCAGCGTGAGATCGTCCCGCACGGGGTATTCGGCATTGCCGAAGACGGCCCAGGTGGTGATGTCCTGATGGGTTTCCGGCTGCGAATCCGGCCCGTACACCCCCACCACCGTGGAACTCGTGGAGTCGTCGTAGAACTGGTGAAAGGTATCGAAGGTGTTGTCTTCCTCGTAGTTGCCGCCGAGGATCCAGGTGCCCTGGCCCTGAAAGGAGCCGGAGACCCGCAGCTCCTGATACCAGCTCTTGATGAATCCTTCCTGCACGCTGTAGTAGTTCTCGAACGTGGTGCCGTCGCCTTCTAGCAGCTGATCGCGGTCGAAATCCTGATAGCTGGTCAGCGAGGTCACGGTGACGTCTTCGCTGAAATCGTAGTCCACGCGCAGCACAGCCGAGTACATGCGATTGTCGCGGCTGTAGTCGTGCTCCGGATTCCAGTCCACGTCCCGGGGATTGCGCGGGGCGACGGGATAATTGACGTAACCGTCCGGCAGCACGTCCACGGTGTCGGCGCTGCGGGGGATGATGCCGAAGAACTGCGGGGCGATGCTCTCCGACTCGTCCTTCCAGCCGCTCACCGTCAATCGGGTGTAGAGGCGCTCCGTCGGCTCCCACTCGAGGATAGCCCGGGCGTTGAGCAGGTCTTCGCCGCCGAGCTCGTCGCTGCGCGTGTAGCTGTCCTGCCAGCCGTCACTCTTGGTGTAGCGGGCCGCGAGGCGGCCGCGAAGGCTCTCGGCGAGCGGCCCGCTCACGTAACCTTCGAAGTCGCTGCGGTCGAAGCGGCCGTAGCTCCCCCGCAGCATGGCCTCGAGCTGATCGGTGGGCCGGCGGGCGATGTAATTGATGGCGCCGCCCGTGGAGTTCTGACCGTAGAGCGTGCCCTGCGGACCCTTGAGCACCTCCACCCGCTCGACATCGAGGGTGGTGCCCCGGGTCTGCGCCGTGAACGGCAGGGGAACCTCGTCCGCATAGACGCTGACGGTGGGCCCGGCGCTCAAGGTGGTCTCCAGGAAACCGACGCCGCGGATACTGTAGACCGGCGTGCCGTAGAGCGTCGGGGTGAAGTTGAACCCGGGCACGATCTTCACCAGATCGGCGGTGTCGCTGACCCCGAGATCGTTGAGCCGTTCGCCCGAGGCCGCCGCGATGGACATGCCGACGTCGTTGATGTTCTGAGTGACCTTCTGGGCCGTGACCACGACCTCTTCGATGGGGCCCGAGGACTGGGCCACGGCGAGCGGCACCGCGGCACCAGTCGCGGCCAGAGAAACGAACGCAGAATACCCCTTCAGCTTGCGCGACATGAGATCTCCCCTTTCGTTTGCGTGGATGGTGGTCCACGGATACCGAACCCGGCACGAAAACGTATATCGTGTTTCAAGGAAGCCAGCAATGAACCCCGGTCGAGGCCCCGGGACGCAGGCGGTTCACTGGGCCGAGAAGCGTTCCTTGAGCTGGCGCTTGAGCACCTTCCCGGTGGCTGTCCGGGGCAGCGGCTCGTCGATGACGATGACCCGGCTGGGCACCTTGAACCGCGCGAGCCTCGCCGCAGCGAACCCCTGCACGTCGTTGTCGTCGATGCGATGGCCGGAACGCGGCTCGATGACGGCAACCACCTCCTCACCCAGCTCGCGATGGGGAAGGCCCACCACGGCCACGTCCTGAACGTCCGGATGGAGGAACAGCACGTGCTCCACCTCGGCGCAGTAGACGTTCTCGCCGCCGCGGATGACCACGTCCTTCGCACGATCCACCACGAAATAGAAGCCGTCTGCATCGCGATAGCCGAGGTCACCGGTATGGAACCAGCCGTCCGTGAACGCTTCCGCCGTGGCTTCGGGCTTGTTCCAGTAGCCGTGAACCACGTTCGGCCCCTTGACCCACAGCTCGCCGATCTCCCCTTCGGCGACGTCATTGCCGTCCTCGCCGACGATGCGCACGTCGGCGACCGGCACCGGTCTGCCGATGCTGTTCGGGCGCGCGAAGTAGTCCTCGCCGCCGTTGGTGATCACCGCCGACGTGGTCTCGGTGAGACCGTAGCCGTTGCCGGGCGCGACCCGCTGCCGGAACTGCGCGCCGATGGTGTCGATCAGATCCGGCGGTACCGGCGCCCCGCCGGACGCGATGCCCCCGAGGGTCGGCAGATCACGGCCCTCCTGCTGGGCGCGCTCGAGCAACTGACGCACCACCGTCGGCACCCCGGACAGGGAGCCGATGCCCTCGGCCTCCACCAGGCGCAGCGCCTCGGCCGGATCCCACTTGTACATGAGCGCGAGCTTGGCTCCGATGGCGGTCCCCACGTAGAGCCCGCTCAAGCCGCCGATGTGGAAGAACGGGAAGGTCTGGAGCACCGCCGGCTGAGGAGGCTCAGCGGGCGCGTCACCGCCCGCCAGCCGTGCGGTCACCGTGGCCGCGAGCAGCGAGTTCATGAGATTGGTGACGTGATTGCGGTGGCTCGCCACGGCGCCCTTGGGACGCCCGGTGGTCCCCGACGTGTACATGATGGTAGAGGGCGCATCCGCATCGATGGCGATCTCCGGCAGGCTCGGATCACGGTCGAAGCGCAGTTCGTAGGGCGCCAGTGCGGCTTCCAGGTCCAGAGCGCCCGGCGCGCCGACGGCGTCCCGCACCCCCAGGACCAGCTCGAGCCCGGAGCCGGACAGATGCGGCTCGACGCGCTGCAGGCGCTCGCCGTCCAGCAGCGCTGCCCGTGCAGCGGAATCGGCCAGGGCGTATTCCAACTCCTCGCCGGTCCACCAGGCATTCAGGGTCACCGCCACCGCCCCGATCGCCTGGCACGCCCAGAACGCCTGAGTCCACTCGGGGTAATTGCGCATGCCGATGGCGACGCGATCCCCGGGTCCGATCCCGCGGTACACCAGCAGATGAGCGAGCGCCGCCACGCGGCGGAAGTGATCCGCGTAGCTCATCCTCTCGTCCTGGTACACCGTGAAGGGCCGGTTCCCGTGGATTCGCGTGCCGAGCAGGACCTCGCGCAGGCTGGCGGGCGCGGTGGCGTAGACCCGCAGGGGGATGCCGCTGACCTCGACGGTCTCGATCCGGAACGGGCCATCGGGCCCGGTCAGCTCCGCCAGCACAGCCCCTCGGTCCGCGGTCATGGGCCGTTTCCCGCTGGTTTCTGCAGGAAGTTCAGCGGCAATCCGGCGCATGGCCATCGCGTCTTCACGAGCTGGCCCGTGCTCGACAGGGTCACGAACGCAGTGCGCAGGTCGTCTCCGCCGAAACAGATGTTGGTGGTCAGCGGGTCGTCGAAGGGAAAGTGCTCGATGGCCTGGCCATCCGGCGAAATGCGCGTGATTCCACCGTTGACGAGCGTGGCCACGCAGACGTGACCCGCGCCGTCCACGGCGAGGGAGTCGAAGAGCTGAAAGCCGGGCAGCCCCGCCACCAGGCGTGCCGCCTCCGGCCCCTCGGCTACCCGGCCCGGCGCCTCCAGGGCGTACGCCCACAGCCGGCCGGTCATGGTCTCGGCGACGTAGAGCGTCTTCTCGTCCGGTGACAGGCCGATGCCGTTCGGAGTTTCCCTGTGCGTGATCTGGCGCGAAAGCCCGGACCCGTCCGGCTTGGCGTAATAGATCACGCCCAGGTCTCTGTAGGTGTCATAGGTCTTCCCGAGGTCGGTGAACCACATGCCGCCCTCGGCATCGAAGACGATGTCGTTCGGGCCGTTCAGGGGGTAGCCGTCGCATTCCCGGTAGAGCACGTCCACCTTGCCGGAATCGAGCTCCACCCGTTCGATGCGTCCCCCGGAGTAGTCCTCCGGGGTGCCTGCCGGCGCAAGGCGCCCATCCGCCTCGTTCCAGCTGAAGCCGCCGTTGTTGCAGATGTAAATGGCGCCATCGGGACCCATGGCGGCACCGTTGGGGCCGCCGCCGAGATGGGCGACGACCTCGATCCGGCCCTGCGGCGTCACGCGGCTGAGCGTCCCCCGCTCGATTTCCACCAGCACGACGCTGCCGTCTGGGAGTGCGATGGGACCTTCCGGAAACCTCAAGCCGCTGGCGACTACCTGCATACGCCTCTCTCCTCCACGTTGTAACGTGTTTTAACTAAGGAGATGGGCCGCGGTCAATCCCGTCCGCGCCGATGGGCGTGACGCTCAGAGGATTCGGGAGCCGCGCATGAACCGGAGCTTGCGCCCGAACCGGTAGTTGTCGCCTTCGACATTCAGGACGAACGATTCGCCCGGCAGCGCGACCTCGTCGAGAATCTGCTGCTGCACCTCCGGCGCCCGCCGCTTGCTGCGTAGCGGCCACCAACTGCTCATGGTGAAGCCGAGCACGTACAAGGGGCTCTCGGGAAAGTGCTGCACGCGCTTGCGCACCAGGTAGACCTTCCGGATGCCCGGGATGGTCTTCAGTTGCTCGCGCAGAGCAGCGACGGTATCCGCTTCGAGGCCGTGGCGGATGAACTTGTCGCCGGTGCGCAGCGTGTCGCGCTCGGCGGCGGCAGCGTCCAGCAGGGCCTGACGCTCCACCATGGCATGGTGCCATTGGTGAGCTTCCTCTTGCCGCCCGCTGTGCCAGAAGTAGTCGCGAAGCGCTTCGCAGCCGGGAACGATGGCCTCGTCGCAGAGTTCCATGGCGCGCTCCACCAGCGCGACCCCGCCCTCGTCGCTGCGCCAGAGCAGCCGCTGGCCCAGGGTGAAGCAGACCACGCCATCGTCCGGCGCCCGCTGGTGCAGGTGCCGGTACTGCTCGAGCGCCGCATCGGCGCCCGCACCGAATTGCTCGGTCAGCCGCGCGCGCTCGAAGGCGTCGTCGATGGGCAGCTCGCCATTCGCGGCTCGACCGTCGAGCTCCAGAAGCCGGGCCCGGCCCTCCTGCACCTCCTGGTAGCGCTGAGTCCAGGACGGCGAGACGTTGCGCTGCCAGTGCTCGTCGAATTCCGCGGTGATGCCGTTCAAAGCGTCGCCGAGGAGCCGGTCGGCTGCCTGGCCGGGCTCGGGCAGCGACAGGCGCGGCGGCTGATCGAGGGCCTTCAATCGGTCTGCCAGGCAGGGATGGGTGTTCCCGACGCCGGTCTCCATTGCCATGGCCTGGTCGAGCCAGGCTTCGGCCATGCCCGGTTCGATGGCTTCCTTCAGGCGCTCGCCCATCTTCGCGTACGGCGCGAGGGCGGGCTGGGGCAGCTCGTCGGCCTGACGGTGAATTCCGCCCCAGAAATGCTCCTCGAGGTAGCTGCCCACCACGTTGACACTGGTGAGCGCCTGGGCCGCGGCTTCGGCCGAGACCGCGCGTGCCGAGGCGGCGTCGGCGTCGTATTCGTTGGCCCGGGCCAGCGGGAACGAGTAGGCGCTGAAGTACGGCGAGTACCAGTCGAAGAACTTCCTGAACAGCATCGTGCCCCAGCTCTGCCGCTGCTCCAGGGCTTCCAGCAACCGCGCCCAGCTCATCCGCAGGCGATAGATCCAGTTCGACATCCGCCCGTGACCCCCGGCCAGGTGCCCGAACTCGTGAGCCAGCACCGCCTCGAACTGCAGCGGGGTCATCAGCTTCATCAACGGCAGACCGATGAGCAGGTAATTGCGGTGCCAGCCGAGCATGCCGAGGCGCGGCACCTGGACCACGGCAGCGTTGAAGTCGTCGGTGACGAGCACCCGGTGAAAACGCGGCGCGCGAAGCTTGCGGCGGAGTCCGTCGATCATCGCGAACAACTCGGGCGCATCCACCGGTCGCACCCGCCGGCCTTCGGGCGGAGGCAGGGTGACCCACAGCGCACGCAGCACGACCCAGAGAAAGGCGCCGAGGGGAACGACGAGCTTGATCGCCGCACCTTTGAGCACGGCGATGGAGCCGAGAGCCAGCAGGAACAGCACCAGCGCCGCCCCGGCCACGGCGCCGAGGTAGCCGTAACCCAGCACCGCCAGCAGGAACACGCGCAGCTTGTACGTGCGGGGGTTCCGCCGCGCCTGATCTTCGAGCCGGGCCACCAGGCTGTGAAACTGCTCGTTCGTCATGAGCTCCTCACTCTCCATACGGGCTGGCCGACCGCTGGGGGTGCCTGGCTGCCGCGGGGAGAGCGATATCCTACAAGGCGGTTGCGGATGACCGTGTGATCGGCCTCACACGGGAGCGCCGGCTTCTCATGCCGGCGTTTCTGGAACGATACCTGCTTGCCCTCGATGTCTCGACCAGGACGAGCTGGCGGCCATGATCCAGAGCCTCGCCGGACCGGGACGCAACTAGGTTCCGGCGGAGATCCGGACCCACAGCGCGGTCACCCGCTGAGCCACGCCACCATGGGGAAGCACCATGCCACCGCGATGGGCGGCGCAACGGCGCCAACCGCAAGCCCGCCGGCAAGCAGATCCCGCGAACCGAGGCGGCCGGTGGCGTAGACGATGGCGTTGGGCGGTGTCGAGATGGCCAGACACATTGCGCTGGAGGCCGAGAGCGCGATCGGCACGGCGAATTGAGCGGCGAGCACGGGGCCGCCGATCTCGAGTCCCAGCGCGATGGCCACCGGAAGGATCAGGTTGGCGGCCGCGGTGTTGCTCATCAGATTCGACAAAAGCCCGGTGAGGTAGCACAACCCCAGCGCCAGCGCCCAGGGCGCGGCGGGCACCTCGGCGATCCCCTGGGCCAGCCAGCGGGCGAGACCGCTCTCGGCGACGCCAACGCCGAGGGATAACCCGCCCGCCAGCAGAATCAGAATGTCCCACGGCAACGCGCGCATGTCCTGGCTGCGAATCACGCCCACGGCCGCCAGGGCGACGATGGAGAGAAACGCCACCACCGCCGTCGGCAGGCCGTGCCAGGGCTCGCTCAGCCACAAGACCACGGTCACGGTGAAGATGCTCATGACGGCGAGCTTCTGCCACAACGCCACCGCCGCCGGATCTTCCGGTGCAGCACCGGCGTCGGTCGAAATGACGGCGGCCGGCGCCGCGCCCGTCTCCAGGAAGTCCGCCCCCGCGCGTTGCTGGCGCAAGCCGAGCGCCACCGCCAGCCCCGCTGCCAGCAGCATGGCCGGGGGCGCGCCGAGCAGCATCCAGTCCAGAAAGCCGATGTCGTGCACGCTCGCCAGCAGACCGACCGCAATGGCGTTGGGCGGCGTGCCGATGATGGTCGCCATGCCGCCGATGTTGGCCGCAAAGGCGACTCCCACCAGCAGCCCCGCACGGGTCCGCTCGCCGGCCCCCCGGCCGACGGCCAGGACGGGGCCGAGCATGGCCACCATCAGCGCCGCGGTAGCCGTGTTGGAGATGAACATGGAGAACACCAGCGTGACCCCCATGGCGGCCAGCAGCACCAGCGGGCCGCGGCCGCCCGTGAGCGCCAGCGCGTGTTGCGCCATCCACCTCGCGAGACCCGTGCGCTCCGCCGCCCTCGCCAGCACCAGACCGGCCAGGAACAGCCACATGGGTGGCGCGGCCCACGGCGCCGTGTACACCTGCCAGGCATCCACCTGGTCCGGATCGGCCAGCACGCCGCCGGGGCGGCCCAGAATCAGAACCTGCAGGCCGATGACGACGAGGGCCACGGCGAAGGCGGGAACGGCCTCGCTGACCCAGAGGCCCGCCGCCAGCAGCAGGATCCACAGCGACGCCCTGCCCGCCTCGCCGAGCCCCGCATGTTCCGGCAGGTACGCGCCGGCGAACGCGATCACCACGCACGCGGCCACCTTGGCCAGCGCCCTTCCGGAGCGGAACTCGAGACGGCCGGCGATCTCCTGATAGTATCTGCGGGTATCCAAGACAGACTCCAAGCTGGGCCGTGATCGTAACAGCCACGCCATCGTCGGGAACCCGATAGATGCACACGTCAGTCGAGCTACGCCGGATCGGCAAGGCCGATGCCGCCGAGCTGCACCGCCTGCGGCTGCAGGCACTTCGTGTTCGGCCGGACGCTTTCCTCGCGGATGCGGAGGACGAGGCCGCCCGCTCCGTCGAGGACGTGGCTGCGCGCGTCGACGAAACCGACGACAACCTGATCATTGGCGCCTTCGCGGATACGCGCCTGGTCGGCATGGGCGGGTTCCGCCGCGAGACCCGCCGGAAGCAGCGCCACCGGGCCGCCATATGGGGCATGTTCGTCGAACCCGAGTGGCAGGGCCGCGGGATCGGCGGACGACTGCTCGATGCGTTGATCACGCACGCCCGAAGCCAACCCGGGCTCGATCAGCTCATGCTCGGCGTCATCGTGGGCAACCACACCGCCCGGGGCCTTTACATCTCCCGCGGCTTTCGGCCCTACGCCGTCGACCCGGCCGCCGTGCGGCTCGACGGCCGGGACTACGACGACGAGCTGATGGTTCTCTCGCTGGGTGAAACCGAAGCCCAGGCGCCTTCCGCCGGAAGTTCGCTCGCCGGCTTCATCATCGACTGCCGAGGGCCCGACCTCGACACGGCTTCCGCGTTCTGGTCCGCGGCCCTCCGCATGCCCGAGCGCGTGCTCCCCGGGGCCGAGGGGCGCACGTATCGCCGGCTGCTCGATCCCCGGGGACGCCTGCACGTGGAGGTGCAGCTCGTGGACCATGCGAGCGGCGTGCACCTCGACATCGAGGCCGACGACGTGGAGGCCGAGGTTCAGCGGCTCGAGGCGTTGGGCGCCGTTCGGCTTCGGGCCGTCAAGGGCTGGTGGGTGATGGAGGCGCCCACCGGCCAGCGCTTCTGCGTGGTGCCCCGCCAGCCGTCCGCCTGAGCCCCAAAAACCAGCCGACCGACCGCCACTCTTTGGTGCCCGCGGACCCGCGTCTGCACCTGCGCGGGGCTGCACGGGCACGTAGATGGGTCCGGTCGAGCGCGCTGCATTGGTGCGCGGAGCGCCGCGGGACGCCTCGTGAGCGCGACCCCGCCGCATACCCGCTCGCCATTACCGGGTCGTTAGAGTTGCCCCGGCCATCAAGAATCCTCGATTCATCAGACGCCTAGCCGACGTGCGCACGATCCCGGACGGTAGAGGCCGCCTCGTCGCCAACGGGAGCAGCATTGGTGCGCCGGTTGGTGCGCGCGCACCGTTCGGGTGCTTGTGTTGGCTGGCCTGGTTCCTGCAAACGTCGGGCGCCGATGTGTCCGGCGGGCGGACGCGCGAACTGATGAACAGCAGGAGAGCCATGCCGAAACCGTTTTCCCGACGAGATTTTCTGAACTGGGTGGGAGCCGCCGGCGGATCCGCCGCCGTTTATCAGGCGAGCCTGGCCCTTGGACTTATACCCACCCGCGCCGAGGCGCATACGCCGCGCGTGAGTCTGCCGCCGGCGAGCGGGGCAGGCCGCCGCGTGGTGGTCCTCGGGGCGGGCATATCCGGCCTCGTGTGTGCCTACGAGCTCGAACGCGCCGGCTATGCGGTGACGGTGCTGGAAGCCGCCCGGCGAGTGGGCGGCCGCAACCTCACCGTGCGGAGCGGCGACGTGATCGACGAGATGGGCAACCCCCAGGTATGCCGATTCGACGACCATCCGGACCTGTACTTCAACTGCGGCCCGGCGCGTATACCTGCGCATCACTCGCATCTGCTGAACTACTGCCGGGAGCTCGGCGTGGCGCTGGAGGTGTTCGTCAACGTCAACTACCACGCCTGGGTGCACGACAGCGGCGCATTCGGAGGCAAACCGGTGCGCCTGCGGCAGTACATGGCGGACGCCCGGGGATTCATGGCGGAGCTGCTGTCCAAGGCGGTGAACCGCCAGGCGTTCGACGCCCCCTTCGACGCCAACGACGCGGAAAGGCTGATGGCATTTCTTCGGGCGTACGGCGATCTGGACGAGAACAACCTGTATCGCGGCTCAGCGCGGGCAGGATACGCCAGCGGCGGCATGGTGGAGGCACCGCAACTGCGCCAGCCCCTGGACTTCAGGGAGATTCTGCGCAGCGACTTCTGGCAGTACCGGATGCACTGGGGTGAGAGTGAGGATCAGGCGGCGCCGCTGATGCAGGCCGTTGGCGGTAACGACCGTATCGTCGAGGGCTTCGTGCGGCACATCCGCAGCCCCATCCTCATCCATGCGCCGGTTCAGTCGATTCTGTTACGCGGCGACGGCGTGGAGGTGGTGTACACACGCGAAGGGCAGCTACAGAGCCTGCGGGCCGACTACTGCTTCAACTGTATCCCCAAGCATCTCCTCCATGGGATCCGCAACAATCTGCCGCGGGAGTATCTCGCGGCAATGACTCACGTGCAGCGCGGCAAGCTGTTCAAGATCGGCCTGCAGATGAAGGAGCGCTTCTGGGAGCGGGAGAACATCTACGGCGGCATCACCTGGACCGAAGCAGACATCGGGCAGCTCTGGTACCCCAGCCACGGAACCCACGGCGCCAAGGGCGTGATGCTCGGTGCCTACGTCTTCGGTGACGACGGCAACGACCGCTTCGCCCGGATGTCACCGGCACAGCGAATGGAAACGGCCATCCGCAGCGGTGAGCGTATCCATCCCGGGTACCGGGATTACGTCGAAAACGGCGTGAGCATCGCCTGGCATCGCATGAACCATCACATGGGCTGCAGCGACCACTGGACCGAGGAGGCGCGGCGTCTGTACTACCGCACCCTGCAGCAGCCTGCCGGCGGGCGTCACTGGCTGATCGGCGACCAGGTGAGCTATCACCCCGGCTGGCAGGAGGGCGCCGTCAGCTCGGCGTTTCACGCCATGGCGGACCTGAATCGACGGGTGCAAAGCGGCGCGCAGCAGGTCTGATCCTCAATCATCTGGAAACCGGAAAGCCCATGATCCGAAACAAGCTCCATTGGCTGCTGCTGGCCGTTGCCGGCAGCCACGGCGCCCATGCCGGCGCCGATCCTGCTCCCGTGCGGGTCACTGCGCCCGAGACCCTGACGTACTGCACGGTGTGCCACGGCGTGGAGCTCACCGGCAACGCGGCCGTGGACGCGCCCTCCCTGGCGGGGCTGCCCGACTGGTATCTGGAACGGCAGATGCGGGCGTTCCGGGAGGGTTGGCGCGGCACCCACGCAGATGACCCGAGCGGAATGGAGATGCGGCCCCAGGCGCAGGTCCTCACTGCGGATCAGTTGCAGGCGGCGATTCGCTTCGCGGCATCCATTCCCGCCAGAACTGCGCCCGTGACCCTGACCGGCGACGTTCGGCGCGGGGAAGCACTGTACGATTCGTGCGCCGCGTGCCACGGCACCCGGGGCGAGGGCAACGCCGCGCTCCTGGCGCCGCCCCTCGCGCCTCAGAGCGACTGGTACCTGGCGCGCCAGCTCGAACGCTTCCGGGCCGGCGTGCGCGGCAGTGCGCCCGGCGATGAACAGGGTGCGCTGATGCGCGCCTCCGCCGCAACCCTGCCCGACGACCAGGCCATTCGTGACGTGGTGGCCTACGTGAAGACCCTGCAGCCCAACGAAGGAGAACCGAGCATGAATAAAGCGGCCGTTGTCACCGCACTGACCCTGGGCATCGCGACCGCCGCCACCGGCACGGTCTCGGCGGACGTGATACGTCACCCGCTGCCGGACAGCGACTTCCCGATCGCGCAGGCGGTGGAAGTGCCCGCCGACGTCACCCTGCTCTACCACAGCGGCACGACGCCATCGCCGGCCGACCCGAAAGCGCCGAGATTCAGCGAGGAATTCTGGGGCGACACCGAGGCCCAGGCCAACTCCGTGCTGAGCAAGATCGAGCAATCTCTCGCGGCCAAGGGCTCGAGCCTCGCTGACGTGGTGAAGATGGTGGTGTTCCTCGTGGGGGTACCCGAAAAGCACGGCGCCATGGATTTCGATGGCTTCATGCGCGCCTACACGCGCTACTTCGGAACCGAGGAGCAGCCGAACCTCCCCGCGCGATCGGCCGTCCAGGTGGCGGGCCTCGCAGCGCCCGGCATGCTGGTAGAGGTGGAAGTCGTGGCCGTGCGGCCCGGAACGCGCTCCTGATCATACCGGTCGGCTGTTGATCGGAAGCCGCCTTCGGGCGGCTTTTTTTTTGGCTCTGCCCAAGGCGCCCCCCCGCTGAGAGTGCGACGTCGGTGCACGGCGATCTCCCGACGGTTGCTTTCGGTGCGCGTCGTTGGCGCCGATCCGCCCCAACGTAGGACCAATGGCGCGCTATTGGAGTGCATGCCTTCCGACGAGGACGGATCACCCACTGTGCCATCGCCGCATATACGATTCGTTAGAACTGTCTCATCCAGGTATTTGCTGCGCTCACGCCCTTTCGGGCCGACCCATTCGGCGAGGAAATCACCTTCGCTGCCGGTGATCCGGCATGGCGCACGAAAGCGGCCGCTGCACCGTTTGTGTGCTTGTCGTACTTGGCCCGCATTCTGCAATGGCTCCTCGCGAGCCTGCCCGAAGGCTGGCCGAAAACAAAGCCGATACCAGCGAGTCGAGAAGCATCACGATGGAGATAGTGACATGAGTACGACGAAGCCCCGCGTCGCCCGCCTTGGCCTGGCGGCGGCGCTGATCACCACGCCGGTTGCGGGCGTGACCGCCAGCCCCCGGGCCGAGGCCAGCGACGACGTGATCGAAGAGGTCATTTCGATAGGAACCCGCACGGCCGGGCGTACTGCCCTCGATACCGCAGTTCCCGTGGACGTGTTCCAGCCCGAGCAGCTCGAGAGCGTGAACTCGTCCGACCTGACGGACGTGATCGCCACCCTGGTGCCATCCTTCAACGTAGGCCGGCAGCCGATATCCGACGGCGCGACCTTCATCCGGCCTCCCCAGCTCCGCGGGCTCGACTCCGACAAATCGCTGGTGCTCGTGAACGGGAAGCGTCGCCACCGCGCCGCTCTGGTCGTGCTGGGCGGGTTCGGTTCCCACGGCCCGGATCTCGGTACCATCCCCACCATCGCCCTGGATCAGGTGGAAGTCCTGCGCGACGGCGCGTCAGCCCAATACGGCTCCGACGCCATCGCAGGCGTGCTGAATTTCAGGCTTCGCGAGGACGCCGAGGGCCTGGAGGTGCGCAGCCGTTACGGCGAATACGCGGAGGGCGACGGCGACGATCTGCAGGTGGAGGTCAACTGGGGGCTGCCCCTCGGCGACCGGGGATTTCTCAACCTGAGCGCGCAGATCGCCGACGCGGAGATGACCAATCGATCCCGCCCCTACGAGATCCCCATCGGCTCGAGCGGGCTCACTGCCGCTGAAGCCGTGCACAGCGAGATGGTCGGGACCGATGGACGCACCTACTACGGGCCGGATGCCTATACCTACACCTACGCCGACGACGGCACTCTGCTGCAGGTACTGCCGGGGTCCGATGGTGTTCCCGACGACCTGGATACCCGTTACCGTGACGCGCACGAGAGCCCGGAGCAGCTCTGGGGTCAGCCCGAGCGCGAGCAACGGATGGTCTTCGTCAACGCCGGCTACGAGCTGGGAGACGGTGCGAGGCTCTACGCCTTCGGCAATTATTCGACCAAGGACCAGACAGGGGGCTTCTACTACCGCCGTGCCGGCGTGGCGCAGCTCTCCCCGCTGCGGACAGCGGACGGCTCCATCTGGGACCCGCGCCGGGAGCTGTTCCCCGCCGGATTCCGGCCCATGTTCAGCGGCGAGGTGGAGGACTACAGCGCCGTCGCCGGTGTGGAAGGCCTGCTCGGCAGCGGCTGGACGTACGATGTCTCGGCGCGCTACGGCTACAGCGACATCAACTACTTCCTCGAGAATACTCTGAATCCGGCGATGGGACCGGACACACCCACCAGCTTCGAGGTGGGCACCCTCGCATCCGACGAACTGGCGCTCAACGCGGACTTCAGCTACGCGCTGGATGTTGGCCTGTTCAGCCCGCTCAACGTCGCGTTCGGCTTCGAGTACCGGGAGGAAGGCTACGAGATCGGTCAGGGCGACGAGGCCGGTCGAACCGTCGGCCCCTACGCCCAGATGGATCCGTGGAACTTCAATACCACGGCAGACGAAGTGGCCGCCGACGGGCGCCCGGTGGGCTGCTACATTCCCGGACTCGAGACGCCCGGTACCCCGTGCGCGGCGGGGGACCCCATCTTCAACGCGGTGGCCATCGGGTCCAACGGCATGCCCGGGTTCGTCAACGAGGTCGACTACGAGCGCGATAGCCGGGCGGCGTACCTGGACGTGGAAGCGGACGTCACCGACCGCTGGCTGCTGAGCTCGGCGATTCGCTACGAGAAGTTCTCGGATTTCGGCGACACCGGCAACTGGAAGCTGGCCACGCGCTACAACCTCCTGGAAAACCTGTCGGTGCGCGCCTCGCTGGGCACCGGCTTCCGGGCGCCCACTCCCGGTCAGATCGCGACGCAAAGCGTCTCCACCACCATATCCGACACGGGCATTCCGGAGTCGTCGGGCATCTACCCGGCCTGGAATCCGGTGGCCGCGTTCTTCGGCGCCGAGGAACTGGCGCCGGAGGAATCGTTCTCCTACACCTTCGGCATCACGGCAACCCCGACAGATGCGCTCACGTTCACGGTCGACGCCTACAACATCGACCTGAAGGACCGCATCGTGATCTCGTCGGACTTCCGCCCGGACGGCCTCACCGCGGAACGCTACCAGCAGCTTCTGGAGGCGTCCGGCGGCATCGGTGACGTGGCCCAGGTGTCCTTCTTCACCAACGATCTCGACACCAGGACCCGGGGTATCGACGTGGTGGCGGAATACGACATCGAGTCCCGGTTCGGGCTCTCCACCCTGTCGGCGGCGCTCAATCACAACCAGACCGAGATCACCAAGCGACCGCTGCGCACCCTGGCGGACGGCAGCACGGGCTACTTCGTGGACGACCAGGACGTGTTCAACGAGGAGAACGGCCTTCCCAGCGTGCGCGGCAACGTCGCCCTTCGTCACGGAGTGGACAAGTGGGATCTCATGGTGCGCGCCAACTACTACGGTGAGTCCGAGTGGTCCGACGGCGTGAACACCCAGACCTTCAGCGACGAAATTCTCGTGGACCTGGAGGCGACCTACCGGTTCACCCCGAAGTTCAGCACCACGCTGGGCGGTCAGAATATCTTCGACAGCTATCCGGATCCCGCCGAGACCGCTGACGTGTGCTGCGGTCAGATCTACTCCGGCACCTCGGTGGTGCCCTGGATGGGCGCGTTCTACTTCCTGCGGGCGAACCTGCACCTGTAGCGCGCTCCACGGTGACGGGAAGGGGCGGGCACCGCCGGCGGCGGGCTCGACCCCGACCCTTTCCGCAATCACCCCGCCCGCCGATCCGCCCCCCCTGCCCCACCCCGGTATGTAAGAAGGTTGCGAACGGTCTGTTACCGGAGATAATGAGGGTTCCCAAGTCCTCGGCATCGGGGTTGGGCGTGACAATCAAGGGGAGAGAGATCTATGTTGCTGCGTAGAATTCGCTGGCGGCCGTCCGTGGCCGCAGGTCTATCCGTGTGCCTGAGCATGGGGGCCGTACCCGCCTTCCCCGAGGAAGGCATCATCGAAGAGATCGTCGTCACCGGTTCCTTCATCAAGCGCACCACGGCCGATTCACCGTCGCCGTTGTCCGTGGTCAGCCGCGCCGACATCGAGAACATCGGCGCAGCGGAAATCTCCGACATCGTGAACCGGATGACCTACAACACCGGTTCCACCAACTCCACCAACTCCTTCAGCGGCGGCGACAACTCCAGCGGCGAGACCAACATCAACCTCCGCAACCTGGGCCTCGGCTCCACGCTGGTGCTGTTGAACGGACGGCGCAGCGTGACCGGCAACAACGACTCCGGCGGCAATGCCTACGTCAGCACGTCGACCCTGGCCCCGACCATCGCCATCGAGCGGGTGGAGGTGGTGAAGGACGGCGCCTCGGCGCTGTATGGCTCCGATGCGGTGGCCGGGGTGGTGAACTTCATCACCCGCGATGATTTCGAAGGCGCCGAGTTTCAGGTGCGTTACTCCGCAGACGAAGAAACCTGGGACCAGGAGGACAAACTGCTCGCCGGTATCTGGGGAGTCAGCAACGACCGCGGCAGCCTGGTGGTTTCCGCGGAGTATCTCGACCGCGACGGCCTGCTGATCGACCAGCGCTGGGGCGATTACGGCCGGTCGGGGGTGTCTACCCTGGGCAATCCGGCCACATTCGTGCCCCGAGTGCCCGCGGTGATCGGGCCCTATCTTGTGGGCGGCGGGGCCGCCACCGGCATCGGCGGCACCACCCCCGACACCTTCGTCCCCGTGGCCGGCGACATCGACTGCGAACTGGCTGCATCGATGCACCGGCAAAGCTTCCGCGCGCCAACCTTCGGCACCCCCTGGGCGGGCGCTCTCGATGGAATCGGCGCGTGCCTCTACGACTTCTCGCCCATGTTCAGCATGGTCGGCCAAGAGAACCGCCTGCTGACCCTGCTGAACGGCCGCTACGACCTGAGCGACTCGCTGGAGACCTACGTCGAGATCGGCTACACGGATCAGGAGTTCAGCGCCGGGCAGTCGCTATATCCGCTGGTGCGGTTTCCGACCATTCCGGCCCACAACCCCGGGCTGATCAACGACTTCGCGCGCCGCAGCGCGGCGTTGACGGGCAATCCGGCGGCCATTCCGGCGGTGGATACCACCTTCTACGGCCGCGTGCTCGGCTTCACCCCGAGCGACGGTCCCGATTCCCGGGTGCGCCCGGTGGATACCGAGTCACGCCAGTACGTGGAGCAGCATCGGGTGGTGGTGGGCCTGCGCGGCGATCTGCCGTTCGGCAACAACTGGACGTTCGACGGTTCGTTCACCTACAGCGAGCGCGATGCCCAGGGCCGCATCACGGACACGAAGCAGCAACAGATGCAACTGGCGCTGAACGGCCTGGGCGGGCCGCTCTGCGACCTCGTCAACGGTACACCGGGACAAGGGGACTGCCACTACTGGAACCCCTTCTTCAGCGCGTACTTCGCCCCCGACGGCTCGCCTCAGACCGATCCCACCCTGATCAACACGCCCGAGTTGCTGAACTGGATGGTCGGCGAGATCCGTTCGGTGTCGCAAGCCCAGAATACCGTGCTCGATCTG
>JAWLCV010000004.1:61428-74962 GCA_041686955.1 Pseudomonadales bacterium
CAGACCGATCCCACCCTGATCAACACGCCCGAGTTGCTGAACTGGATGGTCGGCGAGATCCGTTCGGTGTCGCAAGCCCAGAATACCGTGCTCGATCTGGTGATGACCGGGGATCTGATGGACATGCCCGCCGGGCCGCTGGGCATGGCGTTCGGCGTGCAGTTCCGGCGTGACGAGGTCGTCGTCGACGCCGACGCGGACTCCAACGCCAACAACTACTCCTTCATCTACGGTGCATCGGACTGGGAGGGAAGGGAAGACGTCCTGGCGGCTTTCGTCGAGTTCGCCGTGCCGGTCACCGACCGCCTGGACGTGCAGATCGCCGGCCGCGTGGAGGACTTCGAGGAGAACGACGAGACCACGTTCGATCCGAAGATCACAGCCATGTTCCGGGCCAACGACAGCCTGACGTTGCGCGCCTCGGGCGGGACTTCCTTCCGCGTCGGTTCGCTGCTGCAGCGTTTCGGCGAGTCCACCCAGCTCATCAACATCGCCGATCCCTTCAGTGGCGCGGGCCTCGCGTTCCGCCCGCAGATCGGCTACGGCAATCCGGACCTCACCCCCGAAGAATCCACTACCTGGAACGTGGGTCTCTCCTGGGCTCCGGTGGACGGACCGCTCCAGGGGTTGTCGGTGGATCTGGACTACTACGACTACAACTACGACGATCTGATCACCCTGGAAGGTCCCGCGGATCTGATCGCCCGCGATACGGCGCTGCGTTGTCCCCAGGGGCTGAACGACGACCCCAACGCCCCCGTTCCCCTATGCGGGGTGCAGCCGGACCGGACGGTCATCTCTCTGGGTGAGGGTATCCCCGACCAGGTGATCCGCGACCCCTCCAACCTTCAGTTCCTGCGGGTGGAGCCCACCTACTCGAACGCCCAGGAGCTCGACGTCTCCGGCCTCGACTTCACCGTTGCCTACGACTGGGAACTGGGGAAACTGGGCCTGCTCAACACCAGCCTTACCGGAAGCTGGGCGCGGGAGTGGGATCTCACCCGCGCCGACGGCGTGGTGATCGACGGTGTCGGCAGCCGCAATTTCGGCACCACCATCGGCCGCTCCCTGCCGGAGTGGAAGGTGAACCTGGGCTTCAACTGGATGAAGGATCGGCACTCGGCGTTCGTGCTGGTGCGCTACATCGATGCGTACGAGGACAATCAGCCCATCGATGACCCCGGTAACGATGAGCAGTACGTTTGCCTGGGTTCATGCGTGCGGGCGTTCTCCATCGGCTTGACCGGTGCGATTGCCGAGACGGAAGACCAGCTCGACCGCCGGATCAACAGCTGGACCACGGTGGATGCGCAGTACTCGTACGAGCTTCCCGCCATCGGCATTCAGGGAGACGGGAGCCGCATCTCGGTGGGTGGCACGAACATCTTCGGGCGCAAGCCGCCGCGGATCAATTTCGACGGCCAGTTCGACCCGTTCACCCACGATGCCCGGGGCGCCATCTGGTACTTCCGCTACACCATGAACCTGTAGCATGACGTTGCAGAGCAACCGACGGGCGCCTTCGGGCGCCCGTCTCGTTCTCTCCAGGTCCGTTTTGCGGCTGGCCGCGTGCCTTCTCACGGCCACCGCTGCCCTGCCTGTCGGGGCCGCCACGCTGCAAGACGGACTGCGCCGATGCGCGGGCCTCACCGACGACGTCGAGCGCCTGGCCTGCTATGACGCGCTGGCGGCCGAATTTGCGGCGACGGCTGATACCGTGCCTGCGGCAGACGATGCGCTCCCCCGGGAGTCACCACCGCGTGGCGCCAAGGACGAGCCCGCCGCTCCCGCGGCCCCCGAACGGCTGACGGCCCGTATCGAGCGTCTGGATCGGCGGCCGCGCGGCGAGTGGGTGTTTCATCTCTCCAACGGCCAGACCTGGACGGAACTCGAGCCGGGGCGCGCCCGCTACCGCCCGGGCATGACCGTGACCATCGAGCGGACGACGCTGGGCGGCTACATCCTCTCCACCGATGCCGGCCGCGCGACGCGGGTGCGGCGGGTGGACTGAGCCCAGAGGCTGCCAAAGGATCAGCGGCCTTCTACTGGCCTAAAGCCGCCCTCCTCTACCCGGGGCCGGACCCTCGGAAACCCCGGATCGCGAAACGCGGCACCGTCGGCCAACCCACGCATGCGGGTCAACGGGTGCACGCCGGGGTCCGCGTCCTCGCGCGGCCGCCCCGCCCCTGCGCTGCCCGGGCGCGGTGGCCCAGGCGGCGATGGGCCAGGGCTGACGCTCGGCCTCGATGTCGGGTAACCGGGGCAGAGTGCCGTCGCCGTACAAGGGCGCGGTGTCGTCGGCGGGATCGAACCGGGAGCCGTCATAGAGCGGGCCTCGGTGGGATCCCCGCACGAACTCGAGCGCGTGATCCATGGCCACCGCCTCGAAGGACATCCACATCACCGCCAGGCGGCTGCCACGCACGGGCAGGTAGGGCGAATCCTGGTGCCAGGGGGTGCGGCGGGTGGCGCCGCCGGATTTCACGAACACCTGCTCGTACATGAACCAGACGTCCGCGGCGCCCCACAGGCCGGCCACCAGATCACCGATCTCGGTGTCGCAGACCAGCGGGCGATACCGCGGCAGAGCGCTGGGGTTGGCCAGATCCTGGTAGAACCAGCCCGTGCCGTTCGACGGCAGCTCCGACGCGCCTGGCCCGGGATTGGCCAGGCTCCACTCGTAGGCGTCGCGCGCCATGTTCAGCGTCGTCTTCGATAAGGCCGACGGGAGATGAACGACCCCGTCCCGGCAGAATCGTGCCCGGGTCTCGGCGTCTATCGAAACTCTGGCGTGACGGACCATGTGCGGTCTTCCCCCCGACGCATCCGACGTTATCATACGGTCAGGAAACTTAAAACGCGTTCAAACCAAGGGCTGGTGCCGCCGTGCTGCTACACGACATCCTGGTTTTCAACAAGCGCCGCCAAAGCCGGACCCGGGCCCTGATCACCCAGGACGGGCGGAGCCAAAGCTTTGCGGAGCTCCACGACCGCAGCATGCAGCTCGCGAATGCGCTGGCCGCCCACGGCCGCCCCCACGACCACGTGGCCATTCTGGCGGACAATCAGCCCGAGTACGTTGAGGCCTACTACGGCGTGCCCGCCGCACGGCAACGCCTGGTGTTTCTCAACTATCGGCTGGCGGCGCCGGAGCTGGTGCGCATCATCAACGACGCACAGGCCACCACCCTGCTCTACGCCGAGGCCTTCGCCGACACGGTGGCCGGCGTGGCGTCGGAGCTGACGACGGTGAAGCGTACCCTGTGCCTCGGGCCCGAGTACGAGGCCTTCATCGCCGGCCAGCCCACCGACGCCCCGCGGGTGGACGCCGCAGACTCCGACACGGCCTGGCTGATCTACACCTCCGGCACCACAGGAATGCCGAAGGGCGCCATGATCAGCCACCGCAACCTGTTCGCGGCCATGTTCAACGCTCAGGTGAGCATGCCGGACAAGCCGCCGCCGCAACCGTTCTTCCTCTTCCCGTTCCCGCTCTGCCACATCGCCGGCTACGCGGTGCTCGGCCAGCACCTGGCGGGAAACCCGGTGGCGCTGATGACCGCCTACTCACCCGGGGAGTGGATGCGGATGGTGGACGAGCTCGCCATCACCTCCACCGCCCTCGCCCCCACCATGATAAACATGCTGCTGAACGACCCCGCCATCGAACACCACCGCCTGGACTCGCTGACCTCCCTGGGGTACGGCGCCTCCTCGATTCCCGCCGAGGTGCTGCGCCGTGCCATGGATCGGTTCGGCCCCATCTTCACCCAGGGTTTCGGCATGACGGAGCTCTCCGGCAACGTCATCTTCATGTCCAAGGAGGATCACGTCCGGGCCGCGCGGGAAGCACCGGGTCTGCTGCAGGCCGCGGGCCGGGTGGGAGCACTGGCGGACGTGCGCATTGTCGACGCCGAGGGACGCGACTGCCCCGCAGGGTCGCCGGGAGAGATCGTCGTGCGCGGCGATCAGGTGCTTGGCGGCTACTGGAACCGTCCGGACGCAACCGCAGAGGCGTTCCGGGACGGCTGGTTCCACACGGGCGACATGGCGCGCATGGACGAGGACGGCTTCGTCTACATCGTCGACCGCAAGAAGGACATGATCGTCAGCGGCGCCGAGAACGTGTATCCACGCGAGGTGGAAGAAGCGCTGTACGATCATCCGGCGGTTGCGGAAGCCGCCGTGTTCGGCCTGCCGGACGAGCACTGGGGCGAGCGGGTGGCGGCGGCCGTGGTGCTGCGACGCGGCACGCACGCCGACGAGGCGGAGCTCGATGCCCTGTGCCGCCAACGATTGGCCGGCTACAAGCGGCCGCGGGCCTGGTTCTTCGTCGACGACATTCCGAAGAACGTATCCGGCAAAGTCCTCAAGCGCGTGCTGAAAGAGCGATATGCGTCGTGACCAGGACCTGAGGGCACGCCCTCCTACCAGGGATCCGGCGGCTCGCCGGCACGCAGCCAGCCGGTGATGCTGTAGCGGGCCCCCAGCGCTGCCGGCGTCACGTAACTGACGGCATGCTTCTGCGGTACCCGAACGAGGTTCAGGGCGTTGAACGCGGGCGTGTAACCTTCGGCCACGTGCCCGTCATCATCCAGGAATTGCAGGATGCCGCCCCAGTCGGCGCGCCAGGCGGGCGTGAAGTTGAGCACGAAGGCGGCACGCCGGTTCTTTCCCTCCACCGCATCGTCGTGCTGGGTGAGGAAGTGTCCGGGAAGATACCGGGTCGCCTGTGCGTCGGCGTAGGCGATGTCGGCCATGCCGGTGACTTCTCGGGCGAACTCCAGAAATCCGGGGCCGTTCAAGAACTCGAACAGGCGCATCAGAAAGTGCTCCCGGTACCGCCCCCCCACGTACAGGTCGTAGAGGGGGAAGTTGTTGAACAGGTAGCGGAATCCGTCACGCCCGCCCTGGTGCAGCCCTCGCAGCACGGCCGAGCGCTCCGGCTCGGGAATCTGCTCGACGTGCTCGACGCCGAGGTCCATGTGCGTTCCCGTGGGATTGAGCGAGAGCTGCCACGGGGTGTCTTCGCTCAGAACTCGAAAGATGGCGTCGGCGCAGGCCGGCGCGAGGACGGCGGGCACGTGCACCCGGCCGATTTCCTGGAACACCCGGCGTATGGCCGACCGGCTCAGCCCGGCATTGAGCGCGATGTCCGTTTCCGGTTTCCGCATCCTGCACCAGCTCCTCTTGCTGGGCGTGGAGGATACGTGAGGGCATCACGCGGCGCCAACGTACATACGGCCCCTGCGCAGATTTAGGCCATTCGACATTCCGGAGATAGCTGGGTCGTCGCGGGGCCCCCGAACCGCCCGGTCATTCTGCCCGCCGAAACGACATGCCGGTACCGTCCGTGAGTTGCACCCGAAGTATATCTCCGTGAAGACGGTAGCTTCCCAGCGGAACCCAGGCTGCAGCGGGATTGCTCAGGTCTCTGAACCACAGGGCGTTGGCCTCCGTCCGCCACGCAACCCGGATGACCTCGCCGCCGGGAGTACTGAAGCTGCCCAGCGATCCGCCCCCGGCCATCTCGCCTTCATGAATCTCCAGGGTCCCATCTGCGTGGAACGTCATCTCGTTGCGCCAGGCCGCGGTGAATTCGCCGCTGGTGTGCGATCCGCTGCTGGTCCAGCGCCCGACGAGAAGGGCATCGCGCCCTGCCTGTTCGTCCTCGGCCGCCGGCGGCGTGGGCGCCGACGGCGTCGGATCCATGGCCTGCAACCGGAGCAGCGTCGGCGGGTTGAGGTCACCGCTCAGATAGGCCGCCATGAACGGTCCCTGTGCGTCCTGGCCCACCTCCAGATAGGCCGACGTCTGTATTTGCGGATCGTACAGCACACCGGCACATGTCGAGTCGGCAGGCGATTCGTCGGAGTCGCCGTCCGCGCTGCACATGATGATGTACTCGTAGCCCTGAGCACTGATCCGTCCGGACAGCCCGTCTTCGACCGGTTCCAGGATCACGGTCGCCCTGATGTCCCCGAGCAGCGTCTGGTAACGCCCCGCGACGTCCTCCAGTCCAAACGCGCTGCTGCTCGAGAGGATACTGAGAGCCATCAAGGTCGAGCGGCGCATCGCTACCTCTTCAATTTCGCGGCGGCCACCGGAGCGGCATCGGTGACGCGGCCATTCGTGGCCACCAGGAAGCGCATACGCGCTCGTGATCTGCCGGAGAGCACGTCGGTCTCGACCCGGGTGCCGCCGCGGACGGTGGTGTAGGTGGGCCTGGCTTTGGCGTCCCAGAGGGCTCGCTGCGGCTGCCGGGGATTGCGTTTGGAAAGCGCCGTCAGGTAGCCGTCCACGGCGCGCTGCAGCGACTTCACGTCGGGACGCTGCCCCTGGGCGGATGCCGACTCCACCCGGGCCCGGACGGTCGCTGTTTGCACGCGCGCCGTCTCACGTCGCTGACGCACCGCCGCCTGCAGGCCGCCGGACCGCCGGTTGAGAAAGATGTTGGAACGGTCCAGGTCGTAGACCGTGGCGCTCACGATGCGAGCCCCGCTGCCATCTGCGCGCAGGCGCAGCTCATGATTGTCCGGATGCGGGTAGAACAGAGCCGTTAGCGGTGCCTGCGCTTGCTCTGGGAAAACTTCCACCGAGGTGCGGTCCACCAGCACGCGGATCCGCATCCGATTGCCGACGAGATCCACCGCTGCGCGGTTCAGCGCCGCCTCGTAGACGAACCCGCTGGGGGCCCGCGGCAGCGGGAAGCTCTGTGCCCGGTCCAGGTGCAGCCGTCCCGAGGACCTCCCCTGGCGCTGCCACTGCATGGTGATCGACCCTCGATTAGGCCCGTCGTTGAAATCCACCCACATTTGATTGGCACTGCCGACGTCGACGTCGAGAAGCAGCTCGTAGGATTTCTCGCCGCCGAGGTCGATGACGTGCCCACTGCCGTCGATGGGCACGTCCCGCAACCGCCAATCGGTGGGCGGGTCGCGATCGCGCAGCAACTCGGCCTCGGGAACTGGCTGCTGCGTCAGCCGCAGCCCCTGCTGGGTCCGCTGCAACGCGAAGGTGCGCGGGATGCTGAGCTGCCCCTGCCACGCGTGGGTCGGCAGAAACAGCGCGTAGTTCCAGTTGCTCACCCAGGCGGCGACGATCGGGCTACGGGTGGCGAAGTCGGCGCTGGTGGTGCCGTCGATGTGCCAGCTCTGCGCGGCGTAGAAGTCGGGCCCAGCGTCCAAGCGCCGGGCGATATCTCTGTGGTTGAAGTCGGCCCGTGCCTCGCCGGTGGGCGCGCCGTCGGCCAGGAACCGCCGGCCGTCGAATCGTCCGGTCAGATAGAACGACGGCGTGGGAACGTCCTGGGTGAACCAATCGAACCAGTCCTCGTTGGTGCCGGGTGGAACCGCGCCCTGGGCGAATGTCAGCACCCACGCATCGGCATCCGGCTCCCCTTCCACCGGAACGCGCAGCAGGTCGGCGGTCTCGACGAACGGGTTCGATGCGCTGCCGAGGGCGCCGGTGAAGATGCGCAGGCGATCCGTCCGGTCCCAGCGCCCCGCAAGGTCGTCCGACCGGTACAGCTCGACGAAGTCCCCCACCGCCAGGACCATCATCCAGGTTGCCGATCGAGGATCGTCCGGATTCTCGAAACGGAAGACCTTCGGATCCCGGTAGTGGAGCTCCGGGGGCGTCGCGGACAGCGCGTGCACGTCGGCGCTGAAGGTGCGACCGCCGTCGCAGCTCGCAGCCCGATTCTGCCGCTGGCTCACCAGCGGGGGCGGCACCGCGCGGGTGAAGATGGCGACAATGCAACGCTCTTCGCGACCCGGCGCTCCGACTGCCGCCCGATCGTCGCGAGGCACGCCGACGGCGGAACCCGTGAACGGCGAGCCGTCCCGCTCGGCACCCGACGCTGGAGAGAACACCCGCGGGTGGTCCGTCCAGTTCAGAAGATCTCGGCTGCTGGCGTGGTCCCAATGCACCTGATTCGGATCGAACCGTGCCGGGACGTGCGCCGACTGGTAGTAGAGGTGGTAAACGCCATCCTGGAGAATCAGGCCCGATGGATCGTTCATCCAGCTCGACTCGTTACCGGCATCGAGCTGGGGAAAGTAGTGATAGTCCGGCATCCAGACCCGCTCGTGCGCGCACTTCAGCCCGAGCTTGTCCACATAGATCCCAGCGCGGCCGTAGATGCCCGTCGCAGCGCGTGCGCCGTCACAAGATATGGTGTCGAACCCGGTTCCACCCTCGCCGCCGAACGGACCGATCATCGACGTCGGACCATCCGCGTGCTCGGCGTCGGCCAGGGGTCGGCACTCGAGCTCCAGCTTGTCGACGTAGCTGCCGTACTTGCCGCGGAATCCGACCACGGCGTTGTTGCGAGGGCAGTCCGTGGGCTCGATGTCCCGGGTGAAAACGTCACCATCTCCGCCCACGGCCGGGCCGTTGTAGACGTTCCCGTCCCAGCGCCCCTGGACATCGACCTTCACGCAGCGAATCCCGATGCGGTTGATCCAGCTTCCCTGGCGGCCGTGGACGCCCACCAGCACCTCGCCGTCATCGCACCCCAGGTGGTAGTGCTCGCCACTCAGGTAGAGAGCATCATCGAGAAACCCACCGATCCCGCCATTGCCCACGGTTCTGGTCATGATGGCATCGACCGCCGGTGCCGACGCGATCAGGACGACGACGGCGGCCAGTCGATAGATGTACATGGCAGCGTCCTGGAGCGAGAGGAAAAGGTGCTCGGCTGCCGAGGGAGTATCCGCCCGTCATGGCCCGCGCGCCATCGTCGGAATCAGGGATATTGTCTCAGCCGCCCTTTGCCTCGAGCGGGCAGATACCAAAACGTCCGTTACACCGCCAGTCTCCGGAACGTACCGCTCTACCTCAGTGCTGGTGCCCCCCGGGGCCGTGGGCGTGGCCATGGGCGATCTCGTCTTCCGTGGCCGGCCGCACGGAAAGCACGTCGATCACGAAGGTGAGCGTGCGGCTCGCATAAGGGTGGTTGGTGTCGACATCAACCACCTTGCCGCCGACCTTGAGGACCGTCACGGACTGAGTGCCGCTCTTGGTGTGCAGGGTCGTCCGCGCGCCCGGCCGCAACCGCTTCGGGTCACGGAAATACTTCTTCGAGACCCGGCGCATAGCATCGTCGCGCCGGTGCCCGAACCCTTGCTCGGGACTCACGGTGACGCTCACCTGGTCACCGGCTGCCTTACCCTGAAGCACCTCCTGGATTGGGCGCAAGAGACCCGACTGCCCGTAGAGAATCGTCAGCGGCTCGCCGCCGGCGCTCGTTTCCAGGGCTTCGTCCGTGACCGCGTCCCGTACCGAGTAATGGAACGAGAAGACGGTCCCGACTCCGATCACTGCCTCGTCGGTACCGCCCTCTCCGATCTCGGCATGATCACTCATACATGTGGCCCGCTGTGAGAGAAGCCGCTCATCCTGACAGCGAACGGCGGTCAGGGAAAGACCGGAACCGCCACGGCGTCGGATCTGGCTAGCGCACGTTCACCGCCGCTGGATGGAGGGATGGACCGGCTCTTACACATGCGTGATTGCGCTGGCGGCTGCGGCGTTGGTGGTGGCGGTGTTAGGCTTCGATAGGGAAGACTTGGAGGAGGAGGACTATTGCCACTGGCCGGTTCGTCTCGAACAATTGTAGACGCGGTCTCCGAGGCACCCTCGGCTCGAGCCGTGTGTCGCCGAGCTGCGCAATCACAGGAATGGATATGAACGAAACGAGTCGACCCTCTGCTCAGGACATCCGTGGACTGGTAGGGCACAGGTTCCCCGGAGGCACATACACCATCGCGCACTGGGAAAATTATCTACTCACGGAGTGCACGGGCAGCGAGCCTCTGCCCGACGGCATCGCTCATCCAGTCGCCCTGTTCCACGTGCCCATACTCGGTGCCCGGACCAGCATCGCCGAAATGTTCGCGTTGGGACAGGCGGAATCGGATTTCTCCATCGGAATCGAATCCTACGACTGGGAGCTCTTCACCGTGCTGCGGGAAGAGCATCCGTACAGGATCGACGCTGAGGTAACCGAGGCGGATCGATTCGAGGAGGACGGTCGCGTGTTCGATCGCATCGCCTTTCGATTCGACGTGAGGGACTCTGGAGGCGAGCACGTCGCCCGCACCACGATCACCTGGCGCTACCATCGGAGCACGCGATGAACGTTCGAGTCGGCGATGAGATTCCCGAGTGGCACATGCCCAGCGTTCGTCCGGAACGCATGCGAACCATGGCCGCGATTTTGCGTGACCCGAATCCTGTTCATTGGGATCGCCGGGTGGTAGCGAAGCTGGGATTCGGTGATCGCACCATCAATCAGGGGCCCCTGGGACTGAGCTACATGGTGAACATGCTGCACGCATGGACCGGTGTCGGCAGCATTCGCCGCATCTTCATGCGCTTTCCACTGGTGGTGCTCGACAACGACCATGTCGTCGCCCGAGGCCGGGTGACGGCGGTGCGGGAGGAAGCGGGCCACCGCTATGCGGACTGCGACATCTGGCTGCATCGGGAAGGAACGGAAAGTCCCCTCGAAGGCTCGGCCACCGTGGAGATCCCCGACCAGTCATGAGCAGGACGAAGCCACACCACCTGCCCCAGGGCATCGGCCTCACCTCCCGCGACGACGCCTTCAGGGCGGATCCCCACCCCATGTACGATGAGCTGCGCACGGAGGCACCCTGGTTCCGCGACAGCGAGTACGGCCGGGTGCTGCTCACCCGCTACGACGATGTGAATCAGGCCCTGCGCCACAAGCGCTTCGGGGTGGATGCCCGCAAAACCCTGCTCGGCTCCTACATGCGCCGGGTGGCCGGCACCGGCGTGAAGGAGAGCCAGGGTGACGCCGCCTATCAGCCACCACTGGTGCTGCTGGACGACCCGGCCCATCGGCGCATCCGCGCGCTCATGAGCAAAGCCTTCACCCCCCAGTCCGTGGAAGCCATGCGCGGCCGCGTCGAGGCCATCACTCGCGAGCTTCTCGACGGGCTGGAGGGGCGCGACCAAGCGGATTTCATCGCCGACTTCGCGGCGCCCCTCCCCACCCAGGCGATCCTGGAGATGATGGGGCTGCCCGCGACACTCCGGACTGACTTCAAGCGCTGGTCCGAAGACATCCTCATGGGCTACGACCCGCACCGGGACGCCGACATCCGCCAGCGCCTGCGGGAGGCTTACGTGGGCATGGCGGCCGTGTTCCGCGACGTGGTGGCAGCGCGACGGGAGCGCGCGGGTGACGACCTCGTCTCGCGTATGGTCCGGGCACAGGAAGAGGACGACCGGCTCACGGATCTGGAGATCATCAGCCTGTGCACCCAGCTCATGGTGGCGGGCAACGTCACCACCACGGATCTCATCGGCAACGGCCTGTATGCCCTGCTCACCCACCCGGAGCAGCTGGCCAAGCTGAAGTCCCGTCCCGAGTTGGTGGAAAGCGCTGTGGAGGAGATGCTTCGCTACGACTGCCCCATCACCGAGACGGCGCGCATTCCCCAGCAGGACGATGAGCTGAACGGTTGTCCGGTGCACGCACGCCAAACGCTGACGGCGTCGCTGGCCGCAGCCAACCACGACCCGAACATGTTTCCCGACCCTCACATGTTCGATATCCAGCGGGGCCACAACCGCCACCTTGGCTTCGGCGCGGGCATTCACGTGTGTCTCGGCGCGCCGCTGGCGCGGCTGGAGACTCAGATTGCCATCCGCACGTTTCTGGCACGATTCCCCCAAGTTCGGCTGGAGGAGGGCCGGCCTCGTCCGCGACGGCGGCTACCGTTCTTCCGCGGGTTTCTCAGCCTTCCGATCCGGATCGGATGATCCCGCGGCGATGGTCAGGCGATCGCCGGCAGAGACCCGCCCCGGACGTGCCACCCGGGCGTACACCCCCAGGTTGCCGCCGTTGGCCTGCACCAGCGCCCGCATGATACCGGGATCCCGGGGCAGATCACCGAAGCCGTGGGTGGTCATGGCGCAACGCGGACAAACGCCTACCACTTCCAGTTCCGCCTCCCCGACGGAGAGGGTCCGGCCCACCCAGCGCTCCTCCGCGAACGGTGTCGTTTCGTCGTCCGCGTCCACCAGCAGATTCGGCCGGAACCGGCTCACGCTAAACTGGGAATCCGGTCGGTGCTCGGTCATGGCAGCCAGGGATTGCCGGCTCATGATCAGTAAGGGGAACGCGTCGAAGTAAGTGCCTGGGGGTGACTCGAACTCGATCACCTCGGTGAAGATCGAAAGATCCGGCAGCGGCTCGTCCGCCGTGCGGGCGAAAATCTCCCGAAGTTCCGCCTCGAAGTCCTCGTGATCCGGCGCGCCGCGTCGGTAATGCTCGAGCGCACTCGCCGGCAGCAGCGGCCACAGGGACACGGGGTGCTGGAGCTTTGCGCTGAGCCAATCGTTGACATCATCGGCACCAGTCTCGCGGTGCTCCCCATCCGGGGCTGTGATCCGGGCGGGACTCGAGCCCTCCGCCGCGACGTGGCCGATGAAGGCGGCGCTCAGGGTCATGAGCGCGGGAATCTTCTTGGCGCCGCGGATGCCGCCCCGCACCTCGTCGCGCACCGCCCAGACCCGATCGCCCACGGCACCCCTGGGACCGAGGGTGAGGACATCGACGGTTTCTCCGCCCATGCTCTTCACCGGGTAACGGAACAATTGCTGAACGTGCGCGACCATCATTGAGGACCCCGAATTCCGTACCAGGGACGATCGTACCTCCTGGACTGCCCCAGGTCAGGTGGACGTCACGTCAGTGGCGGTGTCCCCCGGGGCCGTGGGCGTGTCCATGAGCGATCTCGTCTTCCGTGGCCGGCCGTACGGGGAGCACGTCGATCACGAAGGTGAGCGTGCGGCTCGCATAAGGGTGGTTGGTGTCGACATCGACCACCTTTCCGCCGACCTTGAGGACCGTCACGAACTGAGTGCCGCTCTTGGTGTGCAGGGTCGTCCGAGCACCCGGCCGCAACCGCTTCGGGTCACGGAAGTACTTCTTCGAGACCCGGCGCATGGCGTCGTAGCGCCGGTGCCCGAACGCTTGCTCGGGACTCACGGTGACGCTCACCCGGTCCCCGGCTGCCTTACCCTGCAGCGCCTCCTGGATTGGGCGCAAGAGACCCGACTGCCCGTAGAGAATCGTCAGCGGCTCGCCGCCGGCGCTCGTTTCCAGGGCCTCGTCCGTGACCGCGTCCCGTACCGAGTAATGGAACGAGAAGACGGCTCCGGCTCCGACGACCGCCTCGTCGGTGCCGCCCTTTCCGATCTCGGCACGGTCACTCATACATCTGGCCCGCTGTGAGAAAAGCCGCTCATCCTGACAGCGAACGACCGTCAGGGAAAGACCGGAGCCACCGCCGCATGTCACGCCGCGAAGAGCCGGCGGCGTGCAGCGCGACAGCGGAGTACAGATTGACCTAAACTCCGTGCGTCGACGAGCTTGGCAACAGATGAATCTTCGCGCAGCGCTCGATCAGCCCCCCTGGAGTTTCTTCGCATTGGTGTTCGTGCTGTCTGTGCCGTTGTGGCTGGTGCACGCTGCAACGGGGGTACCCGTCAGCAT
>JAWLCV010000004.1:75062-94617 GCA_041686955.1 Pseudomonadales bacterium
GTTCGTGCTGTCTGTGCCGTTGTGGCTGGTGCACGCTGCAACGGGGGTACCCGTCAGCATCCTCAATGCCTTCAGCCCACTGGTTGCAGCGGCTGTACTCGTCTACCGGAAGGACGGTGCGGCCGGCGTCAAGCGGCTGCTGAAGAAGCCGTTCGACTTCGCAACCGTCAAGGCCAGACTGTGGTTGCTGCCGACCCTCGGCCTGCTGCCGCTGATCTACGCGCTTGCGTACTGGTGGATGCATCTCGACGGAGTGGAGCTGCCCGAGCGACTGCTCTCGCTGTGGTGGGCGCCGCTGCTCCTACTCGTGTTCTTCGTTCTCGCGGCCGGCGAGGAGGCGGGCTGGTCGGGTTACGCCCTGGGGCCGCTGCAGGAGCGGTGGAGCGCCCTCAACGCGAGCCTGATCATCGGCGTGGTATGGGCCGTGTGGCACATCCTGCCCGACCTGCAGGCGGATCACGCCGCGAGTTGGATCGTCTGGCAGCGCACGTACACCGTGCTGCTGCGCATCCTCATCGTCTGGCTGGTGAACAACACGGGCGGCAGCGTGTTTGCGGCCAGCGTGTTCCACGCGACGGACAACATGAGTTTCGCGCTGTTTCCGAACTACGGCTCGCATTACGATCCGTTCTATACCTGCATGATCACGCTGGCGGCTGCTGCGGTGTTGGTGGCCGTGTGGGGTCCGCGCTCGCTCAGGCGGAGTCGGGGCGTCGCGGCAGAGCCCACCTGCCCATAGAGCGTGGTCAGCAGCTCGCCGACGGCACTCGCTTCCTGGCAACGTCCGCGACCTGGCCCATACCGAGTGGAACGGGATGGCGTGGAAGTTGCTTCAGCCGCAGCATGACCCATACCGGGAGGCTGCATGATGTCGACCTACCTCACCGCAATCGCCATGAGCGCGGGGTTGTTGCTCGCCACCGCGTGCTCAGAGCGGGGTTCGCAGTCCACAGGGGAGGCACTGCCAGCGCCGGTAGGCTCCACCGACGCGGCCCGCACCGTGGAACCGGAGGAAGAGCCGGAGGATTCGACCTTCGCGGCCCTCGACGCGGATTCCAACGGGACCCTCGATGAGAACGAATGGCAGAGCGAAGAGGCCCGGAACACGGCCAACCTAAAGAACATGAGCTTCGCTCAGATCGATCGTAACTCGAGTGGCGGCATCGAGCCCGAGGAGTTCGATCGCGCACGCACCGGCGGTGGCGCAGAACTCAACGCCGCCAGGGATCCGGCCGTTCGTGATTCGGACGCTGGCATAACAGACGCGACCGGCGGATAGCATGTCACGCCGTCCTCCTGGGAGAGGCTCCCAGGAGGCGACGAGTCGGCGTGGTCAAAAGTCCCAGTTCACCACGGCTCCGTAAGTTCGCGGAGGCCGAATGGCAGTGTAAGTCCACAGGCCCGGAAACGCCGGACTGGTGCCTACGTCATAGGCCTGGGACCATGAATCTTCCTTGGTGAGGTTGAGCCCCCAGACGCTGACGCTCAAATTCTTCAAGGTGTACGTGATGGAAGCATCCAGCACCGTGTGCGAGTCGACTGAACTCTGCGGCGAGTTCAGGAAGGTCAGCTCCATGTCATCGACGTAGCGCAGCGCCGCGCGTCCGGTGAGCCGTCCGGCGCCCAGGGGGACGGTGAGGATCGGCGAGATGGTGGCAGTGATGTCCGGCGCGCGACGCAACTCGAGGTGAGAAAGATCGAGATTCAGCGCCGGATCCTCCAGCTCGTCGTACCCGGCGTCGAGGAGGCCCATATTGCCTTCCAGCGCAAAATTGTCAGTGGCTAGCCAGCTGAAATCGACCTCGACTCCATCGATAGATGCCTCGGACGCGTTAACCACGAGCGTCTGTTGACCGGTACCGCCGGCTACGGGAACGCTCTGCTCCTCCTGCTTATCCTGGTAATCCATCATGAAGGCCGAGACGTTCAGTCGCATGCGGCCGTCGAGCCACTCGCTCTTCATACCGACTTCGAAGTTATCCACTGTTTCCGGGTTGTAGGGAGTGGAGGCCGCGACGTACTCTCCGCCACCGGGCCGGCCGCTGAAGCCTCCGGCCCGGAATCCCTTCGAGTAGAGCCCGTAGAACATCAGCTGCTCGCTGGCCGCGAAGCGCAGACCCACCTTCGGCGTGAATTCGTCCCACGACTCATCGAATGGGTTGTCGGGATTTCCCCGAATGGCGAGCTCCGGGGTCAGCGGGTCGATCACCGCGCTCTCTTTTTCGTCTTTCGTGTAGCGCCCGCCGAGGGTCAGCGTCCAACGGTCACCAAGGAGATAGTCGGCCTCGACGAAGAAGGCATAGGACTCCGTGGACTGAGCCACCGTCTGGAATACGGGGAACACCAGCGAATCGTCGAAGCCAGCACCCGGAACGCCGAGAATGGCGCCGAAACCGATGTAGCTGGTCAGATCGATGCGGTAATCCGATTCCCAGTAATAGGCTCCGGCCGTATAGCTCAGCCGGTCGCCTGCATAATTCAGGCGCAGCTCGTAGCTGTCCTGATCCCAGGTTGCGGGGCGGTCGGTGTGATAAAGCGTCAGCGGCGTGGAATCCCAGTCCTGATAGACCTCTTCGTCGGTCTCGAACCGCCCGTACACGAACTCGAGACCGTAGCGATCATCGATGTCCCACGACGCATTGACGATGTGGGTGTCGGTGTCGAAGTAGGTCTGGTAGGGCGGATCGTCATTGTGCAGGACGGTGTAGTCCTTGCCCGACTGGGGAGTCTGCAGTCCCTCTGCGCACTGGCCGTACAGTGCACAGAACACCTGATCAGGCTGGGCGAGGTTGTGCAGGGTATTGGCGTCCTGTTCCTGCTCGGTCTTGTCGTAGCGGTAATAGATCTCCGTCGTCTCCGTGGGTTTCCAGAGGACGCTTGGGCTGATCACCCAGTAGTCCGACTCACCCACGTCCCTGTCCAGGGTGGCATTGTAGAACCAGCCGTCGCTCTCGCGCCTGGCGCCTCCGAGTCGGAAAGCCAGGTTGTCCGTGACAGTCATGTTCACGAAGGCGTCCAACTGCAGGTCGCCGTGGTTGCCGGCTCCCGCCCTCGCCGACCCTGAAAGGCCCTCGAAATCCGGTCGGCCGCGTTTCACGTTGATGACGCCACCAATGGAGTTGCGGCCGAAAAGGGTGCCTTGGGGACCGCGGAGAACCTCGACGCTCTCGAGGTCGATTGCCCGCAGCATCGCTCCGGAGTTGACGCCAATGAACACGCCGTCAACCACGACACCCACGGTAGGATCGAAGTTTTTCTCGACGTCAGTGGTGCCGATTCCTCGGATGGCTATGGCGGCCGGACTTCCCGGGCCTTGCTGCAGATCGCTGACTATCAGGTTCGGCGACATATTCTGCAGCGTCTGAAGATCGGAATCGAAACGAATGCGCAGATCCTCGGCACTGAGGGCACTCAGTGCCATACCGACTTCCTGCAGGCTCTCCTCGCGTTTACGCGCCGTTACCACGATCTCCTCGAGGACCCGTGACTCGGATTGCGCGTACGCTGCCGGCGGTACGACAACGGACAGCGAGAGGGTCAGCATTCCAATGGCCAGCGCCTGAACAGCCTTATTCATGTCTCTCTCCTCCCCTACTGCTATTGCATTGCTAGATGAACCGAAGCGCCTCAACGTTGCTCGAGACCGAAGGCCAGCAAGACGTTTCCAGGCATGTGGAAATAGATGCCGTAACCGGAGTTGACGAACATCATGCCACCGCTGAACACGGCGCCGGCGCCGCCGCCGAAAGACCCACCTGTCCCCGTCCCACCGTCGGTCGTTCGAAAGCTACGGGCGCTGTCGAACTGCCAGAGGACCTCGCCGGTTTCCTTGCTGTAGGCCCTCAATAGGCCATCCATTGCTCCGGCCACAACCGCGCCTTCGATGGCCGAGGCCGCAGCAGACAGACCGGGCTGGCAGAAGTCCCGACCGTCGCAGTTGTCTTCCGCCCGGTTGAACCACAGCACCTTTCCGGTGCGGATGTCGACCGCATACATGCCGGGGAAGGCCTCGCCGGGCCAGCGTGCCCCACCATCGAAGTCGGACATCGGTACGTAAAGGACATCGCCGTCCAGCGCCATGCCGAAATGAACACCACCCTGAATACCGCCGCGGCCCAGCTTTTGGCGCCAGACCACCGCGCCGCCCTCATCGGGATCGAGAGCGTAGACGACTCCTGATTTTTGCCCGGCCAATACCAGGTCTCTACCCTCGGAGGTGGTAGCGAGAATCGTGGCGGCGCCGAAGTCGTAGTCAGGGCCATCTTCTGGGGGGCAATTGATCCGTTGTTCGGTTTCGCAGCCCATGTTCCAGGCATCCCCCTCGGTCATCTGCTGGCTCCAGACGATGGATCCATCATCCAAGCTGATCGCCAGGATGGCATCACTGGTATCGTTGGCGGGCGACGAGTAGTTCTCACCAGTGCCGACGTACAGCACGCCCCGGGTCGAATCAATCGCGGGTGTGTTCCACACCGGTGCTCCGGAGGGTGCGACCTGGTTGGTGCCGACGGCGTTCTGGCCGACCACCCTGGGTGTTTCGGCGATGGTGTAGCCGGTGTGCAGCTTGGTGCCCGAGCGCGCGTCGTAGACGGCAACGCCCCCTCGGAACGTGCAGCAGACGTAACGAACATCGGCAGCTGCAGTCACTTCCAGCGAAGACAACGGGACATACAACCTGCCGTTGTACAGGGCAGGCGACGCGGTAAGAGTCAAGCTCGGATGATCCCCGGGGCGATCTCGCCAGACCAATTCGCCCGTCACCGCATTGACCGCATAGAGGTAGCCCACGATATCACCGAAATACAGCAGCGGAGCCTGCGTGGAGTCCGCCCCCCAGTCGGCAGCGACGATACCGGTGCGCACTTCCGCCACGGTGGAAAAGCGCCAGCGGATGCAGCCCGTCTCTCGATCCAGCGCGTACACGGTGCCATCCTGGCTGCCCACGTAAACGGCGCCACCGGCGATGGCCGGCTGGGAGCGGGCCCGCAGGGCACCGGGAAAAGAAAAGGCCCATTTCAGCTCGAGCTCGCCGACGTTGGCCGCAGTCACGCCCGCTAGTTCACGGTCGTAGAATCGATGATTGGCCAGGTTGCCGCCCCAGCCCCGCACATCGGGCCTTGCGCTGAAGTCGAACCGTCCTCGGTCGTCACTGCACATCGGTGCCGTGCTGCGCATGTCTTCCGAGACCAATGATCGACCAGCAATGAACTCTGCCAGCCGCCGCTGCTCTTCCGGGCTCATGCCGGCGGCCTGCGTCTGCATCACCCCGCCCTGCATGGCCCGCAGGATCGAGTTGGGCGGCATGATCTCCAGCAGGCTGTACTCGGGCGCCTTGACGACGCCGCCGGCATGGCAACTCTCGCAGTACTGCTGGTACAGCTCAGCACCACCACGGTCGGACTCAGCCGGGGTCCCTGCGACAGCCATGCTTGCACCGACCACCAGCCATGACACGACCAACGCCAAGCATCTCATGCTGACCTCTCCACCCGGTAACCGGCACGAGGGAAGTGAACGACTACTTCACCAACCCGCGGGTCCGTCCGGCGTATCGCAATGTCCGAATGAGTCAGACGAGCCAGCTCTCCTCTGACAGGCACTGCGCCGTAATCACACGGTGTGACCGTGACCGACGCGCCGGCTTCCAGCCTCGGGCTCGCGTCCGGCACAATCAGCCCTCGAACACAGGAGGTGCTTTCCCTGGCAATCGCGAGCGCTGATGCAGCATCCAGCTCCTCGCGCTCACCGTGGCCGAACCCCGCTATGCGCTTCTCCCAGGCGAGCAGTCGCGGCCATGCCGAAAGCAACTGCGCTCCGTCTGCGATATTGGCGCGACACATCCACACGGGGAAGTACCCCAGGATATCGGCCCAGGAAGGCTCGCTGCCCAACACGTAGTCGCGACCGTCCTCCAGCATGACCTCGAGCATCTGCAGGTGGGTGCTGAACTGCCCATATAGGTCCGGGAGCTGCTCGTCGAGTGAGGAAAAATCCAGAAAATCGAAGAACGCCTGCCGATCTCTCAGAAGGTCTTCGGGCAACGCCTTATTGGTGCCCATGGACAATCCGGCGCCCGGCTGAAAGAAGCCCACGTCACTCCAATAACCGAGCGCCAGGCACAAGCCTCGGCTGGCGTTCGGGAACAGCGATTTCTCCGGATAGCGATGCTCCAATTCCTGGGCTATGCACCGGGTATCACAGTAAACGTCGGCGCCGATCTGGAGCACCGGGGTTTTCCGATAACCGCCCGTGAGCGCGGTCAGGTCCGGCTTGGGCATCACCAATGGAATCTGCACCGAATGCCAACTCAGATTCTTCAGACCGAACACCAGCCGAATCTTCTCGGCAAAAGGCGAAATATCGAAGTGGTGCAGGATGACATCCATCAGTCGCCTTCCGCATCTCCCAGGTTCCGCAAAAAGGCCGGCGGCGCCGGCCTTCGCGTCGACTTGCAGAGGTCAGTTACCGCCGAGCTTGGCGCCTATTTCAAAACCGTAGGCTCTCGGAAGCCCGTAGTATGTCATCGTCCACAGATCCGCTACCGGCAACTCACCGACCCGGTACTCCTTGTCCGTCAGGTTGCGACCATACAGCCGGGCGAAGAACCGCTCGTTTGCATCCGTGTAGGTAATGCTGGCATTGAGCAGGGTGCGCTCGTCCGTCATACCGTGATACTCCGGCGCCACGTTCGAATAGACGAAGATTGCCTCGTCTTCGAAGGATACGTTGGCAACCCACGTCAGCTCACCATTCAGGAAGGGATGGTGGTAGATGGCGTCCAGGTTCCACTGCCACTCCGGTGCCCGATTGACGTCCTCGTCACTCAGATCGATGTCGATCGTACCGTCGAAATTAGTATCAGCCTCGAACTCGTCGTATTCGCTCTCGAGCCACCCGAGATTTCCGCGGAACATCAGGTTGTCGGTAACCGCTGCGATCATCTCAACTTCCAGACCGTAGGAACTCAGATCGGCCGCGTTGAAGAACCGGGTTTCCTGAAAGCTGCCTCCGAAGGGATTCTCGAATATGGCAACCAGATCGCGCTGCGCGTCGGAGTACTTCGCGTAAAACGTCGCCAGATTGAGCCGCAGACGGTTGTCCAGGAAGGTGCTCTTGACCCCCAACTCGAAAGAGTCGGCGATTTCCGGGTCCGTCGGGGCCGCCGACGCCGCCGTGATCGGTGAACCCGAGGTTCCCGTCTGGTCGTTGTACGCACCACTCTTGAAGCCGCGAGAGTAGTTCAGGTAGGCGAAAAGATCGTCGGAGAAAGTGTGGCTGACGCTAACGCGCCAAGTGGGCTCCTGCCAGGATTTGCTGTCCCTGAACACTCCATCGGGAAAACGATTGAAATCTGCGGCATCGAGCGGGCTGTCGAAATCGCGCCAGGTGAGATCCGGATCGAAACCGCCCGCGAGCTGCTGAAAGAACACCTGGTTGCGGCCAGTCCAGCGCTTGCGCTCATCGGTGTAACGAAAGCCGCCCGACACACTCCACTTGTCGTCGATGTCATAGGTGCCGTCGAAGAACAGCGCCCAGTTGTCGGCCTTCTGTCGGTTGCACAGGATCTGGGGATTGTTGTCCCACCACGTGGGATCCCCGAAGAACTGGCTACCGAGCCCGAGCAGATCCAGGAACCCCAGCACCTGGACGACGCAGAAGGTGGTGTCGTCCTCCTGATAGAACCCGCCGGCCACGAAATTGAAAGGGCCATTGAAGCTCGACGCGATCCGCAGTTCCTGCTGGAACGTTTCCCGCTCATCCGTACGGTTGGCATCGAACAGCGAGTTCGGCCCCACCTCGCCAGTATACGTGGACGGCAATTGGCTATCCTGTTCGCGAAAGCCCGTCACCGAGCTCAGCGTGTAGTCGCCGACCAGCCACTCCATGTTCAGATAGAAGCCGTCGACATCCACCTGGTGACCGTCCGACATGTTGAGCAGCAGATCGTCCCGGTTGGTGATCCCTGCCTTTTTGACCTGCGAGCCACCTGGATCTGCAGTGAGACCGAGGAAATTGAACACCAGCGGAGCGCCCACGGGTGTACCATTGGCAACTGGCGGGGAGTCGCCATCGTCACGAATGAACTCGTACTGCAGCAGAGCGGAAAAATTTGGATTCGGCTCCCACAAGGCCTTCAAGCGGCCGGAAACGGCGTCGTCACCTCCCTGCTTGCTACCGTCACCGCGGCCCGTAGTACCCAGCGCCGGATGCGCGGGATCGAAGGCCGTCACCGGACCGTACTCGGCATTGTTGCGCCAGTAGCCGTCGGACGTCATGTAAATGCCCGCCGCACGAAGGGCCAGCGTTTCTCCGATCCCCACATTGCCTGCGATCCGGGTCTCGAAGCGGCCGAAGCTTTCAGCCTTCACGCTCGCTTCGAGCGACCGCTCTTCCATCATGGGGCGCTTGGTCCTGACATTGACCACACCCCCTGTCGTGTTCTTGCCGTAAAGAGTGCCCTGGGGGCCACGCAGCACCTCGACCTGGTCGATGTCGAACATCTCCAACAACTGAGTCTGGATATGCGGGATGACGAAATCGTCGATCGTGACCCCGACCTGAGGATCCTGGTAGACGATGATCGAGGTCTGTCCAACCCCGCGCATGGCAAAAGAAGCGGCATTGAAACCGGCTGGCTTGGCGGCAGAGAAGTTCGGAACCAGAGTGGCGATGTCACCCAGGTCCCGCGGCGTCAGCTGGTCGATGTCGTTTTCCGTGATTGCGCTGATCGATAACGCCGTGGTCTGGATGTCGGTTTCCGCGCGGCGGCTGGCCGTAACCAGAATCTCCTCGATCTGCGCGACAGCCGAATCCGGCATCCCACCCAGGACCGGTAGGCTGGCGATGGCCAGCGCGAGGGGTAGTGACTTCGTAACGATGCGGTGTCTATTTGTTTTCGTATGCGTTGTCATGTTGGCTTGTTCCAATAGTGAACCATGAGTTGATTCGCCTTTTCGTGGACGTCTACTACGCATTGCGGTGCCGCTGCACACGCCGTCCCGCCCGCGACCCCCTATTTCGTTAACCTCCTTTCCAGCTCGACGTGAAAATGTCTTAGGCGCTGCTCCTGCTCACTCCAGAGCTGCCCATCGAATCCTCGCGAGCGCATACCCTGCTGAACCACTGGCAACAGGGAGGAATCCTGGCTCAGGACCAAGCCCAGATTGGGATCCTCGTCAATGCGGTAATGCTCGGTAGCCGACCGAGACTTGCCACTGATGTCGGTTCCGTCCGGAAGGCCCATCCAGGCTGGCGGCCTGTAGCTCGGATCTTCCACAGGAAAGACCAGCGTCATCGTGTCGTAGTAGAAGCGCTCGGGATCGGTTTCGTGAGGCAGAAACCGCATCAGAAATACGGCTTCCGGGTGGCAACCAATCTGCACATTCGGGAAGATCCCAGTGGCCCAGCTGTCAGACAGCTGGCCATCGGTGAATCGTGAATAGTCCAGACCCAGCCGCTCCGCCCGCGCTCTCTTTCCCTGCTGGATCGCCCTGCGAACATCGGCTGCCGTTCCCGCGAACGCATGGGCATCGATGCCCGCCTCCTCCAGCATCATCTTCAGGCCGTCGTTCAGTGTCGTCTGGTCCTTGATGCGCGGACTGGGCTGGCCCAGGGGCACGATCATGCGGCTGGCGCCATTGGGATACAGGTCATACTGTACGTTGAGGTCTCCCATGACCCCACGGGTTTCGGGATGCACTGCGTGCAGGTGGTAACTCTCGTAGAACGCCTCCACCCCCACTTTCCAGTTGGCACCCCACTCGCTGCGCACGTGCCGCACCACCCGCATATCCTCAATCCGGTAGGATTCGAGGTAGCCATCCGGCAGGCCGATGGCCTCACGCAAGGGCTCAGGATTTCGATCCATGTTGATGAAGACGATGCCCGCATGGGTATCGCACGCGACGGGCTTCAAGCCGGGGCGGTGTGCGATGACCTCCCGCTTGAAATACTCCTCGTCGGTGATACGGCGCAGCTCTCCGGTGTGGTTGAAGCTCCAACTGTGGAAGGGACAGACGAAGACCTTTCGGTGACCCCGCTCTTGCTGGACCAGTCTGGCACCACGATGACTGCAGACGTTGTAGAAGGCCCTGATACCTTCATCCGTGCGGGTGACGATGATCGATTCGTCGCGGATGTCGAACAGGAAATAATCGCCTACCTCGGGGATATCCGACTCCACGCCAGCGATCAGCCAATTGCGAGTCCACAGCTTTTCCCACTCCAGATCCATGAACTCGCGAGTGAAGTAGCGATCCTTGCTGGCGATCTCGACGCCGTTGTCGACCTCCGGTTGCTTCGCCTCCAGGGAATCCACTGGAGCATCCGGGTTGATGATCGCAATGGGGACACCGTTTGCCTTCATCATCGAACTCCTGCTCTGACCAACTCGAATACGGGAAGAGAGACCGTCTCTGACCAGCGCTCGAACGCAACACGCACCGGAGCATCCACGCGAACCTCTTCCGGGGCACAGTCGACGACATGGCTCATCAGGGTGGGCCCTTCCTCCAGCTCGATCAGGGCTACCACGTAAGGAGCCTCGTAGGCTGGCGATATCGCCCGCCGCACTACGGTGAAGCTGCGCACCCGACCGCGACCGCTCGCCACCACCCACTCGAGCTTCCGACCCGAGCAAGTGGCGCACATGATTCGCGGATAGAACTGGAAGCAGCCGCAACCGCTGCAGTGCTGCAGACGCAACTCACCAAGCCGGCACCCGTCGATCCACTTCTGGACCAGGCTACCCCCCTGAGGCTGAATCCGGCCCATCAGTCAGCGCTCCTGCCGAGGATGAGCGTACTGTGGCTGGACATGATGCCGCCCTGCGCATGGAGCAGCCCCAACTCCGCGCCTGCCACCTGACGTTCTCCTGCCGTGTGACGCAGCTGCCAGACGGACTCAGTGAGCGCGAACATGGAGCCGGGGTTGCCAGGGTGACAATGGGACAGAAGACCGCCATGGGTGTTGACGGGCAGACTTGACCCGGGTCCGATGCCCACGGAAGTCAGGTAGTCGCCGCCCTCGCCTTTTCCACAGAATCCCAGATCTTCCAGCTCGACCAGAACGGTTGGCGTGAAGCAGTCGTAGAGCTGCGCGAAATCCATTTCAGCCGGTCTGAACCCAGCCGTGGCGTACGCCGCCCGCCCTGACTCGACGGCAGCGGAGGTCGTCAGACTACGGGCCTGGCTGATGTGCTCATGGCTGTGGCCTTCACCAATCCCCAGCAGATAAACCGGCGGATGCGCAAAGTCCCTCGCCCGCTCCGCCGAGGTCAGGACGATCGCGGCGCCACCGTCCGAAACCAGAGAGCAGTCCAGCAACCGCAGTGGGTCCGCGATGAGGCGCGAGGCGAGCACATCCTCGACCGTCAGCGGCTCGCGCATCTGGGCCGTCGGATTTCGCGCCGCGTGGGCCCGGCACGCAACCGCGATCTCGGCAAAGTGCTCTGCGCGGGTTCCGTACTCGGCCATGTGTGCCTGGGCAATCAGGGCATAGTATGCCGGGACCGTTGGGCCGTAAGGCTGTTCGTACTGGGGATGCCCCGTGGAGGATTGCATCAGCATGGCCTGGTCACGGGTCAGGCCGCTGCGCAGGCTGTCGGCCATGGCGATGACCACGGTTTGCGCCATTCCGGTGACGATCGCCGAGGCGGCGTGGTGGAGCACCGAGAAGGTCGTACCTCCGCCTGCACCGGCCGCAAAACAGTAGCGCGGCGCGATCTGCAGGTACTCGGCTATGGCCTCCGCGTGGTACAGCATTGGCTGCGCCATGCTGTTGCAGGTAACCAGGCCGTCGATCTCGTGCTTGCCGATGCCGGCGTCGAGGAGCGCCAGCATGATGGCCTCGACGCACAGCTCGGTGGCGCTCGCATCGGGCACTATCCCGACTTGCGTGTCCGCCGCCCCGACGATGGCCACTTTACCGCGCAGGGAGGTGCTCACGATCTCTCGGCCTCCTTGCTCATGCCGATCCGACCACGACGGTCGCGGTTCCGGGCGTCACGACCTCCCCCTCGTCGTTTTTGACGTATACCTCCACACGGACCTCACCGGTCGCGGCATCCACGGACACTACCGAACCACCGACGTGCAACGTCTCACCTACGTAAGATGCGAGGCGATTGGAGTACTCGATGGACACGAGCCGGCCGGCATCACCGACCCACTCCTCTACGCACTGAGTGAGCCAATCACCCAGCAGCGGACCAGGCACGACCAACCCCGGGTACCCCTCGACTTTCGTTGCATAGGGCTCGTCGAAGTGAATTCGATGGGCATTCCACAGAGCCGCGTTGTACAGGAACAGTTGTACGTTGTCGGGCTTCAGCTCGCGCCCGGGCAGTTCGTCGCCAACCTGCACATCCGTGTTCTGCGGGCCTTTCGTTGCGCGCATGAGGTCCTACCTCAGAATTCTCGTGGTCTTCTCTCGAATGACCGGCTCATTGGCGTCGTTGACGACTTCCATGTCTACCTCATAGAAGATCAGAGGACCCGAACGGCCACGCTTTTCGTAGATGTCGGTCAGCGTTCGCGTCGCTGTCAGCCACTGGTCCGGATAGATGGGCTTCAGGTACTCGATCTCGAGGCCACCCGCCATGGCGCGCTCCAGCGGAAACTTGGGCAGCAGCCTGTCGATGGACACCCCGTCCGGCGAGAGCTCGTTAAGCTCCACCACATCCCAGAACAGTGCGACGTGGAACATGGGAGGGGCCTGGTCCCCATCGAGGTACTTGCGTTGGCGGTTTCCGGTGGCGATGGCGTATTTTCGGATGTCACGGCGGGTCACCAGTTCCCGGCGCGGCTCGCTCTGGCGCCCGATATTGGCCAGCAGTTCCTTACTGAGCAGTGAACTCATGGCTTCCCTTCGCCGGTCTGCCAGTAGGGATCGCGCAGTTCGCGCTTCAGAATCTTGCCCGTAGGTGCCTTCGGCAGACTTTCCACGAAGTCGACGGAGCGTGGTTTCTGGTAGGAAGCGAGGTGACGGCTCGCCGTGGCAATGATCTCTTCGGCGCTTGCCGTCATTCCCGGCTTCAAGACCACGACGGCCTTCACCGACTCGCCCCATTCCGGGTCCGGAATGCCGAACACGGCGGACTCCAGGACGGCAGGATGCTGGTGAATTGCAGCCTCGACCTGGGTGCTGTAGATGTTTTCGCCTCCGGATATGATCATGTCCTTGGCGCGGTCGACGATGAAGATGTAGCCATCCTCGTCCCATACGGCGATGTCGCCGGTGTGCATCCAGGCGTCCCGGATGGTCTCAGCCGTCAGGTCGGGACGCCGCCAGTAGCCGACCATGTTCGCGTCCGATTGCACCAGGATCTCGCCCGGCGTGTTGCGATCTCGTGGAACCGTATTGCCGGCGCTGTCGACCAGCTTGATGGTGGTCATGAATCCCTCGCGGCCGCACGAACCCAAGCGCTCAGGGTGAATGCCGTTGACCGCGTCGATGTGATCCTCCTGAGACAGGAAGCTCATGGTCATGCCCTCGGTCTGGCCGTATCCCTGAATCAGGGTGCAGGGAAACGCCTCGAGCGCGGCCTCGACCACGCTGTGCGGCATGGGCCCCCCGCCGTACTGGATATTGCGCAGGCTACTGAGGTCGTAGTCGCTGAAATCGTCCACCGCCATCATCCAGTTGAGCATGGTGGTGATGCCCAGAAACGCCGACACTCGCTCCCGCTGGATGACATCCAACGCAAGCTTCGCCTCGAAATTGATCAGCACCAGCGGACAGCCATGGGCCATGTAGTTCATCGCCAGACCGACAGGAATGTGGAACATTTGTCCCGTCAGCATGTACACGTCCGTGGGCACTATGCGCTCCGCCACGGTCTGGTTGATCATCCCTGAGAACAGAGAACGGTGCGTGTGCAATGCGCCTTTGGACTCGCCCGTCGTTCCTCCCGTGTACAGGATGAGCATCGGATCGTCGTTCCCCACCGCAGCCGACTGCGGCGGCTCCTCCGGGCTTGCGGCAGCCACCAGCGCATCGTAGCTTCCGTCGCCTCCTGGACCGAAACCCAGGCAACGCATTGGCCCCACCCCGGCCGCAAGCTGTTTCGCGATCTCGCCGTACTCTTCGGAGAAAACCAGGACGCGTGGCTCACCGCCGGCGACGATCTTCAAAAGCTCCGGCACTCCGAGGCGCCAGTTCAGGGGCTGCACGATCAGCCCGACGCGGGCGCACGCATAGAAGACTTCCATGTACTCGATACAGTTTTTCGCCAGCACGGCCACCCGATCGCCCTTGCTGAGCCGCAGCTCGCTCAACAAGCCGTTGGCCAGGCGACGGACCCGCTCATCCAACTCGCCGTAGGTCATTCGCCGTTCATTCGGCACGTCGATCAGTGCCTCTCTCGAAGGCGCCAACCGTGCCGTCTTCGCTGGAATCATTCCCAGATTCATCGACACCGCCCTCAGTAAGGCTTATCGAGATCGAGGTGGCGCCGGAGAATCTGCCAGTCGTCGCCCCGCTGGACCACCAGGTCCTGATAGATTCCCGCCGAGATCAATGCGACCTCGCCGTGTTCGGTTGCGAGCAGGGTGAGGTTGGAGACCACCGCGACCGCATCGCCCTCGTCGGCCGTCGGCGTGAAAAAGATGTTGGAGACGACATGGCGACGCTTGTCGGTCTGCTCCGCCATGGCACTGGTCATGAGTTGCATGATGGCTTCGCGACCCTCGAAGGGACCGATCAGATCGCCACCCGCTATGCGCATGCTGAAGTAGGCGTCGGAGGCGAAGCTGGCAGCCAGCATTTCCAGGTTGCGCTCGTCCAATGCGTAGGCCGCGCGAGCCAGCAACTCGTGAATGGCCAGCTTTTCGGCTGCGTCAAGGCTGAGTGTCATTTGTCCTCTCCCATCCCGAGCACATCCAGAGTTCCGCGCCAGGCCAGGGAACCGCCATCAATCAGCCATACGGCGCCGTTGATGAAACTTGCTGCCGGACTCGCCAGGAAACAGACCAGTTCAGCTACGTCTTCCGGTTGGCCCATCCTCGGTATCAGATGGGTAAGAGTCATCGTTCCGAGCATGGCTTTGGGGTCCGGTGCCGCGGCGAGGAAGTCGTCAACCATGCGGGTGTGTATCGAACCGGGGCAGTAGCAGTTGACACGGATACCATCCGGAGCCAGGTCCACCGCCATCATCTTGGTCATCTGCATCACCGCGCCCTTGCTGGAACCGTAGGCAAGGCAATTCGGGTACCCGACGATGGAACTGGTAGACCCGGCATTGATGATTGATGCGCACGCGCTTTTGCGCAACCAAGGCAGCGCATGCTTGGCGCACAGCCATGGTCCCGTGACATTGACCGCCATGACCTTGTCGAATGTCGCCCGCGGCATAGCTTCCAGCGACAAACTGCCACCGAGCATGCTCTCATGTATGCCGGCGTTGTTGTGCAGCACATCGATCCCGCCAAGGCACTCAGCAGCACCCTGCATCAACGCCTGAACCTGGGACTCGTCGCTTACATCGCAATGCTGGTAAAAGGCCGTGCCGCCAGCATCGCGAATGGCCCTCGCAACCGCCTCACCGTCGGTATCGTTGGTATCGGAGAGCATGACGTGGGCGCCGTACCCGGCCGCGAGCTGGGCAGTGCCAGCGCCGATGCCGGCAGCCGCGCCAGTGATGACGAACCTGAGGCCTGCAATGCCCATCTGATGTGCTCCCCTCACCTTCAGATGCCGATTTGCTCGCGCCCTTTCCGCTGAGCCCAAATCAACGCTAACATCAGTTTGAACTTGATTCAAGTTCAAAATATTTCGACGAACACAAGCGCGGCATGGGCGTGGCCGTGGCCGCCTGCACAGGCAACTGGTACAGTTCATGAGCATGAATTCACGCTTGACCCAGCCGACCGACCCGACTTCCGGTAGTGCACTTGATGAGCGGTCGAGCGGCCGGGGTGGCCGCGCCGACGCGCGGCGGCGCATCATCTTCAAGGCCCTTCACGACTGCATCATCAGCAAGGGCTATGTCAAAACCACGCTGGCGGACATCGCCAAGGACGCTGGCATGACCGCCAGCCACCTGCTCTATTATTTCAATGGCAAGGAAGACGTCCTCGAGCAGTATTTCGCCAACGTCTCCGTCAGGTTTCTGGGGAGGATCGAGTCATTTTCCCAGTTTCCCCTGCAGGAGCGGATAAGCGCGCTGGCCGACTTCTGGTTCCGGGGCGAGACCAGCACCCGACAGGAAATCGGCTTCATGCTCGAGTGTTTCGGAGCGGCCGTGAACGATGACGTGCTGAAGGTGACGAAGGCCGATTTCGACAGCCGCTGCAAGGCACACCTGACCGACCTCTTCCTCGCCGCGCCCGCCCCCCTGCTGGAAGACAGCAAGGACTCGGCGGAAATTGCCTACTCCACCATGATAGGCCTGCGCTCAGCCGTGTATTTCGACGACGACATAAGCCTGGAGCGGGCTCATCGTCTGTTCGTCCAAGTGATGCACCGCCTCTGCGGTCTCGACCTCTGACGCGAAGCCCCTGGACAGGGCTCCACTGAGGCAACTGTCCACTCAGCCGCGCAGACGCGGCAGGACCTCGTCGGCAATGTATCGCAGACGCTGGGTGCCCGACTCCATCGGCTCCCCGGGAAACTGGGCCCAGAAGTGTATGTCGCTGATCAGGGGATAATCGCGCACCAGCTTGGTCAGATTGGCCACCGCCATGTCCGCATCCCAGAGCTCGTACAATCCATTCTCGATGGCGGTCATGACGTCATCGAACAAGGTGGCCTGTTCTGGTGGCCCGAAGGCACCCCATTTGATGTACTCATTGATCTGGTAGAGGATGTGGTCGCCGATTCTGCGGGCCTCCGCCTCGGGATCCTCGGCGATGATGGCCCAGCAGCCCAGCACCACGTTCCCCTGCTCGAGGCTCTTGCCCTGCTCGAGCAGGGCCTCGCAGTAGACATCGATGCCGATACCGCCCGTGGATAGGAAACCATCCGCAATTCTTGCCGCGCGCTGAATGGCAGGCGGCACCATGCCTCCGAGCAGGATGCGAGGCGGATGGACCGGAGTCGGCGTGACTCGCAGGTCGCCGACCGCGAAGCGCTTGCCGGCGAAGCCGACGGGCTGGCCCGACCAGCAGCGACGGATGACCTCGACGCCCTCTTCCAAAAGGCTCGGCCGGTGAGCCAACCGGCGTCGAAACTGGTCGAACTCGAGCTGGCGGTAACCGATGCCCACCCCGAGATCGAAGCGACCGCCGCTCAGCAGCGATACCGTCGCGCTGTCCTCGGCGATGCGAACCGGATCGTGCAGGGGCAGCAGCATCAGGTTGGTGCCGATGTTCAGGCGCCGCGTGCGGGCCGCAATGGCCGCGGCAATGACCAACGGCGAGGGGGTATAGCCGTCCTCACAGAAATGGTGCTCCGTGAGCCAGACGGAATCGAAGCCTAAATCCTCGGCGCTGGCGATCTGCTCCATACGACTGGCATAGAACGATTCGGAATCCTCCTGCCACGGGGCGGGGTTGCGGAAGTCGTACCAGAGACCATAGTTGACTTTGGCGTCGATGCTCATGCTGCCCCCGACTCAGAAGATGTCCGCCAGGAAGGCCTGCAGGTCACGGTTGTACTGTTCCGCCACTTCGATGAAGGGGGCATGACCCACGCCGGGATATTCGATCACGCGGGCATTCGCATTGTGCTCGCCCACCCAGCGGCAGATTTCAGGCGCCACGAACCCGTCCTCGAGCCCGACGAACGAGACGATGGGCATGTTCATGGCCGCCAACTGTCGGCGCTGATCCAGGGTCGCCAACTGACCCAGGGTCACGTGCGCCATCGGCGAGGCCTCGCAGAACACCTGCCACATCCAGCGCACTACGGGCTCGCCCACGTCCTTCGCGCAAACAGCCTGGGACAGGCCCGCCAAGAAGCCGATCCGGTCGGCCACCAGGCCCGCAAGGGTAGCGGCCATGTCCGCATCGCTGCCTCCAGCGGCGAAATCCGGCTTTTGCGTGTAGATGGGCGTCGCCCCACCCGTCAACGCCAAGCCGGCGCAACGCTCACCCAGCCGATCCGCCGCCTCGACGGCTACTGCCCCTCCCAGGGACCAGCCGTTCAAGACCACCGACTCCAGACCGAGCGCCGCTACCAGATTCACCACATCGCCAGCAATGGCTTCGATGCCCAGGTCGGGAAAATCCTTGTCCGAGCGGCCACAGCCGCGGTGGTCGATCATCACCACCCGGTGTCCCGCCTCCAGCAGTGCGGGCAGAGTGTTGTCCCAAGCCCGGCAACTGAAGCCCCAGCCGTGAACCAATATCACGGCCCTCGTTCCGCTGCCGTAGTCCTCGTAGTAGACGCGCCGGCCACAGTCCGTGTTCAGAAATGCCATGATCTATTCCTTCACTCTGAGCAATCTTTGTACGGTGAGCTCGTAATCATCGAAGATGGCCTCGAGGTCCAGGGCTTCTGCATTCACCAGCCACTGATAGATGATGCCGAATACGAAGGCGTTGAACTGGATCGAGAACTGCTCAGGATTGATCGTCGGAGCGATCTCGCCGGCCTCGATGCCCCGACGGACCCAGCGTGCTGCATCCTCCCGATAAACGCGGTGGTGGTCCGCCAGCTTGCGGCGGATCTTCGAGTCGTGGCCCAGGGATTCGTACCAGAGCATGTACATGGCACGCATATAGCTGGCCTCGGCGGTGAGGAAATCGCGCAGTGCGTGCACCGCGGCCAAGACCGCCTCGATCCCGAACTTGTCGCCGACGTAAGAGGAGAGATGTTCCTTCCAGCGGCCGTCGAACCGCACGAACAGCTGCTGCAGGAAGCCTTCCTTGGAACCGAAACGGGAATGGGCCAGGCCGCGACTGTAGCCGGCCAGCTCACCGATCTCCTTGAGGGTGGTTCTTTCGGTCCCGCGCTCGATGATGAGTTGGATCGCGGCCTCGAACATGCGTTTGTCCGACAGCGCCGTGCGCTCGGCCTGGGTTCTGCGGCGCGTTGCCGCGCCCCTACGTGTAGCCTCTGCTCTCATGAGCGCATTTCTCTGAGTGAGCCCGCGGCGCCAGCCCATCATCTTGCTTGCGACCAACAACTACATTATTCTCATTTGCCAGAGCAGTCAAAGCACCCCGTCGCACGCGACCCGTCAGGCACCAGGTGTTGAGCTCCAGTTCCTTGATGGTCAAAGGCACAACTCACGATCGTATGGCGGATGGACGTCGCAGCCGCAGACGCGGCCACTCCGAGCAACCAGTTTCGAGTGGCACCCGCCTTCTAGCAGAGGAAAACGGCCATGACGACCCAACAACGTGATTTCGATGCCATCGCGGTTGGAGCCGGCTTTGCCGGCCTTGCCCTGATTCACCATCTTCGGGAGGCCGGCCTCTCGATTCGGGTCTTCGACAAGGCGTCCGACATCGGCGGCACCTGGACCTGGAACCGCTATCCAGGCGCAATGACGGACAGTGAGAGCTACTACTACTGCCTCACCTTCTCCAAGGAACTCCTGCAGGAGTGGTCCTGGTCCCGCCGCTACCCGGACTGGAGGGAAACGCTCAACTACTTTCACTTCGTCGCGGAC
>JAWLCV010000005.1:0-71403 GCA_041686955.1 Pseudomonadales bacterium
ATGAGCAACTGCGACGAGTTCATCTTCTACGACGACCTGGTGCGCAGCAGAAAGCCGGCACGCAAACGCACCCGCAGCAAGGCGAAACCCAAGGCCAAGGCGGAAAAAGCCGAGAAGGTGGACGAGAAAGCCGCCAAGGCAGTGGAGGCCAGCGACGGCGAGGAGGCCAGGGATCTTTCCCAGGAAGGCATCGACCTGGTGCTGGAGACCGCGGAGGCGCTGTACGAGGAGCGTGGCGAGCGGGGCAAACTCTGGGGCTCCATGGTCAAGCAGACCTTGAAGCGCCGCCGTCCCGGCTTCAACGAGTCGTTCTACGGCTTCAGCTCGTTCAGCGACCTGCTGGAGGAAGCCCAGGCACGCGGCGAGCTGGAGCTTGAGCTGGACGAGAAGTCCGGCGGCTACATCATCCGCTCCCTCACCGGCAGCCCCTGATCCTCATGCCCACGCCTCACCCGGAACGGCACCATGTGCATCGATCCGGCTGGCTGCGGGCCGCCGTCATGGGCGCCAACGACGGCATCGTCTCCACCGCCAGTCTGCTCGTCGGGGTGGCCTCCGCCAACGCCAGCCACGACACCGTGATGCTCGCGGGCATCGCGGGCCTGGTGGCCGGCGCCATGTCCATGGCCGCCGGCGAATACGTGTCGGTGAGTTCCCAGGCGGACATCGAACGGGCGGATCTGGCCCGGGAGGCCAGGGAACAGCACGAGAATCCGGATTACGAGCATCGGGAGCTGGCGGGCCTGTACCAGCAGCGGGGCCTGGAGCCGGAGCTTGCCTCCCAGGTGGCCCGGGCGCTCATGGACCACGATGCCCTGGACGCCCACGCCCGGGACGAGCTCGGCATCCACCGCGCGCGGCGCGCTCGCCCGCTGCTCGCCGCGGGTGCCTCTGGAGCGACCTTCTCCGTCGGCGCCGGCCTGCCGCTGCTCATGGCCTCCGCATTGCCCGTGGGCGCCATACCGGTGACGGTCTCCGCCGCATCCCTGGTGTTCCTCGCCGGCCTGGGCGCCCTCGCCGCGTACACGGGCGGCGCCCGGCTCGGCATCGGCGCGCTGCGGGTGACGTTCTGGGGTGCCCTGGCCATGGCGCTGACCGCCGGCGTCGGCTCGCTGATGGGGTCGCCCATCTGACCGCCATGTCCATCCCCCCGCTGTTGAACCGCAACGTGCGCGGGCTCGAGCCCTCCGCCACCATCGCCATCAACGAGCATTCGCAGGCTCTGCAGGCGGCGGGCCAGCAGGTGACGCGGCTGGGCCTGGGGCAGTCGCCGTTTCCGGTGCCGGAGGTGGTGGTAGAGGCGCTGCGTGCCCACGCCCACGAGAAAGACTACCTCCCCGCCCGGGGACTGCCGACACTGCGCCGGGCGGTGGCCGGCTACCTGGCCCGTACCCAGGGCCTGGAGTACGCGCAGGATCACGTGCTCATCGGCCCCGGCTCCAAAGAGCTGCTGTTTCTGGTGCAGCTCGTCTACGACGGCGAGCTGATCATCCCGGCGCCGAGCTGGGTCTCCTATGCGCCCCAAGCCCGCATCGTGGGCCGCTCCCTCACCTGGCTGGAGACGGACGCCCGCTCCGGGCTCGGCGTGACGCCGGAACGGCTGGAAGCCGCCTGCCGGCAGGACCCGGAACGGCCGCGCCTGCTGGTGCTCAACTACCCCGGCAACCCCACGGGGACCACCTACCGCGAGCCGCAGCTCCGGGAGATCGCGGAGGTGGCGCGGCGCAACCGCATCCTGGTCATCGCCGACGAGATCTACGGCGAGCTGGACTTCAGCGGCGAGCACCGCTCCATTGCCCGCTACTATCCCGAGGGCACGGTAGTGAGCGGCGGCCTGTCGAAATGGTGCGGCGCAGGCGGCTGGCGGCTGGGGGCGTTCGCGTTCCCGGCGGAGCTCGGCTGGCTGGCGGACGCCATGACGGCGGTGGCCAGCGAAACCTTCACGGCGGTGAGCGCTCCCATCCAGCACGCCGCGGTGCGTGCGTTCCAGGGCGGTGCGGAGATCGACGATTACCTGGCCCGCTCCCGGGCGCTGCTGCGCGCGCTGCTCGAGCACGGCTGGCGCGCGCTCCGGGCCGCCGGCGCCGAGGTGTGCGAGCCCCGCGGCGGCTTCTATCTCTTTCCCGACTTCGAAGCTCACCGGGCCGCGCTGGCGCGTCGCGGCGTTCACGACGGCGCGGCGCTCTGCCGGCGGCTGCTGGAAGACACGGGGGTGGCGTCACTGCCGGGGGCGGCGTTCGGGCGGCCGGACGGCGAGCTCACCCTGCGCCTGGCCCTGGTGGATTTCGACGGCGCGGCGGCGCTGGCCCATTTGCCCCGAGCGGAAGGCGGCTACGCGGCCGACGACGATTACCTCGCGCGTTACTGCCAGCCCACGGTGAGCGGAATCCGAGCGCTCTCCCAATGGTTCGAAGGGCTGTAGCGGCCGGTGCTCGAGCGCTACTCGAGCAGCGCCGCCACGTTGGCCGGTGTGCGAAAGCTTCTGCGGTACTCCGCCGGGGTCATGCCGGTGGTGCGCTTGAACAGACGCCGGAAGTACGGCGCGTCCTCATAGCCGGTCTGCGCGGCGATGCTCTCTACCGGGTCGTCGCTCTCCTCGAGCAGGGTCTTGGCCCGATCGATTCGGAGCTGCTGAACGTAGCGCAGCGGGGTGTGCCCGGTGACCTGGCGGAAGCGCCTGAGGAAGCTGCGGGGCGGCAGGCCGCTTCGGGCCACCACGGCCTCCACCGGGCTCGCGTGCGGCACGTTGGCGGCAAGCCACTGCTGCGCGCCGAGGATCACCTCGTCGCCGTGCTGCAGCGGGGTTCGAAAGCAGGCGTACGCGCTCTGATCCAGGTCGTGCCAGTCGAGCAGGAACACTTTGGCCACCTTACGGGCCGCGGCGGCCCCGGCGAACCGGTGAATCAGGAAGAGCATCAGGTCGTGCCACGAGGCATGGGCTCCGGCGGTAACCAGCCGCTGCTCCTCCCCGCCCACCACCAGGGTGCGCTGAGGCTGCAGCTCGACTCGGGGGTAACAGCGCCGGAACAGCTCGCTGTAGGCCCAGTGGGTGGTGGCGGGCTCGCCGTCCAGAATTCCGCTCGCCCCCATGAGCAGGGTGCCGGTGCAGGCGGCGCAGATGAGGGCTCCCGAGCCGTGCTCACGGCGCAGCCACTCCAGAACCTCCGGATGGAACGCGGGAGTCTGATCCGGCGGCAGGGCCAGGGGCGGAACGTAGATCACGTCCGCGCCCTCGGCGTCGGCGAGCAGCCGGTCCACGGACACGGCGCGGCCGAATGGCGCGGGCACCGTCGGCTCCTGCCCGACCAGCTCGATGTGGAAGCGCTGATGGGAGCGCTGCGGCTCGCCGGTGATCCGATCGAGAAAATTGTCGTCGGTGGCCAGCAGGTCCGCGGGGCCGAGCACCCCTGAGGCGAAGGACTCCGGCAACGTGAGCAGAAAGATGCGCGTCATGGTGGCGGCTTCGTTGGCGGAAATGTCCCCGGTATCCGCATTCTAGCCCCTTACCCGGGGCAGCCCCAGTCCTCACACTGCGCCCCCACATTCGAACGAGAGGTTGCACCTCATGACACGGGAACGCTCTTCCGCCCACCCTGCCGGCCGTTGGCTGATCGTCGGCTACGCCGCGGTCGCCTACGTCGCCTTCCTCGCCGTCTTCGGCTACTTCGTGCTGTTCGCCGTGCCGGCCCTGGTGCCTCACCACGTGGATCGCGCCGTGCTGGGCCTCGACGCCCCCCTGGGCTGGCTCGGCGCCCTGCTGGTGAATCTCGGTCTCATGGCACTGTTCGGCGTGCAGCACTCGGTCATGGCGCGCCAGGGCTTCAAAGCCTGGCTCACCCGGCGCCTGCCGGCGGCCGCCGAGCGGGCCACCTACGTGCTCGCCAGCAGCCTGGTGCTGGGAATTCTGGTGGCGGCGTGGCAGCCCCTGCCTCAGGTGCTGTGGTCGGTGACGGGCGCCGCTGCGGTGCCCATCTACCTCCTCAACGCCCTGGCCTGGACGCTGGCGGTGGCGGCCACCTTCATGATCAACCACTTCGACCTGCTGGGTCTGGAGCAGGCCTGGCGGAACCTGACGGGGCGCATGGCGCCGCCGAGCCACTTCACCACCCGATTCGCCTACCGGTTCGTCCGGCACCCTCTGCAGGCGGGCATCTTCTTCGGCCTGTGGATCGTGCCGGAGATGTCCCTGGGACACCTGCTGCTCTCGCTCGGGCTCTCCACGTACATCGTCATCGGCACCCGAATGGAGGAGACGGACCTGGAACGGGAGTTCGGCGAGCAGTACCGGGCCTATCGCCGGGCCGTGCCCATGCTGGTGCCGCTCAGACGGGGACCTCCGTCGTGTACTTGACCTGCTCCATGGCGAAGTTGGAGGAGACGTCGTAGAGGGGGGCGATGCGGATCAGCTTCTTGTAGAAGCGGTCGTACTCGGCGATGTCGGCCACCAGCACCTTCAGCAGGTAATCCACGTCGCCGCTGATCCGGTAGAACTCCATCACCTCGGGCAGCGCGGCCACCCCCCGGGCGAACCGCTCCAGCCACTCCTCGGTGTGGTGGCTGGTGCGCACGGTGACGAACACCGTGACGCCGTAGCCCACCTGTTTGGGATCCACCAGCGCCACCCGCTTGCGGATGACGCCGGATTCCTCCAGGCGCTTGATGCGGCGCCAGCAGGCGTTGTGGCTCAGCCCCACCCGGTCGCCCACCTCCTGGATGGAAACGGTGGCGTCGGCCTGGAGCACCTGGAGAATCTGGCGATCGATGCGGTCCATGCTCATGCGGTCAATTTATCCCGCATTTGTGCTCGATTAAAGAACAATTTGGGATGATTTCCCGGTCGACTCGCTTATTCTCATTGTAGATGCCGCAATCGCAATCAATTCGTGCCATGCCGCAGATCCTCAGGGACTTCCACGAACATCCGAGCTCCGTGGGCGAAAGCTACGCCCAGCACTGGTGCTCGGCCATGAGCTTCACGGTCGCGCTGCTCACGGCCGCGCTGGCCTGCGCGCTGCACGCCTTCGTTCCGGGATTGTGCAAGACCACCGCGAGCCGGCGGGTCAGCGAGCTCTACCGCCGGATGGTGACCCACCGAAGCAGGCTGCCCGCCGTCATGCCTCGATCCGCTTCAGGATCACCCCCATGATGTCGCGGTAGAGGTCGCCCTTGCGCACCGCGTCCTCGTAACCGGCGTCGATGCTCGGGTTGTCGTTGATCTCGATGACGTAGATCTTGCCGTCCACCTGCTTGAGGTCGACCCCGTACAGGCCGTCGCCGATGAGGTTCGCAGCCTTCAGCGCGATCTGCACCACGTCCTCGGGCGCGTCCTCCAGCGCCAGGGTGTCCGCCGTGCCTTCCACCGTGGCCCCATTGGCATCCCGCCGCACGATCTGCCAGTGGCGGCGCGCCATGTAGTACTTGCTGACGTAGATGGGGCGGCGGTCGATGATGCCGACCCGCCAGTCGTAATCCGTGGGCACGAACTCCTGGGCGACGATGAGCTCCGACTGAGCCAGCATGGCCCGGGCCCGGGACGGCACGTCCTCTTCCCGGTCCACCTTGGTCACCCCTCGGGAGAAGCTCGAGTCCGGCAGCTTCAGCACCACGGGAATGCCCAGGGTCGGCACGATGTCACCCACGTTGCCGGAGTGCACGATCAGCGTTCTCGGGCTCGGAATCCGGTGACGGGCCAAGAGCTCCGCCAGATAGACCTTGTTGGTGCATTTGAGAATGGAATCCGGATCGTCGACGACCACCAGCCCTTCCGCCTGGGCCCGCCGCGCCATGCGGTAGGTGTGATGATTCACCGCCGTGGTCTCTCGGATGAACAGGGCGTCGAACTCGGCGAGCCGCCCGGCGTCTTCCCGGGTGATGCGTTCCACGCCCATGTCCAGCGCTTCCGCCGCCGCTTCGAAGCGCGCCAGCGCCCGCTTGTTGGAGGGCGGCATGGCTTCCTTGGGGTCGGTGAGGATGGCCAGGTCGTAGCGCGACTGAGGCTTCTTGCGCGCGCGGCGGCGTTTCACCGAGAAGTACTCCGACGCCGCCTGCAGCACGAAGTCGTGCTGGCTGGGCGCCAGGTCGCTGGCTCCCAGCGCGCGGATGTGGCGTAGCTGCCACTCGCCGCCCTTGTAGGCGAACTCCACCCGCAGCAGGGGCGCCTCGAACAGGCTGTAGAGATTCCACGCGAGCTGATCGAATCCCGGCTCGGGGTGGCGCCCGAACATCACGTCCAGGGAGAACTGGCCGGCTTCCCGGCCTTTGAGCGCCTTCTGGATGCTGCGCTCCAGATCCTCCGAAAGGAGCCGCGCCACCGCTTTCGAGCGCAGGTCCTGGATGGTGGCGAGGCTGGGTATGGGATGATGCCCCCGCGCCGCCGCCAGCAGCGACACGTAGTAGCCGGCACTCTGGTATTTGTACGAGCGGCACAGGTTGAAAACCTTGGCCGCCCGTTTGTCGAAATAGCGCTGGTCGGTGAGGTAGGCCCGGGCTGGAACCACCGAGACGCCGGGGATCTCCAGGGGCCAGTCTTTGAGGTCGTTGACCACCAGCAGGATGTTCATCGGGGCGCGCGGTTACCTCTTTCGGGTGGGGGCGGCCCGCGGAGGTGGCGGGCCGATGGCCGCGATGCTAGCAGACTCCCGTTCCGCTCAGTAGCCGGCGGCGCCTCCGTCCGGCACCCGCAGATCCACGCCCCCCTCGAGCACGCCCTCCTCCGGGCTCACCACGATCACCTCGGCGGCCCCCTGGCGGTCGATCTCCTCGATGGTGTGGCCCATGGAACGCAGGCCGTTCAGCGAATCCTGAGAGAACCCGTGCCGCTCGTAGAAGAGCACGTCGGGCAGCCACTGATGGTGCACCCGCCCGGCATCCACGGCGGCCTGAGCGTTCATGCCGTGATCCACCACGTTGAGGATGGTCTGCATCACCGTGTTGATGATGGTGCGCCCACCGGGGGTGCCGGTGACCATGAACAGCTCGCCGTCCCGGGTCAGGATGGTGGGCGACATGCTGGAGAGGGGCCGCTTACCCACCTCCGCCAGATTCGCCTCGGTGCCGATGAGTCCCTGCTCGTTGGTGAGGCCGGGCGCCGCGTTGAAGTCGCCCATCTCGTTGTTCAAGAGGAAGCCGGCGCCGGGGACGACGATGCCGGAGCCGTACCCCCATTCCAGGGTATAGGTGAGGGAGACGGCGTTTCGCGCCTCGTCCACCACCGAGAGGTGGGTGGTCTCCTTGCTCTCCACCGGCCACTCGAACTGATCGGGGGCGGACGCCGAGGCGCGCTCGGTGTCGATTCCCGCCCGCAGCTCCGCCGCGTATTCCTTGGAGGTCAGGCGCTCCACCGGCAGCTCGCGATTGAAGTCCGGGTCGCCCAGATACTGCGCGCGGTCCGCATAGGCGCGGCGCATGGCTTCCGCCATCCGGTGCAGAGTGGCCCGGGTGCCGAAGCCGAGGCGCCCCAGGTCGTAGCCTTCCAGGATGTTCAACATCTCCACCATGACGATGCCCCCGGAGCTCGGCGGCGGCATGCCGATGAGCTCGAACTCCCGGTAGCGGCCGCGGACGGGCTCGCGGCGCAGCGCTTCGTACCCGGCCAGGTCCTCAAGGGTGATGAGCCCCCCGCCCCGCTCCATCTCGGCCACCAGCAGCTCCGCCGTGCGGCCCTTGTAGAAACCGTCCGGACCGTGCTCGGCGATGCGCGCGAGCGTCTCGGCCAGATCCTTCTGCACCAGCACCTCGCCGGGCTGGTACGGCTCGCCGTTTTTGCTGTACTGCGCCACCGAGGCCGGATACTTCTGCATCCGCGGCAGGGCACGCTGCAGCGAGGCCGCGAGCTGGTGGGTCACCGTGAAGCCCTCGCGCGCCAGCTTCACCGCCGGCTCCACCAGACGCTTCCACGGCAGCCGGCCCGCGTCCCGCCAGGCCAGGTGCAGCCCGGCCACGGTGCCGGGCACGCCGACGGCGAGATGACTCATGTGGTGGCGCTGAAAGCTGTACTCGCCGTCTTCCAGCCACATTTCCGGATGGGAGCCCGTGGGCGCCCGCTCGCGGAAGTCGTAGGCCACCGGCTCGCCCTCCGCCGGCCGGTACACCAGGAAACCACCGCCGCCGATGTTGCCGGCGGTGGGGTGGGTCACCGCCAGCGCGAACGCCGTGGCCACCGCCGCATCCACCGCGCTGCCGCCCTCCTCCAGCACCTCGGCGCCGATGCGCGAGGCGATGGCATTCTGTGAAACCACCATGCCGTGGGTGGCGCGAACCGGCGCGTTCGCGGCCACCGCGGCCATGGAGACGAAGGAGAGGAGCGCCACGCAGAGCGCGCGGCCGAAACATCGGTCGAAGAATGGATTCACGGTGACCTCGGTTGTCGGAAGACGGAACGGACGGCCCATAGTCGACAAGCCTCTGGCGGTTTGCAAGCTCGGGGGACATCCACCCGGCGCTTGTGCCATCCTTGGGATTCGGCTTTACGAAGGTTGCTTTGCATGATTCCAGGCGCCCGACCACGGGGTTCCCGTCTGCTCCTCGTTCTTCTGCTCGCGTTCAGTGGCCTCGAGGCGGCCGCCCAGCCGCAGCGGGCCCGGGACCTCGGGGTCGCCGTGGGCGTTTTCCCCACCGGCGAGCACAATGCCATCACCGACGTAGCCGGCGTGCGCGTCGGCCACTCCACCCTCATCGAAGGTGACGACATCCGCACCGGAGTGACCGCCATCATCCCGGCGCCGGGCAACCTCTACACCCACCCGGTGCCGGCCTGGATCCACGTGGGCAACGGCTACGGCAAGCTGATCGGCGAGACACAGGTACGGGAGTTCGGCGAGATCGAAACCCCCATCCTGCTCACCTGCACCATGTGCGTGTGGCGCGCGGCCCAGGGCCTGGTGGCATGGATGTACGACCAGCCGGGAATGGGCGAGCACACCCTGAACCCCGTGGTGGGGGAGACCAACGATTCCCGGGTCAACAACATGTGGGCGGAAGCGGTGGGCCTCAGCCACGTGTTCGAGGCGCTGAACAACGCCACCGACGGGCCGGTGCTCGAGGGCACCATCGGCGCCGGCACCGGCACCCAGGCGTTCGGCTGGAAGGGCGGCATCGGCACCAGCTCGCGGCGGCTGCCGCGGCAGCTCGGCGGCTGGACGGTGGGCGTGCTGGTGCAGACCAACTTCGGCGGCGATCTCACCATCAACAGCGCTCCGGTGGGCCGGGAGCTGGGCCAGTTCCCCTACCAGCACGCCCTGACGGGGCACGATCCCGCCGACGACCGGGAAGACGGCTCCATCATGATCGTGCTGGCCACCGACGCGCCCCTGGACGCCCGCAGCCTGGACCGGCTCTCCCGCCGCGCCATCATGGGCCTGGCCCGCACCGGCTCCTTCGCCCATAACGGCTCCGGCGACTACGTCATCGCCTTCTCCACCCATCCGAAGCTGCGCCGCCCCCGTCTGTCCGAAAAGCCGGTGGAGACGCCCTCCCTGGTGAACGCGGCCATGTCGCCGCTGTTCGCCGCCACCGCCGAAGCCACCGAGGAAGCGGTGTACAACGCCCTGTTCACCGCCACGGCCGTGAGCAGCAGCCGGGGCACCCTGAAAGCCATACCCCAGGACGAGGTGCTGCGCATCCTGCGCAAGTACAACAGCCTGTACTGGGGATCCCACCTGCCGCCGGGGCGGCCCGAGCCGTGACCGCCCCGGCCGAGGAGCAGCCATGAAGCCACCGAGCCGTTTCGACCTGCCGAACCTCACCGAGCTGCCGGACGACATCCGCGGACGCATCGAAGCCGTGCAGGAGAAGTCCGGCTTCGTGCCCAACGTGTTCCTCGTCCTGGCCCGCAGACCGGACGAGTTCCGCGCCTTCTTCGCCTATCACGACGCGCTGATGGAACGCTCCGGCGGGCTCTCCAAGGCCGAGCGGGAGATGATCGTAGTGGCCACCAGCGCCGCCAACGACTGCAGTTACTGCGTCGTCGCCCACGGCGCCATCCTGCGCATTCACGCCAGGAACCCGCGCATCGCCGACCAGATCGCCGCCAACTACCGGGATGCCGAGATCACCCCGCGCCAGCGCGCCATGCTCGATTTCGCCGTGAACCTGGCCCTCGAGCCGCAGACCGTGGAGGACGCGGATCACCAGCGCCTGCGGGACGCCGGCTTCGACGACGAGGACATCTGGGACATCGGCGCCATCACCGGCCTGTTCGCCCTGTCGAACCGAATGGCGCACCTGACGCGGATGACTCCGAACGAGGAGTTCTACCTCATGGGCCGGGTGCCGCGCTCCGGCACCTGAGCCCGAGCTGCGCCGGCACCCGCTTTCACCACCGTAGACCCTGGGTTATGGTGGCGAACCGCAATACGGCTCGGGAGTGCGACGTGCCACTGGACCAGCAGACCAAGAACATCCTCGATGCCCTGGAGACGCTGGGCATGAAAGACCTGGCGGATCTGACGCCGGAGGAGGCCCGCAACCTTCAGCTCACGCCGCCGCCCGAGGTTCCCACGCCCGTCGCCGACGTGGAGCATCGCGTCATCCCCGGTCCGGACGAGGACATCGAGCTGCGCATCTACACGCCGCCGGCACCGGCCCTGGCCGGCGCGCTGGTCTACTTTCACGGCGGCGGCTGGGTGATCGGCGATCTCGACAGTCACGACGAGACCTGCCGCCGGCTGTGCAGCGGCACACGGGTGAAGGTGGTGGCCGTGCACTACCGGCGCGCCCCGGAAACCACCTACCCCGGCGCCGCCGAAGACTGCTACGCCGCCACCGTCTGGGTGGCGGAGAACGCCGCCGCGCTCGGCATCGATCCGGCGAATATCGCCGTGGGCGGCGACAGCGCGGGCGGCAACCTGGCCGCGGCGGTGGCGCTCATGGCTCGCGATCGCGGCGGCCCGGCGCTGTGCTTTCAGCTCCTCGTCTATCCGGTCACCGCGGCCGACTTCGACACCGGGTCCTACCGACAGAACGCCGAGGGCTACCTGCTGACCCGGCGCGCCATGGAGTGGTTCTGGGATCAGTACGTGCCCGACCTCGCCCAGCGGCGCGAGCCCTATGCCGCGCCGCTGACCGCCCATTCGCTCGCGGGCCTGCCGCCCGCGCTGGTTCAGACCGCCGAGTTCGATCCGCTGCGCGACGAGGGGGAGGCGTATGCCGCCGCTCTCGAGCGGGCGGGGGTGGCTGTGACCGCCACCCGCTACGACGGGCTGATCCACGGCTTCTTCGGCATGCAGGATGCGGTGGCGGCCGCGCGGCCTGCCATGGACGAGGCGGTGAAGGCGCTCGAGCGGCACCTGGGCTGATCCGCCGGCCTTGTTTCGAAACGCAGCATCTCCAACGGAGCCACACCCATGATCTACGACAACATCCTGCAGACCATCGGCAGAACCCCCATCGTGCGGCTGAATCGCACCGGGCCGGACCACGTGGAGCTGTACGTCAAGGTGGAGTCCTTCAACCCGCTCGGCTCGGTGAAGGACCGGCTGGCTTACGCCATCGTCCGCGATGCGGAGGATTCCGGGGGCCTGGCGCCCGGCCAGACGGTGGTGGAAGCCACCTCGGGCAACACGGGCATCGCGCTGGCCATGGTCTGCGCCGCCACCGGCCATCCCTTCGTGGCCACCATGGTGGAAACGTTCTCCATCGAACGGCGCAAGATCATGCGCGCGCTCGGCGCCAAGGTCATCCTCACCCCCGCGGCGGAGCGCGGCACCGGGATGGTGCGCAGGGCCGAGGAGTTGGCCGAGAAGCACGGATGGTTCCTGGCGCGGCAGTTCGAGAATCCCGCCAACCCGGCCTATCACGCCTCCACCACCGGCCCCGAGATCCTTCAGGACTTCGCCGGCCGGCGCCTGGATTTCTGGGTCACGGGCTGGGGCACCGGCGGCACCTTGAGCGGAGCCGGCCGGGTGCTGAAGGCGGCCCGGCCCGATCTCCAGGTCATCGCCGCGGAACCGGAGCAGGCGTCCCTGCTCGCCGGCGGCGAGTGGAGCCCGCACATGATTCAGGGCTGGACCCCGGACTTCGTTCCCGAGGTGCTCGACCGCAGCGTGGCCGACAAGATCGTGCCGGTGAACCAGACGGTGGCCCGGGACACGGCGCTGGCACTGGCCCGCAACGAAGGCATCTTCGTCGGCGTATCGGCCGGCGCCACCCTGGCGGCCGCGTTGACCGAGGCGGAACAGGCGCCCGCCGGCAGCGTGTTCTGCGTCATGCTCCCGGACACCGGGGAGCGTTACCTGTCCACCTTCCTGTTCGAAGGCATCAACGAGGGCTCGGACGACGACTGGCTGGACACGCTCTAGCAGTTAGGATCCGGCTCACAGGAATCGCGGCGTCGGCGGCGACGCCGCCGGGCCGCAATCCCTACCCGGGCCGCCCGCGCCGATGCAAAAGTCGCTGTCATGGATCGTCCCCGGCAGCACTGCGGCCGCGCGCTTCTGCTCATCCTGCCCTGGCTGGGCCTTGCCGGCGCCGCTCCCGTGTACCGTTGCCACGGCGACGGGCAGCCCCCGGTGTTCAGCCAGTACCCGTGTGAGACCACACCCGGCGAAGGCGCCCGAATCCAACCCGTGCAGCCGGCCCAGACGGTGCAGATCCCGGCGCTCTCGGCCGCGGAGCGGGCGCGGCTGCAGAGCCTCGAGCAGCAGCGGGCGGCGCTTCGGGGCGAGCGGGCCCGTGCGCGCGCGAAGGCCGCCCGGCTGGCGCAGCGGCAACGGCAGGAACGGGCAGAGCGCTGCCGGCAGGCGAAGGCAGCCCAGGCCGCACTGGCCCGGCAGCGCCGCAAGGGCTACGGGCTCGACCAGGCACGCGAGCTGGATCGGCAGGAGGCGGCGCTAGACGCCGAGCTGCGGGAAAGCTGCCGAGGGTGAGATGGGGAAACCGGCGCCCCGCGGGGCGCCGGTTCGGGGGCAGGCTCAGAAGTCCTCGTCGAAATCCTCGTCGAAGTCCTGGCCGGCCGCCTTGCCCTTGGGCGCCTCGGTGACCAGCGCCTCGGTGGTCAGCAGCAGGCCGGCCACGCTGGAGGCACTCTGCAGCGCCAGCCGCACCACCTTCTTCGGATCGATGATGCCCATCTCCACCAGGTCTCCATACTCGCCGGTGGCGGCGTTGAAGCCGTAGTTGCCCTGGCCCTCGAGGACCTTGTCGGCCACCACCGAAGGCTGCAGCCCGGCGTTGGCCACGATCTGGCGCAACGGCTCCTGGATGGCGCGGGCGAGGATCCGCACGCCGGCCTGCTGGTCGTCGTTCGCCGCCTTCAGGCCGTTCAGCACCTGCCCCGCCCGCAGCAGCGCAACGCCCCCGCCGGGCACGATGCCTTCCTCCACCGCGGCCCGGGTGGCGTGCAGGGCGTCGTCGATGCGCGCCTTCTTCTCCTTGAGCTCGATCTCGGTGGCGGCGCCCACCTTGATGACGGCGATGCCGCCGGCGAGCTTGGCCAGCCGTTCCTGGAGCTTCTCCCGGTCGTAGTCGGAGGTGGTCTCCTCGATCTCCTTCTTGATCTGGTTGACCCGGCCGGTAATGGCGTCGTGCCTGCCGGAGCCGCCGACGATGGTGGTGTGCTCCTTGGTCAGCTCCACCCGCTTGGCGGTGCCCAGATCCTCCAGGGTAACCTTCTCCATGGTCATGCCGGCGTCGTCGGAGATCACCCGGCCGCCGGTCAGCACCGCCATGTCCTCGAGCATGGCCTTGCGGCGGTCACCGAAGCCCGGCGCCTTGCAGGCGGCCACGTTGAGCACCCCGCGCAGCTTGTTCACCACCAGGGTGGCCAGGGCCTCGCCTTCGATGTCCTCGGCCACCACCAGAAGGGGCTTGCCGGCCTTGGCCACCGATTCCAGCACCGGCAGCATCTCCCGCACGGAGGAGATCTTCTTGTCGCGCAGCAGCACGTAGGGCTCGTTCAGCTCGGCGACGTGGCGGTCGGCATTGGTGATGAAGTAGGGAGACAGGTAGCCGCGGTCGAACTGCATGCCCTCGACGAACTCCAGCACGTTCTCGAGGCCCGAGCCGTCCTCCACGGTGATCACCCCTTCCTTGCCCACCTTGTCCATGGCTTCGGCCAGGATCTCGCCGATGGCGCGGTCGGAGTTGGCGGAGATGGTGCCCACCTGGGCGATGGCCTTGGAGTCCTCACAGGGGGTGGCGAGCCGGTCCAGTTCCTCCACCACGGCCTTCACCGCCAGGTCGATGCCGCGTTTCAGGTCCATGGGATTCAGGCCCGCCGCCACCGCCTTCAGGCCCTGGTGGGTGATGGCCTGGGCGAGCACGGTGGCGGTGGTGGTGCCGTCGCCCGCCTCGTCGGCGGTCTTGCTGGCCACCTGCTTCACGAGCTGAGCGCCCATGTTCTCGAACTTGCCCTTGAGCTCGATCTCCTTGGCTACGGTCACGCCGTCCTTGGTCACGGTGGGCGCGCCCCAGCTCTTGTCGATCACCACGTTGCGGCCCTTGGGACCCAGCGTCACCTTGACGGCGTTGGCGAGCACGTCCACGCCGCGGGCCAGGCGCTTGCGCGCCGACTCATCCAACAGAATCTTCTTGGCAGCCATTGTCTTCTGACTTCCCTTCTAGTTGATGATCGCGAGGATGTCGGATTCCTTCAGAACCACGAGCTCCTCGCCGTCGACGTTGACCTCGCTGCCGGCGTATTTGCCGAACAGCACCGCATCGCCCGGGGTCACCGAAAGCGCCCGGATCTGCCCCGTCTCGAGCGGCTCGCCGGGTCCAACCGCAAGCACCTCACCGCGTTGCGGCTTTTCCTTGGCGTTGTCGGGAATCACGATGCCGCCTGCGGAGCGGGACTCCTCGTCCCAGCGCCGGATCAGCACCCGGTCGTGCAGAGGTTTGAGCTTCATCTCGTCTCCTCGAAGAGGGTTGAACAGCGAACTCGCGGCGCCGGCGGCAGCAGGTGCCGCGGCCCCAGCGCGCGCTTCATAGGGGCGTTCGTGAAGTTTTCAAGGGGGGCGGCGTGCCCGCGGCCATGCGCGGGCGGGGGGCGAAGGCCTCCGGGCGAAGGCCTCCGGACTCAGGCCACGTTGGCGGTGCCGGCGTCCATGGCGGCCGGATGCTCCTCCACGGCCCGCTCGTGCAGGGCCACGGTGGCGGCCTTCATGTCCTTCTCGTCCACCACGAACTTGATGTCCACCGCCCGCATGGACTGGTGCACGGCCAGCACGTTGATGCCGGCCTCCGCCAGGGCGGAGACGCAGTTGGAGAGCAGGCCGGAGACGTCCAGATTGCTGCCCACGGCGGCGACGATGCCCACCCGGCGCACCGTGACCGTGGCGTTGGGAAAGGCCTCCTCCAGGTCACGCTCGATGCGCTTGACGTTCTTCAGGCTCGTCGCCAGGTAATAGGTGATGGAGTTGGCGTTGCTCTCCCGGGTGACCGTGCGCAGCTTGTAGCGGTCGAGAATCTTCTGGATCCCCGAAGCGTGCCCCGACCGGTCGACGATGTCGTGACTGAAGAACTCCACCGCGTAGACGCCCCGGCGCCCGGCGACGATCTCCACCCGCGGCTCGGCGGACTGGTACTCGGCCTCGATGAGCGTGCCCGCATGGTGAGGCTCGAAGCTGTGACGGACTCGCAGCGGAATGGCCGCCCGGCGCAGACACTGAGCCGCGCCGGGATGGACCGCCTCCATGCCCAGCACCGAAAGCTGATCCGCCACGTCGTAATTGGTGCGGCCGATGGCCACCGCCTTGTCGACGCCCACCACCTTGGGGTCGGCGCTGCACAGGTGGTACTCCTTGTGGATGATCGCCTCCCGCGCGCCGGTCACCGCCGCCATCCGGCTGAAGGTGATCTCGCTGTAACCCCGGTCGTAGGTGTTCATGAGCCCTTCGGAACACTTGGCGTAGCCCGTGCAGATGGGCAGCTCGCGGCTGAGGTCCACCTCACCGATCTTGCGGCGCAGATAATCCTCGAGGGGCAGGATGTCGGGCTCGCCCCAGCCGGACAGGTCCACGAGCCGGGCGTTGACGCCGCGACGCCTGAGCAGCAGCGCCGTGTTGTGGGCGCTGTGCACCTCGCCCAGGGCGGCCAGCATCTCGCGCACCGTGCCGAGGTGCGCATCCAGACGGAAATGGCCGGAGGAACACAGGCTCTGCAGATCCTCCAGGCTCCTGCGCACCTCGTGGACGCGCCCGACGATGAAGGCATCGGCCTCCTCCCGATCGTCGGCGTTCTCGAAGATGGCGGCGTTCAGCCTGCACATGTGGGCCAGGGTGTTCTCCAGCGCCTGCTCCCACAGCCCGTCCTCTTCGCTTTCGTCGAACAGGGCGTACACCCCCGGATCGCCCGAGTGCTTGTGCTCGAGCAGCATGTCCGTGACCCCGGCGTAGGCGGAGACCACGAAGATCCGCTGATAGAGCTCGCTGCCGCGCAGATCGTTGATGAGCACCGACCGCATCAGTTCCTCCACCCGGGACATGGAGGTGCCGCCGATCTTTTCGACGGTGTGCTGGCGCAACTGCTTTGTGCTTTCCTCGTTCGGCATGTACCTCAACCCGTGACTTCCTCCGCATCCAGTACGTAGGCGCCGTCCGCGTCGTGGACCTCCGTGCCGCGCAGGGCCGGGTTGAACACGCAGGCGACGACGAAGTCCTCCTCGACGCGCAGCACGTGGCGGTCGTGCTCGTTCAACGCATAGAGCGTGCCGGGCTCGATCAGGTGCTTCTCACCAGTGGCCTTGTCCTCGATCTCCGCCCGTCCGGAAATGCAGTACACCGACTCGAGGTGGTGCTTGTACCACATGTGCGTCTCGGTGCCCGCGTACAGGGTGGTGATGTGGAACGAGAACCCCATGGCGTCGCTGGCGAGCAGCAGCCGGACGCTGTCCCAGTTCTCTGTCTTGGTATGGCGCGCTGTGTCGCGCGCTTCGGATAGCTTGCGAATGAGCATGTTCAGGATACCTGCTTGAAGTTCCGGCCCATCGCCTTGGCGACGGACTCCTCGATGATGTCGAGGCCTTTGCCGAGCTCCTCCCGGCTGATGGTGAGGGGACAGAACAGCTTCACCACCTCGTCCTCCGGACCCGCCGTCTCGATGATGAGACCGCGCTCCAGGGCGTGGGCGCTCACCCGCGAGGCCACGTCGCCGCTCGGCATGGTCAGGCCCTGCATCAACCCGCGGCCGCAGACCTCCAGCTTGTGCCGGCGGGCCACGGTGGCGAGCCGCTCCCGCACCAGCTCGGCCTTCTCGCGGACCTCCCGGGCGAAGCCGTCGTCCTTCCAGAAGTGCTCCAGGGCTGCGGTGGCGGTGACGAAGGCGTGGTTGTTGCCGCGGAAGGTGCCGTTGTGCTCGCCGGGCAGCCACTCGTCCAGCTCGGGACGGATCAGCGTGACCGCCAGAGGCAGCCCCATGCCGGAGAGCGACTTGGAGAGCGTGACGATGTCCGGGCGGATGCCCGCGGGCTCGAAGCTGAAGAAGGTGCCCGTGCGCCCACAGCCCGCCTGAATGTCGTCGACGATGAGCAGAATCTCCCGCTCGCGGCAGATCCGCTCCAGGCGCTTGAGCCAGCGGTCGCTGGCCACATTGAGGCCGCCCTCGCCCTGCACCGTCTCGACGATCACCGCCGCAGGCAGGGCCAGGCCGCTGCTGTTGTCGTCGAGCAGCTTCTCGAAGTAGTCCAGGGTGTCCATGTCGTCACCCAGGTAACCCGCGTACGGCACCCGGAAGGTGCCCCCCAGGGAGACGCCGGCCGCGCCGCGATGATGCTCGTTGCCGGTGACCGCCAGAGCCCCCAGGGACACCCCGTGAAAGCCGTTGGTGAAGCTGACGACGGTTTCGCGGCCCGTCACCTTGCGCGCGATCTTCAGCGCCGCTTCCACGGCGTTGGTGCCGGTGGGTCCGGGGAACTGCACGCGGTAGGACAGGCCCCGGGGCTCCAGCACGTACCGCTGAAGTGCCTCGAGAAAATCCGCCTTCGCCTGGGTGTGCAGGTCCAGCGAGTGGGTGATGCCGTCGGCGCTGATGTAGTCGATCAGCTTCTGCTTGAGGTACGGGTGGTTGTGCCCGTAGTTCAGTGACCCGGCGCCGCTCAGAAAGTCCAGGTAGGCATTGCCCTCGACATCGTAGACGTAGGAGCCCGCGGCTCGGGTGAAGATGGCCGGAATCGACCGGGCGTAGCTCTGCACGGAGGATTCCATCTTGTCGAATACGCTCATGGGGTGGTTCCCTTTCTCTCTCGTCGTTCGCATGGGTTTGCAGGCTCGCGGACCGACCGCGGGGCCCGTGAAGCTCAGGGGCGGAACGGCCCGATGCGCAGCAGCATCTCGTCGCCGTGGGCGCCGGCGAAGTGCCGGTCCCGGGAGAACAGCAGCGACTGCTCGGTGGGCGCGTTCCTGGCGTCGGCGAACTTCTGAAACGCCTTCCAGGAAGCCTCGTTGCCGGGCTCGATGGTGGTCTCCATCCATCGCACCCCGCGGCAGAAATCACGGTCGACGATCTCGTCCATCATCCGGGTGGCCAGGCGGCGGCCGCGGGCCTGCTCGTGCACCGCCACCTGCCAGATGAACAGGACGCCGGGGTCCCGCGGCTTCAGATAGCCGGTGATGGAGCCGACGATCCGGCCATCCATCTCGGCCACCACCGCGGTGTCCGCGAAGTGGGTGACCTGGAGCAGGTTGCAATACCGGGAGTTCCGGTCGAGCGGCGGACACGCGGCGATGAGGTCGTGGAGCGCCGGACCGTCGTCGGCATTCGGGACCCGGAGGAGGATGTCGGTTTCCGCTTCCCCTCCGGCCGTCTCGCCCTTGTGCTTCGCTTGATTCATGTTTCGCATATGACTTTAGGGGTGTATATTTTAGAGATCTAATCAAATTTATCAAACGACCCGGATCACCCTCGCCGCGTCGGACGATTCAGGAGCCCCCTTGACCTCGCGAAGCGTCTCGCCACCCCAGGCCCATGCTAAACTCGTGCCTCCCGCCGACGCCGGCCGCAACGGCGCGTCGGCCTGCGATTCCGGTGCACGGACGGAAGGCGAGAGTCACGGGAGCACGCTGAGGTTGGCTGCCAAAGAAGACGTTCTGATCGCGATCCGTAAGATCATCCGGGCGACGGACATTCATTCCCGGCGGCTCACCAAGACGGTGGGCCTGACAGCGCCCCAGCTCCTGGTGCTGCAGGCCATCCGCGACCTGGGCGCCGTCGCCATCTCCCGTCTCTCCAGCGAGGTGAGCCTGTCCCAGGCAACGGTCACCACCATCATCGACCGGCTCGAGAAGCGCGGCTACGTGGCCCGCAGCCGCAGTGCCCAGGACAAGCGGGTGGTGCACGCCCTGCTCACCGACGCCGGCCGTGAAGCCGTGGAACGCGCGCCTACCCCCCTCCAGGAATCGTTCAGCGTGCGCTTCGAGCAGTTGCCCGAGCGGGAGCAGCTCACCATTCTCGCCGCGTTGCGGCAGGTGGCGGCCATGATGGGGGCGGAGGAGCTCGACGCCTCGCCGTTCCTGGAGGTGGGAGACCTGACCCGCTACGACGAGTAGCGCTACCCGACCGCTACCCGGCCTCTCGCGCCTGCCGGATGAGCTCGGCGACGTAGTCGCAGTCGAAGCTTCCGACCGCACGGCCCTCCTTCACCATGCGCCGGGCCAGGGCCTGACACACGGCGTTGGCGGGCGTGGGGACGCCGTGCAACCGCCCGAGCAGCACCACCTCGCCGTTCAGATAGTCCGTCTCGATGTTGCCGGTCCCCCGGGCCAGGCTCTGCCAGGAGGAGCCGCCCAGCCGCGGATACCCGGGAACGTCCGCCAGCTCGTAGGTGCCCTGGTGGCGCGCCCGGACCTCGTCGACGGGGGCGCAGTCGATGCCCGCCGCCTGGTAGCAGGCCAGCGCCTCGTGCTTGAGCTGCCGCGAGATCTCCCGCGCGCCGGGTCCCATGCCGGTGGCCGCCTGCAGCGCGTTGTTCAGGTTCATGAGCAGCTTGGCGTACTTCAAGCGCATCACCTCGGGATCCGGCCGCGCGCTGAACCCGGCCCGCTCCAACGCCGCCGTGACGGCGCTGCAGGTCTCGTCCGTGCCGACGGGATACCGGCCGGTATCGAGGATGCCGCCCCGGCCGGCAGCATGGCTGACCACCACCCCGGGCTCGAGGTGCATGGCCGGCAGATGCACCAGGGTCGCGTACACCCGGCGAAACCGCCGCAGGGCCATGCGCTCGTTCGCCACCCCGTTCTGCACGCAGACGACGGCCGGCTCCGCCGCGGTCACGGCCAGCAGGTCCTCGAGCGCGCCGGTGGTGTGCTGCGACTTCATGCACAGCATCACCACGTCATCGGCGCGGATCTCGAGCGCCCGGGGATGCTCCACCACGGGTACGCGAACGGTGAACGAGCCCTCCGGGGTCAGGAGTCGCAGGCCCTCGGCTTCCATCGCCCGGCGGTGATCGCCGCGGGCGATGAGCACCACGTCGAAGCCCTGCTGAAAGAGCCGGGCGCCGATGGTGCCGCCGATGGCGCCCGCGCCGTAGATGATGAACCGCATAGTCGCTCCCGGATGCAGTACACTCGGAATAGGCCAGTCTCTGGACTAACGGGGAGAGGAGACCTGCTCGATGCTCACGTGCAGTTTACGGCGCCGTAAGCCCGTGGTCAGCCGGAGCGGTTGGCGGTGAGCGATGAGAGCTCGCGCACGGCACCCGCCCGGCGCGCAGCGTATGGTGCGCGCTCGGAGGTGGAGCAGCTACAGGACGTGCCCGGCGCATACCACATCAATACGGACGATGGGCTCATCACGGTTCAGGTGGAAGGCCGGGTCGACGCCGCCGACCTGACCCGGCTCGGCCGCTCGCTGCTCGCCGACAGTGACTACGATCCCGAGTTTCCCCAGCTCATCGATCTGCGCGGCCTGCGGCCGGACCCGCGCGGCGACCTGGAGACGCTCACCCGTTTCGTTCATCAGGACTACCGCCGCCGGGTGGGCGGCAGCGTGGCGGTGGTGATTGACGAGCACCTGGAGTCCAGGCACTGCGCCGACATCTTCCTGCTCACCTGCGCGATTCACGAGGCGGAGCTATTCGCCGAGTACGATCAGGCGCTCAAGTGGCTCATGCGCCGGGCGTTCGCCGGCGGGACCGCGGCCGGCTCAGCCGAGGAGCACGATGCCGCCGACCATGATCCCGATCAGGCCCCAGAATAGGTAGGGGCCGAAGTAGGCGATGACGCGCGCCGCGGCGTCGTCGGATTCGCTGCAGGTGGCGATGCCGGGTTCTTTGTGCCCGTTCATGGACGTCTTCCTCGTGTGAGCTGCCTATGGCGGTGCCGTCCCTGGGCCCTGGTCCGGAGGTGATTTCCTGCACACCCTCGGTGTGAACGCCGTCACACTTTCATTTCTACGCCCTCGGCAGGACCAGGGCAATGAAGATCCGTAGCCGCATTGTGCGGAGATGTAATCCCCGGGCACGCTGACGTGCTCCGATCCCGGCTCCACCGCTTCAGCGAGCGCCCGACGCGCCGCTCAAGTACCCCTGGGTGATGCGGGGCAACTCGGCGCGGAACCAGTCCGCCATGTCCCGCTCCTCGTCCCGCATGCGGGCACACCCCTCGGCGATCCGCGGCTCGCCGTACTCCCGCGCCGCCACGGCCAGGGTTTCGAACGACGCCGCCTCGAACTCCGCGAAGGCCTCGTCGGCGATGCAGTACTTCACCAGCTCGTCGGGCGCCGCGGCGGTGGTCCAGCCCTGCAGGTTGGACATCATCTGCGACACCGCGTCCCGGGTGGCGGAGGTATCGCTGCCCAGTTCATGCAGGTACGTCTCGATCTCGGCAATCTGCTGACGCGAATGAGCCACGTGATCCTCGAGCCGCCGCTGAACGTCGGGAAATCCCTCGAATCGCGCCACCTGGCGCTCGAGGTTCTCGGTCCGCGCCGACTTCATGGCATGGGCGTCCTTCAGCCAGTGCTCCAGGGTGCGTTTCTTGTCTGCGGCTGCCACTGTCATTCACCTCCGTGTTGGATGGCGGCGAAGACGCAACTTCTGCGCCACGGCGCTCGCGGTCGCGCGGCGGTTCAGCGCCGGCGCGAGGTCAGCGACAGGGCCGCCGCCAGGTCCACCAGCATCACCCCGACCACGGCCGCCGTGGCCAGAGCCAGCCGGTTCCGATCCACCCGGCTGGTGGCAGCCGCTGCGCCGAGGGAGCCCAGATCCAGGGCGTCTCCGGCCACCCGCCCCCACAACCAGGGAGTCGGGTCCCGCGCCAGGAGGAGGCCCACGCCGGCGGCGATTTCCCGGGCGCCGTAGGCGCGCACGGTGCGGTCGTAGCGCCGAGTGCCGATCATTCGCGAAAGAGCGCCCGGGGCGATCAGCTCCGCCGCTCCGAGCGCGATGCTGAACCAGCCCAGCCCGCGCGCGAGTTGTACCGTGGTTCCGTAGTCCATTGTCTGCATGGACATCGGCTGTTACCTCCAGATGACGTCGTCCGGGGCGTCGGGCAAGCAGGTTTCGAGCCGGAGGCTACCGATGCACCGCCTACAGCCGCTCGAACCGCCAGGTCAGCTCCACCTCGGCGCTGCCGGAATAATCGCCCACCGGAAACGCCCCGCTCTGGTCCCGGGTGAGGGTGATGGTGGTGTCGCGTCGGCCGCTCAGGGGCGCCTTGCGCAGCTCGGCCTGCATCCACTCGGCGATATCGCCCTGCAGGGTCATGGGCATTTCGCGAGTTTCCGTGGGCCGGCCCCGGTATTGCCGCACCTCCGTGCCCGGAGCGTCGAGCGCCGACAGGCCGTCGGTGTAGAACGTGTCCGTCTTCACGTCCACCACCACGCCCCCCAGGAAGCAGACGAACTGGCGCATGTCCGCGTCCGCGCGGTGATCCGCCGTACGGGTCACGGAGTACGGCACCAGGCCCTGGATGTCCGAGTAGGCGCCGGTGACCTTACGATCGATCGTGATCCGGGCGTCGCTCTCGCAGCCGTAGTACGGGTAGTACTCCAGATAGCGGAGATCCGGCTCGGCGTCCTCACCGTCCTCCCAGGCTCCGGCCGCCGGGGTCGGCGCCGCGTATCCCTGCCCCTGCATGGCCATGGTCTGAGCCGACAGCTCCTGAGCCAGCTTCATCAGGCAGGCCATGTCCTCCTGGCACGCCTCCTGGCCCGCCAGGGCCCGGGCCTCGAGCTCCTCGGGCGACACCGCCGCAACGGCGGGCGCCGGCGCAGCGGCGGGCGGCGGCTGCGTGGCCTGGATCCGCTGCTGCAGAGCGGTTCCGCGATCGACCGCCTGCGCCAAGGACTCCGGGTCCTTCATGTTGACCTCGTTGAGATCGCCTTCGGAGCGCGTGGTGAAGGTGAATCGATAGAAGTCGTGGAACTCGCCTTCGGCGTAGTCGCCTCCATCCGCGGGCCCGCGCCGCTCGGCGCCGTCGACTCGGAGCTCCACGGTGAGCCGCGCCAGCTCTTCTGCGGCCCAGGCCGGCACCGCGACGGCGGTCCACAGCCATCCCATGGCGCCAGCCGCAGCCAGCGCCTTCCCCAGGGTCATAGTGGTCTTCATTGTGTTTCTCTGATTGGATTGCCCGGCGCCGCAGGAGCTGAGAGCCCAACACCCCCTGCCCTTCGGCGCGGCGAATCCTATGCCCGGACCCGGCCGCGCGCCAGCGCCGCGCGCGACGGGACTCCCAACGGACTCGAACAGAAGTGTCCGCCCGGACACCCGCGGACGGTCCGGACACCCCGGACTCGACATTTTATTCTTTTATTTCAATTGGTTAGCTTTGGCACACGCAGTGCAATACGGCCCCACGAACGCGCTGCGAAACCTTCGAGGCAACCCGATGATCCGCGACACCACCGGCCAGGACCGCCCCATCGGCGCCGGGCACCCGCGCCACCGCCGCTGGCTTTTGCCCGCGGCCGCGCTGACGGTGCTGATCTCGTTGTCCGCATACGCCACCCGCGGCTGGCTCTCCGGCGAGCAGTCCGTGGACGCCTCGCGCATCCGCATCGCCACCGTGGAGCGGGGCACCCTGGTACGTGACATCAGCGTCGACGGGCGGGTCACGGCAGCAGACAGCCCCACCCTGTACGCCGTCGCCCCCGGCACCGTGCACCTCGAGGTAGTTGCCGGGGATGCGGTGAAACAGGGTGACGTGCTGGCGCGGATCGACAGCCCCGAGCTGGAGAGCCGCCTGGCCCAGGAACAGGCCACCCTGGCGGGCCTGGAGACCGAGGCCGGCCGCGCCGAGCTGGCCGTGCGTCAGGTGGAGGCCTCGGCACAGATGCGGGTGGATCAGGCCGAGATCGACCGGCAGACGGCGGCCCGTGAGCTGGAGCGGATGCAGCGGGGCCACGACCTGGGCGTGGTGTCCGAGATCGACCTGCTGCGTGCCGAGGACAACCTGCGCAAGGCGGAGATCGCCCGGGCCCATGCGAGCCGGGACGCCAAGCTGCAGGTGGAAGGCGCCGGCTTCGATCTGCGCACCCGCCGGCAGACCGTGGCGCGCCAGCGTGCCCTGGTCCGGGAGCTGGAGCGCCAGGTCGAGGCCCTCGAGGTGCGGTCGCCGGTGGACGGCCAGGTGGGCCAGGTGCTGGTGGCCCAGCGCGCCAGCATCGCCGCCAACGAGCCGGTGCTGAGCGTGGTGGACCTCTCCGCGTTCGAGCTGGAGTTCCGGGTGCCGGAGAGCTTCGCCCGCGATCTGGGCCTGGGCATGCCGGCACAGATTCGCACGCCCCGCGCCGAGCACCCGGGTGAGGTGCGCTCGGTATCGCCCCAGGTGGTGAACGGCGAGGTGGTGGGGCGTCTGCGCTTCGTCGGCACCCCGCCCGAAGGGCTCCGCCAGAACCAGCGTCTGTCCGCGCGCATCCTTCTCGACGAGCGCACCGACGTCCTGATGGTGGAGCGCGGACCGTTTCTCGAGGCCGGCGGCGGTCGCGTCGCCTACCTGGTACGCGACGGCGTGGCCGAGCGCCGACCCCTGCAAACCGGCGTGACGAGCTTGAACGCCGTGGAAATCCTCTCCGGGGCGAACGCGGGCGACCGCATCGTCGTCTCCGGCACGGCCGCCTTCGGCGACGCCCCCCGGGTGCGCCTGGCCGGCCTCTAGATCAACCAAGGAGCAACCCGATGCTGCAGATGCAGAACGTCTCGAAGGTCTACCGCACCGAGCTGGTGGAGACCCACGCCCTTCGCCAGTTCGAAATTCACGTGCGGGAAGGGGAGTTCGTCGCCGTCACCGGACCCTCCGGCTCCGGCAAGACCACGTTTCTCAACATCGCCGGGCTGCTCGAGGAGCTGAGCGGCGGCTCCTACCTGCTCGACGGGGTGCGGGCGGAGACGCTGAACGACGATCAGCGCTCCCGCCTGCGCAACGAGAAGATCGGCTTCATCTTCCAGGGCTTCAACCTGATCCCCGATCTCAACCTTTTCGACAACGTGGACGTGCCCCTGCGCTATCGCGGCCTGCCCCGCGCGGACCGCAAGGCGCGCATCGAAGCCGCCCTGGAGCAGGTGGGGCTGGCTTCGCGCATGAAGCACTACCCGGCGGAGCTGTCCGGCGGCCAGCAGCAGCGGGCCGCCATCGCCCGGGCGCTGGCCGGCGAGCCGCGGCTGCTGCTGGCGGACGAGCCCACGGGCAACCTGGATTCCCACATGGCCCGCGAGGTCATGGAGCTGCTGGAACGGCTGAACGCCGACGGCGCCACCATCGTGATGGTGACCCACGACCCCGAGCTCGCCGCCCGGGCGCAGCGCAACGTCCACATCGTCGACGGTCAGGCCAGCGAGCTGGAAGCCGTCACCGTGCCCCTTCGCACCCGCAGCCACGCCGGGGACGCCTGAGGTGACCGCCATGCTCAGTTACTATTTCGACCTCGCCTTTCGCAGCTTCCGCCAAAACAAGGTACTCACGGCGCTCATGGTGCTGGCCATCGCGCTGGGAATCGGCGCCAGCATGACCACCCTGACGGTGTTCTACGTGCTTTCCGGCGATCCCATCCCGAACAAGAGCGGCCGCCTGTACCACCCCCAGCTCGACGCCGAGAGCATGTCCGGCTACGTCCCCGGCGAGGAGCCCGCGGAGCAGCTCACCCGCTTCGACGCCGAGGCGCTCGTCCGGAGCGGGCGGGCCGACCGCCAGGCACTGATGGCCAGCGGAGCCGCGGCGGTGGACCCCGAAGACAGCCGGCTGAAACCTTTCTACGTCGACGCCCGTTACACGACTGCCGACTTCTTTCCCATGTTCGATCTGAGCTTCCGCTACGGCCGCGGCTGGAGCGCGAGCGAAGACGAAGCCCGGGCTCGGGTGGCCGTCATCTCCAGGGAGCTCAACGACAAGCTCTTCGACGGCGCCGACAGCACCGGCCGCACGGTGCGCCTGGACGACCACGAGTTCCGGGTGGTGGGCGTTCTGGAGCGGTGGCGGCCGGTCCCCCGGTTCTACGACCTGAACAGCGAGCGGTACGGCGAAGTCGAGCAGGTGTTCGTGCCGTTCTCCACCTCGCGCGACCTCCAGCTCAGCCGCAGCGGCAGCATGAGCTGCTGGGACGACGCCGGTGGCGACGAAACGGGCCTCAATGCCCCCTGCGTCTGGATGCAGCTCTGGGTGGAGCTCGATTCACCCGAGAAGGCTGCCGGGTACCGGGCCTTCCTCGAGAACTACTCCGAGGAGCAGCGGGCCGCCGGGCGCTTCGAGCGGCCCACCAACGTGCGCCTGCGCAACGTGATGGAATGGCTCGACTACGCGCGGGTGGTTCCCGGCGACGTGCGCCTGCAGCTCTGGCTGGCACTCGGCTTCCTGCTGGTGTGTCTGTTGAACACGGTGGGGTTGCTGCTGGCCAAGTTCCTGCGCCGGTCCGGTGAGGTCGGGGTCCGGCGGGCGCTCGGCGCCTCGCGCCGGCAGATCCTGTCTCAGTTCCTGGTGGAAGCCGGCGTGATCGGCTTGGCCGGCGGCGTGCTGGGCCTGGCGCTGGCGCTGCTAGGCCTGTGGGCCGTGCGCCAGCAGCCGGCGGAGTACGCGGACCTCGCTCACCTCGACCCGGTGATGCTGTCCACCACCATCGCCGCTTCCGTGGTCGCCGGACTCGTCGCCGGGCTGCTGCCCGCCTGGCACGCGTGCCAGATCAGCCCGGCCATGCAGCTCAAATCCCAGTGAGGACCCTCATGGACATACGCCCGATTCTCTCCACGTTGAGCCGCCACAAGACGGCGGCCGGCCTGATCGCCCTGGAGATCGCCCTCTCCTGCGCCATCGTCAGCAACGCCGTCTTTCTCATCGGCAACCGGCTCGAGCGCATGGCGCAGCCGAGCGGGGTCGCCGAAACCGAGCTCCTGCACATTCTGCTCGCAGGCACCGCGCGGGATGCCGACCACGCGGCGCTGACCCGGGAAGACCTGGCGGCGCTGCGCGCCGTCCCCGGTGTCCGGCAGGTAGCCGCGGTCAACCAGGTGCCGTTTCAGAGCTCGTCCTGGAACACCGCCGTGAACATGCAACCGGACCAGACCCATCCGACCCTGGTGGGCACCACCTACTTCGGCAGTGAGGATCTGCTGGAGACCCTGGGCCTGCGGCTCGTCGCCGGACGTGACTTCCAGCCGGACGAGTACCAGGAGTTCGCCGCCTTTCAGCGCTCCGGAGGCGAGTCACCCATCCCGTCGGTGATTCTCACCCGGGACCTGGCGGATCGCCTGTTCCCGGACAGCGAGCCCCTCGGCCAGTCCATCTACGCCTGGGGCAACCGGCCCTCCCGGGTCGTGGGCGTGGTGGAGCACCTGATCCGTCCGAACGACACCGTTGGCGCGCCGAACGAGCGGGAGTTCTCCATGCTGCTCCCCCTCCTCGCCCCCACCGAGTACGGCAGCCGCTACCTGATCCGCGCGGATCCCGAGCGCCGCGGGGAGGTGATGGATGCGGCGCTGGCCGCGCTGGACCGGGTCTACCCCAGCCGAATCGTCCTCGAGGAGCAGACCGGCACCCTCGAAGCCTTCCGCGATACGTACTACCAGGAGGACCGGGCCATGGCCTGGCTGCTGGTGGTGGTCTGCGTCGCGCTGCTGGTGGTGACGGCGCTCGGCATCGTCGGCCTGGCCAGCTTCTGGGTGCAGCAGCGCGCCCGGCAGATCGGTGTCCGCCGCGCGCTCGGCGCCACGCGGGGCCAGATCCTCGGCTATTTCCAGACCGAGAACTTCATCATCGCCAGCTTCGGCATCGCCCTCGGCATGGCGCTGGCGTACGCCATCAACGGGGCGCTCATGGAGCGCTACGAGCTGCCGCGGCTGCCCTGGCAGTATCTGCCGGCGGGTGCCCTGACCCTGTGGACGCTGGGTCAGCTCGCGGTGCTGGGGCCGGCCCGGCGCGCGGCGGCGGCGGCGCCGGCGGTAGCCACCCGCAGCGTCTGAGCCGCTCGCCCTTGGCATGGCGCCGCATTTGAGGAAAGCTCACCGGTAGTTCCTGAGGTACATCCGCTCAATGCCCACGGTTCTGGTCATCGACGACAATCCCGCCGTAGCCACCGCGCTGGAGGTGCTGCTCTCCCTTCAGGAGATCCGCACCTTGCGCGCCGAGTCGCCCGACGCGGGCCTCGCCGTGCTCGAACGGGAAACGGTGGATCTCGTCATCCAGGACATGAACTTCACCGCCGACACCACTTCCGGGGTGGAGGGCGAGGCGCTGTTCCGCGCCATCCGCGAGCGACAGCCGGACCTGCCGGTGATCCTCCTCACGGCCTGGACCCACCTGGAAAGCGCGGTGGAGCTGGTGAAGGAAGGAGCCGCCGATTACCTCGCCAAGCCCTGGGACGACCGCAAGCTGCTGGCCACGGTCGGCAATCTTCTGGAGCTGGCCGAAACCCGGCGCGAGCTGCGCCGGGTGCGCTCGGATCAGCAACGGCGCCGCCGGGAGCTGGAGGAGCGCTACGATCTGTGCGGCGCCGTGTTCGCCGATCCCGCCACGGAGCGGGTGATCGGGCTCGCCTGCCAGGTGGCCCGCGCCGACCTCCCCGTGCTCATCACCGGCCCCAACGGCGCAGGCAAGGAGAAGATCGCCGAGATCATCCAGGCGAACTCGGCGGTGCGGGACGGCCCGTTCGTCACCGTGAATTGCGGCGCGCTGCCCGCGGAGCTCATCGAAGCAGAGCTGTTCGGCGCGGAAGCCGGCGCCTACACGGGCGCCAACCGGGCGCGGGAGGGCAAGTTCGAAGCCGCCGACGGCGGAACTCTGTTTCTCGACGAGATCGGCACGTTGCCGCCCTCCGGCCAGACCCGCCTGCTCCGGGTGCTGGAGACCGGACGCTTCGAGCGCCTCGGCTCGAACCGGCCCCGACAGGTGAAGGTGCGGGTGATCAGCGCCACCAACGCCGACCTGCCGGCCATGATCCGGGAGGGCAGCTTCCGGGAAGACCTCTACTACCGGCTCAATACCATCGAGATCGCGCTGCCTCCCCTGGCGGAGCGGCCGGACGACGTGCTGCCCCTGACCGAGGCTTTCCTGCCGCCCGGCAAGACCCTCTCCCGCGGGGCGCGGGCGGCGCTCTGCCGGCACACCTGGCCGGGGAACGTGCGGGAGCTGAAGAACGCCATCCAGCGCGGCGCGCTGCTGGCCCGCACGGAAGAGATCACCGAGGAAGATCTGCAGCTCGGTCCGGCGCGGACCGCTCCGCGAACGCCGGAGCGGGAGCCGGACCGGGCCGAGATCGAGCAGGCCCTGGACCGCAGCCAGGGTGTCATCGCCCGGGCGGCGGCGGAACTGGGCCTCAGCCGTCAGGCGCTGTACCGGCGCATGGAAAAACTGGACATCCCGAGAACATGAGCGCCGAGCGCCGGCCCCGGCGCCGCACCTCGCTGGCCGGCCGCTTCGCTCTGTGCGCGGGCGCCGTGCTGCTGCTCGCCGTCGGCATCGCGCTCGCCCTGCAGTCGTGGCTGAATCACCCGCTGCTCGCGGCCGTCGCCACCGTGGCGCTGCTGCTCCCGCTCACCCTCTATCTGGTCCATCGCACCCTCGCGCCCATGCTGGCCATGTTCCGCGCCCTCGCCGGGACGGTGATGAGCTACCGCGACGGCGACTTCTCGTTCGGCCTGCGCTGGCGGAGCAACGACGAGCTCGGCGACCTGGTGGAAGCCCACAATGCTCTCGGCGCCACCTTGCGCGACCAGCGCCTGGGCCTCGTCCAGCGCGAGCTGCTGCTCGACACCATGGTGCAGAACGCGCCCGTGGCCATGCTGCTCTGTGATCCGTCGGAGCACGTGGTGTACGCCAACCTGACGGCCCGCAAGCTGCTCAACGACGGCCGCCGGCTGGAAGGCGAGCGGCTGCCGCACCTGATCGAGACCGCCCCCGAGGCGCTGCGGGAGGCGGCGGCACGAGGCGGCGACGGTTTGTTCGTCGTGCAGCACGATGACGAAGAGGAGGTGTATCACCTGTCGCGCCGCGGCTTTCGCCTAAACGGACGGCGTCACGAGCTGTACCTGCTTCGCCATCTCACCCCGGAGCTGCGTCGTCAGGAGGTGCGGACCTGGAAGCGGGTGATCCGGGTCATCAGCCACGAGCTCAACAACTCGCTCGCCCCCATCGCCTCCCTCGCCCACTCGGGAGGCGAGCTGGTGCAGCGCGGCCAGCACGAGCGGCTCGGCGAGATCTTCACCACCATCGAGGAGCGGGCGCGCCACCTGGAGGGATTCATCCGCGGCTACGCCCGCTTCGCCAAGCTGCCCGCGCCGCGCCCGGAATCCGTCGACTGGCGCGATCTGGTGGCCCGCCTGCAGAACCAGATCGCCTTCACCGTGGACGGCGCGCTTCCCGAAACCCCCGGTCGGTTCGATCCCGCACAGATCGAGCAGGCCCTGCTGAATCTCCTGCAGAACGCCCACGAATCCGGCTCGCCACCCGAGGAGGTGCGTCTGCGCGTGCAGCAGACCGAGCGCGGCTTCGCCATCGAGGTCCGCGACCGCGGCCCGGGCATGAGCGAGCACGTGCTGGCCAACGCGCTCCTGCCCTTCTACTCCAGCAAGCGCGGCGGCACCGGACTCGGCCTCGCCCTGGTGCGCGAGATCGCCGAAGCCCACGGCGGCCGGGTGGCCCTGGCCAACCGGGACGGCGGGGGGGTGGCGGTGAGGGTGGTGGTGCCGAAATGACGCTGTCCGCTATCCGCTATCCGCTTTCCGCTTTCCGCTTTCCGCAGGAGGGGTGTCGCCAGACTCTGGGATTATGCCTCCAGCGGACGGCGGATAGCGGATAGCGACCCCCACACATAATTACAAACCGCTAACAAAGTTTACCGCCTTCTAATGCCTCGCCCCGCAAGCACTTTCGGCCCGCCGGCGGCCCGCCGGGCGCGGGGCCGTCGGTGAGCGTGTATCGGCCCGCACGAGGCTCTGCTAACGTCCGGCGACCAAACCGGCGTGATAACAACAAACGGAGGCAGCATGAAACCTGTTTCAGCATTGGGCGCCGCAGTCGCGCTCGCCGTGGCGGCCGCCACGGTGCAGGCCAATCCTGCGGCCATGAGCCTTGACGAAATGGACCACGTCACGGCCGGTCAAGCAACGAACCTCACGGCGAGCGGGGGCGCCATCGTCGGCAACGACTCGTCGGCCAGCGTCACCTCGTCCGGCGACGTCTCGCTGTCGGACGGCGTTCAGGCCAGCGCGCGGGCGCTGAATCTGGTGAACGCGGCGGAAAGCACGGTGGCCAACGGCGTCAACGTCTTCGACGGCCGCGCGAGCCAGGGCGCCGAGATCGGCGCGCAGACCCATTTCAACGTCGAGCAGTCGAACCAGATCAGCCAGGAGCAGCGCCGCGTCGCCTCTGTGCCCCACTACGAGCGCACCGACGCCAACGTCGACCGGGTCACCACCGACTCGGGTTCCTTCAGCGGCTCCAGCGTCCGGTCGCAGCTCGACCAGGTGACCGACGTGGAATCCTCGAGCCACGTCAAAACCAACGACAGCACCGGGAGCGTGGACGCGCTCTCCACCCTGCTCGGGCAACAGGTGCAGGCGGGCCGCGGCCTGTCGGGTGCCGGCGAGCTGGAAGTGGATTTCGTGGCCGGCCAGTTCGACTTCACCGCCGGCGGCGGGGTCAGCGTGGGCGGTGTGGACTTCCAGGGCGACGTCTCCATTTCCCTGGAGCTGCCCCAGTTCAACGTGCAGCTACAGGGCGCCGGCTGCGCGGTGCAGAACGGCTCCTGTGAAGCCAGCGGCAGCTTCTCCGAGTCCCTGGAGGAGACCTCCGACCACTCCACCCTGTTCACCCTGGAAGAGTCGGAGAGCACGGAGGAGACCTGGAGCACCAGCCTCGACGAGACCATCCGGGCGCCGTTCACCCTGGAGAACGCCCAGGCCGAGTACGTGGTCGTCGACGACTCCGAGCTGACGGTGGATGCCAGCTACGTGGTGGCCCTCTCCGGAGGTGCTCAGGCGGATCTGCGCGGCATGAACGTGGTGAACGCCGCGGGCAGCGCCGTCGCCAACGGTGTCAACGTGGCGCGTCAGGATGCCGGCTCCCTCAACGTCGGCGGCGGCGGACCGCTGCTGAACCTGGTGCAGTCCAACGTCATCAGCCACAGCCGCTGAACGGTAGCGCGCGGCGTCCCACCGGGCGCCGCGCCAGTAATCGCCGAGGGTGGACGATGTACCGAGGGGCAGCCGGTGCCCGGCTGATCAAGCTCGCGACCGTGGTCGGGCTGCTCGGACCGTTGGGTCCGAACCCGGCCGTGGCGGCACCCGAGATGCTGGGCGAAGCAGACCTGGACCGGGTTCAGAGCGGCGGGGTGACCCTGACGGCCCCCGCAGCCATTCCGGCCGGTAGCCCCGTCACTGCCGGCGCCGCCACGGCCAGCCCGCCCGTCGGCGCTCCTGAGGGACTGACCGTGAATGGCCGCCTGGAAGGGAGGCTCGGCAGCAGCGTGCATCTCGCCGAGAATGCCCAACGCGGGATCCGCGCCCTCAACCTGGTAAACGCCGCCGCGGCCGATATCGGCATCACCGCCAACGTGCTCGGATCGGGCGGCGCCCGATCCGCCAGCGGCCTGGCCGTCGCCCAGAGCAACGACATCGCTCAACTCGCCCACACCGGCATTGCAGCGGCGTCGTTGAGCCTGCCAGGCAGCGCGAGCCGTCGCCAGTCAGCCTTCGGGGCAGCCGGCACCGCGCACGACCGCATCTTCAGCGACATGGTAGAAGACCGCTTCGACCACCGGAGCGTCGAGACCATCCGCATTAATGCCCGCGTCCCGGAACTCACCCCGGCGGGCAACTGGCAGGTGGACCTGGACCTGGGCACCATGCCGGACATCGCGCTTCCCGACTTCGGCTTCGACTGGACCGTGGGCAAGGAACCCACCCGCTTCGGCGTGGCCGCGGAGTTCAGCGGGCTGGCGCTGCGCGGGCCGGGGCTGTCCCTGGGCAGGCTGCGCGCCGACGGCGACGATCTGGTGATCAACGGCGGTCACATCACCCTGCCCGGCATCGACCTGCCGAACGTGCGGGGCGAGCTGTGCGCGTTCGAGTGCTTCTCCGGAAGCGTGAGCGGTACCCGGGTGGGCAACCAGACCCTGTCGCTGGACGTGGGCGACATCCGGCTGAAGCACGCCAATCCCTTCAAGGACATCGACCTGCAGCTCGGCCAGGGCATCGCCGCCGTGGGCAGCGGCAGCTTCCAGCTCCAGGGCATCGGCGCCGAGGTGACGGCCTCGCTGTCATTCAAGCTGCCGTCCCTCGGCGGGCAGTCCATTTCCTTCGATGTCATTCCGTCCCTGGGCTTCATGTCCGACGAGGCCCGTTCGGCGGCGCGCAAGGTGCTGCCCGACGTCCCCCATGTCACCTTGGATCTGCCCGAGATCGAGCTTCCCAGCGGCAGCTTCGAGCTCACCCTGGTGGATTTCGACGCCCCCAGCTACGCCGGCCAGTTCGGCGTGTCCGGCACCATGACGGACGCGGTGATCTGCCTGGCGGTGGCCACCACCGACTGCGGCGAGCAGTCGTTCCACCGGGACGAGACCCTCCATCACGAGTACCATCACAGCACCCTGGAGACCCGGGAGGTCGCCAGCTACGAGGAGTACCGCGAATCGGAGGAGACCCGCCGGCGACCGGGGGCCGAAGCGGCCGACCTGCGGGCGGAGACGGTGACCCTGGCGGGCAGCGAGGCCGCCGTCGAGAGCTACAGCGTGATCGTCATGACCGGCAATGCGCAGCGGGATCTGCGCGTATTCAACCTGGCGAACGCCACCACGGCCATGGTGGGCAGCGCGGCCAACGTGCTGGGCACCTTCACCGCAAGCAGCGGGCGCGCCGCCCGGCCGGCGAACGCCGTGAGCCAGAGCAACGTCTTCGTGCAGGGATTCCGATGACGCCCAACGGGAGAAGCACGATGAGACTCGCTGCACTGCTGATCGTGGCCGCTCTGCCGGTGACGGCAGGGTCGCTGACCGCCGCGGCGGAGCCGCTGGAGCTCGGCGACGCCGAGCTCGACGCCATCACCGCCGGAACCAGCGGCGCGCCATCCGAAGACGCGGCGGCCATCAGCGCCACCCGCACCACCAGCCGCGGAAACGTCATCCACGCCGAGGGCAGCCTGGAAGTGATCCGCACCAGGGAGCAGAACGTGCTGGTGCTGCGCGACAACGCTCAGCAGAACCTCGGCGCGCTGATCAACGTGAACGCCGCCGGGGCACCGGTGAACGTGCTGCTCAACCTCAACGTGAACATCAATTCCACCGTCGGCTCCATGCAGCAGCTCAACATCAACGGCACCCCGGGCAACCTGGCGGTGACCCCCGGAGGGGGCGGTTGAGGCTTCCCGGCGCCCGCCGCGCCACCATCGCGGCCGCGCTGCTGGCCGTGGGTCTCGCCTCGCAGGCAAGCCACGCGGCTCCCCTGCGCACCGCCGGGGGACGCGTCGACGTGCCCGTGGCCACCTTCAAATCCCTGCGCGAAGCCCGGCTGGTGCGCCAGGGCTGGGACATAAGCTGTGGCGCCGCCGCGCTCAGCACCATCCTGACCCACCATTTCGAGGACCCGTACAGCGAAGCCACCATCGCCGTGAGCATTCTGCACAACACGGACCCGGAGCGGGTCCGCGCCCGGGGCGGTTTCTCCCTGCTCGACCTGAAACGCTTCGCCGAGGCCGTGGGGTACGTGGCCGCGGGCTTCAAGGGCCTCCGCCTCGAGGATCTCGAGGCCCGGCGCGTTCCGGCCATTCTCCCGGTGCGCATCCGCGACTACGATCACTTCGTGGTGTTCCGCGGCCGGGCGGGTAACCGGGTGCTGCTGGGCGACCCCGCCTTCGGCAATCTCACGATGACGGTCGACGCCTTCGAGCAGACCTGGACCAGCACCATCGGCTTCTTCGTGTTCGCCGACCAGGCTCAGGCGGAGGGCACGTGGAGCGCCGAGTCGAGTCCCCTCGAGCCGGGCGCCATGAGCCTGCTGCTGCCGGATCTGGACCACGTTCACCGCATGTCCCGGGCCGGCGGCCCGGTACCGCTGGGGCGGCGGCTGGTGCCGTCGCCCACGGGCCCATGAAAGCGGCGGCCGCCTGCCTCGCCCTGGCGCTCCTGGCGCCGCTGACCGCCGCCGCGGACGAGGAACCCGCCGCGGTGCAGGATCAGATCGACGAGCTCAAGCGCGCGATCCTGTCCCGCGACCAGGTGATCCGTGCCCTGCTGCAGCGGGTCGAGGCCCTGGAGGCCCAGGTTCGCGAGACCGACGCCGCCGCAGATCCGGCACCCGCTCAACTCAGCGAAACCCCCGTCGAGCCCGCGGCCGAGGCTCCGGAAGCTGAGGAGGCGGGCCGGCGGCGGGCCGAAGCCGCCGTGGCGGCTGCGGAGGAGGCGGAGCGCCGTGAGCAGCAGCGCCTGGTGCGCGCCGCCTTCGAGCAGACCCTCATCGACCGCGGCGGGCTGTTGCTGCCGCCCCGCACCCTCGAGGTGGAGTCGAGCCTTTCCTACATCAGCAGCTCCTCGGACCGCATCGTCATCGACGGCTTCACCATCCTGCCGGTACTGGTGGTGGGCGACATCGTCAACGAGCGCATCCGCAGCGAGATCGTCCAGGGCGCCGCCACCGCGCGGCTCGGCCTGCCCTTCGACCTGCAGCTCGAGGCCCGGGTACCGTTCGGCTACCAGCACCGCGAGACGGTGACAGCCGAGAACGAGGAATCGAGCCTCGAGGACTTCGGTCTCGGCGACGTGGAGCTCGCCCTCTCCCACCAGCTCTTGCGCGGCCGCGGCGTGCTGCCGGACCTGCTCGCCAGCCTGCGATGGAAGTCCACCACCGGGGACGACCCCTTCTCCGCGGATGCAGGCCACGAGCTCTCGCTCGGCAGCGGCTTCGAGAGCTGGTCGAGCTCGCTCACGGCCGTGCACGTAGCCGATCCGGTGGTCTTCTTCGGCGGCCTCTCCTACACCTACAACGAGCCGGTGACCACCAGCGCCGGCCGCTTCGAGAGCGGCGATACCTGGGGCGGACAGATCGGCATGGCCATCGCCCTGAACCTCGATACCTCGGTGAGCTTCGCCTTCGATCAGCAGTTCACCGCCGCCAGCACCCTGGCCGGCGATCGGGTGCCGGGTTCCTCCGTGGTGACGGGCACCTTCGCGGTGGGAGCGTCGTACTCCGTGAGCCCCGACCTGACCCTGGACTTCAACGTGCGCCTTGGAGTCACCGAGGACTCCCCGGACATTCAGGTGAACTTCGGCATGCCGGTGCGATTCCGTTTCTAGCGGCGAATCCATACCGGCCCGCTCTTTGCGTTACACCCCGCGGAATGCTTGCGCTTCTCGAGAGCTTACGGGATGGCCAGGGGCGCGTACGAGGAACACGCGGGGGAGCCGCGCTCCCGGACGGATCGCGACGCCGACCTCGCGGCGCCCAGTGACGCCGAGCTGCGCCGAGCCATCGCCCGAATACTCGACCTCAACGGCCTGGACCAGCGTCAGTGGCGCCGGATGTTCGCGCTCATGGAGCGGGACGACGACCTGCGTCGTCGAATCGATTCGCTGTCCATGCCGTACACGTCGGGTTGATCATCCGCCGGCTTCGCTCAGCCACCGGTACAGGGTGCTCCGCGTTACTCCGAGTATGGCCGCTGCGCGGCGCTTGTTGCCTCCGGTGTGCTCGAGGACCCGTCGCGCGTAACGGCGCTGAAGCTCCTCCACCGGAGGCCATCCCGATGCCACTTCGTCGAGAACCTCGCCCGGAAACCGTTCCGACAGCCCCTGGGTCACCCGTGCCGGCAAGTCACCGACGGTGATCTCGCTCCCGCGGCTGAATGCCACCGCCCGTTCCATCACGTTCGACAGCTCCCTGACGTTCCCGGGGAAGCGGTAGGACCGCAAGGCATCGAGTGCCGTGCTGTCGATCCCGCGGATGTCGCGACTGAGACGGGTGCTGTGAACTCGCAGGAAATGCGTGGCGAGAAGCTCCAGATCGTCGTCGCGATCCCGCAACGGCGGCACCTCCAGCATGAAGGTTTCCAGACGGTAGTACAGGTCCTCGCGAAAACGCCCGGCACGGACGAGGGCGCTGACGTCGCGGTGAGTCGCCGCTAGGACGCGCACGTCCACCGGCTGCTCGCCGGAACCACCCACCGGCCGTACCGCACCCTCCTGCAGCACCCGCAGCAGCTTCGCCTGAAGCTCGAGGGGCATCTCACCGATCTCGTCGAGCAGCAGCGTACCGCCGCTGGCTTCCTGGAAGATGCCCTTGCGTCTCCCGCGGGCGCCGGTGAATGCGCCGGCCTCGTGACCGAACAGCTCGCTCTCGATGAGCTCGCCCGGAATACCGGCACAATTGATGGCGACGAACGGACCACTCGCGCGTTCGCTTTCCCGATGAATCGCCCCAGCTACCAGCTCCTTGCCCGTCCCGCTCTCGCCTACGATCAGCACCGGCCCGTCCGCTCGCGCCACGAGTTGAACCTGGTCGGCCAGCCGATGCATGGCCCGGCTGCTCCCGACCATGCCGTGATAGCTGCTCTCCCCCACCAGACCACGCATGCGTTCGAGTTCGCGGCGCATGCGGCGCTGCTGAATCAGGCGCCCCACGGTGAGCAGAAGGTGGTCCATCTCCAGGGGCTTGGTGAGGAAATCGTCAGCGCCCTCCGACAAGGCCGCTACGGCATCGCGGACGCTGCCAAAGGCCGTGATCATCAGACAGGCCGGCCGCTCCGTAGGCCCTTCGAGGAGCCGAAGCACATCCAATCCGGATCCGTCCGGCAGTCGCAGATCGGTTACCACGAGATCCCATGCGTGAGCCGCCAGTGCCGCGCGCGCAGCCGCCACGTCCCGGGCGGCCTCGACGCGATATCCCTCGGTCTCCAGCTCGTCCACCAGCAAGGTCAGCAACGCCTCATCGTCCTCGACCACCAGAATCTCGGGTTTCATTCGTCGCCCGCTCCCGCCGGAGACTCCGGAAACCGCAGCACGAATCGCGCGCCCCCGGCCGCGGGGCTTTCGTATCGCGCCTCGCCCTGGTGCTCGCGCATCGCATTGGCCACGATGGCGAGACCCAGACCCGTTCCGCTGCCCGACGGCTGCCTGGTGAAGAACGGTTGGAACACATGCATCACGTCCTCGGGAGCCACCCCGGGGCCATCGTCCTCGACGTACAGAACGATCCAGCCATCGCCGTCGCGATGAACGCCAACGTCCACTCGTGTCCGAGCGTGTCGCACGGCATTGCTCAAAAGGTTGGACACGGCGAGCTCGAGGCGTACCGTGTCTCCTCGAATGGTCACGTCGGTCATCGCCGGATTCAGCCGCACCTCCACCCGTTCGCCCCAATCGACGCGGCTCGCTCGCTCGAGCAGCTTGCTCAACGACACCTCCGTTGGAGATCGCGACTGCGGGACGCCGTAGTTGAGAACCTGCCGGACGATTCCAGTCATGCGCACGACTTGACGCTGCACGTCCTTCAGCAGGGGGCCGAAGCGCCCGGTCGAATCCCACCGCTCCATGCGGCGGACACGCCCCGCGATCACCGACAGCGGCGAGGCCAGCTCGTGGGCCAATCCCTGAGCCACACGCCCCACGACCGCGGTCCGTTCCGCTTCCTGCAGCTTGCGCTCGAGCTGCCTTTCGCGCTGCTGACGCTCTCGCAGCTCCGACTCGGCGGTGCGTATGGCTTGCACCATGCCGTTGAATCCCCGGGCGATCTCGCTGAACTCACGCGGCGACGCCGCGTTGAAGCTCACGTCACGATCGCCACGCGCAAGGGCACCCATGCGCTGGAGCAAGGTCTGCACGTGCCGGCCCACCAGACGCCGGTAGAGAAGCAGGGTGATCACCACCGACAGCACCACGGCGAACACCCAGACCGACCAGGCCAGCGTACGCACCTCACCGAGAGCACTCTCGATCTCGCGGCGGTCCCGGGTTATCTGCAGCAAGCCGTGAATCCGGCCGCCGTGATCGAGCAGCGGAGAGAAGTAGGCATAAACGTTCCGCCCGTCCACCTTGCGATATCGGCCATCATCCTCGCCGGTACGCACGACGCCGGAGGCGGCCGCGCTCGATCGAACGTCCGGGTCCGCCGTGCCCGCGGCCACCACCAGGTCGCCGCGCTCGTCGTACACCGCGGCCCCGTATACCCGCCGAATGCTGAACAGGGAATCCAGGCTGCGCCGAATCTCCTGATCGTCGCCGTGTGCCAGGTTCACGCTGATGTCGGGCGCGACAGCACGGCTGATGAGCTCGATCTCACCCTGCAGACGCGACTCCAGGGTCCGCTCGGCCCATCCCACCATCACCAGCACCACGCCGGCCGACAACACCGCCACCGGGAGGAACACGCCGAATAAGAACGCCTGACGCAAGTCGTACGGCTTAGCGTGTGTTATACCATTGAACATAGTGTCCGATGATACAACACTCGACGACCGCTGCAGATGCCGGGCGCGCACCGGCTGGCCCGTTCCCACGCGCCTCCTCGGGCTGGCACAGAGCTTGCGCTAGATCGGTCGCTGCCGTCGGCGGCAGCCGATCAATGAACGACAACGAGGAGACGAGATGAAAAACGCATTCGGCACCCGACTGCTCGCGGGGGTATTTGCAGCAGGCATCGTGGCCATGGCGCACACAGCCTTCGCGCAGGCCCAGGAACCCCATGAACGGTACGCGCCGCCATCGGCCGATTCCCAGCAGATGGAGGTCAGCGATACACAGCTGCGCCAGTTCATCGCTGCCGCGACCACGGTGAGCTCAGTCCAGCAGGAGTATTCCGAGGCCATTCAGTCCACTCAGGACGTCGAGAAAGCGCAGTCGCTGCGCGAGGAGGCTCAGGAGAACATGATTCAAGCCGTGGAGGGCGCGGGTCTGTCCGTTTCCGAGTACAACCTCATCTCCCAGCAGATCCAGGCTGATCCGGATCTGCAACGCCGCTTTCAGGAACTGTCTCCGTAATCCCGACGCACCGGCTCCCGCTGCAGCGCCTGACGCACGAGGAACCCGACGCTCCTTCAGGGGGCCGGTGCGCCCGCAACATGCCCTCCCAGAAGCCCTGGTACGCGTCGAACAGAGCCTCGTTCTCCAGCCGCAGCAGCACCTCATCATTGAAGCGAAGTGACGTGGCGGAAAGATTGTGGGAGCCGGTGAGCACCACGTGCCGCGGCTCGTCCGACCCCGCGTAGCGCGCCCGAATGAGCATCAGCTTGGTGTGGATGGCGTTGTCCGCCCGGGGCCGACCCTTGTACGGCAGCACCGTCACCAGGCCTTCGAGCTCCCGCAACACGGCGGGGCCGGGGCTGTTCTTGCCCGGCTCGTCGCGCACCAGCACGTGCACGTCACAGCCCTGATCGGCCAGGGCGCGCAGCCGCCGGGCGACCCGCAGGCGGTGCGACTCGAAGCGCGAGTGCGCCACCCGGATCACGGCGTCCGGATCGCAGTCGATGCGATCGAGCATCTTGACGATGGGATCCGGCCCGAACAGCCGCGGGAAGAAGTACGCCTCCACCCCGGACTCGCCATGGGCGCGCCGGAAGTAGCGCGGCGCCCAGCGCCGCCGGCTCAAATCGTCGAAGTACCGGCGGAAGGCCCGATAGAGCTTGCGGTCGTTCTTGATGACCACGAGGTCGTTGTGGTGGTGGAGCTGACCGGCCGTGAAGTTGGCGGAGCTTTGCGCCACGACCCATCGGCTGCCGTCCCGAAGCCGGGAGAGCAGCAGGAACTTGTTGTGGTTGATGTGAAGTCCCTGGCAGCCGCGCCGGCACACCCGTACGCACGACCGGCCGCAGCCGTCGAGCCCGCCGCGCGCCGCTCGCAGGGCCTCCAATGCCGGGTTGTCCCCCCGGACCGACTTCGCGTCCACCAGAACCCGCACCGTCACGCCGCGCCGCCGGGCCGCCAGCAGCGCCTGCGCCACCTCGAGCCGGGTGAACGTGTAGATCGAGACGAAGACGTCGGAGCCGGGAGCCGCCTCGGAGATCATCTCGATGACGCGATCTTCCAGCCGGGTGGACACGGCCCCCGGACCGGGGCGGTTGAAGGTGGCCTCCACCTCGACGTCGTGGCCGAGGGTGACCCGCTCGTCCACCTGCGCCGCGGCGGCGCACGCCACCAGGAGCAGCGCCGAGCCGAAAAGCCAGGACCGCTTCCGAGTCCACATGGGCCCAATGCTACCTCGCCTAACCCGCGCTTCAAATGCGCGAACGCCTCGCGTCTCGCCGGGTCCCGCCGCCGCTGCGACGTTGCAGGCGGAACGGCGAGAGGCCAATCTTGCAGGTTTCCAGCCAATCCGAAGGATGCGCATGGCCGAGACCATCGGAAGCTACGTCTTCTACGAGATCGCGGCCCTGCTGGCGCTGGCGGCGGGCATCGGCTTCCTCGGCACGCTGCTGCGGCAACCGCTGATCGTCAGCTTCATCGCCGTGGGCCTGCTCGCCGGCCCCAGCGGTCTCGACATCGCCCGCTCCGAGGAGCACATCGACCTGCTCGCCGAGCTCGGCATCGCGCTTCTGCTGTTTCTGGTCGGGTTGAAGCTCGATCTCAAGATGGTGCGCACCCTTGGCGGCGTTTCGGTGATGACCGGGCTCGGCCAGGTGGCGTTCACCACCGCGTTCGGCTTTCTCATCGGCGTCGCCCTGGGTTTCGACCCCATTACCAGCCTCTACGTCGCCGTCGCCCTCACGTTCTCGTCCACGATCATCATCGTCAAGCTACTGTCCGACAAGCGGGAGATCGACTCCCTGCACGGGCGCATCGCCCTGGGATTTCTCATCGTTCAGGATCTCGTGGTGGTGCTCGCCATGATCGTGCTCTCGGCCATGGGGGTCGGCGCGAGCAACGACATAGCAGCCACCGAGGTTCTGCTGGTCTTCGGCTACGGCGCCCTGCTGCTGCTCGGCATCTGGCTGTTCATCCGCTACCTGGCCAACCCGTTGCTCGACCGCCTGGCTGCGGCGCCGGAGCTGCTGGTGTCCTTCGCCATCGGCTGGGCGGCGCTGCTCGCCTCCCTGGGGGACTATCTGGGATTCGGCAAGGAGCTGGGGGGCCTGCTGGCGGGCATCTCGCTGGCTTCCACCCACTACCGCGACGCCCTGGGCGCCCGGCTGGCGTCGCTGCGGGACTTTCTGCTGCTGTTCTTCTTCGTCGCGCTGGGCGCCTCCCTGGATCTCAGCACGCTCGGCGAGAGCGTCGGCGCCGCGCTGGTCCTCTCCGCCTTCGTGCTCATCGGCAACCCGCTGATCGTGCTGGTGATCATGCGCTTCATGGGCTACAGCCGGCGTACCGGGTTCCTGGCCGGCTTGACCGTGGCCCAGATCAGCGAGTTCTCCCTGATATTCACCGCCATGGGCCTGTCGCTCGGACACGTGTCGGATGAGGCGCTGGGTCTGGTCACCCTGGTGGGCCTGGTGACCATCGCCGCCTCCACCTACATGATCACCTACTCCCACCAACTCTACGAATGGGCGGCCCCGGTGCTGGCGGCGCTCAGCCCAAAAGCCGCGCCAAAGGAGGAAGCCGGTCAGACGCTCGCCGGCGCCTCCGGTTACGACGTCATCGTGTTCGGCCTCGGCCGCTACGGCTTCGCCATCGCGGATGCCCTGCGCCAGCGCGGGGAGCGGGTCCTCGGTGTCGATTTCGATCCCGTGGCGGTACGTCACGCCCGGGGCGCCGGCCTGCCGGTAACGTTCGGGGACGCTGCGGATCCCGAGTTTCTCGCCGCGCTCCCCTGGCACGACGTGCGCTGGGCGGTGGGGGCCATCCAGGAGCACGCCACCGGCCTCAGTCACGTGGACCCGCGCCTGACCCTGATCCGGGAGCTTCAGGAGCAGCGGTTCCGGGGTCGCATCGCCGTACCCGCCAACACCGACGCCGCCGCCAACCAGCTTCAGGAACGCGGCGCCCATCTCGTGCTGATGCCCTACCGGGACGCGGCGGCCCAGGCGGTATCGCTGATCCTGAACCAGGCCGCCCCCAGCGCGGTGGAGCTGGTGGACCCCAACGAGCAGAAGGAGCTGGCGGAGTGAGCGCGCTCGCCCGGGCGCGGCTATTGAGGTGGCGGCAGCTTCAGCCCGATCTTGCTGATCCGGTCGCCCTCCAGCTCCCGCACCACCAGCTCCACCTCACCGAGGCGCAGCCGATCGCCCACCACCGGATGGGAGAAGTGCTGCAGGAACATGGCGCCGATGGGCTGGTCGGGGACCTCGTCGCCTGGCTCGAACCCGTACATGGCGGCCAACGCCCGCACCGAGGCGTCCGGGCGAATGATGAACTCGCCGAAGAACTCGCGCTCGCCGAGGCGCTCGGGCTCCCGCTCGCCCACCACCCGGCGGTCCAGCGCGGGAAGATCGTCCGGGCGCGCGAGAAAGTAAGCGTGATCACCTTGCCTGAGCGCATCGATCTGAGCCGCCTGCAGGACTTGGCGGCCACGGATCGCCAGCAGCAGATGCACCTCGCCCGGCCACTGGAGCTCTGCCGGCGAAGCCCCGGCGACGGGACTGTCCGCGTCGATCCGGTAGCCCACCAGCTCGAACTCCTCTTGTCCCGGCATGCCCAGCTCCACCCGCTGCATGCGGCCGCTGCGTGACGGGACTTCCAGCTTCAACAGGCGCGCTAAGGGCGCCACGGTGGAACCCTGCAGCACAAGGCTGACCAGCACCACGAAGAAGGCGATGTTGAAATAGGTGTGCCAGTGCTCCAGCCCCGCCATCCAGGGAAACAGCGCCAGGATGATGGGCACCGCCCCCCGCAGCCCCACCCACGACACGAACAGATGCTCGCGCCAGCCGAAGCGGAACGGCATGAGACACGCCGTCACGGCCAGCGGACGCGCTACGAAGATGAGCGCCAGGGCGATCACCAGCGCGCTGCCGGCGTGGGGAAGTAGCTCCCGCGGCGTGACCAGCAGGCCGAGCATGAGAAACATGCCGATCTGGGCCACCCAGGCCACCCCGTCGAGGAAGCGCTGAATGTTGTACAGGCCGCGGGACACCCGCGTGCTAAGGACCAAGCCTGCCACGTAGGCGGCGAGGAAGCCGCTGGCGTTCAGGACGCCGGCCGCCCCGAAGGCGAACAGCCCGCCGAACATGACCAGCAGCGGATACAGGCTGGCATCCAGGGTCAGGCGGGTCACCGACCAGGCGAGCAGCAGACCGCACGCGGCGCCGGTGGCGGCGCCGAGCCCCATCTGCCAGAGGAAATCGGTGATGGCGTGCCACTCGGGCGCGGTGCCGGCGGACATGGCTTCCACCAGCAGCAGGGTCAGAAACACCGCCATAGGATCGTTGGCGCCGGATTCCACCTCCAGGGTGGCCGCCACCCGTTCTTTGAGCACCATGCCGTGGCTGTGCAGCAACGAGAACACCGCCGCGGCGTCGGTGGAGCCGACGATGGCGCCGATCAGCAGCGCCTCCACCCAGCCGAGGTCCAGCACCCACACCGCCACCCCACCGGTCACGGCCGCCGTAGCGATCACGCCCACCGTCGCCAGCGCGAGCGCCGGCCGCAGCGCCACGCGGAACGCCCGCGGATTGGTCCGGAGCCCGCCGTCGAAGAGAATCACGGCGAGCGCCATGGAGCCCACCAGGCTGGCGGAAAACACGTCGTCGTAGCGAATCCCCAGCAGGCCGTCCTCGCCGGCCGCCATTCCGACGAACAGGTACAGCAGCAGCACGGGGATGCCCACTCGCGGGCTGATCATGGAAGACAGCACGCTCACCAGGAACAGCAGACTGCCTACGGCGATGACGCTTGCGGTGACTTCCATGATTCGACAGTGGAAACGAACCCGGCCCAGCTTAGCAGCCGGCGGGAGATACGCGAGGTGGAGCGGTCAGTCCTCGGCCAGCCAACCGGGCAACAGCTCCTGCAGAGCCCGCCGCACCAGGCTTCGGTCGAGGTCGGGCTCGCGCAACGAGCGCACCCGCAGCCCGTCCATCAGACACTGCAGCAGCAACGCCACGGAACGGGCCCGCTTCGCCGACAGGCCCAGGCCGCCTTGCTCACGGGAGCGCCGGAGCCATTGGCCGAACTCGTCTCTCAGGATCTGATCGGACTCGCTGACGGCGGCTGCAATCTGCGGATCACGGCTCGCCTCCGCCGACATCTCCACGTGCAGCGCGGGCTTCATGCGGTTCTCGCCCGTGGTCGCCGGCCCGATGATTCTCCAGACGTCCATGGCCAGATCTTCCGAGCCCCGCAGGCCACTGATCTCGGCGCGACTGAGCTCGAGCTGGCGCTCGATGATGGCGAGGATGATCTCGTTCTTGCTCGTGAAGTAGCGGTAGATGAGCCCTGGGCTCATGCCGGCTTCCTCGGCGATTCCCGCCATGCTGGCGGCATGGAAGCCGCACTCGACGAACCGGGCCTGGGCCGCGCAGAGGATTCGCTCGCGCTGCGCCTCGATACGGGCCCGGGCCTTGGATGACTGTGGCCGCTCCATCATGCGTCCTGCAACCCTCTCCTCGGTGCCGGACAGGGTATAGCGGTTGCACGACGCCGCCAATGGCAGCGCAAGAGTCCGTTGAGATGCCTGTCGGCGGGCAGAGCCTCGACGACGCTTGTGACGCGATTCTCATCGGCAATGCTTCGCAACGCCTCGGAAACACATCGTTGCACAAAACTCCTTGCGCGCCCGTGTTAGCCGACGCACCATGCATCTCAAGATCCGGCGGGGAATGCACGATCTCCCCTCTCTCCCCTCCCCCTCGGGCATTCCTCCCGGATCGATCCTCCCACCTCTCCCATGAAGAAGGGTCAGCTCCAGGACGAGCGCGGCGTGTCGCCGGGTGGGGTAGCGGACCCGGCCACGAACTCGATGCGCGACCAGAGAAACTCGATGGCGGCTCGCTTCCTGCGGCCCAGGTACTCGTAGGTGATGCCCAGCGGCTCCGCCTCGATGACGGTGGCGCCCCGCGCCCCAGGTCCCCGCAGGTACCAGGTGCGCAGCGTCTGCTGCAGGTGCAGGGCCGTCCGTCCCCGGACGCGCTCGAACAACAGGCACAGCAGCGCAAGCGCCAGACCCCAGACGCCGGCGGCGACCGCAACGGCCGCGGGATCCGGCCAGGCCGCGCCGACCCGGTCGATCAGCATGGCGATGGTGAAGAACATGCAGACGCCGATGAGCGCGCTGTGGGTGAGAAAACTGCTGGCGATATTTTGGACGTTCTCGTTGATCTCGTCGTGCGACACGTGGCAATCCATCTCCACGGAAAAGGCGGCGCGCATTATAGCCGCCGCTGCGCGCCCGCCAATCCCCTTTGCGCCGAAGGCAAACCGACTCCGATCAACTTCGGTGGAAAGTCCGCGGGACACCGGCTCTTGAACTGAAATGAATGTTCATTCATTCTTTGCGAGCGTGCCGCGCAGGCCCCGGTTACCGGCTGGCCGCCGCGGGCATTCCACTTCCAACCGCCTCCGCGTCATGTGCCTCCTACGGCCGGCCGTCGCGCGAACGTTCCAAGGAGCAGTCCGTTGAGCAGTGAAAGGCCGGTCCTGAAACTGAAACGACCGGTAAAACGTAAGCCCGTCGCCGAGAAGGCGATGGAGGCGCGCAAGCCCCGGCTGGCTCGAGTTCGCGCCATGCGGCCTCCGAAGGATCCAGCCGAAGTCCTGCTGGCGGACCTGCAGGCCCGGTCGCCGGAGGTGTGGAATCCCGCTCGTCCGGTGCCGCTCGCCATCGGCATCCGCCAGCAGCTCTACCCCATCGGCGAGGCCCGGAGAATCAGCCGCCGCGCGGTTCGCCGCTTCCTGGCCCAGTGGACGTCCGCTCCGGCTTACCACAGCGCGCTGTGCCAGCCGGGTTCGCGCCGCTTCAATCTCGATGGTTCGCCCGCAGGCGAGGTGAGCGAGGAACATCGCCAGCAGGCGGAGCGGCGCATCGAGCGCAGCCGGCGGGCATGATCGTCCGCCGGCCACCACCGGGTCAGCGCCTCACGATCTCCCCGATTCGCGTCACCTGGCACCCGTTGTAGCCCGCGGCGGTCGCGGGCTCCGAGCACGCCGCCGGGGATGCCGCGAAGTGGTCGTCCATGAAGCGCCGCGACGACTCGGACAGCATCCAGCCCAAAGGTACCTCCGCAACGTCACCGTTCAGCTCGTTGAACAGGCGGAACTCCACCACGCGAAGGCCGGGATCTTCCTTGGCCGCGGCCCGTGCCGTCTCCCCCCGAGCCTCGCGGGTCGCCAGCAGCGCCCGGACCGGCGAGGCCACCTCCGGCAGCCACGTAGTCCGCGCCGCCGCCCACACCGAGCGATCCCGGTCCAGAGCGTCGGGCGCGTTGTCGATGTGGATCAGCACGGGGCGAATGGCACGCCCGGATTCAGCAGCGGCGACCTCCAGGGCACGCAGCACGTCACGCGCGGTGGTGATTCCGTGGTTCTCGAAATAGCCGCCGTCCACCAGACGCAGGCTGCCGTTGCCGCGGGAGCCCGCGCGCACCGTTCCCGGCGGGCTCACGTAGGTGAAGCGGGCGCTGAGTAGCGCCGCGGTGCTGGCTGCCACGCCGGCGTCGCCGAGCAGCTCCCGTGCCGCCACCGCCCCCGGGAAGGCCCGCGCGAAGACTTCCGGGCCGCCTCCGTAGGGGCTCACCACGACGCGCTGACCGGTCTCCACCAGCGTCGCATTCAGCAGCAGCACGGGCGGCGTCCGTTCGCCGCGCCAGAGCCCGTCGAAGGGCTGCGCCAGGGTGTCCGAGCCGGGGGCGGCGAGACGCCATGCACGCTCCCAGGAGCGCTCCAGCGTCAGTGCCCGGTCGTCGAACACGGCCAGCGGCAGGAACCGCTGCAGCAGATCCGGAAACAGCATGGTGGCTACCGTGGGCGCGAGAAAATCCTCGGCCAGCGCCTGCCGCACCCGCGTCCCCGAGGGCCCGTCGCCTTGAACCTCGTCCGCCGCGTACACCACGGCGCCCAGGCTCCCGCCCGAGACGCCGCTGATGGCGTAGAGATGGTCGGTGAAGCGGTGGCCGTACTCGGCGCGGAGCGTGTCCAGCACCACCGCGGTCCAGTATGCGGCGCGGATACCGCCCCCCGCCGCCGAGACCACGAACACCGGGCGCGCGCAGCCGTCGCTCGCGACCTCGCAGGGATCGCCGGCAGCGAGCCAGCTTTTCATGTGAGTCATCGGATCGGCGAGCGGCGGAGCCTCACCCGCGCTGCCGAGGCGGCGCACCTCGTGATTGTCGTTGATGGTGCCGAACACCACCGCGGCGACCAGGAGCGCGCTGATCATCGGGAACCCGTACGTGTTCGACCAGTACGCCATGGCATTGCCGGAGAAGAGGATGGCCGTCAGCCCGAGCAGCACCACGTTGGGCGCGCCGAGGGCCGCGGCCAGCGGCTGCTCGAACAGGGTGAACAGGGGCAGCAGCACGACGTTGAGAACCAGTCCGGCAACCAGCAGCCAGCGGCACAGCGGCGGCAGCTCACCGAGCCTCGCGGGACGCAGGCCCGCCATTCGAAACGGTCCCAGAACCTCCATTCTGAGCCAGCGAAACACGTACCAGGCGACCACCGCGATGCTGACCAGAGCCACTGCAGGCCGCGGCAGTCCCGCCGCCCAGAGCCCCAGGGCGATGAGCACCGGCACGGAAAAACCCAGGCATCGGGGAATGAGCACGCGGAGCCGCTCCGCCTGCGCCCCCGAACGGGCGCGCGCCGGATAGGGCGCGCCGGCGCCGAAGTCGAACAGCAGCATGGTGCGGGAGGTGAACCAGGCCGACGCCGCGAGCACCATCACCAGAAGGTTGAAGCCGACGATCTGACCGACGCGCTGGTCGTCCACGGTAGCCCGGAAGGCTTCCTGCGCCTGGCTGTTGAAAGCGATGGCCAGGCTCGCCGCCGCCACCAGGCAGTTGAAGCGCACGTGATGCAGCAGAACGCTAACGGCTCTCACCTGCTGCCAGCCTCGGCCCAGACTCCACGAGAGCTGCCTGAGCCTGCGCCAGGGCCCGGCGCCGGCCAATGCCGATTCCGAGGACATGCTCCGTCCCTCCCCCAACGAGGTTCCTCACCTTACACCAGTTGCCGCCGGGAAGAGCAAGTACGGTTAAGTACGACGGATCTCGAGGTCCGGCATGAAGGGGATGTCGGTGATTCCCGGGTCGACGCCGAGCTGTTTCATCAGCGTGGTCACCTGGCCCCGGTGATGGGTCTGGTGGTTGAACAGGTGGCTGACCAGCACCCACGTGGGCCGGGTGCGCGTCGCGCCGTCGACGGAGCTCGTGTAGGTGAAGTCAGTTGCGAGGTAGCCGGGATCCAGGGCCGCGGCCCATTCGAGAACGTGCCGATCGGTCCGACGCCGCTCGCGCCAGAGCTCGTCGAAGTCTTCGCAGAGATCCTCGCCGAGCCGCGCGTCGAAGACCGTGCCTTCGAACCTCGCCAGCCAGGCCCGGTCACCGAACAGCAGATGGTTGAGCGTGCCGTGGATCGAGCTGAAGAACGCGCCCATGTCCCGGCGCCGGTCGCGGTCCGGCAGCCTCGCGCAGGCGGCGAACAGCTTTTCGTTCATCCACTGGTTGTATGTCGCCATCAGGCGGTAATGGTCGAGATTCATGATCCGTCCTGATTGCTCAAGGCAGCCGATGTTGCGCCTGCGCCTCGGCCCAGCGCGCGCACTGCTGATGCAGACGGCCGCCGAAGATGTCCACGGCGTCCATGGCGGGTCCGCCGGCGCGTGCCACGCAGGCTCGGCGCAGATCGGCGCTCAGCTCCCGCACGAGGGTCTGCTCAGGCCGCTGGTGCTGGCACCCCGTAGCAAGCAGCGTAACAAAACAACAGATCGGCAAGGATTTCCATTGCATTCGGCCCGTCTCCACCGCGATCATCGAAGGTGACAGCGAGCCTAAGGAACCGGTACCACTGCTGGTAGAACCACCGACCCGTACCGTCCTGCGATACAGAGGCGGCGGTTCCCGCGCCTGTTCCGGCCTCGCGACCAGCATCTGTACCGGTGTGCACGTCCATGTTGTACGAACAGGTCGCATCGACCCTGCGCCAGCGCATCCGCGACGGGATCTACCCCGCCGGCGCCCGGCTGCCTGGCCTGCGGGAAGTCGCGCGGCAGTTCTCCGTGAGCCTTTCCACCGCGGTGGCCGCGGTTCGGTCCCTCGAAGACGAGGGCTGGGTGGAAGGCCGGGAGCGCGCGGGCTTCTTCGTGCAGGACATCCGCGGTAACGGCACTTCAAACGCGAGCGCCCCCGACCCGGTACCTGCCGTCGTCACCGGGCAGTCCGTCACCCTGAGCCTGCTCGGCGCGAGCAGCTCGGCACGGTTCGGCCAGCTCGGAGTGGCCGTGCCACATACCTCGTTCCTGCCGATTCAACCGCTGCAGCGGGCGTTCCGGCAGGCGGCGCGCTGGCGCAGTGGCCGCGCCGTCGAGTACGCCTTTCCGCCGGGCATACCGGAGCTGCGTCAGCAGGTATCCCGCCGCCTCACCCAAGCGGGCTGCTCGGCCGCGCCGGAGCGGGTGATCATCACCTCCGGTGCTCAGGAGGCGCTGAACCTGGGCCTGCGGGTGCTCACCGCCCCGGGCGACGTGGTCGCCGTGGAATCACCGACCTACTACGGGCTCCTGCAGTGCATGGAGGCCCTCGAGCTCAAGGTGATCGAGGTGCCCACCCATCCCGAACGCGGCATCAGCGTGGCCGCCCTGCGGCTGGCCCTGGAACAGTGGCCGGTGAAGGCCTGCGTGCTGGTGCCGAACCACGGCAACCCGGTGGGGTACGCCATGTCCGACGGCAGCAAGCAGGCGCTGGCGGCTCTGCTGGAGGAGCGGGACGTGGTCCTGATCGAAGACGACGTCTATGGCGATCTCGGCTACCGGGAAGGCCGGCCGCGAACCGTGCAGAGCTTCATGAGCAGCGGCCGCTGGTTCCTGGCGGGCTCGGCGAGTAAGACCATCTCCGCCGGGCTGCGCCTCGGCTGGCTGGTTGCGCCGGCGCCGTTGCAGGAACGCATCGAGCACCTCCAGTACACCTACATCGCCGGCGCCTCCACCGTGCCCCAGTACGCGCTGGCGGATTACCTGCTTCGCGGCGGACTCAACCGCCACCTGCGGCGGGTCCGGGGCGAGTACGCCGCGCTCACCGAACGAATGGCCGAGTTCGTGATGCAGTCCTTTCCAGCCGATACCTCAGTGAACCGCCCCGCCGGCGGCTACCTGCTCTGGGTCACGGGCCCGGAGACGCTGGACGCTCTGGAGCTGTATCGCCGGGCCCTCGAGCACGGCGTGGCCATCGCGCCGGGCAGCCTCTTCTCAGCCACGGGCCGGTACCGCAACTGCTTCCGCCTGAACGCCTCCACCGTGTGGGACGCCGAGCTGGAAGCAGCGCTGTCCGTTCTCGCGGACATCGCACACACCCTGACATGAGCTCGAGCCCGGAGCGCGGAGATCACGGCCGCCTCGCCCGCGAACTGGGGGTGCCGGGTGCCACCATGCTGGGACTCGGCTCCATCCTCGGCACCGGCGTGTTCGTCAGCATCGGCGTCGCCGCCGGGGTGGCCGGCCCCGCGGTGCTCGCCGCCATCGTCCTGGCCGCCGGGCTCGCGGTGTGCAATGCCCTGTCGAGCGCCCAGCTCGCGGCCACGTACCCGGTCAGCGGCGGCACCTACGAGTACGGCTACCGCCTGTTGCGTCCCGAGCTCGGATTCGTGGCGGGCTGGGTCTTCCTCTGCGCCAAGTCGGCGTCGGCCGCCACCGCCGCACTGGGCGCAGTGGGTTATCTCGCGCACCTGCTCGGCATTCAGCCGGGAGGCGCCCTGGGCACGGCAGCCGCGGCGCTCGCCGTGGCCGTCACGGTTCTGGTGCTCGGCGGCCTGCGGCGCTCGAGCGCCGTCAACATCGGCATCGTTTCCGTCACCGTCCTCGCCCTCGCTGCCTTCGCCGGCGCTGGCCTGGTGCGGTTGGCCTCCGGAGCAGCCCGGCCGTTCACCCCCGTGCTGCCGGATGCGAACGGCGGTGCAGGGCCGCTGCTCTACGCCACCGCGCTGATGTTCGTGGCGTACACCGGATACGCCCGCATCGCCACGCTGGGAGAGGAAGTCCGGGAACCGGCACGCACCATCCCGCGCGCCATCGTCGTGACCCTGGCGGTCAGCGCCGCCCTCTACCTGCTGGTGGCCGTAGCGGCATTGGGCGCCGTGCCCCCCGACGTTCTGGCAGGCGCCGCGGAAACCTCGGCGGTGCCCCTCGAGGCGGCGGCTCGCGCCATGGACGTGCCGGTGTTGGGGACTCTGGTGGCCCTGGGCGCCGTAACCGCAATGCTCGGTGTACTGCTGAACCTCTTGCTCGGGCTTTCCCGGGTGGCGCTGGCCATGGGCCGGCGCCGCGACCTGCCTCCGGCGTTCGCCCGCCTCACCCGGAGCGGCACCCCCCGGCTTGCGGTAGGTGCGGCGGGCGCGGTGGTGGCCGCCATCGCCTCCCTCGGCGAGATCGAGATCACCTGGGCGTTCAGTGCGTTCACCGTGCTCCTCTACTATGCCATCACGAACCTGGCCGCCCTGCGGCTGCCTGAGGGCGCGCGCCTGTACCCGCCAGCCGTCGCCTGGACCGGGCTCGTCGGCTGTCTCGGTCTCACCGCGTTTCTGCCCGGCCGCGTGTGGATCCTCGGAGCGGTTCTCGTCGGCGCCGGGCTGGTGTGGCACGTGATCACCCGGATATTGTGGCCGGAGCACCGGACGTAACCGGCAGACCGCCAGCAGAGGCATCGGAGCACTCGTGAACCCAGCAATCGGAAAGCGGCTCATACAGGTCGCGGTCGTCGTCCTGATCGGAGTCGCCTCGTACCTGGCATGGCGCGCCCTGCAACCGGAGGAACTGCCCGCAGGGTTCGCCGGCAGCAACGGCCGCATCGAAGCCGTCGAGATCGACGTCGCGACCAAGATCGCCGGCCGGGTGGAGGAGATCCTGGTCAACGAAGGCGACATGGTGAGCGCGGGACAGCCGCTGGCCGTCATGGACACGGCCGTTCTGGAGGCCCAGATGCGGGAGGCGGAGGCACAACTGCAGCGCGCCCGCATCGGCATCGAGACCGCGCGCAACCAGGTGGCCCAACGGCGGGCGGAGGTGGACGCCGCGAGAGCCGTGGTGCTGCAGCGGGAGGCGGAGATGGACGTCGCAGAGCGGAGCCTGGCCCGGGTCGAGGAACTGGCCGCCACCGGCACCGCGACCCAGGAGGCGCTGGACGAGGCGCGGGCCCGCCTGCAGGGCGCCCGGGCCGCCATCAGCGCGGCGCAAGCCCAGGTCGCCGCCGCCCGGGCGGCGCGCAACCTCGCCGAGTCCCAGGTCGTGGCCGCGGAATCCCAGGTGGACGCGGTCCGTGCCACCATTCAGCGCATTCAGGCGGACATCGACGACGCGACCCTGCGATCGCCCCGGGACGGCCGCGTCCAGTACCTGGTGGCGTATCCGGGGGAAGTGCTCGCCCCCGGCGGACCGGTGCTCAACCTGGTGGATCTCACCGACGTCTACATGACGTTCTTTCTGCCGACGGAAGCCGCGGGCCGGCTGGCCACGGGCGCCGAAGCCCGCATCGTTCTCGACGCCGCGCCCCAGTTCGTGTTTCCGGCGCGGATCTCGCTGGTGGCGGACGTGGCCCAGTTCACGCCGAGAACGGTGGAGACCGCCGAGGAGCGGCAGAAACTCATGTTCCGCGTGCGGGCCCGGATCGCGCCGGAGCTGCTGCGTCAGCACCTGGAGCGGGTGAAAACGGGCCTGCCGGGGATGGCGTACGTGCGCATCGATCCCGGCCAGCCCTGGCCCGACGATCTGCAGATCCGGCTGCCACAGTGAACGACGCCACGGCCGACGACGCGACCGGACCGCCCCCGGTTGCCCGACTGCGCGGCGCCGCTCTCCGCTACCGCCGCGTCACCGCCCTCCACGCAATCGACCTGGATCTGCCGGCACGCTGCCTGGTGGGCGTGATCGGCCCCGACGGGGTCGGCAAATCGAGCCTGCTGGCGCTCGTCGCCGGCGCCCGCGCCATCCAGAGCGGCACGGTGGAGGCCCTTGGGGGCGACATGGCCGACCCCCGTCACCGTCGCTCGGTGTATCCGCGCATCGCCTACATGCCCCAGGGATTGGGGCGCAATCTGTATCCCACACTCTCGGTTCGCGAGAACATCGACTTCTTCGGGCGCCTGTTCGGCCTCGGCGCCCGGTCGCGGGCGCGCCGCATTGCCGGCCTGACCACGGCCACCGGCCTCGCTCCGTTCCTGGATCGCCCCGCCGGCAAGCTCTCGGGCGGCATGAAGCAGAAGCTCGGCCTGTGCTGCGCGCTCATCCACGACCCGGACCTGTTGATCCTCGACGAGCCCACCACGGGTGTCGATCCCCTGTCGCGCCGGCAGTTCTGGGAGCTCATCGACCGGATTCGCGCCGGCCGTCCGGACATGAGCGTGCTGGTCGCCAGTGCCTACATGGAGGAGGCAGCACGATTCGACTATCTGGTGGCCATGGACGAAGGCCGGATCCTCGCGGCGGAGACGCCCGGGGAACTGCTCCGCCAGACCGGCACGGCCTCTCTGGAAGCCGCCTTCGTGCGCATGCTGCCCGAGGCGAAGCGCGGCGACCACGCGCGGGTCGCGATCCCGCCGCGTCCCCCCGAGCGGGACGGCGAAGTGGCCATAGAGGCCGAGGACCTCACCATGCGGTTCGGCGACTTCACCGCCGTGGATCACGTGAGCTTCCGTATCGGCCGGGGGGAGATCTACGGGTTCCTCGGCTCCAACGGCTGCGGCAAGACCACCACCATGAAGATGCTCACCGGACTGCTGCCGCCGAGCGAAGGCCGGGCACGCCTGTTCGGCCAGCCGGTGGACCCCCACGATCTCGATACCCGCCGCCGCGTCGGCTACATGTCTCAGTCCTTCTCGCTCTACGGCGAGCTCACGGTACGGCAGAACCTGGAGCTGCACGCGCGGCTGTTCGAGGTGCCCTCAAGGGAGATTCCCGGCCGCGTCGCCGCCATCGCCGCCCGCTTCGGTCTCGAGGACCGCCTGGAAGCCCTGCCGGCCACGCTGCCCCTCGGGCACCGGCAGCGGCTCTCTCTCGCCGTGGCCATGATCCACCGGCCCGAGATGCTGATCCTCGACGAGCCCACCTCCGGGGTGGATCCGGTAGCCCGGGACGAGTTCTGGCGGATCCTGGGGGAGCTGTCGCGCCGGGACGGCGTGACCATCTTCATCTCCACCCACTTCATGAACGAGGCAGAGCGCTGCGACCGGGTTTCGCTGATGCACGCAGGCCGGGTGCTCGCCACCGGCGCACCTGCGGATCTGATCCGTCAGCACGACGTGGACAGTCTGGAAGATGCCTTCATCGCGAGCCTCGAGACGGTGATCGCCGAGGGCGCAGCCGGCGATCGGCAGCTCGAACCCGGGACCGCCGAAAGCTCCGCGCTCCTCGCGAACGCCGAGGCGCCGCGCAAGCACCAGGGGTGGCGCGCCCGCTGGCGACGGTCACGGCGGCGAACGCTCAGCTACGCGCGCCGCGAGGGGCTGGAGCTGCGCCGGGACCCGGTGCGCCTGACCCTGGCCATGCTCGGCAGCGTCATTCTGATGCTCGTGATGGGCTACGGCATGAGCCTGGACGTGGAGGACCTCACCTTCGCCGTGCTCGACCGCGATCAGACCACCCTGAGCCGGGCGTACGCGCTCGACATTTCCGGTTCCCGATACTTCATCGAGCGGCCGCCCATCGTGAGCTACGACGATCTCGACCGACGCATGCGCGCGGGCGAGATCAGCCTGGCCATCGAGATCCCGCCCGGGTTCGGCCGCGACGTGGCGCGCGGCGGCACGGCGGAGATCGGCGCCTGGGTGGACGGCGCCATGCCGAGCCGCGCCGAGACGGCTCTGGGCTACGTGCAGGGCATCCACAGCCACTGGCTCGGCACCCGGGCCCGGCAGGCGGGCTATCCGCAGGCGCTGGCGGGGCCGGCCGAGGTCGAGGTGCGATTCCGCTACAACCCCGACCTGGAGAGCCTCACCGCCATGGTGCCGGCCATGATCCCCATTCTGCTGATGATGATCCCCGCCATGCTGGCGGCGCTCAGCGTGGTCCGTGAAAAGGAGGTGGGCTCCATCGTCAACTTCTACGTGACGCCGACCACGCGGCTCGAGTTCCTGCTCGGCAAGCAGATCCCCTACGTTCTGCTCTCGGTGCTGAGCTTCCTGGTGCTGACCCTGATTGCCGTGGTGCTGCTTCGCATTCCCTTTACCGGCAGCTTCTCGGCGTTCGCGTTGGGCGCGGTACTCTACGTTTGCGCCTCCACGGCGCTGGGTCTCTTGATCTCCAGCTTCATGCGCAGCCAGGTGGCGGCCATCTTCGGCACGGCCGTGCTGACCATCCTGCCGGCGGTGAGCTTCTCCGGGCTCATCGACCCGGTGTCGTCGCTGGACGGCTTCGGCCGCGCGGTCGGCGAGCTGTACCCCACCACCCACTTTCTCACCATCGCGCGCGGCACGTTCTCGAAGGCCCTGGGCTTCGCCGACCTGTGGCGCGACTTCCTGCCGCTGCTGGCGGCGGTGCCGGTGCTGCTCGCGGTTTCCGCGCGGCTGCTGAAGAAGCAGGAGCGATGAGCGCGCGCGGCAGCCACATCCTCCACCTGGGCATCAAGGAGCTGCGCAGCCTGGCGCGGGATCCGCTGCTCCTGGTGCTCATCGGCTACGCCTTCAGCGTCGCCATCTACGCCTCGGCGACCGCCATGCCGGAGACGCTGAACCGGGCCACCATCGGCATCGTCGACGAAGATCGCTCGCCGTTGTCGGGGCGAATCATCAGCGCCTTCTACCCGCCGTACTTCACGCCCCCCGAGCTCATCACCCACTCGGAAATGGACGCCCGGATGGACGCCGGGCTCGACACCTTCGCCCTGAACATTCCGCCGGACTTTCAGCGCGACGTGCTGGCGGGCCGGCGTCCCACCCTTCAGCTCAACGTGGACGCCACGCGCATGAGCCAGGCGTTCACCGGCACGGGCTACGTGCAGGCCATCGTCTCGGGAGAGGTGCAGGCCTTCGTTCAGCGATACCGGGCCGAGACCCGGCTGCCGGTGGAGCTGGTAGTGCGGGCCCGCTTCAATCCAGAGCTGGACAACGCCTGGTTCGGCAGCGTGATGGAGCTCATCGGCAACGTCACCATGCTCTCCATCGTGCTGGCCGGAGCGGCCCTGCTGCGCGAGCGCGAGCACGGCACCATCGAGCACCTGCTGGTGATGCCGGTCACGCCGTTCGAGATCATGAGCGCCAAGGTCTGGGCCATGGGCCTGGTGGTGCTCGCCGCTACCGCCTTCGCTCTCACCTATGTGGTGCAGGGAATACTGGCGGTGCCCATCGAGGGCTCGGTGGCGCTGTTCATGGCGGGCGCGGCGCTGCACCTGTTCGCCACGACGTCCCTCGGCATCTTTCTCGGCACCGTGGCCCGCTCCATGCCCCAGCTCGGCCTCTTGCTGATCCTGGTGCTCCTGCCTCTGGAGATGCTCTCCGGCGCCATGACTCCCCGCGAAAGCATGCCCGTGGTCGTGCAGACGCTGATGCTCGCCGCACCGAACACCCATTTCGTGATGATGGCCCAGTCGATCCTGTTCCGCGGCGCCGGCTTCGCCGTGGTCTGGCCACAGTTCCTGGCCCTGGCGCTCATCGGCCTCGCCCTGTTCGCCCTGGCGCTCAGGCGGTTCCGGAGCACCATCGGAAAGATGGCCTGACGCGGACGCCCGGCGGCACCCCTGGGCGTTTCATGATGCATCCTGGGCGCACCACCAGTCCCCGCCGAGGGCCACCCGGCGCACGGCATCCGTGTCGGTGGGCTGGTGACCCACGGGGTGCTGCGGCGCCGCGATCTCGGCAACCCGGTTCGTGAGCCGGCCGAGCCCGGTTACCTCCACTTCCACAACGTCCCCGGGCTGCATGGGCCGGGAGTTGGCCGGGGTGCCGGTCAGGACGATGTCCCCGGGCAGCAGGGTGATGTTCCGGCACAGGTCCGCGAGCTGGTAGTCGATGCCGAACACCATCTCGCTGACTGGGGCTTCCTGAACCACCCGGCCGTTCCGCCAGGTGCGCAGGGTGGATTCGCGCACGTCGACGCCGCGGACGATGCCGGGGCCGACGGGGCAGAATCCGTCCATGCCCTTCACCCGGGTCATGCCCCCCGCGTCGGTGTCCCGAAAATCCTGGCAACCCACGTCGTTGGCGGGCGCGAACCCGGCGATGTAGTCCCAGGCATCCTCGGGCGCCACGTTCTTCATGGGCCGACCGATGATGGCGGCGATCTCGCCTTCGTAGTTGAGGTACCGACAGTTCGCGGGCCGGTTGAGCACTCCGCGGTGACTGTTCAGCGCTGTCGTCGGCTTCTGGAAGTAGGTGGGGGTGACGAGATCCGGCGCCCGGAACTCGACCCGGCGCGATTCGTAGTTCAGGTGTATGCAGAGGATCTTCGTGGGCTCGCACGGCGGCAGGTAGACCGCGTCCGCCTCCCGCAGCCGCCGCCCGTCCATGAGCCGCAGATCATAGCCCTCCACCGCCGCCCATTCCGGCCGGCCCTCGAACAGGATCCGGCGCTGCTCGATGCGTTCGCCCTGCAGTACGTTCATGGGATCTCCTTGCTCTATCGCGGCACCAGGGGAAACGAGGCGAAGCGGGTGTTGGTGAAGAACTCCCGGCTGAGGCCGCCGCCTTCCCGGCCGAGACCGCTCTGCTTCATGCCGCCGAACGGCTGGCGCAGGTCCCGGTCGAAGCCGGAGTTGATCCAGATCATGCCGGTCTGCAGCCGATGGCTGACGTAGTGCGCCGTCTCCTGGGAGCTCGTCCAGACGTAACCGGCCAGGCCGTAGGAGGAATCGTTGGCGATGGCGATGGCCTGGTCGACGTCGTCGAACGGCAGGATGGTCGCCACGGGACCGAAGATCTCTTCCTGGCAGACCCGCGCCGCCGGATCGGCGTCGACGATGGCGGTGGGCTCGACGAAATAGCCTTTCTCCAGACCTTCCGGACGCCCGCCGCCGAACAGGATTCGCCCTTCCCGGCGCGCCAGGTCCAGGTAGCCCATCACCCGCTCGTACTGCCCCCTGGAAACCAGCGGTCCCAGTCGGGTGCCCCGGTCCATGGGATCCCCCGGCGGCCAGTGGGCGGCCATCTGCTCGAAGGCCGCGAGGAACTCGTCGTAGATTTCCCGCTGCACCAGAATGCGCGAGCCGGCCACACACACCTGGCCGGCGTTCATGAAGATGCCCATGGCCGCCGCCGGGATGGCCTTCTTCAGATCGGCGTCCGCGAAGATGATGTTGGCGGACTTGCCGCCGAGCTCGAAGGACGTGCGCTTCAGCCCTGCAGCCGCCCGGGTGGCGATGTCCCGGGCGGTTGCCGGGGAGCCGGTGAACGAGATGCCCGCCACGTCCTCGTGCTCCACCAGCGCCACGCCAGCCTCCCGGCCGAAGCCGAGCACCACGTTGTAGACGCCGGCCGGCATGCCCGCTTCCTCGAAGACCTCGCAGAGCACCCGCACGGAGAGCGGCGACAGCTCGGAGGGCTTGTGCACTGCCGAGTTGCCGTAGGCCAGGCACGGCGCCATCTTCCAGGTGGACAGCATGATGGGGCTGTTCCAGGGCGTGATCAGCCCGAACACTCCGGCCGGGTCCGACATGGTGTAGGTCAGCAAGGTGTCGTCGCGGTTGAAGGCGTGATCCCCCGCCTGCTCCTGCTCCTCGGCGAAGAACCGCAGGTTCCAGGCGGAACGCTCCACCAGCGGATGCGGCCCCTTGAACTCCGGCCCCAGCGGGGAGCCCATCTCCAAAGTCTGCAGACGGACGATCTCGGCGGATCTCGCCTCGATGAGATCCGCCGCCTTGAACAGCACCTGCCTGCGAAAGGCCGGTTTGGCCCGGGACCAGTCGCCGCTGTCGAACGCGGCTTTCGCCGCGGCCACGGCCGCATCCGCGTCCGCGGCGTCACCCCGCGCCGCCACCGTGGTGACCGCTTCGGTGGCGGGATTGACGACGTCGAAGGTGCACCCGGTCGTTGCCCCGACGAACTCGCCGCCGATGTAATGCTGCTGCGGCGCCAGCGCCTTCCCCTCCACCGCGTTCATCACGCCCCTCCGCCCATGTTGAACTGGTGCCCGTAGGTGTCGCCGGTGTAGTACTCCGACTGGTGGCTCGCGGGCCGGCCACCCCAACCGATCTCGATCTGGAACCCGGACGGAGATACGCAGTAAAAGGAGAACATCTGATCGTTGGCGTGCTTGCCGGGGCTGATGGCGATGGGGTAGCCGGCCGCTTTGACGCGCTCGTAGGTCAGGAACACGTCGTCGAAGGTGTCCACTTCCAGCATCAGGTGATTGACTCGCTTCTCGCTGGGGAAGCCGAACGCGAAGGTGTGGTCCCGCGAGTTGCAGTGCACGAACAGGATGTCCAGGGTCTGGCCGTCCGGGAGGGGAACCCGATACTCGATGCTGCCGCGCATTCCCAGCAACTTGTAGAACTCGTAGGTGGCGTCCAGGTCCTGGTAGCCGAGCATCATGTGCCCCACGCCGCCGTCGCCGGTGACGAACCGGCCATACATCCCCCGGCCGGGGTGGAACGGCCGGTGCGTGTCGACCTGGGGCCCGTGAAAGATCTCCAGCGGGATGCCCGACGGATCCGACAGCGTCATGAGCTCGAGCACCCGCCGGCTCCGCGCCGTCTGCGCATCGGCCACATCAAAGCTCACGCCGTGATCCCGCAGCACGGCCTGCAGGGCGCGAAACTCCTCGGGCCCGGCCACCCGCAGACCGGCGGCCAGCAGATCGTCGGTGCCGTCCTCCTCGAGGACGATCCTGTGGTGCCACAGGTCGGCCCGCAGGTACAGCCGACCACGCTCGGAATCGTCGGCGACTTCCAGGCCCAGCATTTCGGTGGCGAACTCCCTCCACCTGGCCAGATCCGCGACCCCGAACCGCACGTAGCCCAGCTCCGTTACTCCCGCCATGTCATGCTCCCCGTGTCCCCAGTGAATATTTCGCGGTGATCTCGTCGGTGGCCTGCCAGAACTCGGGCACCGCGGTCCAGGAACGCGAAAGCTGGGCCATCATGTGCGCCATTCCGAAGTTGCGCGGCGCCGAGGCCAGGTAGAAGCGCTCGTACAACTCCACCCGCCCCCCGAGCGCACTGCCCACCATGTCCCACGCGGTCCGGAACAGCCGGGCCCGCTCCCGGGCACCGACCTCGTCGGCACCCCGGAGATAGTGCGCCAGCAGAGGCTCGAGCACCGTATCCGAGAAATCGGTCTCGGCCGGTGTGGCCAGCAGGTTGTGGGAACCGATCTGCTTGAGGATGTCGTTCGTCCGCACCATCCAGGCCGGCATGTTCGGGCGCAGCGCGATGAACGCCCGCTCGTCGCAGATCCACGTGCCGTCGCCGTAGTCGAAGGCGTCGTCCTCCGCCGCCTTGATGACGCTTCGCGTCAGCTCGGCGTACGACCACAGCTCGCCCAGCATTCCCGTGACCTCGCTGCGCTGGTTCTGACCGGTGACATCGGCCATGCGCGAAGCCAGCTCGTAGGCGAACTCGAGCTTCACCATGGCCCGGATGGCCGTCTGCTGCATGATGTTGCCGGTCCAGCCCCGCCGCATCACGGTGTTGAAAACCTCGGTCTTGGCGTCGCAGAAAACCCTCGACTTCGGGATCTCCACGTGGTCGAAGATCACGAACGCATCCTGCTCGTCGAAACGGCTGGAGAACGGCAGGTCGAAGACGTTGCGGTCCACCCCATAGTGATCCCGGCAGAGCAACTTGAGACCGGGCGCGTCCATCGGCACGGAGAACGCCACGGCGATCTCGGGCTGGTCCGCTGGCACCGGATGGGCGGGATAGACGGCGAGCTCATCGGCGAAGGGGCCCAGGGTGGCCAGAATGCGGGCGCCGTTCACGACGATGGTGTCCGCCGTCTCGTCCACCTTGCGCAGCGCCAGTTGCTGGTTGACGCCCTGGTAGTCCGGAACCCGCTTGTCGACGATGGGATGAATGATGGTGTGAGTCAGCGACAGATCCTTCTCGGCGATCTCCCGCTGGAACGCCACCAGGTTGTCGTGGCCCTGCTCGTTGCCGGCGATCCGCCACAGGCTCGGCTGGCCGGCGAACCCGGCGAAAGTCACGTTCACGTAGTCCGGTGTGCGGCCGAGCATGCCGACGCTGTACCGGGCCATCCGCTCCAGGCCCTCATGGCGCCTGGCCAGATCTTCCCGGCTCCGGGGTACCAGGTGGCTGACGTTGCAGACCCCCGCGTCGGTCTCGATGAGGCACGCCTGCCGATGGACGTGCTGCCAGTCGAAGTAGCCGGCCATGCCCGCCAGCGATCCCTTGAACGGCGGATGCCTGGTGACGTCAGCCACTTCCTCGCCGTTCACCCAGACCACGCGCCTGTCCCGCAGGCCCGCGAGGTACTCTTCGCCGGTGCGTGCTCCCATCAGCTATCCCCTTCCCAGCTTCCGGTCGAGTGTATTTTTCAAATTTCTATAAAACAATAGGATTTATCAAAATTCTATCGCCAAAGAGAAATATGATTGCGTTTTTGGAGTCGGCAGCCATGCAGTCGCTAAGAGTTCGTCAGAAGCTGCAACGCCGCGAAGACATGCTGACTGCGGCGCGATCGCTGTTCGTCGAGCGCGGTTACAGCAAGACCACCATGGATGCCATCGCCGACCGGGCGGGGGTCGGTGTAGCGACGGTCTACACGTACTTCAACAACAAGGAGGGCGTGTTCGCCGCCCTCGCGCGCATGGACATGTCCGAGCTCCGTAACCAGGGCGAGGAGGCGCTGAAGGACCTTCCCGCCGATCCGGTGGACGCTGTGCTCGCCCTCATCGACATCTACGCCCGGGTGCACGAGTACATCTCCTACGAGGTCATCAGCGACTTCACCATCGGCGCACGAACCCAGGGGCCCCTGCGCCAGGTGGCGCACTGGATCAACGAGTGGCGCACGGATCAGCTCACGCGGGCGCTCGGCGCGGCGCAGAAGGCAGGACGACTGTCTCCCAAACTGCCCGTGCGCGACGCGGCGCAGATCATCTGCGATCTCCTCGACCGTTATTACGATCGGGCGACCTCCGAGGAGAGCGATCGCGCGGCGCGGAGCACGCTGAAGCGCTGCGTCGGGCTGCTTTTCGACGACTGGCGGGCGCGGTCGCCCTGATGCCGGAGCTGCTGCAAGGACTGATCTACATCGCCGTCGGCAGCGCTCTCGGCGGAGCGACCCGTTACTTCGTCTCCGGAGTCGTGGGGCGCACGGTGGGCGAAACCTTCCCCTGGGGAACCCTGACGGTCAACCTCAGCGGCGCGTTCGTGATCGGCATCGCCTCGGCGCTGGCGGCCCGGGAACTGCTGGCGCAGGCCCACTGGCAGTGGGCGGTCACCGGCTTCCTCGGCAGCTACACGACGGTCTCTTCCTTCAGTCTTCAGACCCTCGCGCTGCTGCGCGACGGCGAGTGGCCGCGGGCCGTGGGCAACGTGGCCGGGTCGCTGTTCCTGTGCCTCGCCGCGGTCGCCGTCGGCTTTCATGTGGGATCGGTTTAGCCGAGCGGCGCGTCATGAGCAGACTCGGCACCAACCTTGCCCTGTACCTGGCCGTCGCCGCCGGTTCCATGATCGGCGGGGTGGCGAGAGCGGCCGTCTCCGCGCTCGTGCTCTCGCTCACGGGTGCCGGATTCCCTTGGGGCACCCTGCTGGTCAACGCCACGGGCTCCTTCGCCATCGGCTTCTACGCCACGTTGACCGGGCCCGACGGCCGCGCGTTCGCCGGACCGCGGCAACGGCAGTTCGTCATGACCGGCATCTGCGGCGGCTTCACCACGTTTTCCATCTTCAGTCTCGAGACCCTGTACCTCATGCAGGCCGGCTCCATCGGCATGGCGGGCGTCAACATCGCGGCGTCCGTCGTGACGTGGCTGTCGGCCGTGTGGCTGGGATTCGCGCTCGCCATGCGCATCAACGAAATCGGAGGATCCTGATCGTGCCCATACCACCGGACGCCGTGCTGCTGCGCATCTTCATCGGCGAGAGCGACCGGGACGACGGCCGCCCGCTCTACGAATCCATCGTCCTCAAGGCCCGCGAGATGCACCTGGCGGGCGCGACCGTGCTGCGGGGCGCCATGGGATTCGGCCACAGCAGCCGGCTGCATACGAGCAAGATATTGAGGCTCTCGGAAGACCTGCCGCTGGTTATCGAGATCGTCGACAGCGAGGAGAAGATCAACGGCTTTCTCCCGGTGCTCGAGGGGATCATGACCAGCGGTCTGGTGACCCTGGAGAAGGTGCGGGTGCTGCAGTACGGGAGCGACCCGAACTGAAGGGCCGGCAGCCCGCTCACGTGTGCTGCAGACGGCGGCCTGATATTCTCGGGCGCACGATCCGCCTGGGCGGAGAGGACAACGAATCACGAGGAGGGAGGTGATCATGAAGGGTCCGACGAGAAGCATGTCGCTCGAGGAAGTACAGAGCCACGTCGGCAAGGAGATCGGCGTCTCGGACTGGTTCCTGATGGATCAGGACCGCATCAGCCGGTTCGCGGACGTGACCGAAGACCACATGTTCCTCCACGTGGACCCGGAGGCCGCCGCCGCGACGCCCTTCGGGGGGACCATCGCCCACGGCCTGCTCACCCTGTCGATGATGCCGGTGATGGCGTATCAGGCCGTGCCCGGCATCGCGGGCACCAAGATGGGGGTGAACTACGGCTACAACCGGATCCGCTTCATGGCGCCGGTGCCCAGCGGCAAGCGCATTCGCGGCCGGTTCGTGGTCAAGAGTGTGGAGCCCAAGTCCGGCGGGCGCATGGAAATCACCCACAGCGTCACCATCGAGATCGAGGGGGAGGAAAAGCCCGCGCTGGTGGGCGAGTGGCTCACCATGGTCTGGATGTAGACCCATGGCGGATACCACTGCACCGGCAACCGCCGGCGTTGCCGCTCTGCCATCGAACGTCCGTCAGGTCACACCCGAGTACCGGCGATACGCGGTCGGGCTGCTGTTCTTCGTCTATGTTTTCAACTTCATCGATCGGCAGATCGTCACCATCCTCGCCGAGCCGATCAAGCAGGATCTGTTGATCGCGGACTGGCAACTGGGCCTGATGACGGGCACCGCCTTCGCGATCTTCTACTGCACCCTGGGCATTCCCATCGCGCGGCTGGCCGAGCGGCGCAACCGCCCGTGGATCATCGGCCTTTCGCTGGCGGCGTGGAGCGGATTCACCGCGCTCTGCGGGCTGGCGCAGAACTTCTGGCAACTCGTTCTCGCGCGCATCGGCGTGGGCGTGGGGGAAGCCGGCTGCACCCCGCCTGCCCACTCGCTGATCGCCGACTACACGCCGAAGGAGAAGCGCGCCTCGGCCATGGCGTTCTACTCCATGGGCAATCCGGTGGGCGCGCTGATCGGTGTGGTCGCCGGGGGTCTCATCGCGGACGCCTTCGGCTGGCGCATGGCCTTCCTGCTGGTGGGTCTGCCCGGACTGGCGCTCGCGATCATCGTCATCGCGACCCTGGTGGAGCCGCGTGTCCGGCGGGCGGCGACCATGGCGCTTGACGCGGCGCGCCATGCGGCGCAGCCGCCGCAGTCTTCATTCGCGGACGTGATGAGGCTGCTCGCGAAAAAGCGCACGTTCTGGTACATGGCCGTCGCGGTCTCCATCGTGGCCTTCGTCGGCTACGGCCATGCCCCGTTCGGGGCATCGTTCTTCCTGCGCGTGCACGGAGACGAGATCGCGCAGTTCGCCGCGCAGTTCGGGCTCGGACCCATCGGCTTCGTCGGCCTGGCACTGGGCCTCATTCTCGGCGTGGCCGCGGGCGCCGGCGTATTCCTCGGCGGCATCATCGCCGACCGCTTCGGCGCCCGGGACCTGCGCGCGTACATGGTCATTCCGGGCGTGGCGGTCCTGCTCTCCGTGCCGGTGTACACCATCGCCCTGCTGATGCCCACGTTCCTCCCCATTCTGCCTCTGCTGGCCGTCAACGCGGTCCTGGTCTCCCTCTGGCAGGGACCGGTGTATGCGACAGTCCAGAACGTGGCGCCGGTGCACATGCGTGCCACGGCCGCCTCCATCTTCCTGTTCATCGCCAACCTCATCGGCCTGGGTCTGGGGCCGCTCGCCGTGGGCTTCGCGAGCGACATTCTGGCAGGACCGTTCGGGCTCGGCTCCGCGGAGGGCGTGCGTTGGGCGCTGATCGGCTCCCAGTTCCTCGCCATCCCGGCCTTCGTCTGCTTCTGGCTTGCCGCCCGCACGATACGTGAAGAGATGGAGGAGTAGCGCGGGCCCCGGCTGGCATAGCACTTGCCTCTCGCCCTGACCGGACAAAACCTGCGAGGCACCATGAGGTGGTTCATGTGGGCGGTGCCGGCGGCGCTCTGCGTCGGCTGCGGCGAGCCCGACTTCACGCAACGCGAGCTCGAGGAGCGGCGCCTGGAACGGGGCCGTGAGCCGGCGCTCGACGCGTCACGGGATCTCACCGGCACCGAGGTACGCGCGACGCGCCCGGCCCGGGTGGAGACGACGATCATCGGGCGGGAGGGCAACAGCATCGGCTCGCTCTCCATCGAGCCTGCCGAGCAGTCCGGGGTCGTCCTGACTTTTCACGTGGAGGGCCTGGAGCCCGGGGTGCACGCGGTTCACTTCCACGAGCGGGGCCGCTGCGATCCCCCCGATTTCGAGAGCGCGGGCGGCCATTTCAGTCCCGCGGGCGCGCGCCACGGCATGCCGGACACCGACTCCGACATGAATGACCCGGACCACCACGCGGGCGACATGCTGAATCAGACCGCCGACGACCTGGGCACCCTGGATCAGATCGTGGTCAATCGCTCCGTTAACCTGGACAGCGGCCCCAATCGGCTCATCGACGAGGACGGCAGTGCCTTCATCATCCATGCCGGTGCGGACGACTACGTCAGTCAGCCCGCCGGCAATGCCGGACCGCGGGTCGCCTGCGCCGTGATCGACGAGGTCAGCAGCCGGGGAGACTAAAGCCGGCTCCCTCCGGTCAGCCTTCCAGGCCTCGAAGCACGCGCTCGTGAACTTCGAGCGCGCGCTCGTCGAACAGCACGAAACGGATGCGCTCGACGCTCCGGCAGGTAGCAGCGCGTCGCGTGACCGTCCGCAACGCCACCTGCGCGGCGGACTCCAGCGGATATCCGAATGCCCCCGTCGACAACGCCGGGAACGCCACGGACTCGATCCCATTCTCTTCGGCCAGATCCAGGGCCCGTTCATAACAGCTCGCGAGCAGCTCGTCCGCCGGCTCGTCGACGCCGTACACCGGGCCCAGGCAATGAATGACGAAATCGTTCGGCAAACGGAATCCGGGGGTGATCACCGCCTCACCCGGGCGAATGGGCGCCAGAGGCGCGCACGCCCGCTCCAGCTCCGGCCCTGCAGCTCGGTGAATGGCGCCCGCCACGCCGCCGCCGATTCGCAACTGCGCGTTCGCGGCGTTGACGATGGCACGCATATCGGGCTGCCGGGTGATATCGCCCCGGATGCAGTCCACCAGAGCCTTGGTCATGAGTTACCTCCGTGGGCGCGCTCGAGTCAGAACACCAGCACCTTGTCGGCTGCAATCGCTGCTTGCGCCAGCTCGTCCATGGTGCTGCGGCGGGTATCCTCCAGCAGATCCCCCTCCGTCAGGCCGCGGGCGTCCATGCAAGTGCCACAGAGCAGCACCGTGCCCTTCCCGCGGACCACGCGCCGCAGCATGCGCTCGAGATTGTAGTAACCATCGGGTGTCTTCTGACCCTTACGCGCCGCGCCAACGGCATCCGCCATCAGAAACACCGTGACTTCCCCGTCGGGATCATTCTTCGACAACGCGTGGGCGAGGCGCAGTGCGTTGTAACAACGCTCGTTGCCGTAGGGCGGATCGTTCAGGATGAACAGCGTATTCATGATACCTCCAGAACGCAGCGGTTCCTGATCAGGTCATACCCTGCGGGGCTGCCATGGTATGGCCGCTCCCCCTCCCCCTGAACGGCTGAATCAGCATGTGGTCGAGGCGCAGATCGCGGCGCGTGCGAAATTGCTCTGTGCCCACGGCCATGGTCGCGTGCCCGTCGCGCGGCTGATCCCGGTAGGTGCCGAGCAGCCGGTCCCACCAGGGCAGGTTGAAGCCGAAATTGCTGTTGGTCTCCACGGGGTGGATCGAATGGTGAACCCTGTGCATGTCCGGGGTGACCACCACCCACCGCAGCCAGCGATCGAGCTTCGGCGGCAAACGTACATTGCCGTGGTTGAACATGGACGTGGCATTCAGCAGCACCTCGAACACCAGGACCGCGACCGCCGGTGGCCCCAGCGCGGCGACCACCGCGAGCTTGAACCCCATGGAAAGAAGAATCTCCAGAGGATGAAAGCGCAGGCCCGTGGTGACGTCGAACTCGAGGTCCGCGTGGTGCACGCGATGGAACCGCCAGAGCACCGGCACCGCATGCAGCATGACGTGCTGCAGGTAGACGGCCAGGTCGAGGGCAACGAGGCCGACGGCGATGGACGTCCATGCCGGCACGTCCCAGGCGTTGAGCAATCCCCAGCCACGCTGCTCCGCCAGGAACGCGAACGGGACGGCCACCAGAGGGAACGCCAGCCGCACGAGGACCGTGTCGAGGGCTGCCAGGCCGAGGTTGCCGCCCCAGCGCAGCAGCCGGGGAAGTTCGCTCCGCCGGCGGGGCGCCAGCAGTTCCCAGGCGACCATGCAGCCCAGAACGCCGAGAAAGAAGCCGCCCCTCACCAGTGGCTCGGCAGCGACCAGCGCGTCGCCCATGCCTTAGCTCCTTGCCGCTCCGGCATCCGATCCATATCATTCAATTGATCGTTTGAATACGCTAGATCCAGGAGCCATCCGTGTCAAACGGACCGAAACGCGCCATCTACGCCGAGTTCGCCGGCGTCGCCCGGGCACTGGGACACCCGCACCGCCTGGAGTTGCTCGAGCATCTCGCCCAGGGGGAGCGTACGGTGGAAGCGCTCGCCCATCGGTCGGACCTGTCGATTGCCAACGCTTCCCAGCACCTGCACCAGCTCAGGCGAGCCGGCCTGGTGACGTCGCGGCGCGATGGCAGATACGTGATCTATCGGCTTTCGGACGAGACCGTCCTGACACTGCTCGCCGCGCTGCGACAGGTGGCAGAGCGCAACGTGGCGGAGGTCGACCGCATCGTCCGCAGATATTTCGACGGCCGCGACGGCCTGGAGCCGGTTACGCGCGAGGCCCTGCTCGAACGCCTGAAAGATGGGCAGGTGACCGTGCTGGACGTCCGCCCGGCCGACGAGTTCGCCGCCGGCCACGTGCCCGGAGCACTGAACCTCACTCTGGAGGCGCTGGCGCAGCGCCTCGATGAGCTCGATCCTCGCCAGGAAATCGTCGCCTACTGCCGCGGCGCCTACTGCGTGCTCTCGTTCGAGGCAGTCGCCGCGCTCCGCGAACGCGGGTTCACGGCGCGCCGGCTCGAGGATGGGTTTCCGGAGTGGCGGGCCGCCGGCCTGCCGGTAGAAACGGGTCTGGAGGGAACGTGGCTTCGACAGAGTTGAATTTCCGGGGGGAGCTGGACGATCTCATCGGTCTACTTCAGAACGCGCTGGCGGAGGTGATCGGCACGACCGACGAGCGCATCGCCCTGCCCCCGGGGGCCCACGCGGCACTGGCCGGGTTCCGCCAGCCGCTGCCTGAGACCGGGTGCGGCGCAGCGGCCGCGATCGAGGAGCTCATGCGGCTAAACGAAGTGGCCGGCGCCAACACCCAGGGCCCGCGCTGTTTTCACTTCGTGCTCGGCGGCAGCACCCCGGCGGCCCTGGGCGCCGACCTGCTGGCCACGGCCTTCGACGCCATCACCTACACGTGGGTATCGTCACCGGTAGGCGTGGAGATGGAGCGCCAGGGGCTGGACTGGCTGAAGGAGCTGCTCGGCCTGCCGGCTTCGTGGTCGGGCATCATGGTCACCGGGGCCACCATGGCCAATTTCGTCGGCCTCGCCTCCGCGCGCCAGTGGTGGGGAGAGGAACTGGGCGTCGACGTTTCCGAATCCGGGCTCGCCGGCCTGCCGGTCATGCCGGTGCTCACGTCCGGGTTCGTGCATGCCAGCACCTTGAAGGTGCTTGCCCTGCTCGGGGTGGGCCGGGGAAACATCCGCCGATTTTCCCGGGACGAGCGCGGCCGGCTCGATCTGGCCGGGCTGGAGCGCGGGCTGGATTCGCTGAAGGGACAGCCGGCGCTGGTGGTGGTGAACGCGGGCGAGGTGAACGCCGGGGAATTCGATCCGGTGCCCGAGATGATCGAGCTGGCGCGCCGCTACCGGTGCTGGGTTCACGTCGACGGCGCGTTCGGCCTGTTCGCCCGGCTGTCCCCTCGCACGGCACACTTCGTGGACGGCGTGGAGAATGCCGACTCCGTAACGGTCGACGGACACAAGTGGCTGAACGTGCCCTACGACTCGGGCTACGCCTTCGTGCGCGACCACGGGCTGATGGCCAGAGCCTTCCGCTACTCGGCCGACTACCTCCCCGCGGAGGACGACGCTCGGCCGACCTTCGGCGCCATCGGTCCGGAGAGCTCGCGCCGCGCGCGCAGCTTCGCCGTGTGGGCAACGCTCCGCGCTTACGGCCGCCAGGGCCACCGCCAGATCGTCGAGCACTGTCTCGACATCGCGGCCCACTTCGCGGACGTGGTCAGGCAGACTCCGGAACTGGAGCTGATGAACGATCCGCGGCTCAACATCGTCGCGTTTCGGTACAACCCGGGCGGCTCGACGGACACGGCGCTCGATGCTCTGAACGAGCGTCTCGGTGCGGCGCTGCTCGACGACGGCCGATTCCTGGTGGGAACGTCGAGGCTCGGATCGCGGGTCGTGTTCCGGCCCGCCTTCTCCAACTGGCGCACCCGGAAAGAGGACGTGGAGGAGCTGGCCAGGGTCGTGGTGGAGCTCGGGCAGCTCCAGTAACCGCCGCCCGTCGCCATGAATGGTCTTCCGCGGCCGGAGCGGTTTACCATTACCGTCAATACCGTGCACTCGCCGTCGGCTCACCAATGGCGCCA
>JAWLCV010000005.1:71503-86365 GCA_041686955.1 Pseudomonadales bacterium
CCGATTCGCGCCCGGTAGGTAGCGCAACACCCGAATTCGTTTCAACCAACCAAAAAGGAGCACTATCGTGGCGATCAGAACACGATTCACGGAGACCTTCGGCATAGAGCACCCCATCGTCCAGGGTGGCATGCAGTGGGTCGGCTACGCGGAGATGGTGGCCCCGGTGGCCAACGCGGGCGGCCTCGGCTTCCTGACCGCGCTGACCCAGCCCACGCCGGAAGACCTGGCCAAGGAGATCGCCCGTACCCGGGAGATGACCGACAAGCCCTTCGGCGTGAACCTCACCATCCTGCCGACCATCAATCCGCCGCCGTATGCGGAATACCGGGATGCGATCATCCAGGGTGGTGTGAAGATCGTCGAAACCGCCGGCTACAAGCCCCAGGAGCACGTGGACGAATTCAAGAAGCACGGCATCAAGGTCATCCACAAGTGCACGGCGGTTCGGCACGCGCTCTCCGCCGAACGCATGGGGGTAGACGCCATCTCCATCGACGGTTTCGAATGCGCCGGCCACCCGGGCGAGGACGACATTCCCGGCCTGATCCTGATTCCGGCGGCCGCGAACAAGGTCAAGGTGCCGATGCTGGCCTCGGGCGGATTCGCCGATGGCCGCGGCCTGGTCGCGGCGCTGGCGCTCGGCGCCGACGGCATCAACATGGGCACACGCTTCTGCGTCACCCAGGAAGCCCCCATCCACGAAAGCTTCAAGCGGCAGATGGTGGAGAACGACGAGCGGCAGACGAACCTCATCTTCCGCACCCTCCACAACACCGCGCGCGTCATGAAGAACGCGGTGAGCGACGAGGTGGTGACCATCGAGCGCAAGGGCGGGGCCACCTTCGAGGACATTCAGCACCTGGTCGCCGGCGCACGGGGCCGCAAGGCGATGGCCGACGGCGACACCGACGGGGGCATATGGTCCGCGGGCATGGTTCAGGGCCTGATCAACGACATTCCCACGGTAAAGGAGCTGATCGACCGCATCGTCAGCGAGGCCGAGGCGATCATCCAGTCCCGGCTCGGCCACATGGTCGCGTAGCCTGCGTCCGCGGCGCACGGTGATCCTGAATGCGGGGTCATCGTGCGCGTCGCGGTCGGCGCGCTGGCGGTCGACCGAGCCGCGAATCTGGTGTAGAACCCTTCCGAGACATGGGACCAGAACCCGTCTGATGGCCAATCTCAGAATCCAGTTGCTCGGGGAGCTCAACGTCCTGCGCGACGGCGCCCGCGTGGAGCTGCCGCCCTCGCGGAAGACCCGAGCACTGCTCGCCTACCTCACCCTCAACCCCGGCGAACATCGCCGTGAGCAGCTCTGCGAGCTGTTCTGGAGCCTGCCCGACGACCCTCGCGGGTCGTTGCGCTGGTCGCTCAGCAAGCTTCGCCGCCTGGTCAACGATCCCGACGCCGAGCGCATCGCCGCCGATCGTGAACGCGTATCGTTTCGTACCCTGGGCGCCGAAGTCGACCTGCTGGAGATCCAGTCGGCACTCGCTCCGGATGCCGAAGAGCTGGACGTGGAAACGCTACAGACGCTGGCGCGAGAGCTGGCGCGCGGCTGCCTGGTGGGCCTGGATCTGGCCGAAGACCTCGACTTCCACTATTTCCTGACCAGCCAGCGCCAGCAGGCACACGAGCTGCATAGGACCGTGCTCGAGGCGCTGCTCGAGCAACTGGCCGACGACCCGGCCGCGGCGGTGCCCTGGCTGCAGGAGCTGGTGACGCTGGAGCCGTTCGATCCCGAGGTCCACCGCCGCCTCATCGCCGGCCTGGCCGCTGCCGGGCGGCGCAAGGACGCCGAGCGTCAGGCAAACGTGAGCCTCGCGACGCTGAAGGATCAACCCGGGGTGGATGCAGCCATGCTGCTGCGCGCGGCGCACACCCGCCCCGGCGTCGCGGCGGCAGCCGGCGCGTCGCCTGCGCCGGTGGAAGCGGCGCCCCCCATCCACCAGGAGATACGCTTCTGCCGTGCCCCGGACGGCACGCGCATCGCCTATGCCAGCACCGGCTCAGGCCCGCCGCTCGTCAAGGCCGCCAACTGGATGAATCACCTGGAGTACGACTGGGAAAGCCCGGTCTGGCGACACGTCTTTCGCGACCTCGCCGAGCGGCATCGATTGGTGCGCTACGACGCGCGCGGCAACGGCCTGTCCGACTGGGACGTGGACGATTACTCCTTCGACGCCCTCGTGAGCGACCTGGAAGCGGTGGTGGACGCGTGCGGGATCGAGCGCTTCGACCTGCTGGCCCTGTCCCAGGGCTGCGCGGTTGCCGTGGAGTACGCGGCCCGCCACCCGGAACGCGTATCGCGGCTGATTCTGTACGGGGGTTATGCGCGCGGCTGGAACCATATGGACTCGCAGCAGCTCACGCGCCAGGCGGAGGCGATGATGCTGCTGGTGCGCATTGGCTGGGGGCAAGACCACGCCACCTTCCGGCAGATGTTCACCTCCATGTTCATGCCCGATGCGCCCCAGGAGAATCACGACTGGTTCAACGAGCTGCAGCGCCTGACCTCATCGCCGGAGAATGCCGCGCGCCTGATCCGCGCCTGCGGCGACGTAGACGTCCGCCACCGACTCGCCGACGTTCGAGCACCCACGCTCGTGATGCACGCGCGCCGCGACATCCTGCAGCCGTTCAACCGCGGCCGCGAGCTCGCCGCCGGCATCCCCGGCGCCCGGTTCGTGGGCCTGGACACGGGCAACCATCTGCTGCCCGCAGACGATCCCGCCTACGCGCGCTGGCTCGAGGAGGTCAACGCCTTTCTAGCTGCACCTTAGCTGTGAGCCGCGATGCGCTTTTGCAGGAAGATCAACTCAATCAGGCCTTGAGCACACTCACCCGATGAATCAACTCCGCCTGACCGTTCACGCGGACCAGGTGTTGTGCAGATCGATCACGTGCGCACCCCGAGGGATCAGCCCATTGACGTAACCCTTGCGCCCCGGTTGATCCATATGTTAAGTGCAAAGAAAGCTCCTTATCTTGGGCTGCCCCAATTGGGGTATGGCAGGTGCCGTTCACCGCCCCGATACTCAGGGTGCCGTGAACGAGAAGCGTCACTGAGGGGGGACGATCGATGCGCATGAGCAATATTCCATTCGAGGCCATGGCCTCGTGCCTGTTCTGTCTGATCCTTCTTTCTCCCACTGCATTCGCGGAGCCGATCTTTCTGCTACTCGAGGGAGAAGCCCGTGCGGTGGGCGAGGGTGAGACAGCCGTGTCCACAAGGGCGGAGACCAGCCGTGCCTCGTTCGTCGACAACGCGTTTCAGCGAAGCGATCAGATGGTCGTGGAATCCTCTGTCAACGTGGTGGAATCGGTCCAGACGTTGTCTGCAAGCAACAGCGGCACCGCTACGCTGCAAGCGAGTGCCGGCAACGACGCAGCCTCGGCCACCATCAGCCTCGATGGTCAAGAAGCGCCGGGCGCCCATCACCCTCTGTTGGCGATTGCCGGTGAGTTCCAGTCACTCATTTTCACGGACCCCGAGTTATCTCCCGGGACAGCGATACCGGTCGACATCAGCTACGTCCTTTCCTATTCGGTTTCCTCCGCCGCGACGCCTTACCAGGCGGGCGTTCAAGCGCACGTCGGCGTTTACGAACGCAACCCGATTGCAGGTCCGGACGACATCGGCTTGGAAGGAATCTACGGTTTCGAGCGGGTGTTCGGGGATTCGCTGGGCTTCGAATCAGTGATCACGGATGATCCTGTGACCAGTGCCGGACAGATCGTCGACGCCACCGCCACCTTCAACGTGCAGATCGGCGTCGAGTACCTGGTGCATCTTTGGACTTCCGTGTCCGTCTTGGAAGGCGCAAGCGGCCTTTCCATCAGCGGGTTCGTCGATCCCGTCTTCGGCGTCTCGGAGTCGTGCACCATGTGCGCGGGCACCGTCGTCACACGCTCGATCGCCACAGAGGTACCGGAACCGGCAGGATTCACCCTGGTTGCGCTGGGGTTCGGCTTGATGATGACCGTGAGACGGCGCTGGAACCCTGCTGGGTAATCAGCCCCGACGGCCGACCGGCATGAGGTAGAGCGCCCGTTCGCCGCTCGGCAGATCCAGCACCTCGTCCACCGCATCGTCATCAAACGCACCGACGACGACCGCGGCGAGACCGAGCGATTGAACCTGAAGGAACACGTTCTGGGCGGCGTGGCCCACCTCCATGAGCACGTAGCGCTCGCCGCGCCCGCCATACTTCGCGGTGGTGCGCGAGGCGACGGCGGAGAAGGCAAGCACCACGGCGTTGGTCCGCACGCACGCCTGCTGGAGGGCCGCCTCGGCGAGGGCGTCACGATGCTCGCCGTCCCGCCTGTGCTGCAACGCGTGGGAATCCGGCAGGTAGCGGTAGATGCCCGGTTTCAGCCCCTCCACGGCGCCGACCAGCACGTGGATCTCGAGTGGGTAGAGCGCGCCGGCGGACGGGGCGGTGCGGAAGCCTCGGGGCGATGTAATTCCCTGAGCGGCCCAGAGGAGCTGCCCGAGCTCGGCAAGCGTGAGGGGCTCCTCGCGCAGCTCGCGAACCGAGCGGCGCTGCAGAAGCGCCTGCTCGATGGAGGTGTCACTCTGCAGGCGGGGTTCCGGGAGCGCTATCGTCGCCATCGTCGCAGCCGTACCCGAGGCGGACGCGAACCAGAGTAAGAGCACCTGCAATCCGACGCCAGTCTTCATGGTGACCTGTCGGCGATACGGGACCGCTAGTCCAATGAGCCGGTGATGGACTTCCGCTGCGACACTTCGAGCCAGTTGCCGTCCGGGTCGCGGACGAACGAGATGTGCGCCACGTCACCGAGCTTAACCGGAGGCCGCCCCTCGCGCCCGCCCTTGCGCAGAATCTCCCGATGGCAGGCCCGCACATCGAAGACCTGAATGGTCATGTACCGGTAGCCCGGCGCCCGCTGCTCCGGATCCCGTACCGCCTCACCTTCCGTCAGGTGGATCTGCGACATCCCGCAGCGGAACGTGGTGTCATCGATGGCAGGGAAGCCGAGCACGTCGCCGTAGAAGCCCTGATGCGCAGCCAGGTCGCTGACGGTGAGTTCGACCCGAAGCTGTTCCACGACACCTGGAGGCTCGAGGCGTACGCGGTTGCCGTCCGGATCCGCCAGATCCATCGGCTCGACACCAGGCCGGGCAATGATCAGGCGCCGGATTCCGCCCGCGGGCGCGTCCGGCAGCGGCTCGCGGCTGTGGTTGATCTTCAGCACCGACTCGCCGATGGCGTGCCGGTGTTGCCTCAACCCGCCGCCGAGGGGAAGCAGCTCCCGGAACTCGAGCCCGACCTCCCTTTGCCAGAAGTCGAGCATCCCCTCGAGGTCGTTGGTGAACAGGCCAACGTCGAGAGCCTGCTTGGCGAGTTCGATCATTGCGTTTCTCCGGTGGGGGCCTGGCTTGGCTCCACTCCGAGCTTAAACCCTCGGCCGGAATCTTCAGGCCGGGTTTTCGCAATTACAAGAGAAGGTCCAACGGCGGTAACATCGAGTTGTTGAAAGCCAATTCGGAGAGTCACATGAATCTGCATCGTCTGCTGCTCCTGTCTCTCGGACTCGGTGCCCTGGCTGGTTGCGCCGGAGAAGGCTCCCCTCAGTGCACGACGGAGCCACGCTCGGCCTGGCAGGATGCCGACGCGTTCCAGCAGAATCTGCGCGACCAGGGTTACCAGATCAACGAGTTCAAGATCACCGACGGCAACTGCTACGAGATCTACGGCTTCGACCCCGAGCAGACCAAGGTGGAGATCTACTTCAACCCGGTCGACGGCAGCGTCGTGAAACGTGAAGAAGGGTGAGCCGAGCGAGCCGGAGCCCATACTCATCTGGGATCCGCTCGTACGGATCCTGCACTGGACGCTGGCAGCCACGGTCCTCGTGAACTACTGGGTGACCGAGCCGGGCAGTGACGTTCACAACTGGATCGGCTACGCCGCCGCCGCCGCGGTAGCAGTTCGCATCGTCTGGGGCTTCGTCGGTCGAGGGTATGCCCGTTTCGCCAGCTTCAAGCCCACGGCCGAGCGGTTCCGGGAACACATGGCGGCGATGTCGTCGAGGGCCATCCCCCTCGACTCAGGCCACAATCCGCTCGGCGCCCTGATGATCTACCTGGTGTTCCTGCTCGTGGCGGTACTCGCCGTCACGGGCTGGATGCACGAGGAGATCGATGCGTTGTTCGGCAACGACCTGTTGCAGGAGATCCACGAGGTTGCGGCCCACACGCTCTGGATCGCCGCGATACTGCACGTGGCGGCGGTGTTCCTCGTTCAGCATGTGGGAAAAATCGATCTGGTGCGCCCGATGATCACCGGGCGCCGTTATCCTCGAGACTGAACGCCTGCGGATTCGCGACGCTAGTCCGTTCGCCAGCTCACGCTTCCAGACTGCTTCGAATGTTCAGACTCCCTCGAGCGCTTCCGTCGAACCGACGACCCGGCCATGAACCCCTCTACATCGCGCTTGCCGGCTTCCTCATCTGGACATTCGCCACGTGGCTGCTGGAGGGCCGGCCCCAGACGCTATTTCGTCCGGAGGCCGTCTCCGACCGGCTGCTCTACACCGGGATCGCCAACATCGCCATCGGCCAGATCGTCGCCCTCGTACTGCTCGGGCTGCTCTTTCGCCGGGCCGGGGCCGAACCCGCACTGGCCCGCTTCCGGCCGCTCAACTATCGCTCATTCACCCTGATCGCCGCCATCCTCCTGGGCCTCGGATACCATGCAGCCGCCGGGGAAGGTCTCGGCAACGAGGTCGTGCTCATCAACGCCTTCGCTCAGGTGTTCGTCGTATCCGCGGCAGAAGTAATCGTCTGCTGGGGTCTGGTGGGGATTGCTACGGAATCTTCACTCTGCCCGCGTCTTGGCAAATGGTCCTCAATCGGGGCCGCGATCGCGGCGAGCGTCGCGTTCGGGGCGTACCACTTCGCCCACAGTCCGCCCTTCAACACGCCGACCATGGTGGCCTTTCTAACGGTCGTCGGCCTGGGCACGAGCCTGTTCTTCTTCCTCACCCGCGATCTTCTGGCGACGATCGTCTTCCACAATTTTCCCGCCGTGGCCGGCGTGACCCGTGCGCTGGCCGAGCGAAGTGAGCTCGACACGCTGACCTACCTGCAGCCCCCACTCCTCGCCACCGCGGCGCTCTCTCTGCTCGTGGTGTTGGCGGGCGAGCGGCTTGCGCTCGGCAACCGGCGTTAGGCCGGCTGTTCCACGGACTCGGAGCGCGGGTCTTGCTGCTCGGCGCCGAACCGAAGCAGCATGGCGGGAACGACGAGCATGTTGAGCAGCGTGGAGCTCAAAAGGCCCCAGAGGATCACCACCGCCATGGGCGACTGAATCTCGCTGCCCGGCTGGCCTGAAGCCATGGCGAGGGGGACGAGGGCAAGCGCCGTGGCGAGCGCCGTCATGAGAATCGGCACCAGGCGCTCCTCGGCGCCCCGGCGCACGGCGGCCTCGAACGGCATTCCCTCGTCGCGGGACAAGCGGCGCACGTGATCCACCAGGATGACGCCGTTTCGCGTGGCGATGCCGAACAGGGTGATGAAGCCGATCATGGAGGCGATGGTGACGGTTCCGCCCGTGGCCCAGACGCCGGCGACACCACCGATCAGCGCGAGCGGCAGGTTCAGCATCACCAGTGTCGCGTCCCGCGCCGAGCCGAAGGCAGTCACCAGGAGAAAGAAGATGCCGCCGATGACCACGGCCCCCAGCAGCACCAGACGCTCGGTTGCCGACTCGGCACTCTCGAACTGGCCGCCGTACTCGATGTAGTAACCCTGAGGCAGGGTCAGGTTGCCGGCAATCGATCGCCGGATGTCCTCGACCACGCTGACCAGGTCCCGCTCCGCCACGTTGGCCATCACCACCAACTTGCGCTGCACGTTCTCGCGGGTGATCGTGTTGGGCCCCCGCTCCCGATGGATGTCGGCCAGAGCTGCCAACGGTATGACCGCCCCGGAAGGGCCGGTGATCATGGTCTCGCGCACAGCCTCCAGGTTGTCACGGGCCTGGGTCGGGAAACGCACCACCAGATCGAAGCTCGCCTGACCTTCCAGGATCCGCCCTACCGCGGTCCCTCCGAACACGGTCTCCAGGGCCTCCGCAGCCTGCTGCACGGTCATGCCGTAGCTCGCCAGGGCCGGCCGGTCGAAGCGCAAGGAGATGAAAGGGATCTCGTCCTGCTGATCCATGGCCACGTCGACCGCACCGGGAACCTCGCCGACGAGATCTTCTATCTCGCCACCCAGCCGCCGCAGCTCGAACAGGTCTTCGCCGAAGATCTTGATGGCGATGTTGGCCCGGGTGCCAGAGAGCATGTGATCGATACGGTGGGAAATCGGCTGACCGATGATGACGTTGGTGCCCGGGATCGAGGCGAACTGCTGACGCAGCGCCGCAAGCAGCGCCTCCTTGCTGCGCTCCTCCATCTCGAGCGTCACGTCGATCTCGCTGGCGAACACCTGCTGGGCATGGGGGTCGAGCTCGGCCCGGCCGGTGCGACGTGCCGTCGACACCACCTCCGGCTGATCGAGCAGAATGCGCTCGACCTGCGCGCCGATGTCGTCGGAGGTCTCGAGCGACGTGCCGGGCAAGGTCACGGCGCTCACCGTGAGGCTGCCTTCGTTGAATTCCGGCAGAAACCCCCGACCCGCCAGCGCGAGGCCCGCCCCCGCCAGGATCAGCAGGACGAGCGAGCCGCCCGCCATGAGGCGCCAGTGCGCCAGTGCCGCCTCGAGCGCCGGACGATAGAACCGCTTCAGCCCGGCGATCAACTTCGAGTCGTGATCAGCGGTCGCCGTCTTGCTCCCCGGCAGGGCCAACAGGCAGAGCACCGGCGTGACCGTCAGCGCCACCAACAGCGAAGCGGCGAGTGACACCACGTACGCGAAGCCGAGGGGCTCGAGCAGACGGCCTTCGACACCGGTCAGGAAGAACAGCGGCAGGAACACCAGAATGATGATCAACGTCGCAAAGACGATGGACCCCTCGATCTCGCGGGTGGCGTCGAAAATCACCCCAACCGCAGACCGGCGGTCACCGGCTGCCAATACGGCGTTCTCCCGCAGACGTCGGACGATGTTTTCCACCACGATGATGGCGTCGTCCACCAGGGCACCGAGGGCGATGGCCATGCCGCCGAGAGTCATCGTGTTGAGGCTGCCGCCGATCCAGCGGATGAACAGCACGGCCACGAGCAGCGAAAGGGGGATGGCCAAGAGCGCGATACCGGTGGCGCGCGCACTCAGCAGGAAGATGAACATGATGCCGACGACCAGAATCGCTCCATCCCTCAGCGCCACGGCCAGATTGTCGATGGCCACCTCGATGAAGCTCGCCTGGCGGAAGGCGTCCGTGGCGATTCGCATGCCGTCGGGCAGCGAGGCCTGGAGGTCCTCGAGCACGGCGTCCAATCGGTCGGTAAGCGCCAGGGTGTTCACCCCCGGCTGCTTCTGCACTCCCAGCACCACGGCAGGCGCCCCCTGGTAGGCGCCTGTGCCGCGCCGCAGCGCAGGCCCCACCTGCACCTTGGCCACGTCGCGCACCAGAATCGGCAGTCCCTCACGGGTGACGACCACCGCCTGCTCTATGTCAGCCATGGTTTCCGCGCGCCCCACCCCGCGCAGCAGAAACTCCTGGCCGTTCTCGGTCACGAACCCGGCGGACGCGTTGGCGCTGGCTCCCGCCACCGCGTCCCGGAGTTGTGAGAGCGTGATGCCGTATGCGGTGAGGCGTTCCGGATCAGCGACCACCTGATACTGACGGGTCTCGCCGCCCGTGGGGATGACCTCTGCGACCCCCGGAACGGCCAGCAGGCGCCGGCGCACCACCCAGTCCGCGGTGGCCTTCAGCTCCATCTCGCTGTGCACGTCCGAGGTGAGGGCGAGAAACAGAATCTCGCCCATGATGGACGTCACCGGCGCGAGGATCGGCGGCGGCAAGTCCGATGGCAACGAGGCACTTGCCGCCTGAAGCCGCTCGGCAACCACCTGCCGCGCCTGGTAGACGCCGGTACCCCAGTCGAACTCGACGGTGACGACGCTGATCCCCACCCCGGTGTTCGAGCGCACGCGCCGCACACCGCTGGCGCCGTTCAGCGCGCTTTCGATGGGAAACGTCACCAGCCGCTCGACATCTTCCGGCGGCATGCCGTGCGCTTCCGCGACGACCGTGACCGAGGGTGCGGTGAGGTCCGGAAACACGTCCACGGGCGTATCGAGGGCCGTCCACGTACCCCAGGCCAGCAGCAGGCCCGCGCCCGCCAGCACCAGCAGGCGGTTGGCCAGGGACCATTGAATGACGCGGTCGATCATGTGACGTCAGTGCGCGTGGCCATGGCCGATCTCTTCGCCCCCGGCCGCCGCGAGTTTCACCAGATAGGCGCCTTCGGAGACCACCCGCTCCCCGGGCTCTATACCACGATTCACCTGCACCCAGGCCCCATCGACGACGCCCAGCTCCACCGGGCGGCGGGCGAAGGTCTCGCCGCCGGTCTGCACGTAGACCACGCTGCGCCCGCCATCGTCGATGACTGCCGAGCGCGGCACCGCCAGGCGTTCGGTCGGCGGTTCCGTGAAGACGTGAGCCGCAAACCGTGCACCAATAGGCTCGGGACCAGACCGGGTGGGATACTCCACCGTGACACTGGCCGTGCGGGTCACCGGATCGATGGCCATGCCGGTCTGTACGACCCGGGCATTGCTCGCCGCATCCAGGGTCACGGGTTGCGCGCCTTCCACATCGAACCAGGCGCCGGTGGCCTCGTCCAGCGCGCTCGCGAACCGCTCGGGCACCTGAACTTCCAGCCAGCGGCGGTCCGGCGCCGCAAGCAGGAACAGGCGCTCGCCCTGGCGGACGTAGGCGCCCGGGCGGGCACTCGAGCCGACCACGACCCCGTTCACCGGCGCGCGAACAGGGATCCCCGCGTCCTCGCCACTCTGCTGGTACTGCTGCGATCGAGCACGAGCCGCTCTCAGTTCGGCGTTCGCCACCTCGAGGGCCTGACGCGCTTCTTCGAGCCGACGTTCCGGAATCGCGCCTTTCTGCAGCAATCCGCTGAGGCGATCGACGTCCCGTTCCGCCAGCATCTGACGCGAGCGGGCGCGCTCCAGAGCGACGGTGAGCTCGCCCACGTCCGCGCCTTCACCGAGGCGTGGGACGAGGACGCCCAGCGTATCGCCCACCTCAACGGCATCGCCCGTGCGCACGAGACTCCCCGGAGCCACGTAGCCTTCCGCCGGCGCGCGAATCTCTGCTCCCGCATCGGCCGGCGGAAGGACGGTGGCGAACCCTGGGACCGAGCGTCGGATCGGGCGCTGCTCCGCGACCACCGTGGCGAAGGGATTGGTCCACTGCTGCTCCTTCAGATAGCTGATGGCGCCTTCGGGCTCTGCCTGATCGACCGTCACATCCGCCGGGTCCGCGAATACGGTTACCGGGCCCAACTCGTGGCGCGCCTGCAGGCCGCCGTCGGCGACCTCGATGGCGAGCCGATACTGCCCCGGGGCCCGGGGCGTCACCGCCGGCGTGAAGATGCCCGGCCGTGCCGGCGACTGCACCCGGAACCGCGCCACCACCCGGCCGGCATCCGAGAGCAGGACGTTCAGCGTGCCGGACGTGAGGGGGGCGTAGTCCTCGAGCCGCGTCACGTGCGCGGCAAAGGTGGACGCCTGTCCGGCGACCAGCGGCGGGAACTCGACGAACAGCTCCGTGGCCGGCGAATAGTGCGTGTAGACGAACGTGGGGCCCTCGGCGCCGTGCGCGTGGCCCGGCTCAACCGCGCCCACTTCGCCGTGCGGGTGGCCGTGCCCTCCGGGCTCGGAGCCGCCACAGGCGCCGAGCAGGAGCGGCAGACAGACGAGCAGCGCGGCCCGTTCAATGCTCATGCGTATGCGGCTCGCCATCGCCGTGGGAATGAGTTTCCGCAGGCTCCGCGCTCTGGGTGGCGTCAGCAGCTCCGGCCTCGTCGCCATAAAAAGCTTCGGTCTCGGGCGCGTCATGCGCATGACCGCTGCCTTGTGCGTGCGCGTCTTCGCCCTCGTGGGCGTGCACGTCGCCACCATCGTGGGAATGGGTGCCCGAACCCTCCTGGTGCGCATGGTAGTCCGCCGCACCGCCGCACGCGGCCACCGACAGGACGCCGAGCAGGCAAATCAGTCTCGCAATGGCTTTCATAATTCTCCGCTCAGGTATTGCAGTTGGATGTAGGCTGCGCGGGCAGCACGGGCGAGCGCTGTCGCTTCACGCTCGATTGCGAGCTCGGTGCGGTGGGCGTCGATCAGCGCCATGACGTCGATCTCGTCAGCGGCATAGGCAGCCTCCGCGATGTCCGCCAGAGAGCCGCCGTCACGGGCCGCCTCCTGCTTCAGGTCGAGGGCCGCGGCTCGCCTCACCTCCAGCAGCCGCAACGCCTCGCCCACCTGGGCTTGCAGGCGGGAGCGCACCAGCGAGGCCTCGGCCCTGACCGCGCGCGCCTCGTTGTCCGCCGCCCGAAAATCCCCCTGGCTACGATCGAACAGGGGCACCTCCACGCCGATGGCGATCAATCCACCCTCGGCATCGATATCGCCTTCCTCGAAGTTGCGCCGGCCAATCCCCAGGGTCACATCCGGCCAAGCGTTGCGCCGTGCCGCTTTGGCACGTGTCTCGGCACTGCTGGCCTCCGACTGGAGCGCCCGCAAAGTAGGATGATCGTCGAGCGACCGCACCACGGACGCCGACGCTTCCGGCGGCAGCAGTCCGCCGGTCAGCTCGGCAGGTTCGATGCCGATCAACGCGAAAAGCGCTTCCCTGGCAGACTCGTACGCCGCCCGAGCCTCCAGCACCGTCGCCCGCACCAGCGAGAGCTCCTGCCGCAGGCGCAAAGCGTCGTAGCGAGCCGCGTCACCCGCCTGCCTTCGCGCATCCACCGCAGCGACCAGCTCGCCGAGGCGGTCGCGCCAGGCGCTCTCAGCAGCGAGTCGCCGCCGGGCCGCCAGCACGTCGTAGTACAGGCCGCGAATCTCGCGGATGAGCTCGCGGCGCTCGAGCTCGATGCGGGCAAACTGCCCCTGGAGATTCAGCCGCGCCGCGCGGCGTTCGAGCCCCCTGGCGCCGGCCACGTTGAATCGCTGCCGCAGCCACAGGAACTCGTCGCGGCTGTCGCCCCCTGGCAGGTCGAGTGACTCCGCGCTGTACTCGATCTCCGGGTTCTCCCATTTCCCGATCGACGACGCCACGCCTTCGGCGGCAGCTCGGCGCGACTCGAGCAATGTGCTCACCCGCGGCTGGGCCAGGCCCTGCTGAACGGCATCCGCCTCGGAGAGACCGGCAGCCTCAGCGAGGCCCGCGAACACCGGCATGGCTGCCAGCGCCAGATGCAGCGCAATCTTCCTCATATCAACGGCCGACAACGACGCCGAGCAGCGTTTCCAGGGCGTGGTGTCCCGCCACGGAGACCGCAAAAACGCCCGCCAGCAAGGATGCATAGGCCAATTCGAAGAAGGCGGGATTCCGCTCGGAGTGGGTGGAGCCGCGGTCGAGCAGGCGCCGTGCACGGCCGGGAAGATCGGAACCGGCGACCGAGAACCCGGCCGGCCGAGACAGCCTGAGGCGGGCGACATGCAGCAGCGTCTCTACTACGCGCTCCGGCCCGAACCGGCGCGCCACGGCATCATCGGCCTGTTCCTCGAGACTGCGCAGCCAATGCCTCCGCAGACTGCGGCGCGCCCAGGGCACATGAATGAGAAGCAGCAGCTCGAACAGAACATTACGCCAGGCGTCGCCGTGGCGGAGATGAGCGGACTCGTGCGCGGCGACGATGCGCCGCTCCCGGAACGACAGTTGATCCAGAAGTCCTCTGGACAGCAGCACCACTGGTTCCATGAGCCCGCCTGCCAGGGCGAACGGTGTGCGCGAGGGAACGATTCGCAGGCGTCCGCGGGAGCCGGCCATCGCGTTCAGCAAGCCGAGCTGCCGGTTGGCATGGCATTCGGCGCGCACCCACTGCACGGCACGCCAAACGAGCAGGAGCACGACGATACTCGCGACGATACCCTGCAACAGGCCGAGCTCGATGGCCGGCAGATGCGAGAAGCAGAGATGCGGGTGACCCAACCCGTGGTGTTGGCAATGGTCGACGATCCAGCCGATGGCTTTGAGGCCGGCCGTAGCCACTACAGCGGCACCGACGGTCATCGGGATCAACCAGGGCATGAGCGCCGTCAGCAGAACCCGCCGGCTTCTGCTGACGGGGTCGCGCACCCGCTCGATCGAGGTGCCGATCATGGGCATCACCGCCAGTGCGGACAGCGCCCATGCCGCGGCGGCCAGCAGGAACATGAGCCAGATCAGCTGCAGCCATCCGCCGCTCATCGCGTTCGCTCCTCCCGGCGCCGCCGCAGCTCCGCTTCGAGCCGCACCAGCGTCTCGTCGTCCAGATCGTCCGCCGAATCGAGAAAGGCCATGAGCGAGGCCGCCGTATCGCCCTGCAGTCGGCCCACTACGCCACCGACCAGATCAGCGATGAGCTGCTCCCGTGTGACGCGGGCCGAATACCGGTAGGCGTGCCCGGCCTTGCTGCGGTCGAGGAGGTTCTTGCGAGTCAGCCGCTCGAGCGTCGACTGCACCGTGTTGAGGGAGATTCCCCGCGCGATTCCGAGCTCGGCATGCGCCTCCTTTGCGGTCACCTCGCCCACCGTCCAGACGTGCTCCAGCACCGCCAGCTCCAGCTCACCGAGAGACGGGACGGCGGTGGCGCGGCTGCGGGGGCGTGGCATTCCGAAGGGGCCTCGGGGGTAGCGGAGCGACGTGGCGGAGTATAGGATCGCGAAAAACCGATGGTCAATCGGTTTTTCGACCTGCCAATCGGCTGAGGGGACTC
>JAWLCV010000006.1:0-24544 GCA_041686955.1 Pseudomonadales bacterium
GAGCCCTTCCAGATAATAGCGCGCCTTTCAGCGCCCGTAGCTCAGTTGGATAGAGCGTCTGGCTACGAACCAGAAGGTCGGGAGTTCGAATCTCTCCGGGCGCGCCAATAAAAAAGGGGGTCCTCCAGGACCCCCTTTTTTATTGACACGCTCGTAGTTCCGATTCGACTCCGCAGTTCGACAAATCGGCCGTCCGGCCGATTTGGACGATTTCGCGCAGCGAAATCGCCCCAACGGGGCGAGCGCCGCGGGCGGCGCGAGTCAATCTCTCCGGGGGGATGCTGGCGATCGTAGCCGCGCCGGTTCTGCATCTCTTTCTTCTCTGTGCTGCCTTCTCTGTGCTGCGTTCTGCTCGCTGCCCGTGCCCCAGCCCCACCACTTCCGCTAAACTACCCGCCCAATTCCTCTCCGGCCTCGTAGTTCAACGGATAGAACGGCCGCCTCCTAAGCGGCAAATGCAGGTTCGATTCCTGCCGGGGCTACCACATCTCCACCTCCGCCGCCGCAATCACCTACATCGCCTTCCGCCTCCGCTTGCTTCCCCCCGATCCGTGGCGGAACATGATGCGCGGAGGGAGCAAACCAGGAGGGATCCCTGATGCGATTTCCAGTTTCTCTCGCGGCGCTCGCCGTGCTGTGGCCGCTGTCTCAAGGGGCCGTGGCCGAGTGCCAGTGCCTGTGCATGGATGGCCAAGCGAAGACCTTGTGCAGCAGCGTGGGCGAGGCCCGGAGCAACGTCGACCTGTGCGGCCCCCAGGTTCCGGGCCGGTGCCCGGTGAACCTGCAGGCGCCCGCGGCGGAAAGCTACCCGGCGCCGGCGGAGGGCGCCGTCAACTGCCGCGACGTCGAGCTCTTCGACCCGGCCACCCGTGCGCATCTCGGGTTCAAAGCCTGTGACGTGCTGCCCGAGGGGGGCGCATCTGACTGAGCAGCCGCGCCTTTCGGTGATCGTTCCGGTGCTGAACGACGCCGAACCGTTGGTGGCGTTGCTGCGCGAGCTGAATCCCGCCGCCCACGCCGGGCAGATGGAGGTTCTGGTGGCGGACGGCGGCAGCGTGGACGACAGCCGCGCGGTGGCGGAGCAGGGTGGAGCCCGATGGCTCCAGGCGCCCCCCGGCCGGGGTCATCAGCTCGCGGCGGGCGTGGCGCAGTCCCGGGGCCGGTGGCTCTGGCTGCTGCACGCCGACTCCGCGGGAATAGGTGAGGCCCTGGGCTGGCTGTGGTCGTGGTCCGCCGAGGCGGCGCCGGGGTGGGGACGGTTCGATGTAGCGCTCGATCCGCCATCTCCGCTCCTCGACGTCGTGGCATTCCTGATGAATCGACGCTCCCGCTGGACGGGGATCTGCACCGGCGACCAGGGCATGTTCGTTCACCGGCAGCTCCTGTCTGCGGCCGGAGGGGTTCCGGCTCAACCCCTCATGGAGGACATCGAGCTGAGCCGCCGCCTGAAACGCCTTGCGCGCCCCCAGGCCCGTTCGGAGACCATCACTACCTCGGCCCGGCGCTGGCGCCGCAACGGCGTGCTCGTGACGGTGCTCTCCATGTGGCGCTTCCGCCTGCGCTACTGGCTCGGTGCCGATCCCGCGCTGCTGGCCCGCGAGTACTACCGGTGAAGCCGGCGCCCCCGGGGCGGTTGTGCATCTTCACCCGGGTCCCGGTGCTGGGAGGGGTCAAGCAACGTCTCGCCGCAGGTTTGGGGGCGGAAGGTGCGCTCGAGGCTCATACGAGGCTGGTGGAGGACGCGCTGGCGCGCCTGGCGGCGGTGCCGGGGGTGGCCAGCGAACTGTGGCTCGACAACTGTCCGGATTCGGCGGCGCGCCGCTGGGCCGGGGAGTGGTCGGTGCCGCTTCGTGTTCAGCAGGGACACGATCTCGGGGCGCGCATGGCTCACGCTCTCGAGACGAGTCTCGACCAGGGCTCGCTCGCCCTCGTGGTGGGCACGGATTGCCCCGGCATCGACACCGGCTACCTGTCGGCGGCACTGAGCGGTCTCGGCGACCACGACCTGGTCCTCGGCCCCGCCGAGGACGGGGGCTACGGCCTCGTGGGGGTTCGGAAGGCCGCGCGTGCGCGCCTGCGCGTTCTGTTCGAGGGCATCGAGTGGGGCACGTCCGGGGTGCTGGAGGCGACCCTGCGGCGGGCCGCGGCGGCGGATCTCAGCGTGTCGTTGCTGCCGCCGATCTGGGACGTGGATACGCCGGAGGATTGGCAGCGTTATCTGGCTCTGCGCGGCGGCGCCGAGGGGTAGCCGGGCTCAGGCCGGATTCGGGCCCGCGCCGTTGGGCGAGTCGCCCGCGCCCGACTGCGTTCCGGCGAGCAGTGCGTCCAGCTCCGCCTGAGTCAGCTCGGTGTCGGGAGCAGGCGGTGCTTCGCGAGGCGGCTCCAAAGGCTCCAGCTCGATGCCGTAGCTCCGCTCCAGGGGCTCGAGCACCTCGAAGATCTGCACCAGGGCCTGGTGGCAGTCGGGATTGTCGGCGACCAGGAACATGGCGAGCTGCTGGCATTCCTCGCGCGCGGCGCGCCAGCGGCGAATGAACTCCTCCTCATCGCGCTCCGGTTGCTGGCTCGCCAGGTGCTCAGTCAGACGCTCGGCGAAGTTGCCCTTGGGAGCCACCTCGTTCTCCAGCACCAGGCGCCGCACCACGCTCACAGGATCGTCGCCCGACAGGGCCTTGACCCGCTCCTTCAGAAGCTTCTCGGGCGGTGCCATGGATTCGATGGCAGCCAGCTTGCCGCTCAAGCTGGCGAGCGCCTGCTCGGCGGTGGTGCAGAGCTCCATGAGCTCGTCATTCGAGCGGCGCAGGGAGGCATTGCGAAACACAAGCGCGGCGATGGCGGCCAGCGCGAAAGCGGTGATCTGGACGACGGCGAATAGCTGCCAGGACATGGCTTCCCTGCCTGCTCCTCTCCTGAACGTCAAGTATAGGCGATGGGTCGTCGTCGGCCCGCGGGGGCCGGGCCTCAGCTCTTGTGGAATCCGTTGCGGCTCGACACCTGCTGGATGTAATGCTCGAGGCGTCGGCGGTCGGTGACGCTCATCTCGGTGAACTCGATCCCGCAGGTGGTGTTGCGCTGCTTGGCGTCCCAGGCACTATGGCGGACGACGCCGCTGGCCGTGAAGGTGAGGGTGCTGGTGACCTGCAGGCGGCATTGGGGCAGCCTCTCGTCCGTCTCCAGGGTCGGCACGACGGCGCCGTTGAACACGGCCCGGCAACCGCCCACGGAAACGTCGATGACCTGGCCCTGGAGCACCGCCTCGTCGCCGTTGGCGCGGTCGATGTGAATGAGCCCCTCGTCCGGGCTCACCCGCGGCGGCAGGGTGATGCGGGTGTGACGCCGGCGCTGCTGACGCAGCAGGCGCTCCGGCAGCGTGGCCCGGTAGTAGGGCAGGCCGCGCTCCGACTCGACGCCGGTGATGGAGCAGTCCTCACCACAGAGGTACAGGCCGTCCAGGCGGGCGGCGAAGGAAAACCGGATGCCGCGGCGAAGCTGGGTCAGGACGTCCCGCGGCCGGATGTTCTCGAGCAGGAATCCGTCCGGAAGGACGTCGAGCACACGTCCGGTACATTCCGCCTCGATGCTCGGCAGTCGCAGCTCCAGCTCCGCCGAATGGTCCCGCAGGATCTTCAGCACCGGTGCCATCTCCGCAGCTCGCGTGAGATAGACCGTGCGCCGTGCCGGTGAGACGGGTTGGGGTGCGGTGGCGGTTGCGTCCTTCAAGCTGAACCTCACTCCGTTGAGTTTTGCGCCGCGAGTCAGTCTCGCGCCCGCCTGAAGTCTGACTCATCCCGGCGGGCGCACAAACGGCGCTCCGTCGTATTTGTGAATCGGATCAACAAATCCGCCGGGCGGGGCGACGCCGTACACCGCCCCGCCCGCCGGCGTCGGGGCTCAGTTCCCCTCGAAGGTGAAGCGAAGCTGGGCCCGAACCGGTGCCGGCTGGCCGCCGAGCTCCACCGGCTTGAAGCGCCAGCTCTGAAGGGCCACCAGCGCGTCGCGATGGAAGATCTTCGATGAGGAGTCGACCACTTCGGCTTCGCTCACCTCGCCGGAGGGGGTCACGGTGAATTCCAGCTCCACCCAACCGTCGAAGCCGCCGGCCCGGGCGCGGTGCGGGTACGAGGGAATCACCTTGTGCACGACGTCGAGCTCGCTCAGGGTGTAGATCTTGTCCCCGGCGTAGGCGCTCGGGGCCAGGACGGCTTGGCCGATCAGCAGCACCCCGGCGACGAGGGTGGTGGCGAAGGTGGTTATGGGTCTCATGAGGATTCCTCCGTTACTTCTATTCTTGTGGCAAAACTGTGGCACCAGCCGGTGAGAGCCGTCCCGGGGTGACATCGGCACCGCCCGGCGCGGCTTTAGCCGCAGGGGGCGCAAAGGTTGCGGGAATGCGAACGGCGTCTCGAAGCGGGCCGTGGGATGGGCCGAACGTCACGTCCGGCCCGCCCGTGATCAGAACTCTTCCCACTCGCTGTCGTCGGTTCCGGTGGCCGCCCGGGGGGGTGACGCCTTCATGGCGGCGGGGGCGTTGCTCCAGGGACGGTTGGGTCCGCGGCGCTCCACGCCGACCTGGGGTGGCGCCGACACGGCCGGCCGTGGGGCCGGCTCGGCGCGGGCCGGCGTCCGGGTAGGAGCGGTGGCGAAGTCACTCTTGCTCACCCGATAGCGACTCACGAGCTGATGCAGTCGGGTGGCGAGATCCGCCTGGGACTGGCTCGACGCGGTGGCCTCTTCCACCATGGAGGCGTTCTGCTGGGTCAGCTCGTCGAGCTGCATCACGGCCTTGTTGACCTGCTCGATGCCGGCGGACTGCTCCTCGCTGGCCGCGGCGATCTCGGCGACGATCTCGGTGACCTTGGTCACCCGCTCGATGATCTCGTTGAGGGTGGCGCCAGATTGTTCCACCAGGTTGGTGCCCAGGTTCACCTTCTGCACCGAGTCCTCGATGAGGTCCTTGATCTCCCGCGCGGAGCTGGCGGAGCGCTGGGCCAGGTTGCGCACTTCCGAGGCGACCACGGCGAAGCCGCGGCCCTGCTCCCCGGCGCGGGCGGCTTCCACGGCCGCGTTCAGGGCGAGGAGGTTGGTCTGGAAGGCGATCTCGTCGATGACGCCGATGATGTCCGCCACCTGCTTCGACGAGCGGTTGATCTCGCTCATGGCCTCCACCGCATTGGCGACCACGGAGCCGCCTTTCTCCGCCGATTCCCGCGCCTCTGCCGCCAGCCGGTTGGCGTGGCCGGCGTTCTCGGCGCTCTGGCGCACCGTGGAGGTCATCTCTTCCATGGAGGAGGCGGTTTCCTGCAGTGAGGACGCCTGTTCCTCGGTACGCTGCGAAAGGCTGACGTTTCCGGCGGCGATCTGGTTGGCGTCCGCCACCATGATCTGGCTGGATTCGGTCACCTCGAGCACCAGCTTGTGCAGGTTCTCGCTCATGCGCTGCATGGCGGAAAGGAGCATGCCGGTCTCGTCGTTGCTGCGCGCGTCGATGCGCTGGGTCAGGTCGCCCTCGGCGATGGCGTTGGCCACCCGAACGGCCATGTCGAGCGGCCGGACGATGGCGCGGATGATGAGCGATCCCACCACCATGGCGAGCAGGAGGCACAGCACCACCGCGCCGATGGTGATGCCGCGCACCAGGGAATACACCGCCGTGGCGTTCTCGTACTCCCGGGCGGCGCCATCGAGCTGAATCTGCATGAGCCGGTCGGCGCTGGCGACCAGCGGCTCGAAGGCCGGCTCCATGACGTCGAAGGCCGTGTTGATGCCTTCCTCGAGACGTCCGGCCTGGAGCGCGGTCATGGCGCTCGTCAGGCCCCGTTCCAAAAAGACCCGGCGCGCCGACTCGAACTCGTCGGCCAGGGCCCGCTCTTCCGCGGACAGATCGTTCGCCGTGTACTCGTTCCACAGCCGCGTGACCTGCTGCACGTTCTGATCGATGTGGCGCGCGCTTTCTGCGATGACGTCCGCGGTCGGCTCGTTGGCGGCGTTCAATGCCAGCATCCTGTTGCGCGTGAGCAGGTTGCGGATGTTGGCGATCTGCCCCATGGGCACCGTCCGGTGTTCGTAGACGTTGAGCAGACCGTGGTTGTTCTGACTCATGCCGTAGATGCCCATGGCGCCGATGATGACCAGCGTCAGGGACATGGAACTCAACAAGACGATCAACCTGGCCCTGATCGTCAGGCTCTTTTGCAACATGGTATCTCCTTGTCTCCTGCCACCCCGCATGCGGGTGACGGTTCGGCTCGAACTCCGCGTCGAGCTCGAACTGTTGTCGGCCGCGCCGCGTCGGACTTGAGTCCCGGGCGAGCCGCAGGGCAAGTATAGGCAGCGAAACGCAGCCTGTTTGCCTACATGTGAAGCCTGGACGTTGATCTACACTGAGACGCAGACGGAGGAGTCCGCGCGCAGCACCGGATATGGAGCACGACGACATCATCGACACGGAAGGCAACGCGAACGGGCCGGACATGGTCGTCCGTCACGCCATGGTGGAGCTCGTCTTCGACGATGCGGAATCCCTGCTGGTGGCCCGGGTGGTGCCCAGCGACGAGCCGGTGGAGATGGATCTGCCCGCGCTGCGCAGCCTCATCGAGCGGGAGGGGTACGCCGAGCTCAGTTTCCGGCCCGACGCGCTGAACAATCTGCAGCGCCGGTTGCGCGATCTGGAGTTCGGGGAGTATCCGCTGGCGGCCCGGGTGGACGCGGAGATTTCCGTCGGCGTCACCTCCGACCGCATGCAGGCGCTGCTCACCACCTCCCGCGCGTATGGCGGTCAGCCGGTGACCGCCGAGCGCCTCGAACAGGCCGTCGCCGACGCGGGGCTTTCGCCGGCGCGATGCCTGCCGGACGCCATCGCGGCGGCCCTGAACGAGCCCGCGGTCAGCAACTGGGTCATCGCGAAAGGTGTGCCCCCCCAGTCAGGGGCCGACAGCCGGGTGGAACTGCTCATCGACCTGGAACGGGAAGCGGCGCGGCCGAAGGAAACCGCGGACGGCCGGGTGGACCATTATTCCGTGCGCGAATTCATCATCGTCGAGCCGGACACGCCACTCTTGAAGCGCCATCCGGCGACCAAGGGTATTGCCGGCCAGGATGTGCTGGGCCGGCCCATCACGGCCCGGGACGGCCGCGAGGTTCCGTTGCCCAGGGAGATGCCCGGGGTGCGGGCGGACGAGACGGACGAGACCGTTCTCGTCGCCGAGTACAAGGGTCATCCGGTTCCCATCCCGGGCGGCATCCGCGTGGACAAGACCCTGGTCATGGAGCACGTGGACCTGCGCACCGGCAACGTGGACTTCGACGGCTCGGTGCTGGTGAAGGGTGACGTGACCGCGGGTGTCACGGTGAAGGCCACCGGCGACGTCACCATCAAGGGCTCGGTGGAGAACGCTTCGGTGGAGGCGGGCAACGATCTGCTGGTCGCGCGGGGCATCACCGGGTCGGAGAGCGCCAATCGCGGCGGCGCCCGGACCGTGAGCATCGAGGCAGCCGGAGACGTCCACGCGGCGTTCGCCAGCGGCGTCAGGATTCGCACCGCCGGCAACGTGGTGGTCAAGGAATACCTCAACCACTGCGAGGCGGTGGCGGACGACAGCGTGCTGGTGGGCCAGAACGGGGGCCGCGGTGTGGTCGTGGGCGGTCGGATTCACGGCAATCGCGGCGTGGCCTGCAAGATGGCCGGCAGTCTCGCCAATGTGCCGACGGTGATCAGCGCCGGGCCTCACCAGGAACTGCGCCACGCTCACGAGGAGGCGCTGGCCGAGCGCACCGCGCTCGCGAGCCGGCTCGCCCAGCTTCGCGATGCGCAGAACGGAATGGTGGAGCGCGCCAGAACGGCGGGCAATGGCCAGCAGGTGGAATTGCTCGCGAAGCTGCGGCGAACCGTGCAGGAGTTCGAGGAACGGGATGCAGGCGTCGAGCAGACCGTGGCGGCGCTGGAACGGGAGCTCGAAGACGCGGCCCACGCCACGGTGGTTTGCAGCGGATCCGTTTATCCCGGGGTGACCATCGAGATCGGGGACGCGAGCCTGACGGTGCGTCACGAAGGCTCGGGTGGCCGCTTCGGCTGTCGCGACGGCGAGATTCACTGGGATTGATGCCGGGCCTCCCGATGCGCGGGCACGCCGCGAAGGGCTGTCTATACTCTCAGGGCGTCTACAAATCTACGGTGCAATCCATGTCGCACATTCTCGTCGTCGATGATTCCAGCTCCATGCGGGAGATGGTCAGCTATACCTTGAAGACCGCCGGTCACAGCGTCACCGCTGCACCGGACGGTGCCGAGGCGTTGCGAATCGCCGGCGACGAGGCGGAGCCGTTCGACCTCGTCATCACCGACATCAACATGCCGGTGATGGACGGCCTGACGTTGATCCGGGAGCTGCGCAGCCTCAAGTCCTACCACTATCGGCCGATTCTGGTTCTGTCCACCGAGTCGTCCCAGGAAACCAAGACCGCGGGCAAGAGCGCCGGGGCAACGGGCTGGATCGTCAAGCCCTTCGATCCCGATCAGCTTCTCGGCGTGGTGGGGCGGGTGCTCCCGCAGTAAGCGCGCCGATTCAGGAACCGGAAAGAGGCACTGCATGAGCGGTATGGAGGAATTTCACCAGATCTTCTTCGAGGAAGCCGACGAGCTCATCGAGGCCATGGAGGCAGAGCTCCTGGAGATGGTGTTCGACCCCGGCAATTCAGACCGGATCAACAACGTGTTCCGCGCCGCGCACTCCATCAAGGGTGGCGCCGCGACCTTCGGCTTCGCCGAGATCACCGACACCACGCACGTCATGGAGACGCTGATGAACTGCGTGCGTGACGGCAGCGTTCAGGTAGACCGGGCGCTGATCGATCTGTTGCTGAGCGCGGTGGACTGCGTCCGCGACATGCTCGGCTCGGCCAAGAGCGGCGCCGCCTTCGATCCCGCGCGGGCTGCCGAGACCAAAGCCGCGCTCCAGGCGTTTCTCGACGGGCCGGTGGCGAGCGATCAACCGGCTGCGGCCGGCGAGCCAGAGAGTGCCGTACACGTCGTGGAGGATGCCGGCGACACCGCGGCAGTTGCCGAACCATTGAGCCAACCGGTCGCGGAAGCGGGCCGTCCGCAGCGCCGTTACCGGATCTCCTTCAAGCCTTCCCACGATCTCTTCAAGATGGGCAACGATCCCCTGCACATCTTCCGCGCGCTCAAGGAGCTCGGAGACCTCGAGGTAGAGGTGGACGGCGCCTCGATTCCCGATCTGTCGACCTTCGAGGCCGACCGGCTGTACTTCGCCTGGACCCTCACCCTCGACACCACCGCCGAGGAGGCGAGTGTCATCGAGGCGTTCGAATGGGTGGAGGACGTGAGCGAGGTGCGGGTCGAGCTGATCGAAGCATCGGCCGCGGAATCAGCGGCCGCGGATCCGGAAGAGGAGGCCGACAACCCGGCGGAGGCACAAGCGCGTCAGGAGGCTCGCTCACGCACCGATCGTCGGGCGGCGGCCAGCGAGAACACGTCCATCCGGGTCGGCATCGACAAGATCGACACCCTCATCAATCTGGTCGGGGAGCTGGTCATCACCCAGTCCATGCTCGGCGAGATGGGGGAGCACATCGAGACCTGCGACCTCGAGAAGCTGCGTGAGGGTTTCGCCCAGCTCGAGCGCCACACGCGCGAGCTGCAGGAAAACGTGATGAAGATCCGGATGGTTCCCATCTCCAACGTGTTCAACCGTCTTCCCCGCACCATCCACGACCTCGGAAGCCGGCTCGGCAAGAAGGTGGACCTGGTGCTTCGCGGCGAGCAGACCGAGATGGACAAGACGGTCATGGAGCGCATCGGGGATCCGCTGGTGCACCTGGTGCGCAACGCCGTGGATCACGGTATCGAGATGCCCGAGGCGCGTCTCGCCGCCGGCAAGCCGGAGCGGGGCACGCTGGAGCTTTGCGCCTACCACGCCAACGGCAACATCGTCATCGAGATCCGCGACGACGGCGCGGGCTTGCATACCGAGAAGATCCTGGCCAAGGCCCGGGCCAACGGACTGGTGGGGGCGAACGAGGCCCTCACGGAGCAGGAGATCCACGAGCTCATCTTCGAGCCGGGATTTTCCACCGCGGATCAGGTCAGCGACGTGTCGGGCCGCGGCGTGGGCATGGACGTGGTCAAGCAGAACATTCGCGAGCTGGGCGGCGCGGTGGAGATCGCTTCGGAGGCCGGGCGCGGGTCCACCTTCACCATCCGCCTGCCGCTCACTCTGGCCATCGTCGACGGCCAGTTGCTGCGGGTCGAGGACCAAGTCTACATCGTACCGCTGGTCTCCATCCTGGAGTCGATTCAGCTCGAGGAGCGCCACCTCAGCACCATCGCCGACCGCGGTCAGGTCTACCGGGTGCGGGACGAGTACGTACCGGTGGTGGCACTGACCCGGCTGTTCAACATGGGCGTCGCCGAGGAACGGGCGCGGGAGTCGCTGCTGGTGCTGGTGGAAAGCGGGCAGGGCAAGATCGGCCTGCTCGTGGACGATCTGCTCGCCCAGCAACAGGTGGTGATCAAGAGCCTGGAGTCCAACTTCCGTCCGGTGACGGGCATTTCCGGCGCCACCATCCTCGGCGATGGTCGGGTCGCGCTGATTCTCGACATCCCGGGCCTGCTGAGGCTCGCCCGGCAAGGCGCCGAGGACGGCCGCTTCGCATACGCCCCACAATCGAGCCCCCGGGCCGCATGAGGTAGCATGACATGAATTTACGAGCATCCCTGGAAGCCCAAGCTCCCGAGCCGGCCAAGACCGCGTCCACCGATCCGGCGGCGTCCCAGTACCTGACGTTCCTCCTGGACGGAGAGGAATACGGCATAGAGATTCTCGGTGTTCAGGAGATCAAAGGCTGGGAGAAGAGCACGGAGATTCCGAACACCCCGGATTACGTGCTCGGCGTCATCAATCTCCGCGGCGCGGTCATCCCGGTGATCGACCTGCGCCGCCTGCTCGGCATCGAGCCGCGGGAGTTCAGCAAACTGACCGTGGTCATCGTCGTGCGAACCGAGTACGAGGAACGAACCAGAACCATGGGATTCGTTGTGGACGCGGTTTCCGACGTCTACAACATCGAGCCCGAGCAGATGCGTCCTGCGCCGGACGTGGAGTCCACGGTGGAGACTCGCTTCGTCAAAGGTCTGGCCACGGTGGACGACAAGATGATCATCCTGCTGGATCTGGATCACATCGTCAGCGAGCAGTGAGCGGGGTATCCGGCAGATGAGCATCCAGAACACGGAGGCGGCGACGCTGCGCCTGCCCGAGCGATTCAACGTGGAGAGCGCAGGGCAGGTGCTGGAGCAGATCGAGCAGAGTCTGCGCGATGCCAGCGTACTGCGAATCGACTGCTCCGGGGTGAGCGTGGTGGATTCCGCGGGTCTGCAGCTTCTCGTGGTGGCGCGGCGGGCGGCGGCAGCCCTCGGCAAGCGGCTCGATCTGGAGGAGGTCCCCGGCGGGGTCGAAGACGATGCCCGCCTGCTGGGCGTGGAGCAGTTGCTCGGACTGGCGTGATGCCCGTCGTCGAGCATCCACCTGGAGTCCTGCCTTGCCTGATGCGTCATCCGAAAAGACCCTGAGCTACAGTCGCGCGTTGCTCGAGCTCACCGTTCACGAGAACGGGGTGGCGATGGCGACCATCTCCCGAGCCTATTCCGAGGTTGCCCGGCTGCTGGCCGAGCTGGAGCAGGGGTGTCAGCGCCTCAGGGGAGCAGCGCCGGAGGCGGATCTGGCGGCGCTCGAGCAGCGCTGCGCGGAGGGCTCACGCGCCCTTCGCGAGGCTTTGGGCGCCGTTCAGGTTCACGACATCACCGACCAGCGGCTCGCTCACGTGGTGGCCATGCTCGGTGCCCTGGGCGACGGCGAGAGTTTCGACATTGCCTCGGTGCTCACCGAGAGCGAGGAGCGGACACTGCTCGATCTGATCGAGTCCGGCGTTCAGGTGGACCAGGCGCTGCTGCTTCTGCAGGAGGAGACGGCAAGTCCCGGATCGGTGGAACTGTTCTGACGTGATCCCTGAAGCTGTACCCGACGACGCCGGGAATGCGCGTCCCATCTCCGCCGACGAACACGAGGCTTTTGCCGAGATCGTGCGCCGGCATGCCGGAATCAAGCTCGGCGAGAACAAGCGGCAACTGCTGGCGAGCCGGCTGCAGAAGCGCATGCGGCGCCTGCACATCGTTTCCTACTCCGCGTATCACCGCTATCTGACGAGCCATATGGCCGAGGAGCTGCCGGAGTTCATCAACGCCATCACCACCAACCTCACCGCCTTCTTCCGTGAGGAGCATCACTTCCTCTATCTGCGCCGGCATTTCGACGGCCTTCCGGCCGGGGCGCGTGTCCGTATCTGGTCCGCCGGATGCTCCACGGGCGAGGAACCGTACAGCGTGAGCATGGTGTTCCGCGAAAGTGCCGCCCCGGCCCGGGGAGTTTCCATCCACGTGACCGCAACGGACATCGACACCGAGTGCATCGCTCGGGCACAGAGCGGCATCTACGAGCTCGCCGCCGCCAAGGGGCTCGATGAACAGCGCCTCGCCCGGCACTTCCTGAAGGGCCGAGGCGGCAATGCCGGCAGGATCCGCGTTCGTCCGGGCGTGTGCGAGCTCGTCAGCTTTCATCCCCTGAATCTGCTGAGCGACTGGGCAGTGGATGCGCCGTTCGACATCATTCTCTGCAGGAACGTTGTGATCTACTTCGACGACGTCGATCAGAAGGCGTTGTTTCATCGCTTCGCCGAGGCGCTCAAGCCTGACGGCCTGTTGTTCATCGGACATTCGGAAAATCTGCTGCGTGTCTCCGACCGCTTCCGGAGCATCGGCCAGACCATCTATCGGAGGGTGAAGTAGATGTCGGAGGCGACGCAGCTCCCGCCCCCGGTGATACCCGGATTCGAGCACGTGCGCAGATACTGGCATTCCCGCCAGCAGTCGTTCGTGGCCAAGGTGCTGCCCGGAGAGTACTACGTGACCTGCGGCGGCGAGTTGCTGTTCACCGTTCTGGGATCCTGTGTTTCCGCGTGCATCCGCGATCCGCAGGCCCGGGTGGGCGGTATGAATCACTTCATGCTGCCGGACTGGGGGCACGAGGGGCGCTGGGACCTGACCCACGTGGATCGTGCCCACCGCTACGGCACGTACGCCATGGAGCACATGATCAACGACATTCTGAAGCACGGTGGCCGCCGCGAGCGTCTGGAGATCAAGCTCGTGGGCGGTGGCCGGGTGCTGGAGAACATGACCAACGTCGGCGCCCGCAACATCGAGTTCGTGCGCGACTACCTGCAGAAAGAGGGACTGACCGTGCATGGCGAGGACCTGGGGGACGTCCACCCCCGGAAGGTCTACTACGATGTCATTACCGGGCGCATGAGGGTGAAGAAGCTCTCCAGGCGCGCCGGCGAGTCCGTGGTACTCGAGGAACGCAGCTACCAGCGCGCGATCCAGGCGCGGTCCGTGTCCGGTGAAGTGGAGCTTTTCTGATGACCATCAAGGTACTGATCGTCGACGATTCGGCGCTGATGCGAAAGCTCCTCACCGGGGTGCTCGACCGGGATCCCGAGATCGAAGTGGTGGGCGTGGCGCCCGACCCGTACATCGCCCGGGAGAAGATCAAGGCGCTGAACCCGGACGTGGTCACACTCGACATCGAGATGCCGCGAATGGACGGGCTCACCTTCCTGGCGAATCTCATGCGGCTGCGGCCGACTCCGGTGGTGATGATCTCCACCCTGACCCAGAAGGGCGCCGACGCGAGCCTGGAGGCGTTGCACATGGGTGCGGTGGACTACGTGGCGAAACCCCGGTTCGACGTCTCCGCCAACCTCGAGAGCGCGGGGGCGGAGATCGTGGAAAAGGTGAAGATGGCGGCGCGGGCCAACGTCTCGGCGCTGACCGGTCGCCGGCACCGGCCGTCGCCGCCACGGCCTTGCAGCTCGGCAGCCGTGGGCCCGGCGGACCTGGCCGCCCGTGCGGCCGGCGTCGCTGCTCGTGCGGGCTTCTGCAAGGTCATCGCCATCGGCGCGTCCACCGGCGGCACCGAAGCCATTGCCCAGGTGCTCGCGGCTCTGCCGGTTGACGTGCCCCCGGTCGTCGTGGCTCAGCACATACCGGAGATGTTCAGCCGTTCGTTCAGCGAGCGGGTGGACCGGCTCTCGCCGCTGGCGGTTCGCGAGGCCCGCGACGGCGACGTGGTCCTGCCGGGGCACGCGTACGTGGCCCCGGGCAACCGGCATCTCACCCTGCAGCGTGACGGAGCCAGGCTGGTTTGCGTGCTCACCCGGGAGGTGCCGGTGAATCGTCACCGGCCCTCGGTGGACGTGCTGTTCGAGTCGGTGGCGGAGGTCACCCGTGGCAAGGCCGTTGGGGTGATCCTCACCGGAATGGGAAGCGATGGCGCGCGCGGCCTGAAATCCATGAGAGAGGGCGGGGCGTGCACGCTGGCGCAGGATGAAGCCACCAGTGTCGTCTGGGGTATGCCTGGGTCGGCGGTGGAGCTCGGCGCCGTGGATCGGGTGCTGCCGATCGAGCGAATAGCGGACGAGATCGTGCGCTGCGTTCAGGATGGGCCCGCCCGCGCCAAGCCTCGAATGGCGGCCAACGGCGGTTGAACTAAACTCATTGAGAACGAGCGGTAAGTTCCCATGGACCAGAATGCGAAGATCCTGATCGTCGACGACATGCAGACCATGCGGCGGCTGCTGAAGAGCGCGTTGAACGATCTCGGCTACTCCAACGTGATGGACGCCGACGGCGGTAGCGCAGCGCTGTCGCTGCTGGAATCCGGCGACTTCTCCCTGCTCATCACCGACTGGAACATGCCCGACATGGAGGGTATCGATCTGCTGAAGGCGGTGCGGGCGAACGAGAAGCTGAAAGATCTGCCGGTGCTCATGGTGACGGCGGAAGCCAAGAAGGAACAGATCCTCGAGGCCGCCGAGGCGGGGGTGAACGGCTACGTGGTCAAGCCGTTCCAACCTGCGCAGCTCAAGGACAAGCTGGACAGGGTGGGCTGAGCCGATATGGTGGACAACTCCATCCTGACCCAGGAAGAGATCGACGCGCTGCTGAACACCGTGCCGGATGGCGAGGCCGGCGACGATTCCGGGCTCATCCGCATCGACGGCAAGGAAGTGGAGGTCCGCGACTACGACCTGGTGGCGGGCGATCGCATCGTCCGCGGCCAGTTCCCCATTCTTGGCCTGATCAACCAGAAACTGTCACGGGCCTTCCGCACTCATCTCTCCCGGTATCTGTTCTCCGAGGTGAACGTCACCTCCACCGGCGTGGAGATCACCCGGTATTCGGACTACATCTACACGCTGTACGTGCCGACCAGCGTGCATCTGGTGCACATGCAGCCGTTGTCCGGGGAGTCGATGGTGGTGTTCGACGCCCGATTCATCTACGAGCTCGTGGATCAGTTCTTCGGCGGCGGCCGAAACCAGGCGAAGATCGAAGGCCGGGAGTTCTCGGTCAGCGAGAATCGGATCATCGGCCGCCTGTTCGACTTCGTGCGGGAGGCGCTCGAGGAAGGCTGGGAGCAGGTGCTGCCGGTGAAGGTGACCCAGTCCGGCTACGAGGTGAACCCGTCGCTGGTCAATCTGGTGCGATCCAACGACGTGGTGGTGGTCAGCTCCTTCGAGGTGGTCTTCGATTCCGGCCGCGGCACCATGCAGATCGCCATGCCCTACAGCATGCTGGAGCCCCACCAGGAGCTCATCGACAGCGCCGTCAAGAAGAAAGAGGAAGAGGACCCGCGCTGGCGGCAGAAGGTGGAACGGCATCTGCTGGACGTGGACGTGGAGCTCACGTGCCACATCGGCCACAAGGTGCTCTCCATGTCGGAGATCCTGGACTTGAGGCCCGGCGATTTCATTCCCCTCGACATGCCGGACGTGCACGAGGTCTCCGCCAACGGCGCGCCCGCGTTTCGCGCCCGGATCGGCGCGGCCAACGGCAACGTGGCGCTGGAGTACGAAGACGACCGGGTGAGCTGAGCCCTTCGGCGGCGGAGACGGTAAGCGAATTGTAAGGCATGTCCGCTTCGCCCCCGGGAATCCGTTAGCTGTCATGAGACACGACGTTCAGGGGGATCTCATGACGACGAAGCGCCGCGATGCCGCGGTACATCGCGCCGGGCTGACTGTCGGCGCATTGGTGCTGACGCTCTACGCGTCGGCCGCCGCCGCCACCATTCTCACATTCGATCAGACCATCAGCGCCGCTGCCGGCAACCCGGTCATTCCCACTTTCGGGGGCGCCGACCTTCCGCCCGATTACGGCGACCGGGTCGCTGCGGGCGTGCAGAGCGTCCCCGGCGGCGCGTACACCTACGGAGAGAGCGGAGAAGGATTCACGCCGAACGTGGTGTTCGAGGCGGGCACGGCCCAGAACGACACCTCTCTGTGGAGTGGCGGCTACGGGGACCTGAACAACGTCCTGTTCGGCGGTCAGCGCTCGCTCTCACTGGAGTTGCTGTTCACGGCGGACGCCGGCTACGAAGTGCTGCTCTACGGGTTCGATCTGGGTGGCTGGTTCAACACCGACTACCTGATCGAGGCGGTGACGGTGACGAGTCTCGGCAGCCTGCTGTTCGCCCTCGATGACGTGGTGGTGGAGGGCGACTTCACCGGTTTGCGTCACACCTCCTTCGATTTTTCGGGCGGTCTGATGGGTTCGGAACTGCTGTTGACCATCGACTACAGCAATCTGGCCGGCACGCAGCAGGACAACATCGGCATCGACAACGTGCGTTTCGGGCAGACGCCGCCGGCTGCGGGCGAGCCCGCCGGCGAGCCGGGCGGAGGGTCGGGCGGCCCGGTGGCCGTCCCGGAACCGGGGTCGCTGGCGCTCATGGCGCTGGCGTCGGGCGTACTGCTGCTGCGCCGCAGCCGGCGGGCCAGCCGAGCAAGGGTTGCGTCCGCCGGCAGGGGCGACTTCGCCAGCAGCGCCGCGGCGCGTTCGAAGGCGATCGCGGCGGCGGGCTGACTCGCCGCCGTCCGAGCGCGTCCCAGCCAGAAAGCGACCTCTCCGGCGCCACGGCTTTGCGCAGCGAAGCGTGTCCAGAACGCGTCGGCCCGTTTCAGCAGGTCCAGGGCGGTGGCCAGGTCGCCGCCCTCGAGCGCGACTCGGCCCAGTCCGAGCCAGGCTTCCGCCTGGACCGGGGTGGCGACCTCATGAGTGCCGCCGAGTAGCGTGAGACCCTCGCACAACGCGGCCTCCGCCTCGTCCACGTCCGCGCCGGCCAGCCGTGCCGCGCCCAGGAACGTGAGGGCCTCACCCAGATCGGAGGTTCTCGTCTGCGCCCGCGCCAGCGCGACTCCGCGCTCCAGATGGGCAACGGCCTCGTCCGGTCGTTCCTGCCACAGATGCAGCACGCCGAGATAGATGTCCGGCAAGTGGGTCTTGTAACGAGGCTCGCCCTGATCCTGCGCATCGACGATCTGCCGGAGCCGAGCAACGGACGGGATCACCGCCCCGGTCGCCGCCGCGTGCATGAACGCCCGGTCGGCCTCGAGAACGCGCATCATCGCCGGGGCATCGATGGCGCCCATCGCCTCCACGGCGCGGTCGATCTCGCCCGCTGCCTGCTCCATGCGGCGGGCGGCCAGGTACGCGCGCGCGAGCGTTCGCCGCCGCCCCGCCTTGGCCGGTGACGCACCGGTCTCGAAGGCGTCTTCGATGCGGATGCCCGAGCTCACCAGATCGATGGCGGTGTCGAGACGACCCCGTTCCAGCAGGACCAGCCCCAGTCGCACCGCATATTGGCCGGCGACGAGGCTGTTCTCCCCGTACGTTGCGCGCGCGGCGGCGAGCGAGCGTTCGAGGTGGGGCAGAGCCTCGTCGATCCGGCCGACGTCGATGAGCGAGGCCGCGTAGTTGTGCTCGTGCTCGAGCACGGCGGGATGCTGATGGTCGCCGCTGAACGCGGCGAGGGCGCGCTCGAAGGCGCGCCGGGTGTACTCCAGGGATCGCTCAGTCTGCCGCTGCATGCCGGCCGCCTTGCCCACGGCTGCGTAAGCCGCCACCGGCAAATCCGGTGTGAGTCCGGGCAGGCGCTCGGCCAGGGCCACGGCCTGCACCGCGGCCGCCGCAGCCGCTTCGTACTGGCCCCGCTGGTAGGCGATGCCGCTCTGGATGATGCGGGCCGCTACGGAGCTCGCGTCCGCCGGACTTTGCTCGCTCTCCAGGAAGACGTTCAGATGACGTTCCGCCTCATCGAGCTCGGCGAGATCGAGCAGTGCCTGGGCCATCAGCAGGTGCAGGGATCGCACGGTCTCCGGTTCCGCCATGCCCTCCGCACGGGGGAGAGCAACGGCCAGCAGGTCGCGCGCCCGCCGGTGCTCGTGCAGGCCGAGGTAACTGCGTGCGATGACCTCCTGCAGTTGCAACTGCAGAGTAGGTCGGTCACGGAGCTCGGTGACCACGCGCTGCTGGGCCCGATCGAGCATGTCGGCCGCGGTGACGGGGCGGTCGGCACCGAGCAGGGCGGGATTGATGCCCTCGAAGATCGAGGTGACGAATCGGCTGACCGTCTCCGCTCGCTCTGCCTGGTCCCGGGCCTCGTGTGCCTGCCACGCCGCGGCTCCGGCACCGGTGACGATCGCGACGGCGGCAGCAGCCGTGGCGGCGCTGGAAAGCTTGTGACGGGCGAGAAATCGGCCAAGCCGATACCCCCGGCTGTCGGGACGAGCGGCCACCGGACGCCCGGCAAGATGGCGGCGGAGGTCGTCGGCCAGGGCTGCGACCGTGGGATAGCGTTCCTCCGGGGCCTTCTTCAGCGTTTTCAGGATGACGGCATCGAGATCGCCGCTGAGCGATCGCCGCAGAGGACCCGGCGCGACGACCTGACTTGGCGCTCGCGGCTGGGTTTCGAGGATGGCGTCTTCCAGCGCGCCCCGGGAGTCGCGTTTCAACCGGTAGGGCCGGTGCTCGGTGAGGAGCTCGTAGAGCACCACACCCAGGGAGTAGACGTCCGTGGCGACGGTCAAAGGCTGCCCTGCGATCTGCTCGGGGGAGGCGTAATCCGGGGTGAAGGCACGGCCCGCCACGTCGGTGACCGCGCCGCCGGCGGGCGCGGCCTCCCCGAGCAGCTTGCCGATGCCGAAGTCGAGCAGCCGCACCTGGCCGGATGAAGTGACCAGGATGTTCGAGGGCTTCAGATCGCGGTGGATGATCAGTGCGGTGTGGGCATGAGCCACGGCATCCGTCACCTGAAGAAACAGCGCCAACCGCTGCGGCACACCCAGGTGTCTGGAACGGCAGTATTCGTCCAGCGGAACGCCGTCCACGTGCTCGAGCGCCAGGTAGGGGACTCCGGCGTCGGTGACTCCGGCGTCGTACAGGCGAGCGATGCCGGGATGCTCCAGCGCCGCCAGCAGCTCGCGCTCGCGGGCCATGCGTTCCCGAAGGCCGTCACGCATCCACGGGCCCTGGGGGAACTTCAACGCCACGGGGCGAGTGAACAGACCGTCGGCCCGCTCGGCGAGCCACACGATGCCCATGCCGCCCCGGCCGAGCTCGCGCACCAGCCGATACGGCCCGACACGGGAATCCGAAGCGGGGTCGGACGGCGAAGCGGCTGGGGCCAGGTCCACGGCCGGCAGCACCTCGAGGAAGTCGCTGGTCTCGAGCTCCGCGGCCCGCGCGAGCAGGCGGCGCAGCAGGGCTTTCAGCGGCTCGTGACGCGGGTCCAGGGCCGCGAGCCATGCGCCGCGCTGGTGGGCCGGCAGGTCGAGCGCCGTGTCCAGCAGTTCGCTGAGATGCGCCCAGGTTGCCGCATCGAGCCCGAGCCTGACCATGGCAGTCAGCAGAGTGCCTCGGCGAGCAGCACGCGCGCCTTCTCCCAGTCTCGCCGCACCGTGCGTTCCGTGACGCCGAGGACTTCCGCCACTTCGGCGTGAGTCATGCCCGCGAAGTAGCGCATCTCCACCACCTGCACCAGACGTTCATCGACTTCGGCCAGCACTTCGAGGGCGTCGTGAACCCGCAGGATCTCCTCCTCACCACCGGGGTCTGCGCCGGCGTCGGTAGCCAGGGTGACGCGATGAGCCGCACCGCCCCGCCGCTCGGAGGCACCCTGGCGCACCAGATCGACCACTACGGAGCGCATGACGTGCGCGGCATAGCGCAGGAAATGCTGACGGTCCTGAAGACGCAGATTGCGGGCCCCGGCGAAGCGCAGGAAGGATTCGTGCACCAGCGATGTGGTGCCGGGCAGGGTGCCGCGGCCGCCGCGGCCGAGGCGCTGGCGGGCCAGGGCGCGGAGGTCCTGGTAGGCGGCGTCGAACACGGCGCCCAGGGCGGTCTGGTCGCCTGCCTGGGCTCGGCGTATCAGATCCGTAAACGGCATCAAGTCGTTCATGGTTCCCGGAAGATACTCCAGTGTAAGGAATCTGACAGCACCCGTTTGGGATCGCCCAATGTGATAGAGTGATCGAAACGGCATCAGGGACACTGCCAACGCTCAGACTGGCGTGCCTGAGCCACCACTTGCTCGGTCTTGATCGAATGCCTGACTCACCCGGAGGCGAGCCGAAACTTGTCGTAGCCATGGGTGCCTCGGCGGGTGGTATCGAGGCGTGGCGGACCTTTCTCGATGCGGTACCCCCGAACTCCGGGATCGCCTTCGTGCTCGTCCTGCATCTGGACCCGACCCGCGCCAGTCACATAGCCGAGATCCTGCAGGGCAGCGCCGCGAATCTCACGGTTTCTCAAGTCACGGGCCCGACCCGGATCGAGCCCGAACACGCATACGTCATCGCACCGAACTCGAAGATCCACATCGCCGAAGGCATGATCGAGGTCGAGCCGCTTGCGGAGCAGGAGGTTCGCGGCGGGCTGGTGGATTACCTGTTCACCTCGCTGGCTGAAGCCGAGGGCCCTCGGTCGGCCGGTGTCGTGCTCTCCGGCGCGGGACACGATGGCACCCTGGGGCTCAAACGGATCAGAGAAGCCGGTGGCCTGACCGTGGCCCAGGATCCGGCCACGGCCTCCACGAGAAGCATGCCCGAAGCGGCCATCGCCGCGAACGTGGTGGACCTGGTGCTCGCGCCCGCGGACATTCCGGCGGCGCTGATCGACTTCGCCGTCCGTGGGCGGCGCCCGTCGCGGGAAGAGCGGCCGCCGGGGCACGCGGAGGATGAATCGGCGGGGGGGATCGGGTACGTCATTGCGCAGTTGGGTGAGTTGGCGGGCGTCGACTTCACGGACTACAAGCTGGGGACCCTGGATCGCCGCACCCGCCGACGCATGGGGCTCGTCGGCATTCAGAGCATCGAGGCGTATGCAGCCTACCTGGCGGATCATCCGCACGAGCTCGATGCGCTGTACCGCGATGTGCTCATAGGGGTGACCAGGTTCTTTCGCGACCTCCGGGTCTGGGAAGAGCTGGCCGAGGTGCTGCCGATGATGCTGGCCGATCGCGACGCCGCAGGGGTGCGCGCATGGGTGGTCGGCTGCGGCACGGGCGAAGAAGCCTACTCGCTGGCGATCCTGCTCCATGAGCTGTTCCCACCCGAGCGGGACGGTGGGATTCAGGTCTACGCTACCGATCTCAACGAGCGGGCTCTGGCGGTGGCGCGCCGCGGCGTGTATGCGTCGGGTGCGCTGAAGCACGTCAGCGAGCAGCGTCGCCAGCGCTATTTTCACGAGCGCGACGGTCAGGTGCAGGTCGATCGCAGCTTGCGCGATGTGGTGACCTTCGCCCCGCACAACGCCCTGAGCGATGCGCCCTTCTCCAGGATGGACGTGGTGACGTGCCGCAACCTGCTGATCTATCTGCGACCCCATGCGCACGACGAGCTTCTCAAGCGCCTGCACTTCGCGCTGCGCCCAGGCGGATTGCTCGTCCTCGGGCGCGCCGAAACCCTCGGCAGGCAGGCCGAGCGCTTCGATGTCGTCTCGAAGTCCCACAATATTTTTCGTGCGCGCGAGACGCGGCACAATGATCGCTTCGAGGTCAAGCCCCGGGCGCGAGGTCAGGTGGGCGGCGGTCAGGTGTCAGTGGAAGCTCCGGCCGCTCCCTCCGGAATCCGGCGCATCGACCGCGACCGTCGCGTCGAGCAGTTCGTTCTGCGGGAACGTGCGCCGGCGTGCGTGGTCGTCGACACCGATCTGGAAATCCGCCACTTCTACGGCCCCACCGTGCATTATCTGGCGCCGCCGACGGGTGAATCGCGTCAGGATCTGCTCGCATGGATTCGTCCGGGCTTCTATATCCCGTTACGCTCCGCGCTGAAGCAGGCGGTGGAGGGGGGGCAGCCCGTCACCACCGACGGCCAGATCCATCGTGACGGCGTGAGTCAGCGGGTCCGCTGCACCGTGGAGCCTCTCCCCGAGGCTGTTGCGGAAGGTCTGTTTCTCGTTACGTTTCGCGACCTCGGCGACCCGGCGCCACAAAACCTCGAGGCCACCGAGCCCCAGGAACCGCTCGTGCGCGAGCTCGAGCAGGAGCTCTCGGATACCCGTCACGAGCTGCAGGTCACCATCGAGCAGCTCGAATCGGCTGCGGAACAGCACCACGCGAGCAGCGAGGAGTTGCAGTCGCTCAATGAAGAGCTGCAATCGAGCAACGAGGAGCTCGAGGCATCGAAGGAGGAGCTCGAGGCCCTCAACGAGGAGATGAATACGATCAATCGGGAGCTCGAGCAGAAGAACGCCGAGCTACGGGAATCGAACGCCGACCTGAATGCCCTGTTCGTGAACACGGGCATCCCGACGGTTTTCCTCGACCGGGATCTGCGTATCAGGCGCTTCACGGCGGCGGCGACATGCCTGATGCATCTGGTTCCCTCCGACATCGGCCGATCCATCGAGCACATCAAGCAGCGCTTCGTCGACGGACAGACGTCGGACAGGGCTCAGAAGGTTCTGACCACGCTCGAGCCGGACTCGAGCGAGGTCGTCACCGAGGATGGCAGCACCTACGTCCGCACCATGGCGGCCTACCGAACTGAAGACGATGCGGTGGCGGGTGTCTGCATCACGTTCTCCGACGTGACGGAGCAGAAGCGGGCCGCCCAGGCGAGCGAGGCCGCCCGCGTCTACGCCGAGTCGGTCATCGAGACGGTGCGCACCCCGGTGCTCGTGCTCGATCGAGACCTTCGGGTCGTGTCGGCGAACCGGGCATTCCGGGAGAACTTCGACGGTATCGATTCGACCCCGGGCACGGCCCTCTCGGGCACAGGGCACACGGCGTGGGACGTACCCGCCCTGGAGGAGGTCGTGGAGGCGGTGTTTGCCGACGGCACGGACGTCAATGATTTCGAGATCAGGACCGGGGATCGGGTGGTGCTGACCAACGTCCGCCGCGTCGATCGCGCGGACGGCTCCGAAAGCCTCGTCGTGCTGTCTTTCGAGGACGTCACCCACAGTCGCGACGCGCAGCTTCACGCAGAGCGGCGCGCCGAGGAGCTGAGGGAAGATGCCCGGCGAAAGGACCAGTGGATCGCCATGCTGGGCCACGAGCTGCGAAACCCGGTGGGCGCCATCGGCAACGCCGTGGCGCTGTTGAGAGCCGAGCCGTCGGCGTCGGAACGGCAGGTCCGCGCCGTGGAGGTGATCGAGCGGCAGGTCACCCACATGGCTGGCCTGCTCGACGACCTGCTCGATGCCGCGCGCATCATATCCGGAAAGCTCGACATCGAACGCAGACCCGTCGACGTGGCCGAGATCGGTGAGTGGGCGGCCGACAGCGTCCGTGGGATCGTCGAAGAAAAGGAGCACCAGCTCTCCATCTCTCTGCCGCCCTCCGGCAACGTCTGGGTGCTGGGCGATCCGCTGCGTTTGACCGAGGTGGTCGTCAATCTCCTCACCAACGCGGTGAAGTATACGGAGCCGCACGGACAGCTCTGGCTCGACGTCGCCGCCGACGCCGAAACGGTCACGATCAGCGTTCGCGACACGGGTATCGGCATCCCCAGTGAACTCCAGAATGAGATCTTCGAGATCTTCACTCAAGGGCCGCGGACGTTCAGCCGGACCGACCGGGGGCTGGGCCTGGGATTGCCGCTGGTGCGGACACTGGTGGAGCTGCACGGCGGTTCCGTGAGCGTCATCAGCGAAGGCGCCGGGCTCGGCAGCGAGTTCCGGGTTGCGCTACCGCGCCTGCGCCATTCCGTTCATCCCCAGGCCCCAGCACGTTCCGGTGCGGTAACCGCAGCACCACACCCGCGCCGGGTGCTCGTCGTAGACGACGAACCCGACGTGGCGGACACGCTGGGGCTGCTCCTTCAGTCTCGGGGCCACGAGGCGCGGTGGTTCACCGATGGGGATTCGGCGCTGGCGGCCGTCCACGAACTGCAGCCGGAGATCGCCTTGCTCGACCTTGGTTTGCCCGGCATGGACGGCTATGAGCTCGCGCGCCGACTGCGCGCGGCGCTTCCGTCCATCCGGCTGATCGCCATTACCGGTTACCGGCGCGATGTGGATCGGCTGCACGAGGCGGGATTCGACGACCATCTCATCAAACCCATCGATACCGCAGCACTATTGGCCCTGATCGAGGAACCGGAAGGCTCGCCGGAAGGCTCG
>JAWLCV010000006.1:24644-28925 GCA_041686955.1 Pseudomonadales bacterium
CCGGAAGGCTCGCCGGAAGGCTCGGCGTGATCTCTCGGGCATCCGCCTTCACCCGCCCGCCCGCTGCTCCCGCGGAAAGACCAGCCGGACCTCCAGCCCGACCCCGTGCTCGCCGGCGCGAAACTCCAGGGAGGCATCATGGATCGCGGCGATCTTCTGACAGATCGTGTGGCCGAGTCCCAGCCCCTCGGAGCGGCGGTCGAGGCGGGAGATGCCCACGTTCAGCCGTTTCAGCCCCTCCGGGTCCACCCCGGGGCCGGAGTCTCTGACGGCCAGGACGACCCGGTCTTCGTGCCCCGTCAGCACCACATCGGCGTGGGTGCCGGAGGGACAGTGGCGCTTGACGTTCTCAAGCAGATTGCGCAGCAGCACGTCCAGCAGAACCTCGTCTCCCTGCACCGGGGCCCGTTCCAGGTGCGCATCCAGGAAGATGCCGGCCTCGGCCAGCTCGGCACGCATGGCGGCGATCCGGTCCGCGCACAGGCGCTCGAGGTCCACCACGCTGAAGCTTTCCCGCCAATCGGTGCGTTGTAGCCGCGCGAGGGTCAGCAGCTGATTCACCAGGCGCGAAAGCCGTTCCGCCTCGGCCCGCAGCGCCTCGACGTCCGGCGACGCGCTGGAAAGCTCCAGCTTCAACGTGGTCAACGGGGTGCGCAGCTCGTGGGCGACGTCGCTGGCGAAATCCCGCTCGCGGCCGAGAACCCGGCGGATGTCCGTGAGGAAACCGTTGATGGCGTCGCGCAGAACGGCGGCCTCGCGGGTGGGGGTTGCGATGACCAGCGGCTGCAGGGAATCGCTCCGCCGCGACTCGAGCTGTCCGACCAGGCGAGTCACGGGCCAGAGCGCCAGATAGAGAAATCCCCCGAGCAGCAGCAGGTTGCTTCCCACCGCGGCCAGGGCCGGCAGCGCCACGTCCTCGAGCACCTCCTCCCGGACCTCGTGATAGCGGTCGTCCCGATGCAGAAGCTGGACCACGGGGCCGCCGGGCGCACTGTGCTGATAGCCGAACCACTGGTGGTCCTGAAGCTCCAGCGCGATCTGCCCCGACCCCGGGGCGGGCATGGGAAGCGCATGCGGCAGATTGCTGACGTGGGCGCCGGTGGACGGGTAGTAGACGTTGACCCACAGCGTCTCTTCCTGATCCGCCTCGAAGGTGGGCTCGATGAGCGCCTGGAGCTGGGTGGCGGAGATCGACCCGTCCTGCATGGCCAGCACCCGGGCGAGAAACTCCACGTGCTCGTCCAGGTCTTCGTCCAGCAGTTCCTGCACCTCCTCCTCGACCACCAGGTAGGTACCCAGAACCCCCCCGACGCCGGCCATCAGGGTGGTCACGCCGAGCACCACCGCGAGATGGGGGAGCTTCACGTTCACGAGGCAGTGAGCCGGTAGCCGAATCCGCGAACGGTCTCGATCCGCTCCCGGCCTAGCAGCTTGCGCAGACTGTGCACGTGCACCTCCAGGGCGTTGGACGTGAGGTCGGGACCGAGGCGGCGGTTCAGGGTCTCGCGGCAGACGGGCCGGCCTCCTGCCTGGATGAGCAGTAGCAGGATGTCGTGTTCCTTCGGCGTGAGGCAGAGGGCCTGGTCGTGGAGGAAGAATTGGCGGCTGTCGGACTCGTAGCTGAGGTTGCCCATGGTGATCCGCGGTGCACCGGCGTCCGGCCGGCGGCGTAGCAACGCCCGGACTCGAGCCTTCAATTCCTCCACCTCGAAGGGCTTGACCAGGTAGTCGTCCCCGCCCGAGTCGAGCCCCAGGATGCGGTCGCGCAACTCGTCGCGGGCCGAGAGAATCAACACCGGCAGGTCGTTGCCCTCCGCCCGGAGAGCTCGGATCCAGTCGGTGCCGTCGCCGTCGGGCAGCCCCAGGTCCAGCAGGATCAGGTCCACCGGGTTGGATTGCAGATGGTTTCTGGCGGCGGAGAGGGTTCTGAGCCAAGCAACCGCGTGGTCGGGTTGGAGCAACTTGACAAGTGCCTTTCCTAAATTCAGGTCGTCTTCCAGAAGAAGCAGATTCATCCGTCCCTCGCGCGGGCGCGCCCTGGCTGCGTCGTTGGAGTATGCCGCTGTCGGGCCGGTGAGCCCAAGCGCCCGTCGTTTGCGACGCGGTTCACGCTTGCGCGCCCCGATCATGCTTGGCGCGGCCCATTTAAGGTCCTCTTAAGGTCCCGTTGGGATACTCGAAGCTTCGACGATTCGGGCCGAAGTTGCATGAAGCGGGTCGGCTTTCTGTACAACCACTACGCGCCGCACCAGGTGCTCCACACCGCTCCGGTGGCATTCGCGCTCTCCCGGCTGCGCGATGACGTGGAGGTGGAGGTGATCGCGAGCTGCGAACGGCAACTGGACGTCGCCGAGCGCATCGGGGCCCAGTGGCCGGGGCACTCCGTGCGCTTCCGCCAGGCGCGGCAGCCGGCGTCGGTGCGCTACCTCAGGTCCGTGGGCGTTTCCCGGCACGCGAAGAAGAGCGCGGTGCTGCGGGCGAACCGGCACTACTTCCGCACCCTGGATGCCCTCGTGGTGCCGGAGCGCACGAGCACGGCACTCCGGGAGTTCCCGGAGCTCGAGCACCTGCAGCTCATTCACATTCCCCACGGCGCCGGAGACCGGGCCGTCGGTTACGAGCTGCGCAATGCCAAGTTCGACCTCCTGCTCGTCGCCGGCGAGAAGTGCCGCCAGCGCTTCATCCACCAGGTGGGCGTTTCGCCGCATCGGATCAGGGTGATCGGTTACCCCAAGTTCGACGTGCCGCCGGCGACGCAGCCCGCGCCACTGTTCCCCCATGAACGGCCCGTCGTTCTCTACAACCCACACTTCGACCGGGCGTTGTCCTCCTGGCCGTCGTGGGGCGAAGAGGTGCTGGACTGGTTCGCGGGCCAGAACGACTACAACCTGATCTTCGCGCCCCACGTGATGCTGTACCGACGGGCGCCGCGCGGGCGGGCCCGGCTGCTGCGCCGTTATCGCGGCCTCCCGCACATGCTCCTGGACACGGGCAGCGAACGCTGCATCGACATGACCTATACCCGGGCCGCCGACGTCTACCTCGGCGACGTCAGCAGCCAGATCTACGAGTTCGTGCGACGGCCGCGGCCGGCGGTATTCCTGAACGCCCACGGCGTGCAGGACTGGGAAGGGAACATCGACTACCTGCACTGGCGCCTGGGTACCGTGGTCGACGACCCGGGGGAGCTCCCCCGGGCTCTACAGACCCCGCTCGATGAGCGTATGCGCGAGCGGCAACGGCTCATGGCTGCGCGGACCTTCGACGAGGACCGGGAACCCGCGGCCGTGCGCGGCGCCCGGGCCATCGGCGATTTTCTCGAGCAGGGAGTTGCGCGGCGGCTTGAACGCTTTCCGCTTTCCGCAATCCGCTATCCGCTGGAGTGTGGCGGATAGCGGACAGCGGACAGCGAACTTACGCCGCTCCCAGCGAGCGACCCGTGACGCCTCCCGCCGCAGCTCCAGGCTTCTCGTACAGGTCGGCTTCCGGCTCGCCGGTGAGAATGCCGAGGAGCATGCGGGTGGTTCGTCGGGCGCGCTGGGCGATCCGGCCGTTCAGGGCGTTCTCGGCGCGACACTGCTCCGCGAGGTCGCGCAGTTCCTGCATGGAGTCGGGCAGGGGTGCGCCCTGCAGATGTGCGAGCAAGTCGTGCTGGCTGCCGGCGATCTGTGCGCACACGGCTTCCTTGCGGGCAACCACCTCGTGCAGGCCGTCAGGGGAGGCGGCTACCAGCGCCCGGCGCTCCGCCCGCAGGGCATCCAGCAGCTCCGTAAATCGTTCAACCAGGAGGGCGTAGGTCTCCGCGGGGAGCCCGGGGGCAGACGATGCGCGATGGCCGGCCGGCATGGGCTTCAGCCGAGCAGGCCGCGCTCCAGCTGCAGCAGCCGGTCCGCCAGTTTCTGCGGGTCGACGTGGTAGCGGCCCTCGGCGATCTGCTGACGGATCTGCTCCATCTTGGCCGTATCCACCTCGGGGGCAGCGCCGGCCGATTCGCTGAGGGCGCGAAGCTGGCGCGCCTCGGCGCTGAGCTCGACGCGGTCGCCGGTCCCGCCGGCTTTGGCCCCGGACTCCCGCGGGAGGTCCTCGCGCGCGGCCACGGCGCCTGCGTTCCGCTGCCCGACGGGCTGGCGATTGGCCTGGATGTCGCGGATGTCGATGCTCATGGTGATTTCGCCGCCAATGATCCGGTGTTCGTAGGTGCTATCGGCCCGTGCTCCAGGAACTTTAGCTCAATTCACCGGGTTTTGAAGCCGGGGGGTCCCGCCGGGGTCCCTTCGGGGT
>JAWLCV010000006.1:29025-84916 GCA_041686955.1 Pseudomonadales bacterium
CCTTCGGGGTCCCGCCTCCGGTCGGGTGGACACCTGGCCCGGCCCCGTCACCCAGCCGCTGGTGGTGCGGTTCGACCGGGGATTGCGCAGCTCGATTCGCTCTCCGTAGGCGCCGTCCGCCAGGGCGACGGCTCGAGTGGTGACCACGACCTGACCGTGATGGGCGGCCAGCGTCACGGCATCACCCTTGCTGACCAGCCTGCGTGCCGCCAGGTGGCGCTGATACAACACCCGTTCCGCCTGCAAGCCGGTCCGGGCCGCCATGCCCACCGCGTCCTCGAGATCGGTGAGGTGGCCGTCCCGCAGCTCGGCCAGGTTGCGTGATTCCAGCGCGAGATCCGCGGCGCGGATGACGCTGTCCCGGGGCACGGGTCGGACGGTCACCACCACGGGCAGCACCACGTCCACCTGGGCGCTCAGGTAAATGCCCCAGCTCACCGGCGCCCGGCAGCGGGCATGCACCGTGATCCGACCGGCGATCCGGTTGCCCGGAATCTCCATGGTCAGGTCCTCGCACGGTTGCAGCCGCAGCCGGGGATCCAGGGGTGCCACCGTTACGGACACCTGGGCGCCTGGGTAGGTGCGGGTCGCCGTCTCCATGGCGAGCCCCCGGGCCTGCTCCTCGAGGGCAGCGGTATCGGCACCGGCCGCCCCGGCGAGGGTCAGGGTGATCAACACCATGCCCTTGAGGATGTGCGAGAACCTGCGCATCCGTCGCTCCTCTTATTCGTTCCCGCAAGTGAAGCAGAAAAACCGTGATCTGCAGCACGAACGGCAAAGTCTTGCCGCTGCCCGGCAAGGGCTTGCCGCTGCCCGGCAAGCGCTTGCCGGGATGCTTCCAGGCTGATGCCCTTCCCGGCTTGCGGAGCCGGGGTTCTTCGCCTTCAAGCGCTCGGAAAAGGCGCGCGCTGACGGCGCTTTTCGAGCCTCACACGGCCGAATGTCCAGAAGGTTTTCGAACTTGGCACGGCGATTGCTCTCGAGCCAGCCGGCTGATCACGAGGCGGCCCACGGGACGCTTCGGCAGAGCGGAACAGGTTGGACGGACGACGGATGAAGATTGGTTTCGACGCAGCGCTCGGTATTCACCCGGCAGCTCTCATGCTGCGGGCCAGGCGGACCGAGGTGCTCGCCAACAACATTGCCAACGCGGATACGCCGAATTTCAAGGCCCGGGACATCGACTTCAAGGCGGCGCTGGCGGCCGAACTGCAGGGCAGCGAATCTCCCGGACGGTTGCGTGCCACCCACGCCCGCCACATCTCCGAGGCGTCGGCCGGCGCGGCCGGCGACGAGCTCATGTACCGCAACCCGTTGCTCCCGTCCCTGGACGGAAACACCGTGGACGGGCACGTGGAGCAGGCGGAGTTCGCCAACAACACTTTGCACTTCATGGCGTCCATGCGCTTCCTGGACGGCAAGTTCAAGGGTCTGATGACCGCGATCAAGGGGGAGTGAGTATGTCCCTGATGAACATCTTCGACATCGCGGGCAGCGCCATGACGGCGCAGAACCTGCGGCTCAACACCACGGCCAGCAATCTGGCCAACGCCGACAGCGTCTCCAGCAACCGTGACGAGACGTATCGGGCCCGGCATCCGGTCTTCGCCGCGAAGCTGCAGGAGGCGGGGGCGTTCGGCGAACCGGCGGCGGGCTCGCCGGAAGACGCAAGTGCCGGCGTGATGATTCAGGGGATCGTGGAGAGCGACGCGCCTCTGCAGATGCGTTATCAGCCCCATCACCCGATGGCGGACGAGAACGGCTACGTGGCGTACCCCAACGTCGACGTGGTGGAAGAGATGGCTGACATGATGTCGGCCAGTCGCTCGTTTCAGCTCAACGTGCAGATGCTCAATACGGTGAAATCCATGGCCGAGCGCCTGCTCACCATGGGCCAGTAGCCGGGCATCTACGGACACAGCGGGAAGACTCATGGAAATCGGTGGAATACGCGCGGCGTCGGATCTCGTGGAGCGGACCGGCGCCGGGACCGGCAACGAGGAGCTCGGCAAGAACCAGTTCCTCGAGCTGATGATCGCCCAGTTCAACAACCAGGATCCGTTGGACCCGGCCAAGAACGAGGACTTCATTGCCCAGCTCGCCCAGTTCTCGAGCCTGGAGGGAATTCAGAACCTGAACGCCACGGTGGAGTCCATGGCGGCCGCCATGCGCTCCAGCACGACCCTGCAGGCAGCCAGCCTGGTCGGGCGCTCGGTGCTGGCGCCGGCCCCGCGGGCCATGATGGAGGGCCAGGGACTCGGCGGCAACATCGTCAATCCCCACGAGAACAGCGAGGTGGTGGTGGAGATCACGGGCCCCGGCGGCGCCCTGGTTCGGCGAATGTCGCTCGGGCCGCAGCCGGAAGGCGATGTGCGATTTCTTTGGGATGGCCAGGACGAGGCCGGTGCGCAGCAGCCCGCGGGCTCCTACGGGGTGAATGCGTACGCCGTCACGGAGGACGGCCCCATCGAGCTCGAGGTGGAGTTGCCGGAGCGGGTGGCCAGCGTGTCCATCGAGGACGGCGAGACCCTGTTGAATCTGACGGGCGGAGCGACCGTGGCCCTGTCGGATGTCAGAGAACTGCAATAACGAATTCGGGAAGGGAGTAGACCACTCATGACTTTCAATACCGCCCTGAGCGGCCTGGCCGCGGCCTCTGCGGATCTCCGCGTGACCGGCAACAACATCGCCAATGCCAGCACAGTGGGGTTCAAGGCCTCCCGGGCTCAGTTCGCGGACGTGTACGCGTCCACGCTACTCGGCTCCGGCACAAATCAGATCGGCAGCGGCGTCAAGCTCGCCAACGTCGCCCAGCAGTTCGATCAGGGAACCATCTCGTTCACCAACAACGCGCTGGATCTGGCCATCGACGGCAGCGGGTTCTTCGTGCTGAGCGATCAGGGCGAGCGGGCCTACACCCGGGCCGGGATGTTCGGAGTGGACGATCAGGGCTACATCACCAACGCCGACGGCGCCCGGGTGCAGGGTTTCACCGCCAACGCGGCGGGTACCCTGAGCGGAATCCTCGGTGATCTTCGGCTGCAGACCAGCAATCTCGCCCCTGCGCGCACCACCCTGGTGGAAGCGACTCTCAACCTCGATGCCCGGGAGGACGTGCTGTCCCGAATCGGCACCACCATCGGGGCGGAGGGCAGCGCCGTCGGCGCGGCCCAGGGCGGCATCGCCCGGCCCACCGCGTCGGTGCTGGAAACTTCCGGCGCACCGGTACCCTTCGACTACAGCGTCGACGAAGCCTCCAGCATCACCGGCTCCAACGTCATAACGCCGTTCGACTTCAGCGTCGACGATCCGTCGGCGGTCACCGGGTTCAACCTCATTCAGGGCTTCGATTTCGGCATGGTCACCCCGTCGAGCCTCACCGGCTCGGCTACGCCTCTGGCGTTCAATTTCGCTGACAGGCCATCGGCCATTACCGGCACCAGTGCCTGGTCCGCCCATGACTTCAGCGGCGCCAACAGCGCGAGCTTCGACGTGAGCATCAGCGGCTCCCTGGTGGACGGCACCCGAACCGTGACCCTGAACGCGAACTATGCGGACCTGGGCGGTTTGATCACGGACATCAACGGCCAGCTCGCCGGCATCGGCGTGACGGCGCGCATCGCCCCGGGCACCACGGACCGCCTGCAGTTCGTCGCCAGCACGCCGGGGGAGGCGTCCCAGATCACGGTGGACAGCTTCGCCGTAAACGGGGCCACGACCCTGGCGGATCTCCAGACCAGCCTGAGCGGCGTAACCGAGGGCACCCAGAGTATTCGCAGCTCCTTCGACGTCACCGTGTCCGGCACCTCGGGAGATGGTACGGCCACCATCACCCTGACCAACAACATCAGCAACCTGCCGGCCCTGATCGCCGACATCGAGGACCAGCTCGGTGCCAGCGGCCTGGCCGTCTCCGTGCGGGAGGACGCCAACTACCCGGGCCGGCTGCAGTTCTACGCCACCGAGGACGGAGTGGCCTCCACCATCACCGTCGGCAACTACCGGACCACGGACGCCGGGGTGAGCGTGAGCAACATCGCCGGGGTGCTGCGCCTGAGCGACGGCGCCAGCAATCCGGTGCCCGGCCCCGGTGCGGTAGGCGTGACCGGGTCGGATACCCGGGCCTCCTTCGACGTCGGCATCACGGGCGGCTCCGGACCGGGAGGCAACGCCAGCACCACGGTGATCCTCGATCGGTCCATCGCCGATGGCGACATCGACACCCTGGTCTCGCTGATCAACGATCAGCTCGAGTCCGTGCCCCTGCCCGGCATCGACGTGCGCGCGGAGGAGGACCCTGCCAACCCCGGACGGATTCGCTTCGCCGCCACCGTGGCCGGTGAGGCGTCCACGGTGACGGTGGACAACTTCGTCACCTCCGGCATCGCCGGCGACGTAGTGGCAACAGCGGCCGACATCCAGGGCGTGCTCGGCGGCATTGCCGAGGGCACCAGCGATTCCGGCGGCACCAACACCAGCGCTTCGTTCCAGGTCTCCCTGACCGGTGCCAGCCGCCCCGGCGAGAACCAGACGGTCACCGTCACCCTGGACAGCAACATCGCCACCCTGCAGGACCTCATCGACGACATCCGCGACGATCTGGTGAGCAGCGGCATCGGCGTGGACGTGCGGGAGGACCCGAACCAGTTCGGCCGCCTGCAGTTCTATGCCACCAGCAGCGGCGAAGCGTCGGTGATCCAGATCGACCCCAACGACAACGCCATCTTCGGCAATGGCGTCGCGCAGAGCAACGTGCAGGCCGTGCTGGGGGGAATATCCCTGGGGCAGGCCGGCAGCGCGGGCTCGAGCAACGTGCTGCCGAATCCGTTCGGCGGCGGCGGTGCCAGCGGCCAGACCGGGAATCTCACCGCAGCGACCTTCGACCTGACGTTGCGCGGTGCCAGCGCCAACAACGGCACGGTCACCATCGTGCTCGACTCCGACATTCAGAGCCTGGACGACCTGGTCGCCGACATCCGTGACGATCTGGCGCCCTCGGGCATCGGCGTGGACGTGCGCGAAGACCCGAACAACCCCGGACGCCTGCAGTTCTATGCCACCCGTCCGGGCGAAGCGTCCGACATCATCATCAGCAACCTGGACGCCTCCAACATCGGGGTGAGCCAGACGGATCTGGCCAATACCCTGAATCTGGCCACCGGCGTCACCGTGCGCGGGATCGCCTCGGTGAGCAACGGCTACGAGGCGCAGAGCGTCGACGTGGTTCAGCCGGACGGGACGGTGCAGACGGTGACCACGGAGCCGGGCGCCAGTGCTGCGGAAATCGCGGGGCTGTTCAGCTCCTCCACGGTGCCCGGGGTCTCGGCTTCGGCGAGCACCACGGCGACCATTCCCGCCGACGGTTTTCAGAATACGAGCGGCAACCTCGCCCTGGCGGTGAACGGGGTTGCGGTGACCGGCTCCACGCTGGAAGAGCTGGCCACCGCCATCAACACCACCGCGGGGCTCGGCACCGTCAGTGCGGAAATCGACGAGAGCGGCAACCTGGTAGTGTCCGACCAGGTCGGTAACGATCTGACCTTCGAGATCCGGGATGGTATCAATGGCGATTCCGTGGACATTCACGGGATCCAGGCGGCGCCCGTGACTCTCACCATGGCGGGCACCGGGGCTGCAGCGGTGGGCGGCCAGGTGGAGTTCACCCTGGAGGAGGGCGTGACTTTCGCCAACGCGCTGCCGGCCGGCAGCAACCTGTTCGGGCCGCTGAACCAGGACGCCTTCGAGCCGTTCGAGTTGAACACGTTCGATCCGCGCAACCAGGACACCTACAACGCCGCCACCTCGGCCACCATCTTCGACAGCCTGGGCAACCCCCACGTCATGAGCATGTACTTCGTGAAGGAGCGGTACGAGCCGGGGGTGCCGGGTGCGGAGGAGAATCGCTGGACCATGCACGTGCTCATCGACGGGCGCGACGTGGGGGATCCGGATCCCAACCTGCCGGCGCCGCAGAACACCGAGCCCACCCGGGCGTCGTTCGATGTGCGCTTCAATCCGGACGGCAGTCTGGACGCCGCAGGCACCGATCCCATCCTGATCTCCAACTGGGTGCCCATGGACGAAGACGGCAGTCCCAACGGGGCGGAGGGGCCGCTGAATCAACTGCTCGGCGGCTCCCTGCCGGTGGCCGATCCGCCGGTGAGCTCGAACTTCGAGATCCGGCTGGGTGAGACGACCCAGTTCGGCACCGGATTCGCGCTGAACAGCATCGACCAGAACGGCTTCACCTCAGGAGAGTTGTCGGGACTCGCCATCAACGAGGCGGGACTGGTGGAGGCCCGCTTCACCAACGGCCAGACCCAAACCCTGGGGCAGATCGCGCTGGCCGACTTCCCCAACGTTCAGGGTCTGAAGGCCGCGGGCAACACCAGCTGGGTCGAGACCAGTGATTCCGGCGAGCCCGTGATCGCAGCCGCGGCTTCCGGCTCGCTGGGGGCGATCACCTCGGGTGCTCTGGAGGACTCCAACGTGGAACTGTCGGAGCAGCTCGTGCAGCTTCTCATCGCCCAGCGGAATTTCCAGGCCAACGCCAGGACGATCTCGACCAGCGACGAGATCACCCAGACGATCATCAACCTGTAAGCGCCATGGACAACGTTCTCTACCTATCCATGTCGGCGGCCAGGGAGATCATGCAGGCCCAGGCCGTGCATGCCAACAACCTGGCCAACGCGGGCACCGGCGGCTTCAAGGCCGACCTGGCTCAGGCCCGGGCCATGCACGTGTACGGCGAAGGACTGCCTGGACGGGTGTACGCCGCCACGGAGAGTCCAGCCACGGACATGTCGCCGGGCAGTCTCGACCGTACCGGGCGCAACCTGGACGTGGCCATCGACGGCGACGGCTGGCTGGCGGTCCAACGCCCGGACGGCAGCGAGGCCTACACCCGCTACGGCAGCCTGGAGGTGGATGCCGCCGGACTGCTGCGAACCAGCCGGGGCGATCTGGTGCTGGGCGACGGGGGCCCCGTTGCGCTGCCTCCCTTCGAGACCGTGCTGATCGGCGGTGACGGCACCGTCACGGTTCAACCCCAGGGCCAGGACACGAGCAACCTGGTGCAGATCGATCAGCTCAAGCTCGTCCGCCCGGCGCCCGGGGCCCTGGTCAAAGGGCCCGACGGCCTGTTCGCGCGTGCCGATGGGCTCCCGGAGCCGGCCGCTGCCGGGGTGAGCGTGGTGTCCGGCACGGTGGAGAACAGTAACGTCAACGTGGTCAACGAGATGACCGAGATTCTCGCCCTGGCGCGGGAATTCGAGATTCAGCTTCGCATGATGCAATCCGCGGAACAGAACGACGAGGCGGCGGCCGAGCTGGTCCGCCTCGGTTGAGACGCATAGGAGAAATACGACATGATGTCAGCACTCTGGGTGAGCAAGACCGGCCTCGCGGCGCAGGACACGGCGCTGCGTGCCATATCCAACAACCTGGCCAACGTGAGCACGGTGGGGTACAAGCGCGACCGGGCGGTGTTTCGCGATCTGCTGTACCAGATTCAGGAGCAGCCGGGGGGCCTGTCTTCCCAGGACACGACCCTGCCTTCGGGGCTGCAGCTCGGCACCGGGGTGGAGATCGGAGCCACCCAGAAGGTCTTCACCAAGGGGGACCTGCAAGCCACCGATCAACCGCTGGACCTGGCCATCGACGGCCGCGGGTTCTTCCAGGTGGCCATGCCGGACGGCTCCCTGACCTACACCCGGGATGGCCAGTTCCAGCTCAGTGAGGAAGGGGAAATCGTCACTGCCGAGGGATATCGCCTGGAGCCGGCGGTGAACATCCCCGCCGACGCGCAATCCATCACCATTGCCGCCGACGGCACCGTCACGGTGATGCTGCCCGGTGACAACGGGGTTTCCCAGGTCGGCGACATCCAGCTCGCGGATTTCATCAACCCGGCCGGACTCCAGGCCATCGGCGGCAACCTGTTCCGGGAGACCCCGGCCAGCGGTGCGCCGCTGACCGGTACCCCGGGCAACAACGGCTTGGGCGGGCTGCTGCAGGGCAACCTGGAGAATTCCAACGTGAACGTGGTGGAGGAGATGGTGAACATGGTCTCCACCCAGCGCGCCTACGAGATGAACAGCCGCGTCGTGTCCACGGCGGACCAGATGCTGCAGTTCGTGACCCAGAACCTGTAAGGAGGGGGAATGCGGTCGTTCATCACCTTCACCATGCTCGCGGTTGCCCTGGCGGGCTGCGTCAGCCAGGAGCCGGTACGGCCGGAGCCGAGCTACCGGCCTACCTATCCAGCGCCTGCCGCCGCCCGGCAGATCGACTCCGCGAGCCTGTACCAGACGGGCAAGCACGAGTTCCTGTTCGCGGACCATCGTGCCGACCAGATCGGCGACATCGTCACCATCCGTCTGGAGGAGCAGACCAGCTCCCGCAAGTCCGCGGAAACCAACTACCGCAAGTCGACGGACCAGAACATGGGCGAGCCCACGTTGTTCGGCTCCATGGTGGACGATCTGGTGAACCAGTTCGACAGCGAAAGCGACTTCGCGGGCGAGGCCGAGAGTGACCAGAGCAACAGCCTGCGCGGCACCATCAGTGCCGTGGTGGCGGACGTGCTGCCCAACGGGCTTCTCGTGGTTCAGGGCGAGAAGTGGCTGAACCTGAACCGCGGCGAAGAGTACGTGCGGGTGAGCGGCCTGGTCCGCCCGGAAGACATCGACGGTTTCAACACAGTCTCCTCCTTGCGTCTGGCCGATGCCCGGATCGCCTACAGCGGCACCGGAGCCTTCGCGGACACGAACCGGGCCGGCTGGCTCAGCCGGTTCTTCCTCAGCCCGATGATGCCGTTCTGATGATGAGCAGAAAACTTCTCGTACTCTCGATGGTGCTGGCTCTCGCTGTCACCCCGGCCCACGCCCAGCGTCTGAAGGACCTGGCCGTGGTGGATGGCGTGCGGGCGAATCAGCTCGTGGGTTACGGACTCGTGGTGGGCCTGGACGGCAGCGGCGACCAGACCACCCAGACGCCGTTCACGGTGCAGGCGTTCAACAACATGTTGCGCCAGTTCGGGATTCAGCTACCTCCGGGGCAGAACATTCAGCTCAAGAACGTGGCGGCCGTATCGGTGAACGCCGAGCTGCCGGCGTTCGCCAAGCCGGGCCAGACCCTGGACGTGACCGTGTCGTCCATCGGCAACGCCAAGAGCCTTCGGGGCGGCACCTTGCTGGTGACGCCGCTGAAGGGTCTGGACGGCCAGGTATACGCCGTGGCCCAGGGCAACCTGGTGGTGGGGGGATTCGGCGTGGAGGGCCGGGACGGCTCGTCGGTGACGGTGAATGTGCCGAGCGTCGGCCGGATCCCCAGCGGCGCGCTGGTGGAGCGGCCTTCCCCCAACCGTTTCGCCAGTACCCCGGAGCTGATGTTTCACCTGCACCGCAGCGACTTCACCACCGCGCAGCGGGTGATCGAACGCATCAACGACACCTTCGGGCCCGATGTGGCCCGGGCAGTGGACGGCGGCTCCATCGCGGTGCGCGCGCCGGCCGAGCCGACTCAGAAGGTGAGTTTCCTCGCCGTGCTGGAAAACCTCGAGGTGGAGGCTTCACCGGCGGCGGCCCGCGTGATCATCAACTCGCGCACCGGCACCATCGTCATCGGCGAGGAGGTCGAGGTGGCCCCGGCCGCGGTGACCCACGGCAGCCTGAGCGTGACCATCTCCGAGAACCCGGCGGTGAGTCAGCCCAATGCGTTTTCCCGCGGCCAGACCGTGGTGGTGCCGCAGTCGGACGTGGAAGTCGAGCAGCAGGGCAACCGGATGTTCTACTTCGCGCCCGGAGTCGCGCTCCAGGACATCGTCAACGCCGTCAACGAGGTGGGCGCCGCGCCCGGCGACCTGATGGCTATACTGGAAGCATTGAAGCAATCCGGCGCTCTGCGCGCGGAGCTGGTGGTGATCTGAGTGAATCCTCTCGCGGCAACCCGGGGCCCGGCCGACGTGCCGGGCATCGCCTACAGCGACATCAAGTCGCTCCAGGGCATCGGCTCGGACGACGCCGGCATCCGGGCGGCCGCACAGCAGTTCGAGTCGCTGTTCATCGGCATGATGCTGAAGGGCATGCGCGAGGCCAACGCAGCGTTCGCCGAGAACAGCCCGCTGTCCAGTCCCGAGCTCACCATGCACCAGGAGATGCTCGACCAGCAGTGGGCGATCCACATGGCCGAGAGCGGCGGCATCGGACTTGCGCCCATCATCGAAGCTCAGCTGCGCGGCGAGCGCGCGCCTGCGGCAACGGATGCGCCGGCATCGGGTCCGGAGGCCCGGCCCGCGTTGACCGCTCGGGCGCTCGGTTTCAAGGCCCCGGAATTCGCCGACCGGCAGGCGTTCGTCGCCCGGCTGCTGCCCGAGCTGCGCCAGGCGCTGGAGGGCCTGCCCCTGAAGCCGGAACAGGTGCTGGCGCAGAGCGCGCTGGAGACCGGCTGGGGACAACGGGTGATCCACGGGCCCGAGGGCGAGAGCAGCCACAACCTGTTCGGTATCAAGAGCGACCATCGCTGGCACGGTGACAGCGTCGAGGTCCGTACCCTGGAGTTCGTGGATGGCCGCCCCCAGGCGCGCGCGGAGCGATTCCGAAGCTATCCCGACGTGGCCGCCGCGGTGCGCGACTACGTGAGCTTCCTGCGAGCGGATCCGCGTTACAGCGAGGTGCTCGAGGCCGGGGATACGGAATCCTTCGCCAGCGCCATGCAGCGCTCGGGTTACGCCACCGACCCGGACTACGGCCGGAAGATCACCGCGGTGATCGGCTCCCTGCGCCCGTTGATCGGGGTGTGACGAGGCATCCATGGCCAACGCGTCGCTGATCAACATCGGCCTGAGCGGGGTCCGCGCCCATCAGGCTGCGCTTTCCACCACCGGCCAGAACATCACCAACGCAGCGGTTCCCGGCTACACCCGGCAGCGGGTGAATCTCGAGACCGAGACCAGCCTCGGCACCGGTGCCGGCGCCCAGGGCGTTCGGGTGCAGGGGGTGGAGCGGATCTACGACCAGGCTGCGGTGAATCAGATCCGCCTCGACAGCGCCGCCAAGGCGCGCCTGGACACCCTGACCGAGCAGCTCTCCCAGGTGGACGAGCTGCTGGCGGACCAGTCGATCAATCTCAACCGGGGCTTCGAGCAGTTCTTCGCGGCGCTGCACGCGGCGGCGGGAGCGCCCACGTCGCTGGCTGCGCGACAGCTCGTGCTCTCCGAGGCCGAAGGCCTGGTGGCGCGGTTTCAGGGGCTCGACGGTCGCCTGCGCAGCCAGCGCGACGACCTGGACCGTCAGGTGGCCAGCGAAATCGCCCGGATCAACCAGCTCGCCGGCAGTCTCGGCGAGCTGAATGCCCGGCTCGGCCCCATGTCCTCCGGCGACGCCGGCACCAACGCCCTGCTCGATCAACGCGACGAGCTGCTGCGTCAGCTCTCGGAGCTGGTGGACGTCAAGGCGGTACCGGACGGTGAGCTGGGCATGAGCATCTTCCTCGGCAAGGGCCATCCGTTGGTGGTCGGCACCAGCGTCAGCGCGCTGCAGTGGGAGCCGGGGCAGGGCATTCGCATCTCCGGCTCGGGATCCGACGTCTTCTCCGCGGTCACCGTGCGCGGCGGGTCGCTCGGCGGTCTGCTGACGTTCCGCGAGCAGACCTTGGATCCGGTGCTCGACGAGCTGGGACGGCTGGCGCTGGGCGTTGCCGGGGCCGTCAACGAAACCCACGCCCAGGGCCTCACCCTGCGCGGAGAGTTCGGCGGCAGCCTGTTCGGGGACATCAACGCGGAGCGGCTGCAGGCGTCCCGGGTGATCCCGGCGAATCCCGCGGCGGAGGCGGCCTCTGCGACGCTGTCCGTGCGCATCGACGACCCGTCCGTGCTGGTTGCCAGCGACTACCTGGTGCGCTTCACCGGGGCGGCGGCAGAGGGATACGAGATCGTCCGAAGCCGCGACGGGGAAGTCGTCTCGAGCGGCTCCGCCACCCGCCGGCCGCTGACCATGAGCTTCGACGGCCTCACCTTGCAGGTGGGGTCGGGGCAGGTCGGGCCCGGCGCCGAGTTCCGCATCGACGCCGCCGGTGGCGGCGTCGCGGGCTTCTCCGTGGATCTCGCGGATCCCCGGGACCTGGCGCTTGCGAGCCCGCTGGCCATCGAACACGGCGCCGCCAACCGCGGCACGGGCACCCTGACCGTGACCTCGGTGGACGACGTCTCCACAGGACCTTTGGCCGGCGACGGTGCGCTGAATCCCCCGCTGGTGGTTCGCTTCACCTCGCCCTCGAGCTACGAGGTCCTGGACAACTCGGACCCGACGAACCCGCAACCCTTGTCGCCGCCCATCTGGGGTCTTCCCTTCGTGCCGGGCGGCGCCCAGCCGCTGCTGCCGGACGCGGGCCAGCACCTGCTGGTGTCCGACGGCCGGGACAGCGGCGGCGTGTCGGGTGGTGTGGCACACACCACCACGTTGGAGCCCGCCGCCAACCGGTTCGCCAGCGAGACCCTGACGTTGCATCGCAGCGATCCGGCCAGCGGCCGTACCAGCGCCCAAGGTCGCGTGGAGATCGCGCCGGGAACGAGTGCCCGCGCCATCGCAGCGGCCCTGGAAGCGCTGGACGGGGTGAGCGCGGCGGCGCGCACCGAGCTTTCGATCACCGGCCTGCACGACAACGGGATCGGTGAGCCATTAGCGGTGGCGGTGAACGGAGAGGCGCTGATCCTGCCCCCCGGTTCCGGCCTGAACGACCTGGCGGACGCCATCAACGGCTCGGCTGCGCTCCGCGCCGCGGGTATCGAGGCACGAAGCGACGGCACGACGTTGCGACTCACGGCGGAACGGGGAGACGATCTCGCGCTCCACGTGGCAGGCGACGTCACCGACGGCATCGAAGTCACCGATGGGCACGGCGGCACGGCCACGCTGCGGGGGGCTGGCCCGGGCGGCGGCTACGACACGGTAACGGTGGGTGGCGACGTCCGCCTGCTGCTCGCGGAAGGCGTTTCGCTCGAGAGCGACAGCGCCGCGCCCGGGGGCGGCCTGTTTTCTTCGACGCCGGCAGCGCTGCCCGCCGCTCTCGGCTTCCAGGCGCGCATCGCCGGCCGTCCGGAGGCGGGCGACACCTTCGCCATCGCCTTCAACGAAGCCGGCAATCTGGACAACCACAACGCTCTGGCGCTGGCCGAGCTGCAGGTGAGACCCACGCTGGGGGAGCCGCCGGCCAGCTTCGCCGAGACGTTCTCCCAGACGGTCGAGCTGGTGGGGATCCGCACCAGCCAGGCCCGCACCGATGCCGAGGCGGCGGCGAGCCTGCTGGAGCAATCGGTAGCGCGCCGGGAGGCCATCTCCGGCGTCAATCTGGACGAGGAGGCCGCCAATTTGATCAAGTTCGAGCAGGGATACAACGCTTCGGCGCGGGTGGTCTCGGTCGCCCGTGAGATATTCGACGTGCTGCTCCACGCGGTGTCGTGACGCCATGAGGATATCCACCAGCCAGCTCCACGGCCAGGCACTCAACCAGATGCTCGACCTGCAGCGCCAGGCGGCCGAGACCCAGCAGCAGATCGCCACCGGGCGCAAGTTCGCCACCGCCGCGGACGATCCGCTGGCGGCGGCCCGGGTGGAGCGCCTGGACCGCGAGCTCGCCGTGCGCGAGCAGTATCAGAAGAACATCGACCTGGCCGAGAGCGAGCTGCGTCTGGAGGACGCATCGCTCGAGCAGGCCGTCAACCTCCTGCAGCGGGTTCGGGAGCTGGCCGTGCAGGCGGGCAATCCCGTGCACACGGAGGAGGACCGGCGCTTCATCGCCGCGGAGGTGGAGACCCGGCTCGACGAGCTCATGCAGCTCATGAACACCCGGCTCGCCTCCGGCGACTATCTTTTCGGCGGCAACGCCGGCGGCCAGCCGCCGTTCGTCCGCGATGGCGACGGCAGCATCCGTTACCAGGGGGACGAGGGACAGCGCGCGGTGCAGATCGACGGCGCCATCCGGCTGCCCGTGAACGATTCGGGCAAACGGCTGTTCGTGGATGTGGCGGCGGCGCGGGTCACCGCCCATGCCGGACCGCATCCCGGCAACGCCCCGGGGGATTCGGCCTCCCTGGCAGAGCCGCGGGTGGTGGATCAGGCGGCGTTGGACGCCTTTCATCCGGATGCGCTGGTCGTCGAGTTTCGGCCCCTGGACGAGGATCCGGACGGGCTGCCCAATTTCACCGCTCGGCGTCAGAGCGACGGGCGGGTGATGGACGGCCTGGAGAACGTGCGTTACGAGCCGGGGGCGACCTTCACCGCCGCCGGCCTCGAGCTCGCCCTGCACGGCAGTCCGCGGGCAGGGGAGCGCCTGTTGGTTCAGACCTCCCGAACCCAGGACGTTCTGACCACCGTGGCCAAGCTGGCGGACGGACTGCGCGAACTGCCGGCCACCGGCGCGCAGGACGCCGAGTACCAGCAGCTCCTTGCCGATACCTACGACAACCTCGACAACGCCATGGCGAGAATTCTCGAGGTGCGCTCGGAGATCGGCGCCCGCATGAACGTCATGGACTCGGTGGGCTCCCTGCACAGCCAGGTGGAGGTGCTCTCCACCGAGCTCAAGTCCGATCTCGTGGACGTGGACTTCGCCAAGGCCATCAGCGATCTCAACCATCAGACCCTGGTGCTGCAGGCGGCGCAGCAGAGTTTCGTGAGGGTTTCGCGGTTGTCGTTGTTCGATGCGATTTGAGCTCGCTCTCCGCTGTCCGCTGTCCGCCGTCCGCAGGAAGGCCTTTCTGAATGCGGGGGCGCATTCCTGCGGATAGCGGAAAGCGGATAGCGGAAAGCGATATCCGAGAATTCCGTCACACTCTCACCCCGAACCTCACCCTTTCCCCATAAAGACTTCCCGCGGCCGGCCGTTATCTGGCGTGAAGGGCAATGAATGCCCGGTTAAGCCCGGCTTGGCCGGACCAACGACAGACATTAGGGAAAGTGACCATGGCCCAGGTAATCAACACCAACATCGCTTCGCTGAACGCGCAGCGAAACCTGAATTCCTCCCAAGGGGCGTTGCAGACCTCCCTGCAGCGGCTCTCGTCCGGCCTTCGTATCAACAGCGCGAAGGACGACGCCGCGGGTCTCGCCATCTCCGAGCGCTTCACGGCGCAGATCCGCGGCCTGAACCAGGCCGTGCGCAACGCCAACGACGGCATATCGCTGGCTCAGACCGGGGAAGGCGCGCTGGCGGAGACGGTGAACAACCTTCAGCGGATTCGCGAGCTGGCGGTGCAGTCCGCCAACGACACCAACTCGTCCTCCGACCGCGCGTCGCTCCAGGGCGAGGTGAACCAGCTGGTGGCCGAGATCCAGCGCATCGCCACCTCCACCCAGTTCAACGGACAGAACATCCTGGACGGCTCGTTCACGTCCGCCAAGTTCCAGGTAGGTGCGAACGCCAACCAGGTGATCAACGTGTCCATCGGCAGCGCCGAGGCGACCAACATGGGCTCCAACACGGGATCATCCATCGCCAATGTGGGCACGGCGCTTGCTGCCGCCGCTGACGGTACGGGTGGCAACGGTGTGGCGGCTCAGTCGCTCACGATCTCCGGTAGCCTGGGCACGTCCAGCGTGTCCGTGGGTGCGGGTGACTCCGCGGCGACCATCGCCAGCGCGGTCAACGAGGCCACGGCCGAGACCGGCGTCTCCGCCAGTGCTCGTACAACGGCCACCATCGATTCGTTCGTGGCGGGTTCCGTGGGCCAGGTGTCCTTCAACCTGACGGGTGCCGACGGCACGGCCGTGGCCGTCTCGGCGAACATCGCGTCGGAGACGGATCTCACCAACCTGGCGGATGCCATCAACAACAACGCGGCCACCACGGGTATCACTGCGGAACTCTCCAGCGACCGCGCCTCCATCGAGCTGATCAGCGAGGCCGGTGACGACATCGTCATCGACACCGTTGTCGGCGGCGGTGCGGACGGCACCGGAGTCTTCAGCGTCGAAGGTCAGGCGCTGCTGGACGACGACGCGGCGGACGGCGGCAACGACAGCATCGTAGTGGGCGGCGAGGTGAGCTTCAGCTCGTCGCAGAGCTTCACGGTGAGCAGCGACGACGCCACGAACACGGTGGTCTCCGGCGGCTCGCTGAGCAGCACCCTGAGCGCCGTGGCCAGCGTTTCCGTGTCGACCCAGTCGAGCGCCAGCTCCACCATCTCGGTGATCGACGGCGCGCTCGAGTTCGTCAACGGGTTGCGGGCCGATCTCGGCGCGGTGCAGAGCCGTTTCGAGTCCACCATCTCGAACCTGAGCACCACCGCCGAGAACCTGTCGGCTGCGCGCTCGCGGATCCAGGATGCGGATTTCGCCGCCGAGACCGCGGCGCTCACCCGGGCGCAGATTCTGCAGCAGGCCGGTACTTCGGTGCTGGCGCAGGCCAACCAGACGCCCCAGGGCGTGCTGGCCCTGCTGCAGTAACGGGCAGCCGTGCTTAGGCACCGCTGACAGGTGGGGCAGGCGTCCGCACGGGCGCCTGCCCTTTCTGATTGCGAAGCGGGGAAGTGACCATGACGACCTCCATCGGCAACCCTGGCAGCACCGTCCATCCCCGCCCTGCGGTGGTCGAGGTGACCTTGCCCGAGCGACCGGAATTGCCGGCGGCCCGGACTACCGCCCCCGAAGCGGCCGCGAGCCCCGAACGGGAGCGCGTGGCGGAAGCCACCAGACAGGTGGAGCAGTTCTTTCAATCCGTGCGCCGCAATCTCCACTTCCGCGAGGACGAGGCGTCCGGCCGCGTGGTGGTGAGCGTGGTGGATACAGAGACGGGCGAGGTGATCCGGCAGATTCCGCCGGAACAGGTCATGCGCATGGCGGAACGCCTGCCGTACCTGAACGGCGTGCTTGTGGGCAGCAGCGCCTGATCCCGCGGGCTTGTGCTTTACTGACAGACAGAATCAGCGACCGAGGACTCCACAGGTAATGGCCGGCATCAGCTCCATGGGCATCGGCTCGGGCATCGACATCCGCAGCCTGGTGAATCAGCTGCTGGCGGCCGAGCGGCAGCCGGTTCAGACCCGTCTCGACCGTCAGGAGACGCGCTTGCAGGCGGAGCTCTCCTCTTTCGGCACGCTCAAGTCGGCGCTCTCGGACTTTTCCAATGTGGTCGCCAAGCTGGGCGACGCCGCCAGTTTCCGCTCGGCCTCCACGTCGTCGGGGAATCCGGAGGTCATCGACCTGACGGGATCGGCGGACGTGACCGCCGCCGCGTCGTTCGGCATTCAGGTGGTTGCGCTGGCCGAATCCCAGTCCGTGGCGTCGGGCACGTTCGCGGGCGCCTCCGCCCAGGTGGGGGGCGGCTCGTTGACCTTCCGGTTCGGCACGGTGTCCACCGACGAGGCGGGCGCCGTCACCGGATTCGCTCAGAACCCGAACCGCGCCACGGCGACGGTGGAGGTACCTGCGGAGGCCGCCACTCTGGCGGACGTCCGGGATGCGGTGAACGCCGCCGGCATCGGCATCCGCGCTTCCATCATCGACGACGGCAGCGGTGACCGGCTGGTCTTCGTCTCCGAGGACACCGGGGCCGCCAACGGGTTTCTCGTGGACGTGGCGGACGACGACGGCAATGCCACCGATGGCGCCGGGTTGTCCGCCCTCGCGTTCAACGAGGGTGCCGCCAACCTGCAGCAGAGCCGCAGCGGCGCCGACGCAGCGTTGGTGGTGGACGGCCTCGACGTGACCCGGCCCGGCAACAGCATCAGCGATCTGCTTCCCGGCGCCACCCTGGAGCTGAAGGGTACCAGCGCAGTGCCGGTGGAGGTTCGGGTGGAACCGGACCGCTCCAAGGCGAGCAAGCTCGTCAAGGATTTCGTCACCGCGTACAACGAGCTGCAGAAGCAGATCGAAGCCGTGGCCGGCTACGACGCCGAGAGTCAGCAGGGCGGCGTGCTGCAGGGGAACTCGCTGGTGCGCAGCGTCGAATGGAGCGTGCGCCGGCTGATGACCCAGCGCCTGGAGGCCCTCGAGGGCCGTTCGGTGCGGGCGCTTGCGGACGTGGGCATCAAGACCACCCGGGAGGGGACGCTGGAGATCGACCAGGCGCGGTTGAGCGCGAAGCTCGAGGAAGACCTGGACGGCGTGGCGGCGCTGTTCGGCACCGCCGGGCTCGTCGATGGATCGGGATTCGCGTTCGAAAGCTCTGAGAGCACCACCCGCGCCGGCAGCTACGCCGTGCAGGTGACCCAGCTCGCCGAGCAGGCCCTGGTGACGGGTGCGGCAGTGACGGCCGCAAGCGCCGCCGCTCCGGTAGTGATCGACGCGGACAACGACGAGCTCGAGCTGACCGTGGACGGCGTCGCCAGTGGCCGCATCACCTTGAGCCAGGGCAGCTACACCAGCGGCGAGGCGCTGGCGGCCGAGCTGCAGGCGCGAATCAACGGTGCCGAGAGCCTGCGGGACGCGGGCATCGCGGTCACCGTTGAGTGGGACGCCGCCGCTGCGACCTTCGCCGTTCGCTCGAACCGGTACGGCAGCGCGTCGGCGGTGGAGGTCACGTTCGCCGACACGAATACCGCAGCCACGTACGGGTTCTCCGTGGGCCAATTGGACGAGGGCGTGGACGTAGCCGGCAGCATCGGGGGCGTGGCGGCGGAAGGGGCCGGCCGGTATCTCACGGCCCAATCCGGCGACACCAACGGCCTGAAGCTGGAGATCACCGCGAGCCAGCCCGGCAACCTGGGCCGGGTCACGTTCTCCCGGGGCATCGGCGCGCTGCTCGAGCGGGCCATAGACGCCTTCCTCGAATCCGACGGACCGTTCAGCAGCGCGACCCGCAGCATCAAGGACAAGATCGACGACATCGGTGACGAGCGAATGGACTTGAGCGACCGGCTGGTCCGGATGGAGGAGCGCCTGGTGGCCCAGTTCAGCGCCATGGACGCCATGGTCGCCCAGCTCAACCAGACCAGCAGCTTCCTGACCAGCCAGCTCAGTGGCCTGGAAGCCCTGGCGCGCAATGCCGGGAAGTCGCGCTGACACGCCGTCGGCGGTCGCAACTCACGAGAGGCACGAGAAGCATGAGGAGCTCGAGAACATGACGTTCGGCATACCCGGGGCGGAAGCCTATCGCAGCGAGTCGGTTCGGGCGGCGGAGTACGCCGATCCCCACCGCTTGGTAGCCATGCTGCTGGAAGGCGTGGTGGAGCGGGTGGTGCAGGCCCGCGGGGCCATGGAGCACGGCCAGACCGCCCGCAAGGGCGAACGCATCGGCAAGGCCATCGCCATCGTCGACAGCCTGCGCGCCTCCCTGGATACGGACCGCGGCGGCGAGGTGGCGGGCAACCTGGCGGCGCTGTACGACTACGTGCTGCGGCGGCTGCTGCACGCGAACCTGAAGAACGACCCGGCCGCCCTCGACGAGGTGCTGGGGCTGATCCGCGAAATCAAGACCGGCTGGGACGGTATCGCAGACCAGGCCGCCGTTGCGGCGGCCGGGGCGCCCTGATGGCATCCGAGGCCCAATCGGCGGCGCTCGAGGCGCTGGACGCCTGCTCGCTGCTCACCGTGGACATGATTCGCGCCGCGCGGTCCGGCTGCTGGGAGGCCGTGGCCGAGATGGACCGGCGTCGGCGCTCGCAGCTCGGCGCGTTGCCGGTCGGTGCGCTGTCCGCGACGGAGGCGGAGCTGCTCATGCCGGTGCTGCGGCGCCTGGCCGACCAGGACGGCGAGCTGCTCCGGCTGGCGGAGGCGGAGCGCGACGAGCGCTTGCAGGCGGTTCGCGGGATTCGCAGGAGCGGCGCCGCGAGGTCGAGCTACGAGCAGTCGGCGGCGGACTGCGCGCCATGAAGATCGTTCCGTCTGCCGAAGTACGCCCAGGCGGCGCTGGCGGCGCGGCGACGCCGCACGCCATGATCTCGGTGCTCCTCGACGGCGCCCTGTCCCGGCTCCGTCTTGCCCGGGAAGAGGTGCCTGGGGGGACCGGCTCGTCCCTGGCGGCGGCCGCCGCCATCATAGAAGCCCTGCAGGGGTCGCTGGACCTCGCTCACGGCGGGCCGCTCGCGCGCAATCTTCTGGAACTCTACGACTACATGTTGCGGCGTCTCGCGGATGCTGCGGCCGCTCGCAATCCGGCCCCGGTCGGCGAGGTGGCGGGGCTCCTGGAGACCATCCGCGAGGGGTGGGATGCCATAGCGCCGGAAGTCTCGGAGGCCCCGGCGGCCTGAGGCCGCGCCGGATATTTGGCTCGCTTAGAGCCTCCCCAGTCGATCATTTGACGTTTTCGAATCCCGTACTTTACTTGCCCAGGTAATCGTCAACTTTCTGGCGAGCCTGAGCAGGGAAAGGAAATGCGAGGTCTTTCCGTAGCCATCGTCTGCAGGGACCCGGACATCGGGAACCGACTGTTTCACTGTGTGGAGTTTCTCGGCGTGCGTGCGGTGGTGCGCGCACCGGGTGAGGCGGTGCCCGAGACGGTGGTGATCAGCGATGGCCCGGTGCCGTGCGATCGACCGGTGCTGCGGGTCGAGTTGCCCGGCCAGGATCAGCCCGCGGCGGACGACGTCGTGCGCTGGCCGCCGTGCGTCAACGACCTGACGAGCGCGCTGTGGCGGGTGCAGGGGCGGATGGCGCGCAGCGGCCGCGAATCAGAGCCGTCGTTCCTCGGGCTCGTCGGAGAGAGCGAGGCCCTGGCGCGGATCAAGCAGCTCATGACACAGGCGGCGGGCAGCGATGCTGCCGTGCTGATCAGCGGCGAGTCGGGCACGGGCAAGGAACTGGTGGCCCGTTGCCTGCACCGGGGGTCGGTACGCCGCGAGCGGGCGTTCGTTCCGGTGGACTGCGCGGCGATCCCCGCAGAGCTGCTGGAGGGCGAACTGTTCGGGCACGACCAGGGTGCCATCACCGGGGCCATCGCGGCCAGGAAGGGCCGATTCGAGCTGGCCCACGGCGGCACTCTGTTCTTCGACGAGATCGGCGACCTGCCCTTGTCCATACAGGCCAAGGTGCTGCGGGCGATTCAGGACGAGGCGGTGGAGCCGGTGGGCTCGGCACGCCCCCTTCCGTGCGACGTGCGTATCGTCGCCGCGACCCGCCAGGATCTTCAGTCGCTCATCCGTCAGGGGCGCTTTCGCGAGGATCTCTACTACCGAATCTCGGTGTTTCCCATCGCCGTGCTGCCGTTGCGCCAGCGCCGGGAAGACCTGCGCCTGCTGGTCCACGAGCTGCTGGCGCGGATTCGGCGGGAACGCGCCGTCGGACTGACCCTGGCCGACGACGTGTGGCCGGTTCTCGAGGCCCATGACTGGCCCGGCAACGTGCGGGAACTCGAGAATCTTCTGGAGCGGCTGGTCATCCAGTTCCCGAACGGCGTGGTGGGAGCGGGGGATCTGCCCCAGCGTCTGCACCACGATGCCCCGTCCCAGGCGTGCCCCGAGGCGATACCGGCCGGTTCCGTGGAGGAGCGCGACCGCGGCGTGGTGCTGCCGGTGAACGGCATCGACCTGCGGGCCTTCCTCGGCGACATGGAGCGCAGCCTGATCGAGCAGGCGCTGACCGACACCGATTCCGTGGTGGCCCGGGCCGCGGACCGTCTGCACATCCGCCGGACCACGCTGGTGGAGAAGATGCGCAAGTACGGCATTCGCCGGGAGGCGCTGTGATGGGTTTGGCTCATGCCCTGACGTCCCCTGCATCGGACGATGCAGCGCTCGTGGCGGTGCTGGAAGGCGGCCGCGGCGGCCTCGGCCGGTTGGTGGAGCGTTCCGGTCTTCCCTGGGCCGAGGCGCGGTTTCCCGCACAGGCCCGTGGCGTCCTGCATCAACGTCAGGTGGGCGTGGTCCTCGTGCGCGCGGGTGAAAACACCGAAGACTGCATCGCCACGTTGCGGACGCTCAAGCGCGAGGCGCCGGGGGTGCCCGTGGTGCTCTGCGGTCGGGCGCGCGATCCGGCCCTGGTGGTCAGCGCGATTCGTCACGGCGCGGCGGACTTCGTATCGGAGGAAGCGGACCCGCGCCGGCTCGCCGACGTGCTGGGGAGCTATCTGCGCAGCCGGGAAAGCGGTCCCGTCTGCGAATCCGCCGGTGCCCGCAAGAGCTTCGAGCTGGCGGCGCGAGTGGCGCGCACCGACGTCTCGGTGCTGATCACAGGCGAGAGCGGCACCGGCAAGGAGGTGGTGGCTCGCCATATCCACGACAGCTCCAACCGCGCCCACGGCCCCTTCGTGGGGGTCAACTGCGCCGCCATCCCCGAGCACATGATGGAGGCGATCCTGTTCGGCCACGAGAAGGGGGCCTTCACCGGCGCGCACCAGACCCGTCCCGGCAAGTTCGAGCTGGCCGAAGGCGGCACCCTGCTGCTCGACGAGATCTCCGAGATGGGGCTCGATCTTCAGGCCAAGCTGCTGCGGGTGCTGCAGGAACGGGAGGTGGAGCGGATCGGCGCCCACGGCAGCCGCCCAGTCGACGTGCGGGTGATCGCCACGTCGAACCGGGACCTGCGCAAGGCGGTGGCAGACGGGCGGTTCCGTGAGGACCTCTACTACCGGCTCAGCGTGTTTCCCCTGCATCTGCAGCCGCTGCGTGAACGGGTGGAGGACATCCTGCCCCTGGCGGAGTCGTTCCTGCGCAACCACGGGGCCCGCATGGGGCGCCCGCATCTGGCTTTGTCCGACGCCAGCCGCCGCGTCCTGCTGGCCCACGCCTGGGGCGGCAACGTCCGCGAGCTGGAGAACGCCGTGCAGCGCGCCCTGGTGCTGGCCGAGGACGATCTCGTGGAGCCCGTGCACCTGCAGCTCGAGGGCCCGTCGGCGGCATCGGAACAGGCGCCGGTGCTGGAATCCAAGGTGCGCGACGTCGAGGAAATCGCTATCGCGCAGGCACTGGCGAGCTGCAACGGGCGGCGCAAGGACGCCGCGCGGGTGCTCGGCATCAGCGAACGGACGCTGCGATACAAGATGCAGAGACTTCGTGAACGAGAGGAGGTGATGTCGTGAATGACGTCGGCATGAGGGCGGACGTGCAGAGCGTGCTGGCCCAGATGCGGCTGCTCAGAGCGCAGGCGGAGGCGGGCCTGGACCGGACGGATGCCGCCGCCGAGCTGAAGGCCGCCGCGCCCAGGGAGAGCTTCGCCACCATGCTCGAGGCCGCCGCCAACGGCGTCAACGAGCTGCAGGCGCAATCCTCGGCCCTCTCCAGCGCATTCGCCCGAGGCGAGAGCAACGATCTGGTCAGCGTGATGATCGCCAGTCAGAAGGCGAACGTCGCATTCCAGGGCCTGGTGCACACGCGGAACCAACTGGTGAACGCGTACCAGGAAATCATGAACATGGCGATCTGAGTGAGCTGTACACATGGCTGATATGCCTGCTGAAGTGGGATCCGTCAACGCGGTGACCTCTGCAATCTCGCGGCCGGGTGGCGGCCGGGGGCTCGACGTGAGCTTCCTGGTGGGATTCGCCAACCTTCCCGTCGTGCGTCAGATCGCGCTGATGGTCGGCCTGGCGGCCAGCGTGGCCCTGGGGTTCGCGGTGGTGCTGTGGAGCAAGGACGTGGACTACCGCCCGCTGACGGGGGTGGTCTCGCCGCACCAGGCCAACGAGGTGGCCGAGGTGCTCACCGCGAGCGGCATCCCTCACCGTATCGACCCCACCTCCGGCCTTCTGCTGGTTCCCTCGGAGCGCATCCACGAGGCCCGGATGAAGATGGCCGGGGCAGACATCGTGGACGGCTCGCAAACCGGATTCGAGCTGCTGGACAAGGAACAGAGCTTCGGCGTCAGCCAGTTCATGGAGGTGGCCCGGTATCGCCGCAGCCTGGAAGGGGAGCTGGCGCGCAGCATCGCTTCCATCAACGCCGTGCTCCGGGCCCGGGTGCACCTGGCCATTCCCAAGCAGACGGCGTTCCTGCGTGACCAGCGCAAGCCCACCGCCAGTGTGACGGTGGTGCTCGCTCCGGGGGCAAGCCTGAATGGGGACCAGGTGCAGGCGGTGATGAACCTGGTGGCGGGAGCCGTGCCTGAGCTGCAGCCCGAGAACGTGGCGGTGGTGGACCAGCGCGGCAAGCTCCTTTCGCGCCGTGACGAGGATCCGGCGCTCGAGCGCACGGAGCGGCAGCTCGCCTACATCCAGCGGCTGGAGGATCAGCTCCAGGAAAAGCTCGGGAACATTCTCGCTACGGTGGCCGGCCCGAACCGCTTCCGCAGCGAGGTCAACGCCGACGTGGACTTCACCGCGCTGGAGGAGACGGCGGAGTCCTACGACCCGGAGATGCGGGCGCTGCGCAGCGAGCAGAGCCTGGAGGAATCCCGTTCCACCGCGGAGGCGGTGGGCGGCGTGCCCGGGGCGCTCAGCAACCAGCCTCCCGGCCCGGCCAGCGTGCCCGAGGTGGCGCAGGCAGAAGAGCAGGTAGAGACCGTGGCCGCCCGGCCGCAGCAGACCCGGGTGCAGGCGACCCGGAACTTCGAGGTGGACCGCACCATCAGCCACACCCGGCATCAGGTGGGCCGGGTCACCCGGCTCACCGTCTCGGTGGTGGTGGACGATGCCCGGGGCCGGGCTGCCGCCGAGGCGGGCTCGGCCGGCGACGAGCCGGGCTGGAGCGAGGCGGAGCTGGAGCAGCTTGCGTCGCTGGTGAAGACCGCGGTCGGTTTCGACAGTCAGCGCGGCGACATCGTCACCGTGGTCAGCAGCCCCTTCTTCGTTCAGGAGGCCGCGCCGGTGGAGCCCGTGCCGTTCTGGATGGAGACCTGGTTCCTCGAGCTTTGCAAGCAGGTGCTCGGGGCGATCATCGTGCTGCTGATCGTGATGGTGCTGCTGCGTCCCCTGTTCAGGAGCCTGAGCAAGGCCGGGGAAACCATCCGTACCCAGCAGCACCTGGCCATGGCGGCGCAGCAGGGGTCGCTGCCGGGAGCGGGTGGCGGCACCCTCGCGCCCCCCATGGACGACCACCGGAAGCTCGAGACCGTGAGAAGCCTGGTGGCGGAGCGCCCGGAGACGGTGGCGCGGGTGGTCAAGCAGTGGACCTCGATCGATGACTGAACAGCAACGGACCACGAGCTCGGGGCTCAAGAACCGCACGCCGCTGGAGCGTGCCGCCATACTGATGCTCACCCTGGGCGAGCGGGACGCCGCGGCCGTGCTCAAGTGCCTGGATGCCTCGGGGGTTCACAAGCTGGGGCGCGCCATGACCCAGCTCACCGACGTCAAGCGTGCGGACGTGGATCTGGCGCTGGACATGTTTCTCGAGGAAGTGAACCAGGAATCCAGCATACCGCTCGATTCCGCCAGTTACCTGAAACGGTTGCTGGTGGACGCCGTGGGCGAGGAGCGGGCCGTCGAGATACTCGAGCGGATCTTCGGTGAGAACACCAACGCGCTCGACAAGCTGCGCTGGCTCGACGCGCGCAGCATCTCGGAGTTCGTCGCCAAGGAGCACCCGCAGGTGCAGGCCATCATCCTGTCGCACCTGGAGCCGCATCACGCCGCCGAGGTGCTCGACTTCTTTCCGAACGACGAGGTTCGCGCCGACCTGATCATGAGGATCGCGACCCTGGATTCCCTGTCGCCCACCGCGCTGCGGGAGGTGAACGACATCGTGGAGCAGGAGCTGGTGGGCATGACGTCCAGCCGGTTCATGACCTTCGGGGGCAAGAAGGTGGCGGCGGAGATCCTGAACGGCCTCGATTCGCGGATCGAGGAGGAGGTGATGGCCAACATCAAGGGGGTCAACGAGACCCTGGGCCAGGAGATCGAGGATCTGATGTTCGTCTTCGCGGATCTGGCGGACGTGGAGGACCGGGACATTCAGACCCTCCTGCGGGAGATATCCAACGACGCGCTGAAGCTGGCACTGAAAGGCGCGGACGACCGGGTCAAGGACCGCATCATCGGCAACATCTCCAAGCGGGCGGCGGAACTGCTGCTCGAGGACATGGAGATCATGGGCCCGGTGCGGCTGTCCGACGTGGAAGCGGCGCAGAAGGAAATTCTCGTGATCGCCCGACGCCTCGCCGACAGCGGTGAGATCGTGCTCGGCAACTCCACCGAGGAGATGATCTGATGAGCGAGGCCTTCGTCTGGCCGGTGATCGGCGGCGGGCGTGGGGCACCGGAGCGGCCGCCGGCGGAGGTGGAGGCGGAAGCCAGCGCCCGTGGCCACGCCGAAGGCTTCGAGCGGGGGCTGGAAGAGGGGCGGCAAGCCGCCGAGGTGGAAATCGCCGCCCTGCGCGAGCGGCTGCAGGAGGGGTTGCAGTCTCTGGATGCCGCTGTGCAGGAGTTGCGGCAGCGGGAGCTCACCGATCTGGCCGCGCTGGCCCATGCCCTGTGCCGCCGCGTGGTGGGGGTAGAGCTCAGCACCTCGCCGGAGACCTTCGAGCACGTGCTGAGCGAGGGGCTTGCCCGGCTGGATGCCGGGGCCGAGGGTGCGGAGGTGCACCTGAATCCCGACGACTACGCGCGCCTGCACCCGGGCTATCACGGCACCATTCCCATGCATCCCGATCCCCAGGTAGCCGCCTGTGGCCTGTCGGTGCGGGTAGCGAGCCGCACGGCGGATTTCGATCCCATTGCCCTGGTCGATGCGCTGTTCGAGGAAGTACGCCATGACCTCGCCGGCTGAGCGGTTGTGCCGCTCGCTGGAGGCGAAGGCGGCGTCGCTGCCGCCGCGCTTTTTCTTGCGGGGCCGGGTTCGGCGGGTGGTGGGCGAGACGGTGGCGGTGACCGGTTGCGCGCTCGGGCTCGGGGAACGCTGCCGCATCGAGATCGCCGGCAAGGCCGTCGACGGCGAGGTCATCGGCATCAGCAACGACGAGATTCTGGTGCAGCCGCTGGCGGACATCCGGGGCCTCGGCGCCGGCGCCCTGGTGTCGCCCGTGCACCGCAGCGCGGAGCCGTGCCTCGATGCGTTGCTGGGTCGGGTGGTCACGGGACTCCTCGATCCGGTGGACGGCGGGGGCGCCATTCCGGTGAGCCGGCGCGAGCAGCGGGTGCCCGAGTGCATCAATCCCCTAGAGCGGCCGCCCATTCGCGAGCCCTTCGACCTCGGGATCCGCGCCCTCAACGCCCTGCTCACCGTGGGCGTGGGCCAGCGCATCGGCCTGTTCGCCGGCAGCGGCGTGGGCAAGAGCGTCCTGCTCGGCATGATCGGCCGCTACGCCAAGGCGGATGTGGTGGTGGTGGGGCTGATCGGCGAGCGGGGCAGGGAGGTTCGGGAGTTCGTCGAGGAGAACCTGGGGGTGGGTCTCGAGAACGCGGTGGTGGTCTCGTCACCGGCGGACGACTCCCCGGTCATGCGGATTCGCGCAGCGTTTGCCGCCACCCGGGTGGCGGAGCGCTTCCGCGCCGAAGGTAAGCGGGTGCTGCTGATGATGGATTCCCTGACCCGGGTCGCTCAGGCCCAGCGCGAGGTCGGGCTCGCGGCGGGGGAGCCGCCGACCACCAAGGGCTATACACCTTCGGTGTTCCGGCTGCTGCCACGACTGGTGGAGCGCGCGGGCAACGTGGCCGAGGGCGGCGGGTCCATCACGGCCGTGTACACGGTGCTCACCGAGGAGGACGACCTGCAGGAGCCGGTGGCGGACGCGGCGCGCGCCATCCTCGACGGCCACATCGTTCTCGACCGGGGGCTGGCGGAGTCGGGCCTGTATCCGGCCATCGACGTGTCCGCCTCCATCAGCCGTGTCATGTCCCGGGTGGCGGGCGCAGAGCAGGAGCGCGCGGCCCGCGCGTTCAAGCAGCTCTGGAGCCGTTACCGCGAGCAGGAGGATCTGATCAGCGTGGGAGCCTACGTGCCCGGCTCGGATCCGCTCACGGACCAGGCGGTGGCGCTGCAGCCGCAGCTTCGAAACTTCGTCGCCCAGGCCACCAGCGACGCCGCGGCCCTGGACGCGAGCATCCAGGCGCTGCGCAAGCTCATGCAACCGGCGGAACGGGTCCTGGACCGCGCCGCCCGACCGACGGAGAGCAGACATGGCTAGATCCAAGCTCGGCGCGCTGCTGCGCTTTCTGGAGCATCGCGAGCAGACCGCACAGCGGGTACTGAAGCAACGGCATCAGGCGGTGGACGGGGCGCGGGTGAAGGTGGACCAGCTAACGGCGCTGCAGGCCGAGTATCAGCAACGCCTCGGAGCAGCCGGGGAATCCGGAATGCGGGCCACGGACCTGCGCCTCTGGCGCCGCTTCACGGAATCGTTGGAGGATGTGGTGGCTGTCCAGTCGGCTCAGGTGGCGGCACTGAAGCGGGAGCTCGAGCAGGCGCAGGCGGCGTGCCTGGCCGCCCGGGCCCGGCGGCACGGGGGCGAGCTGCTGCAGGATTCCCGTCGACGCGAGGAGATGATCGCCGCGCGCCGCAAGGAGCGAATCGAGTCCGCGGACGCCGCTTCCCGGCGCGGTCGGGAGTGAGAACCCACTGCCCGTCGGATTGGCAATGATCTTGCACACGAGCCAGGACGGATTCATCGCGTGAGCGGTGAATCGAGCCAATTGCAGACGGCGAAACACCACATGAATCCATTGCTTCAGCTTTCCGGCGCCCCCGGGACCTCTCAGCTTCCGGGAGCCGGGAGCGCCGACCCCGGCGGGGGGCCGCTGCCGGCTGCGGGTCTGGCGAAAGACGGGCCATTCGCGACGGCGCTCGATGCGGCACGGGCCGGGATGGGCCTTCGCGAACCGGTTCAGGAATGCGACGCCGAAACCCCGTCGGACCCCTTGTCGGCCGCGCACTCGGCCTCGGCCCCAGCGCTCGCGCCGCCAGAGCCGGGCTGCGCGGCGCCGGCGGCCGGGACGCCGGGCGGCAAACTCTTGCCGTTGGCGGTGGCGGAAAGCGGCAGCGGATTGCCGCCCGGCGGCGTACCTCGTGGCGCAAAGGGGTATTCGGCACCGGTTGGCGCCCCGGCGGGCGCGGCCATTTCCTTTGACAAGGCGCCGACCGCCCTTGCCGACGTGTCCGGATCGGGCTCGACCCGGGCCGGCGGCGGTGTTGCACCGGCCACACCGGCGGCAGGGATGGTCCCCGACCTCCCGGCCGTGGAAGTGGAGTCGGGTGCGGGGAGCGCAGAGCCGAAGACGGGCCCGACCCGAGGAGCGGTCCCATCGGCTCTCCCGGAGACGTTGCGGACGCTGGCGGTGGCAGAGGGTGCCCCCGATTCGAAGACGGATGCCCAGGCGCTCCGCGCGCCGGTGGCCGAAGCGGCGGCCGTGGCCGAAGCGGTGGCCGCGCTGCTCGAGCGGCGGGGACGTTCGGAGCCCGCCGGCTCGGTGTCTGGGCCAGCCGCGGCCTTCGGGCCGGTGCGGACCGCGAGATCGGCTGCCGGTGAGGTTGCGTCGGCAGCGGCCGACGTTGTCTCTGCCAGCGATGCCGGCGCCGCCGCTGGCAATGACGGGGTCGAGTCCGTGGCCCGCGCTGTCGCGCCCCGGGCCGGCGCAGCGCTGCTCCAGGCTCGGGACCTGGGCGCTCTGGCCGAGCGGGTGGAGATGCTCATGCACCGGCGCGCGGACGCGGCCAGCCTGAAGATGTCCCTGGGCGACCTGGGCGATCTCGAGATCAGCGTGCGCATGGAGTCGCGGCAGGCTCACGTGCACTTCGCGGTGCACGATCCCCAGCTTCGGGAGAACCTGGAAGCGCAGTTGCCGAGATTGCGCGATCTGCTGGAGCAGGGAGGGCTCGATCTCGGCGACATCGGCATGAGCTCCGGGCCCGACTCCGGCGGCGAGCCGGAATCCCGGGACCGCGGCCCGGCCCGGGTTCCGTCGCTGGCCGCGGATGGGGATGTCGGGGGTCAGACCGCGTCGGACGAGCGCGAGTGGCGCAGCGGCGATCATCTGATTGACGCATTCGTCTGAATCTCGCGCCGCATTTCCGTCGGATCGCCTCGCTAACTCAAGATCCTTGACTACACTTCCCGTGAACGCCGGTTTTCCGGCGTACGAGCAGGCCCCCGGCGACTGAAACGCCAACGGAGCCTCTGCGGTCCTCGACCGACGGGAACGTGTATGAACAAACGACTCATCTTCGCCGCTGCCATCGCCCTGGCGCTCGCCGTCCAGATCGCCCTGCTGGCGGTCTTCTGGCCTGGCGGCGATGACGAGCCCGACGCGGTTGCGGAGCCGGCCGCCGAACGGGCCATCTACTACAGCCTGCGGCCTCCGTTCGTGGTCACCCTGCCGTACGGCGACCGCCAGTTCATGCTGCAGGCGGATCTCGCGGTGATGGCGCATCAGCGTCCGGCCATCGAGGCCGTCATGCGTCACGGCCCTCTCATCCGCGCCGAGGTCATCGATTACCTGACGGATCTGGATCCTCACGACATCCAGGCCCCGGAGGGCAAGGCACAGATCCTCGAAGGCCTCACCGCGCTGATCAATGCAGCCCTCGAGCGGGAGGCGGAAGCCGAGACCATCGACTCGGTGCTGTTCAACAACCTGGTGATGCAGTGATCGGAGAAACCCATGAGTGACGAATCAACCACCGAGCAGCTCACCGCCGATACGGCGCTGGCCGAAGGCGACACGTTCGAGGAGGCGGCGGAATCCGACCGCAACCTCGAGGTGATCATGGACATTCCCGTGCGCCTGTCCATGGAGGTGGGTAGCGCCAGCGTCAGCATCCGCAGGCTCCTGCAGCTCAATCGCGGCTCCGTCGTGGAGCTCGACCGTATGGCGGGGGAGCCCCTGGACGTGCTGGTGAACGGCAAGCTCATCGCCCGCGGCGAGGTGGTGGTGGTGAACGACAAGTTCGGCATCCGCCTCCACGAGGTGGTGAGCGCCAAGAAGCGCATCGAGACCCTTCACTGACGGGCTCCTCCATGGACGTCACCTCCAATCTGATCCAGGTGGTGCTGGCCCTGGCCGCGGTGGTGGGGCTGGTGCTGCTGTGCGCCTTCGCCGCACGCCGGCTCATGGGTGGCGCCCAGGGCAGCGGCGGCCAGATCCGCGTGCTGGCGGTGAAGCCGCTGGGCACGCGGGAGCGGCTTGTGCTGGTGGAGGTGGCCGGCGAGGTGACCCTGCTCGGGGTGACCCAGCATCAGATCACGGCACTGCGTGAGCTGGCCGGCGGTGTGGTCGCCGAGCAGGCATCGGCGCCGCGCTTCGCCGATGCGCTGGGCCGGCTGATGGGGAAAGGTCAATGAGCCGCCGCTGGTGTGCCGGCGTCGCAGCGGTGGCGCTGCTGGTGGCGCTCCTGGTGCCGGCGCAGGCCCTGGCAGCCCCGGAGCTGCCCATCGCCACCGTCACCGGCGCGGACGGAACCAGCCAGAGCTACAGCGTCAGCATCCAGATTCTGGTGCTGATGACCCTGCTCACCCTGCTGCCGTCGCTGGTGATCATGATGACGGCCTTCACCCGCATCATCGTCGTCTTCGCCATTCTGCGGCAGGCGCTGGGTCTGCAGCAGACACCGTCGAACCAGATTCTCATCGGGCTGGCGATGTTCCTCACCATCTTCGTCATGATGCCGGTTCTCCAGCAGGTGAACGAGACGGCGATCGAGCCCTACATGGAGGAAACCCTGGCTCCCCAGGCGGCGCTGGCGGCGGCGGCGGAGCCCATCCGTCAGTTCATGCTGGGGCAGACCCGCGAAGCGGATCTGTCGCTCTTCATGAGCATGGCGGAGCAGGAAGCAGCCACGCCCGAGGACGTGAACTTCTTCGTGCTGGTGCCGGCGTTCATGACCAGCGAGCTCAAGACCGCGTTTCAGATGGGCTTCATGATCTTCATCCCGTTTCTGGTCATCGACCTCATCGTCGCCAGCGTGCTCATGTCCATGGGCATGATGATGCTGTCGCCGCTGATCATCTCTTTGCCCTTCAAGATCATGCTGTTCGTGGTAGTGGACGGCTGGGTGATGGTCATGGGAACCCTGGCCAGCAGCTTCGGAGGCGTGCTGTGACCCAGGGCGACGTGCTGTTCCTGTTCGGCGAGGCCCTCTATCTCGTGGTGGTGGCGGTGGCGGTGCTGATCCTGCCGAGCCTGCTCGTGGGCCTGGTGGTCTCGGTGTTCCAGGCCGCGACCCAGATCAACGAGCAGACCCTGAGCTTCCTGCCGCGGCTGCTGGCGACCCTGGTGAGCGTGATGGCCCTGGGTCCCTGGCTGCTCGGCGAGCTGGTGGACGCGTTCCGCGAGCTCATGTTCATGATTCCCGGGCTGATCGGCTGAGCGCGTGGACGTCGCCATGGACAGCCTGCTCGAGTGGATCAGCCAGGTGGTCTGGGCCACCTTGCGGGTGGGCGGCTTCGTGATGGTGGTTCCCATCTTCGGCAACCCCATGGTCTCGCCGCGCATCAAGGTGGCTCTGTCCCTGGCCATGGGTGTGGCGCTCGGACCGCTGCTCACGGAGATGCCGGTGATCGACGAGCTCTCCCTGGGGCTGGTTGTGCTGGTGGCGGAGCAGCTACTCACGGGAATCGGCCTGGGTTTCGCCACCAGCCTGTTCTTCCAGCTCTTCGTGGTGGCCGGGCAGTTCATGGGCATGCAGATGGGCCTCGGCTTCGCCATGATGGCGGACCCGGTCAACGGCGTGCAGGTGACTGCGTGGAGTCAGTTCTACCTGCTGCTGGTCACCCTGACGTTTCTCGCGGTGAACGGCCACCTGCTGCTCCTCCAGATCCTCGTGGAGGGCTTCAAGCTGTACCCCTCAGGGCTCGGCATCGGCATGGACGAGCTGGCGCGGCGCATCGCCGGATTGGGGAGCTGGATGCTCATGGGCGGCGTGCTCATCGCCCTGCCGGCGGTGACGGCGCTGCTCATCGTCAACCTCGCATTCGGCGTGATGAGCCGCAGCGCGCCGCAGCTCAACGTGTTCTCCCTGGGCTTTCCCTTCAGCATCGTGTTCGGCGCCGTGATCATGTGGATCGCCCTGCAGGGCTGGCTGCCCCAGTTCGACCGCATGTTCTCCGGCTTCACCGACATCGTTTCCCGCTGGGTGATGTGACGTGGCGGAAGAGCAGCACGGTCAGGAACGCACCGAGGAACCTACCCCCAGACGCCTGGCCAAGGCGAAGGAGGAAGGCCAGGCGGTCCGATCGCGGGAGCTCACCTCCATGGCGCTGGTGACGGTGGGCGCGGTGGCGCTGATCGCGGTGTTCCCGTCCGCGGCCCGGCGGATGGCGAAGCTGATGTCACGGGTGTTCGAGATGGCGGCACATCCGCAGGAGAACATGTTCACGGCGCTCGAGGTGGCGCTGGAGGCGGGACTCGCAGCGGCGGCGCCGTTTCTTGCGGTTGTCATGCTGGTCGGAGCCGGCTCCATGCTGGTGCCCGGCGGACTCGTGTTCTCGACCAAGGCCATGACGTTCAAGGCCAGCCGCATCAGCCCCTTGAGTGGAATCAAGCGCATGTTCTCCGCGCGTTCGCTGATGGAGCTGTTCAAGTCCATCGCCAAGTTTCTGCTCGTTGCGGTCATGGCGGTGCTCGCCCTCGCGACGTTTTTCGACGGGCTGCTGGCGCTGGCCGGCCTGTCGCTGCAGGCCGCGGTGGCGCAGAGTCTCGAGTATGTGGCGCTGGCGCTGTTGTGCATCGGCATGAGCCTGGTGATCGTCGCCGCCGTGGACGTGCCGTTCCAGATCGCCCAGCACACCAAGCAGCTCCGCATGACCAAGCAGGAAGTGAAGGACGAGCTCAAGGACAGCGAGGGCAAGCCGGAAGTGCGCTCCCGCATTCGCCAGCTCCAGCTCGAGATCTCGCAACGGCAGATGATGACCCGCATCCCCGAGGCCGACGTGGTCATCACCAACCCGGAGCACTACTCGGTGGCCCTCAAGTACGACGGGGAATCCATGAGCGCCCCGCTGGTGCTCGCCAAGGGCGCGGACCATATGGCGTTCCGCATTCGCGAGATCGCTGCCGCCCACGACGTGCCCCAGCTCGCCGTGCCGCCTCTGGCGCGGGCCGTTTATCACTCCACCGAGGTGGGCGGCGAGATTCCCGGACCGCTGTACGTGGCGGTGGCCAAGGTGCTGGCATACGTATACCAGTTGAAGCTGTACCGGCGTGGTCAGGGCGGCAAACCGCCGGCCCTGGGCGACGTGGACGTTCCCGACGAGTACGCGGTGGATTAGGCCGATGAAGAACGGTGTCAATGCGCTGGGGTTGGGTATTCCCCTGCTGTTGCTTCTGCTGCTGGGGCTCATGACGCTCACGGTGCCCCCGTTTCTGCTGGACGTGTCGTTCACCTTCAACATCGCCTTGTCCATCGTGGTGCTCCTGGTGGCGGTGTACGCGCTGCGGCCGCTGGATTTCGCCGCCTTCCCCACGGTGCTGCTGGTGGCTACCCTGCTTCGGCTGGCGCTCAACGTGGCCTCCACCCGGGTGGTGCTGCTCGAGGGTCACGCCGGCGGCGATGCGGCAGGCAAGGTCATCGAGGCCTTCGGCGAAGTGGTGGTCGGCGGCAATTACGTGGTCGGCCTGGTGGTGTTCATCATCCTGGTGATCATCAACTTCGTGGTGGTGACCAAGGGGGCGGGGCGGATCTCCGAGGTCAGCGCCCGCTTCACCCTGGACGCCATGCCCGGCAAGCAGATGGCCATCGATGCGGATCTGAATGCCGGCATCATCGATCAGGACGAGGCGAAACGGCGCCGCGAGGAGGTGGGCCGGGAGGCCGACTTCTACGGCTCCATGGACGGCGCCAGCAAGTTCGTCCGCGGTGACGCCATCGCCGGCGTGCTCATTCTGCTCATCAACATCATCGGCGGCCTGGTGATCGGCATGGTCCAGCACGATCTGGAGTTCGGCCAGGCTCTGCGCAACTACACCCTGCTCACCATCGGCGACGGCCTGGTGGCGCAGATTCCGTCGCTGCTGCTCTCCACCGCGGCGGCCATCATGGTCACCCGGGTCAACGGCTCGGAGGACATGGGGCAGCAGGTGCTGCGGCAGCTCTTCGAGGACCACCGGGCGCTGGCGGTGTGCGGCGGGATTCTGATCGTGCTCGGCCTGGTGCCGGGGATGCCCCATCTGGTGTTCCTGGCCCTGGGCGGTGCTGCGTGCTTCGGCGCCTACGGCATTCATCAGCGGCGCCAGCTTGAGGATGGGACGGATGCGGAGCCCGAGGCGCAGGCGCCGGCGCGGGAGGAGGGCAGCCTGGAGGTAGGCTGGGACGACGTGGCTCCGGTGGACGTGCTCGGCCTGGAGGTCGGCTATCGCCTGATCTCCCTGGTGGACCGGGACCAGGGCGGCGACCTGCTCGAGCGTATCCGCGGCGTTCGCAAGCGGCTGTCCCAACAGCTCGGGTTTCTGGTGCCCACCGTGCACATCCGAGACAACATCAAGCTGGTGCCTCACAACTACGTCATCACCCTGATGGGCGTGACCGTGGGCGAGGGCGAGGTGCACCCGGGAAAGCTCTTGGCCATCGATCCCGGCGAGGTGTTCAGCCCGCTGGAGGGCATCGCCACCACCGACCCGGCCTTCGGCCTGAACGCCTACTGGATCGAGGAAACCCTGCGGGAAGAGGCGGAGACTCTGGGGTACACGGTGGTGAACGCCAGCACCGTGATCGCCACCCATCTGAACCAGATCATGCAGGATCATGCGGCGGAGCTGCTCGGCCACGACGAGGTTCAGCAGCTCCTGGATCTGCTGGCGGAGCACTCGCCGAAGCTCGCCGAGCAGCTCGTGCCGGAAAGCATCTCGCTGTCCGGTCTGCTTCGGGTGCTGCAGAACCTGCTGGCCGAGAAGATCCCCATTCGGGATCTGCGCACCATCGCCGAGGCGATCACCGAGCACGGCAAGAGCAACGGCGACAAGGAGCAGCTCACCGCTGCGGTGCGCGCCGCGCTCGGCCGCATGATCGTGCAGAACATCTATGGCAACGCCCACAATCTGGACGTCATCACGCTGGACCCGGAGCTCGAGCGGCTGCTGACCCAGGCCCGGAAACAGGGCAGTGCCGACGACGTGCCCACCATCGAGCCCGGCATGGTGGAGAGCCTGCAGCGCTCGGTGCGCGAGGCCGCCGAGCGCCAAGAGGTGGCGGGCAAGCCCACGGTGCTGGTGGTGAGCAGCGCCATCCGCTCGCTGCTGGCGCGCTTCTTCCGCATGTCCCGCCAGTTCATCCACGTCCTGGCCTACGAAGAGATTCCCGACAACAAACAGATCACCGTCGTTTCGACCATCGGTAGAGGTGCAAGCTGATGTCCGCAGATACCCGTGACGTGCTGCAGAGCACAGTGGAGAGACCCGGACCGGCCGCCGGCGCGGCGGCAGTGCGCGGCGGCCGGCGTGCCAAACGGTTCGTCGGCGCCAGCGTGAGCGAGGTCTACGCCATGGTGCGCGCCGAGCTCGGGCCCGACGCGCTGATCCTCGATCAGCGTTCCGCCGGCGGCAAGGTGGAGGTGCTGGCCGGCTACGACGCCGGCGAAGGCCATTCGGCGCGCACCCGGGAGCGGGTGGTAACGCGGCTGCGGGAGCTCGGTTTCTCCAACGCCGTGGTGCGCAGGCTCCCCGGTGGGATGGGCGGGGTGCGGGACGTGGAGCAGGCCCTCGGCCGGCTGATTCCGTGTACGCCGCCGCCGCAGCCCCTGTGCGGGCGGTATCGGCTGCTCGGGCCGCCGGGCGCAGGCAAGACCACGGCGCTCATCAAGCTGATGGCGGCCCGGGTGCTGCGCTATGGGCGCTTCGGCACGCTGATGGTGGGAACGGACCGCAGCCGTCTGGCGGGCTGCGAGCAGCTCGCTTCGTCGGCGGAGCTGCTCGGAGTGGAGTACGTGGAGTGCGCGCCCGGTTCCCTCAGCCGTACCCTCGACAAGTGTCGTCACATGCAGCTCGTGCTCATCGATGCGCCCGGCATTCGAGGCGCGGGTGTCCCCGAGCCGGTACCTGAGGTTCAGGACCTGCTGACCGTGCCGGCGATGTGGCAGGGTGCAGCGCTCGCGCGGCTCCGGGACGCCCTGCACGGCCATCCTCTGCGGGGCGTGGTGCTGACCCACACCGACCAGGCGGTGTCGCTGGCCGAGTGCGCCAACGTGCTCACAGAGTGGCAGCTACCCCTGTGGTGGACGGGCCATGGCGGCGATCTCGCTGCGGAGCTGGAGGCCGCGGACCCGGCGACCCTGGGCCGCGTTCTGCTGGGCGAGTTTGACCGATCCGCGGTTGCCGCTATGTTTGCTCAGTAGATGGAGAGTTCTGCAATGACTGTGTCTGGCTCCGGGCCAATCCGCGTCATCGGCGTGGCGAGCGGCAAAGGCGGTGTGGGCAAGACCAACGTCTGCGTCAATCTTGGAATGGCGCTTTCGAGCCTGGGACGCCGTGTCACCGTGCTCGATGCCGATCTGGGCCTGGCCAACGTGGACGTGCTGCTCGGACTCAAGCCGACCCACACCGTGCAGCAGGTGCTGGCGGGGGAGTGCGCCCTCGCGGACGTGCTGATGCGGGCGCCCGGGGGGCTGAGCGTCGTGCCCGCAGCCTCCGGGGTACGCGAGATGGCTGCCCTGGGGCCGCAGGGGCAGGCCGCGCTGATCGGTGCCTTCGAGGGCATAGCAGAAACCATGGACGTGCTGCTGGTGGACAGCGCCGCCGGCATATCGTCGAACGTGCTGGGCTTCCTCGCTGCCGCCCAGGAGGTGGTGGTGGTGGTGTGCAACGAGCCCGCTTCCATCACCGACGCCTACGCGCTCATCAAGGTGCTCAGCCAGAGCCATCACGTGGAGCGCTTCCGTGTGGTGGTGAACATGCTGGGGGCCGGCGAGCGCGGTGAGGCGGTGTTCGACAAGCTGCGCCGGGTGACCGATCGGTTTCTCGACGTGACCCTGGATCTCGCCGGAGCCATACCCCTGGATCCGCAGCTCCGCAGAGCGGTGAGCCGCCAGCGTGCGGTGACGGACCTGTTTCCGGAAAGCGAGAGCGCCCGGGCGTTCGGCGCCCTGGCCCGCCGGGTCGATGGCTGGCCCATGCCCATCGGGCCCCGGGGGCATCTGGAGTTCTTCTTCGAAACCCTGGTCACCGAGCGCAGGGCGGTGTGATGGTGGGAGGGGCTTTGTCTACCTACGCCGCATGCGGCACCGGCCGCGGCGACCTCGTTACCGAGTACGCCCATCTGGTGAAGCGCATCGCCCACCACCTGCGCGGCCGGCTGCCGGACACGGTGCAGGTGGACGACCTGATTCAGGCGGGGATGGTGGGCCTGCTGGAGGCGAGCGAGAACTACGACGCCGCCAAGGGCGCGAACTTCGAAACCTTCGCCAGCATTCGCATTCGCGGCGCCATGATCGACGAGGTGCGGCGCGGTGACTGGACGCCGCGTTCGGTGCACAGGAACACGCGTCGGCTCGACGAGGCCCTGCGCGCCGCCCAGAGCCGGCTCGGCCGGCCGCCCCAGGACCGGGAGATCGCCGAGGAGCTGGGAGTAGCCCTCGACGACTACTACGCCATGCTGCGGGACTCGGTGGGCCACCGGCTGGTGAGCTACGAGGAGACCGTGGAGGGCGGTGACGGGGAGCCCGGCGGCGGCGACGAGCTGGCGGCCCTGTTCGAGTCCGTGGCGTTTCGCGATCAGCTCGCAGCCGCCATCACTACCCTGCCGGAGCGGGAGCAGCTCATTCTCTCCCTGTACTACGACCAGGAGCTCAACCTCAAGGAGATCGGCGGGGTGATCGGCGTGGGCGAGTCCCGGGTGAGTCAGCTCATGAGCCAGGCCACCCTGCGCTTGCGGGTGCAGCTCAGTGAGTGGATCGATGAGGCCTGAGACCGTGCAGCCCGTTCAGCCGGACACGGTGCGGCCCGTTGCCTTGCAGTCCGGCGCGGCGCGCAGGGCACGGGTGCCGGGCCGGCGCATCGACCTGCTGGCCATCATGGGCGCCGTGCTGGGAGTGGCCGCCATCGTCGGCGGCTCCGTCCTGGAAGGGGTTTCTGTGAGTGGTCTCGCCAACGGGCCCGCGGCCGTCATCGTCCTCGGCGGCACCCTGGGCGCCGTGGTGCTGCAGACGCCGGGCGCCACGTTGCGGCTGGCGTGGGCGCGCCTCGCCTGGGTCGTCAGGCCCCCCGCGCCGGATCTGGCCGCACGGATCGATGCCATCGTCGACTGGGCCCGCCAGGTGCGGCGGGCCGGGCTGGTCAGCCTGGAGGAGAGTGCCCGGCGCGAGAAGGACGCCTTCGTCAGGGACGGAATTCAGCTCGTGGCGGATTGCGAGGATCCGTCGGTGCTGCGGCGCAGCCTCGAGCTCGACAACGACAACCGCCTGGCGGTGGACCTGGCGGCGGCGGGCGTGTTCCGCAGCATGGGCGGTTATGCGCCCACCATCGGCATCGTCGGCGCGGTGCTGGGCCTGATCCAGGTCATGGGGCATCTGGACGACCCGGACCGGTTGGGCGCCGGTATCGCCGCCGCCTTCGTCGCCACCATCTACGGCGTCGGCTCGGCGAACCTGGTCTTCCTGCCGCTGGCCGACCGGTTGCGGGCCATGGCCGAGCTCGAGTGGCATTGCCGGGCCATGACCCTCGAGGGACTTCTGTGCATCACCGAAGGGGAGCATCCGACGCGGATCCGCTCGCGTCTGAACGGCTATCTCCGGCCGCGATGAGGCCGCGGCACCGTCATCCGCCCGAGGATGCCCGGGACGATCGCTGGCTGGTCTCCTATGCGGATTTCGTCACCCTGCTGTTCGCCCTGTTCGTGGTGATGTACGCCGTGGCGCGTGCCGGTCACCTGGAGCTCGCCACCGTGTCCAGCAGCCTGTCGGCGCTGTTCGCGACGCAACCGCGCAGCCTCGAGCCGGTGCAGGTGGGGGACCCGCTGCTGGCGGCCTCGCCCCACGTGATCGACGCGAGTCCGGCCCCGGGGTATGCCGATCCGGAACCGGGGGATACCGTCATAGAGCCTGCGGTGGAGCGCCTGGTGGAGCGCTTCGCGGGTCTCACGGGTCTTGAAGCTCCCGCGGTGGCCGCGAACAACGACTGGCTGGAGATCAGCCTGTCCGCCGAGCTGCTGTTCGCCCCCGGCAGCAGCCGCCTGAGCGAGGAGGCGGTGCCGGTGCTGGCGGAGCTGGCGGCGTTCCTCGGCGAGTTCGACAACCCGGTGACGGTGGAGGGTTACACGGACAACGTGCCGGTGGAATCCGGCCTCTTTCCCTCGAACTGGGAGCTGTCGGCCTTCCGGGCGTCCCGGGTGGCCCGCTTCCTCGAGGCCCGTGGCATCGAGCGCTCGCGGATCTCGGCCGTGGGCTACGGCGAGAACCATCCCGTGGAGACCAACGCCACGCCGGAGGGGCGGGCCAGGAACCGCCGGGTGGACATCGTGGTGGCCCGCCGCGGCAACATCGGCCGCAACCGCAACGCGCGGGGTCAGCAGAGCGCCTTCGCGCAGGTAAGCGCATTTGCGCACGAAAGCGCATTTGCGCACGAAAGCGCATTTGCGCACGTGCGCCACGCCGAGCCCGCCACCCTGGGTGACGGGGTGGTCGAGCTGCGCACCCCGGAAGGCGGGTTGCTCTTCACCAGTCAGGAGCCTGAAGCGTCGGCCGCCGCCGGACCCGGAGAGCAACGGTGAGCGACGCCGAAGCAGCGGAGCCCTCGATCCGCGGGCTCGACGAATGGGTGGCGGGCATCACCGAGAACGAGTTGCCGCTGTTCGCCCAGACGTTGAGCGAGATCAGCGCCGTGGCCGCGGACCCGGAGAGCTCCGCTGCCGATCTGGCGCAAGCGATCACCGCGGACATCGCCATGTCCGTTCGTCTGCTCAAAATCGCCAACAGTCCGCTGCTGAATCCGCAGAACAGAAACATCGACAGCATCAGCAATGCGGTGGTGCTCATGGGCTTCGATGCGGTGCGCGACCTGGCCATGGGCCTGTCGCTGGTGGGCACCCTGGACCGGGCCGGCACCAGTGACCGGCTGGCTCCGCTGGTGGCGCACGCCTTTCACGCCGGGTCCCAGGCTCAGCGCCTGTCGCGCGGCGCCGGGGACCGGTTCCCCGAGGAAACCTTCGTGGCCGGGCTGCTCCTCAACCTGGGGGAGGTGGCATTCTGGTCGCGCCCGCGTCCCGAAGGGCAGCGGATCGAGGCTCTCATGGCCCGCGGTGTTCCGGCGCGCGAGGCGGAGCGTGCGGTGCTCGGCTTCACCATGAGGCAGCTTTCGGCGCGGCTTGCGGAGGCCTGGCGCATGGGCGGGCTACTGCGCGCCTGCCTCGCCGAGTCGGCCACCGAGTCGCCCCGGTGTCAGCAGGTTGTCCTCGGTGACGCCATCGCCGGGGCGGTGGAGCGCGAGGGTTGGAAGGGGCGGGAGACCGTGCGCCTGCAGCAGACCGCGGTCAAGCTGCTGGGGCTTCCGGAGGACGACGTGCAGCGGCTGTTGCGCGAGGCCACGCGTCAGGCCGCCAGGATGGCCGGCCGCATCGGCATACCGTCCGTGGAGCGGATGCTCACGATGCCGGAGCCGCGGCGCCCGCCGGCCCTCGAAGGGCCGTCGGGGGTGGTCTCGGCAGCCGGCGTGGAGCCGGATCCTCACGCGGAGCTCGCGGCCATGAGGCAGCTACACGCCGCGCTCAAGCAGCCGAAGCCGGATCCGGAGAAGCTGATGGCGATCGTCCTGGAAGGCATCCGGAGCGGCATCGGCATGGATCGCGTGCTGTTCGCCGCGCCGTCACCCAACCGCGTATGGCTGAAGGTACGGCATTCCTCGGGGGCCGATCAGCCGGCGCTCCTGCGCGACTGGGTGATCGACGTCGGACCCGACGCCCGCAATCTGTTCCGTGTTCTGCTGGAGACCGGGAAGGCGATCTGGGTGGATGACGAGCGGCGCCGGCGCCTCGGCGGCCTGATCACCGAGGAGATCGATGCCTGGGCGCTCGGCGCCCCGTTCTTCGCCATGCCGGTGCGCGCCGGTAAGCGTGCCGCTGGAGTCATCTACGCCGACCGTGCCCGCAGCGGCCGCGCCCTGAACGAGGAAGCCTTCTCGAGCTTCGTGTACTTCGGCGAGCAGGCGGGCCGGAGTCTGGAGCGGGTCTGACGTCGGCGTTCCGTCGCAAAGCCGGGCGCTCGGCGCTGGCGCATTGACGGGCAGCAACTATTCTTACCGTGAAGATGAAGTAACGCTGGATCTTCCCTGCTCACGTTCGGGAGCTCGGGTATGACCGTGCGAATCACATCGAAGCCTCCGGGGGTCGGCCGCGTGAAGCGGCTACCCGAGGGATCGGCGCGGGAGCGCCGGAGATCCGGGAAGCCCCAGGGGCGCCGGGAGCGGATCGCGGGCCGCAGCGACGAGGCGGCTCCGAGGAAACGGGATGGGAAGCTCGATGAGTATGTTTGAAATGCTCGTCCCCTCAGGGACGTTGGTGTGGCTCGATGCCCTGGCGTGGATGGCCGCGGTGCTGGCGCTCGTCACCAGCGGCGTGGTGGCGCGGCGGGCGTCCCGGCAGCGGCACCGGCTGGAGGGCATGCGCCGGGATCTCCAGGCCTTCGCCGAGGCCTCCACCCGGGTAGCGGATACCCTGGATCACCTGCTGCGGGGTCACGTGGAGCCGGGGGAGGGCGGCATGACGTCCCGCCGCTACCTGTTGCTCCAGGCCCGTGAGGGCATGGAGAAGGGGGAAGCGGTGGATTCGCTGGCCTCGCGCCTTGAGCTCTGCGACGACGAGCGCAGGTTGCTGGAGTTCCTGGCCCGGGGTCAGAGCCGGGACATGCGGCCGCACCCGCAGCCCGGTCCGCGCGCTCCCGGTCGCGAGGCCTGGGTCGCCTAGCCCTCGGCATCCGCCGCGACGCGGCGGATGCTGTCCACCATGGCGCGCAGGCCGTTGCCGCGAGTCGCGGAAAGGTGGCGCAGCAGATCCAGCTCGTCGAAGAGCGCCTCGATGTCGAGCTCGAGGATTTCTCGCGGAGTCTTGCCGTCGTAGGCGGCCAGGACGATGGCGATGAGGCCGCGGACGATGTGGGCGTCGCTGTCGAGATCCAGATGCACCGCCCCGGTGGCCGGATCGACCCGGGCCGCGAGCCAGACCTGGCTCTGACAACCGCGCACCAGGTGCTCGTCGGTCTTCAGCGACGGATCCATGTGGGGCAGGTCCTTGCCCAGATCGATGACGAACCGGTACTTCTCCTCCCAGCTATCGAAGAAGGCGAAGGTCTCCCGGATGTCGTCCAGGCTCATGGTTCGTGCGGATGATTCCATGAGGGTTTCTCTAGAACAGGCCCAACTCGAGCTGGGCCTCCTCGCTCATCATGTCCCGTGACCACGGCGGGTCGAACACCAGCTTCACCTCCACGCCGGTGACGTTCGGCACCTGGGAGATCCGCGACTTCACGTCCTGAACCAGCACCGGCCCCATGCCGCAGCCGGGGGCGGTGAGGGTCATCTCCACCTGCACCCGGCCGTCCTCGTCCACGTCACAGCGGTAGACGAGCCCGAGATCGACGATGTTCACCGGGATTTCCGGGTCGTAAACCGTCGCCAGGGCCTCGTGCACCTGATGAACGTCCACCTTGCCGTCCGCGCGGGGCTCGAAGTGGAGCCGCTCCGGCTCGAATCCCAGGGCGTCGGCATCGGCGCCGTCGATTCGCGCCATGTTCCCCTGGACCACCACGGTGTACGTGCCGCCGAGACTCTGGGTGAGCGTGACGAAGGTCCCCTTGGGGATGGTGATGGGGTCGCCGGTTGGCACCAGGCGCGCGGGGCAATCCCTCTGGATGGCGACGAGGCGTCGTTCCACTACGAATCGCTCAGGGGCGGGCCGCGGAGACCGCGAAGCTCTCGCCGCAGCCGCAGTACGTGGCGGCGTTGGGGTTCTTGAACTTGAGGCTCGAGTTCAGGCCCTCGGTGACGAAATCCACCTCCGTCCCGCGAACCAGCGGAAGGTCGTCCGTTTTCACGTACAGGGTGACACCGTCCCCCACGGGGCAGGCGTGGTCCGTCGCTGCCGGGGCGTCGATGAAATCCAGGGTGTACATGTAGCCGTTGCAGCCGCTCTCCTTGACGCCGAGTCGCAGGTACGACCGTCCGGAGCGGGCGATCTGCGCCCGCAGATGCTTCTCGGCCGCTTCCGTGACGGTGATGGTCCGGGGATCGAAGTTGCTGACGCTCATGTTCTGTCTCTGCTCGATGGATCGCGCATTACAAGAATGTCTGGGCCTTCTCCACGCCTTTCAGGAACGCCTCCACGTCGGCCCGGCAATTATACAGACTGAAGGCGGCGCGCACGGTTCCCGGTACGCCGAGGCGGCGCATGAGGGGCATGGCGCAGTGATGGCCGGTGCGCACGGCGATGCCCTGGTTGTCGAGCAACGTGCCGATGTCGTTGGGATGGCTGCCTTCCACCACGAAGGAGACGATGGACAGCCGCTCCGCGGGCTCGCCCACCAGCCGGACTCCGGGCATCTGCGAAAGACCGCTCACCGCCAGCGCCACCAGCGCCCGTTCCTGTTCCAGCAGCGCCTGACGGGGCAGGGCCGTCAGGTATTCCACCGCGGCGCCGAGCCCCACGGCGCCGGCGATGTTCGGGGTGCCGGCCTCGAAGCGGTACGGCAGCCCCTGATAGGTGCTGCGCTCGATGGTGACCTCCTCGATCATCTCGCCGCCCCCCTGCCAGGGCGGCATCGCCTCTAGGAGGGCTTGCTTGCCGTAGAGCACGCCGATGCCCGTGGGGCCCAGCATCTTGTGGCCGGAGAAGGCGTAGAAATCGCAGTCGAGGGCCTGCACGTCCACGTCGAGATGCAGGACCGCCTGGGCTCCGTCGAGCAGCACCAGAGCGCCCGCTGCGTGGGCGGCGTCGATGATCTTCGCCACCGGGTTCACCGTGCCCAGGGCGTTGGACACGTGGCTCACCGCCACCAGCGCCGTGCGCTCCGTGAGCCGCCGCTCGAAGTCCTCGAGATCGATGTCGCCCTCGTCGGTGACGTCGCAGGCCACCAGGCGTGCCCCGGTTCGCTGGCACAGCATCTGCCACGGCACGATGTTGGCGTGGTGCTCCATGACGGAGACGAGGATCTCGTCCCCGGCGCCGATGCGCGGACCCAGTGCGTTGGCCACCAGATTGATGGATTCGGTGGTGCCCCGGGTGAAGATCACCTCGGCGGCGCGCCGGGCGTTGATCAGGGCGCGCAGCTTCTCGCGGCTGCTCTCGAAGCCGCGGGTCGCCCGGTCCGCCAGGGCATGGGCGGCGCGGTGCACGTTGGCGTTGTCGCGCTCGTAGTAGTCCACCAGGGCCTGAATCACGGCCCGGGGCTTCTGGGTGGTGGCGGCGCTGTCCAGGTACACCAGAGGGCCCCCTTCCAGCTTCTGCGCCAGGATGGGGAAGTCGCCGCGGATGTCCACCGGCGTCACAGGGCCTCCATGAAGCGGACGGCGGAGGCCTCGGCCAGGGGCCCCGCCATGCATTCGCGTACGAATCCGTGAGACAGCAAGCGCCGCGCCGCGGCCTCGGGCACGCCCCGGGCGGTGAGGTAGAACAGGCTGTCCAGCGCGAGCTGGCCCACCGTGGCGCCGTGGGCGCAGCGCACGTCGTCGGTGTAGATCTCGAGCTCCGGCTTGGTGTCCATCTCCACGTCCGGATGCAGCGCCAGGTTCCGGTTGCTGAGCTGGGCGTCGCTGCCCGGCGCGTCGGGGTGGATGTGGATGCGGCCATTGAACACGCTCCGGCCCTTGCCGGCGCCGATGCCGTGGAACTTCTGCCGGCTGGTGGCATGGCCGGCGCGGTGCTCCACCACGAACTGCTGATCCAGGTGCTGCCCGGGCTCCACGAGGTACGCGCCCGCCAGATCGGCGTCGGCGCCCGGGCCCTCCATGAGCACGTGCACCTCGGCGCGCCGGCGGTTGCCCGCCACGCAGTTCTGGTTGAGCCGGTATCCGGCATCCTGGGCCAGATGCACCTGGAGCAGCGAGTAGTGGCCCACGTCCCTGGCGTGCGCCGCCCGGTAGTGGTGTAGGCGGGCGCCGCGTCCGAGATCCACCAGCGCCACCTGGGCGAGAAAACCCTCGGCGTCCATATGCTCCACCAGCGTGAGCTCCGCCCCTGGCTCCAGCACCAGAAACAGCGGAGCGACCCCGCCCGGGGGAACGTGCATCTCCAGGGGACCGGCGGCAGCCGCGGAGACGTGCACGAACCAGCCTCCGGCCGCGCGCAGCAGCGCCAGGTCCGCCAGCACGTGACGCGCCCCGTCCAGCCGCTCGCCCACCGCCCGCCGGATTCGCAGGGCGTCGTCGCCTTCGATGGCATCCAGCGGCACTGCCCGCACCCCGGGCTGATCGATGCCCTCGAGCACGGCCGGGGACCCGGCGCCGAGCCGGGCGAGCTCGTCCAGAAAGGGCTTGATGGGCGTGTACTTCCACAGCTCCCGGGTCAGCACCGTCAGCAGATGGTCGCCGGCCCGCTCCCGGACGTGCTCGGCGTCGAGCCACGGACGCTCCCGCGGCGGATCGCCCACCACCTCCGCCACGTCGGGCAGCGTCAGCGTCTTCATCTGGCCAGCCACCCGTAGCCTTTCTCCTCCAGCTCCAGCGCCAGGCTCTTGTCGCCGGAACGGGCGATGCGGCCGGCGGAGAGCACGTGCACCACGTCCGGGACGATGTGGTCGAGCAGGCGCTGATAGTGGGTGATGAGGAGTATTCCGTTGTCGCGGTCGTGAAAGCCGTTCACCCCGTCCGCCACCACCTGCAGCGCGTCGATGTCGAGGCCGGAATCGGTCTCGTCGAGCACGGCGAGCCTGGGGTCGAGCAGGAGCAGCTGGAGGATCTCGTTGCGCTTCTTCTCGCCGCCGGAAAAGCCTTCGTTCACTCCGCGCTTCAGGAACTCCGGGCTGAGCTGCAGCCGGCCGGCCAGTTCGCGCACCCGCTTCATGAATTCCACGGTGGAAAGCTGCGGGTCGCCGCGGGCGGCGTGCAGGTTGTCGATGGCCGCCTTGAGGAACTCCATGTTGCTCACCCCGGGAATCTCCACGGGATACTGGAACGCCAGGAACAGCCCCAGATGGGCGCGCTCTTCCGGCGCGAGGGCGGTGAGGTCCTGGCCGAGGAACAGGATCTCGCCGTCCTCGACCTCGTACCCGGGCCGCCCCGCCAGCACCGCGGCCAGGGTGCTCTTGCCGGAGCCGTTGGGGCCCATGATGGCGTGGATCTCGCCGGAGGCCACGGTCAGGTCCACGCCACGGAGGATGAGTTCACCTCCAACTTTGGCTCGCAACCCTTTGATCTCAAGAAGATTCATCCTACGGCACCTTCCAGACTCACCTCCAGCAGCTTCCCTGCCTCCACCGCGAACTCCATGGGCAGCTCACGGAACACCTCCTTGCAGAAGCCGTTGACGATCATGCTCACCGCCTTCTCGGCGTCGATGCCCCGCTGCTGGCAAAGGAACAGTTGCTCGTCGCTCACCTTGGAGGTACTCGCTTCGTGCTCCACCGTGGCGGTGGGACAGCGGTTCTCGATATAGGGGAAGGTGTGGGCGCCGCACTGGCCGCCGATGAGCAGGGAGTCGCACTGGGTGTAGTTGCGGGCGCCTGTGGCGGCCGGCGAGGTGCGTACCAGTCCCCGGTAGGTGTTGTTGCTGCGTCCGGCGCTGATCCCTTTGGAGATGATGGTGCTTCGGGTGTTGCGGCCGAGATGGATCATCTTGGTGCCGGTATCCGCCTGCTGATGATTCCTGGTCAGCGCCACCGAGTAGAACTCGCCCACGCTGTCGTTGCCGCGCAGTATCACGCTGGGGTACTTCCAGGTGATGGCGGAGCCCGTCTCCACCTGGGTCCAGGAGATCTTCGATCGATCGCCGAGGCAGGCACCGCGCTTGGTGACGAAGTTGTAGATCCCGCCGCGCCCCTCGGCGTCGCCCGGATACCAGTTCTGCACCGTGGAGTACTTGATCTGCGCGTCTTCCAGGGCCACCAGCTCCACCACCGCGGCGTGGAGCTGGTTCTCGTCGCGCATGGGAGCTGTGCAGCCTTCGAGATAACTGACGTAAGCCCCTTTGTCCGCAATGATCAGGGTGCGCTCGAACTGGCCCGTGTTCTGGGCGTTGATGCGGAAATAGGTGGAGAGCTCCATGGGGCAGCGCACGCCCTCCGGCACGTAGACGAAAGAGCCGTCGCTGAACACCGCCGAATTGAGGGCGGCATAGAAGTTGTCCGCCACCGGCACCACGCTGCCGAGATACTTCCGCACCAGCTCCGGATGGTCGCGCACCGCCTCGGAGATGGAACAGAACACGACTCCGGCCTCGGCGAGCTGCTTCTTGAAGGTGGTGGCGATGGAGACGCTGTCGAACACGGCGTCCACGGCCACCCGCGGGGACTCCGGCGGTGCCGTCGCGCCGCGGGCATCCGCGGGCGCCGAGTCTTTTACCACCCCGGCGAGAATTTCCTGTTCGTGCAAGGGGATACCGAGCTTTTCGTAGGTTCGAATGAGCTCAGGATCCACCTCGTCCAGTGATCGCGGACCCTCGCCCTGGCTCCGCGGCGCCGAGTAATAGGAGATGGTCTGGTAGTCGATGGGCGCGAAGTGCACGTGCGCCCAGTGGGGGTGGGGCATGTTCAGCCAGCCGCGGTAGGCCTTCAGGCGCCACTCGGTCAGCCACTCCGGCTCCTGCTTCTTCGCCGAGATGAAGCGAACCACGGATTCGTCCAGCCCGGGCGGCAGGGTCTCCGACTCGATGTCGGTGACGAATCCAGCCTGGTACTCGCGCTTGACCAGTGCTTCTACGGATCTGTCGGTCACGACGTACTGCTCGCATCCTGTGAGCGCGCATTGTAACTGCTGGCCCCGGGCGAATACCAGAGTATTTTAGTCGGGTATTGGCTGACAGGAGGTGGCGCGAGCCCGTAACATGCGCCGCCTGATTTCAACGGTGCCCCTCGCCCCATGCCCAAGCTGGAGAGACTTCCGGAACCGCACATCTACCAGGCGTACGGGATCTATCTGCTCGATCCGCGACACCGGCTGATCCGCCGCCTGAAGAAGGCCTACCAGCCCTCGGTGCACGGCCACAAGACCTGGAATTCCAGCTTTCTGCTCATGGACTACCTGCAGCACGAGCCCCTGCCCAAGCGCGCCCGGGTGCTCGAGATCGGCTGCGGCTGGGGGCCCGGCTCCGTGTTCTGCGCGAGCCGCTTCAAGGCCCGGGTCACCGGCCTCGACATCGACAGCGACGTGTTCCCCTTCCTCGAGGTGCTCGCGGTGCTCAACGACGTGGAGGTGACCCCGCTGCCGGGACGCTTCGAGAAGCTCTCCCCCGCCGACCTGGCCGCCTTCGACGTGATCGTCGGCTCCGACATCTGTTTCTGGGACAAGATGGTCAAGCCGTTGAATCGATTCGTGAATCGCGCCCTGGAAGCGGGTGTGAAGCGCATCATCATCAGCGATCCGGGACGGCCCACCTTCTACGAGTTCTGCGACCTGGCCCGCCAGCGGCAGCGGGTGGAGCTGCAGGAGTGGTATTCCACGGAGCCGGAGTACTTCACCGGTGAGGTGGTGGAGATCCGGCGGGACAAGCGGCGGCGCAAGGCGGACACGGCCTGATCCCGGCGGGAGGAGGGTCGTCGTGGCGCGGCGGCGGCATCCCGGGCTCCCGCCCCCACGCCTCGAGGTCCGTCCATCCATCGGGGCCGCCATCGGCCCCGACCGCGCGTCGTGCACGTCGCCGGTGCGAGGCGGACGTGGGCTGATTCCGTCAGCGCTGAAGAGGGTCTTCGTAGCGCGGCGGCGGCTTCCCGGGCCCCGGGACCACGCTCAGCCGCTCCGCGGTGCCCTCACTGCGCAGAGTTGCCGCCCGCTGGCGCCTGCGGCGCCGACCGCGGCCGTCAATCTGCTGCGCTCGGCTTCGCTCAGATGGTCCCGGTGCCCGTGCTGCCGCCCCCACGCCTCGAGGTCCTTCCATCCATCGGGGCCGCCATCGGACTCGCCATCGGCTCGGCCGCGCGTCGTGCACGTCGCCGGTGCGGGCGGACGTGGGCTGATTCCGTCAGCGCTGAAGAGGGTCTTCGTAGCGCGGCGGCGGCTTCCCGGGCCCCGGGACCACGCTCAGCCGCTCCGCGGTGCCCTCACTGCGCAGAGTTGCCGCCCGCTGGCGCCTGCGGCGCCGACCGCGGCCGTCAATCTGCTGCGTTCGGCTTCGCTCAGATGGTCCCGGTGCCCGGGCTGCAGCCCCCACGCCTCGAGGTCCTTCCATCCATCGGGGCCGCCATCGGACTCGCCATCGGCTCGGCCGTGGGACGTGCACCGCCGCGCGAGCGGCGGCGAGAGCACCCGAACGGTGGACGTAACGACGACGCAGCGGGCGGGCCGGGAAAACGAATGCGCGACGACTGTCGCGCCGCCGAACGAAGAAAATTGACGGCCTCGGCGCCGCAGGCGCCGCGGGCGGCAACTTTTCGGAGTGAGGGCACCGCGGAGCGGCGGCGCGAAGGCGCGCATTCGTTTTCCCGGCCCGGTCGCGGGAACGTCTACTTACGTCCGACCGTCGCGATCGGATGTGGCGAACGCCGGGTCAGCCCTCCGCCGTCAGAAACGTCTTCAACTGGTCCGCCATGCTGCTGCACGCCGACGACCGTACCCGGGCGATGAAGGGCAAGGGCACCACCACCGCGGGCATGTAGCTCGTCCCCACCGCGTCGGAGCTGATCTTCCCCACCGAGCGACCGTTGCGGATGTCCCACACGGAGGCCTCGTAGGAGGAGTCGTTCTCCCACGTGAGGAAGCCGAAGCAGCCGGCGCCGGCCGTGGTGACGGAGCAGGTGAGGGAGCCGCCCGAGTCGGTCCGGTCGGTGTCACCGTCGATCCACACCAGGTACCGCAGGCCGAGTTCCTGAAGACGGGCCGCCAGGGTGGGCTGGGCTATCAGTTCCGGGAGGTCGGTGGTATTGGCCGGCGCGGTGCGGGGCTCGAACCAGGGGAAGAGGGCATCCCGGAACTCCTGCTCGTCGATGACGTTGAGGGCGCCGCCGCCGTTGGCTACCCGCTTGCTCACGCAGGAGACGAAGCCGAGCTCGGTTTCGCTGTTGGAGGGCAGGGTGCGCCGGCCCAGCACCACGATGGATTCGTGGGCTTCCATGCCGGTGGCCGCCTCGCGGATTTCCTGCACGGTAGAGGTCACGCAGCCGCCGAGCGGCACGGCCAGCAGCACGCCGAGCAGCGCGGTGAGACGGGATCTCGAAGCTGTCGAAGCGTTCATGAGGGTGGACCTCCAAGCTCCGCGGCCAGCCAGGCCTGCACCGCGGGCACACTGCGGAACTGTACGGTGAAGAACGCCATGGCGTCGCGCAGGGCGGACAGGCCCGCGGCCTGCAGCGCCGGCTCGCGGCCGCTCATGCCGAAGTCGTTGACGTTGGCCTTGCCGTAGGCGGTGAGGGGCCACTCGCCGATCAGGGTGCCGTCCCGGTCGTGGAGCTGAAAGCGGTAGCGAACCCAGACCTCGAAGTACTCGGTGCGGGTCTGATCCGGGGTGGAGAACTGCACTTCCTCGATGTGGGGCACCAGCACCCCGGCAATCTCGGTGTCCGCGGCTCCGTTCGGCGAGCCCGGGTCGGCCACCGGCCGAACCGACTCGAACATGCCGATGAGGAGATTCTCGAACATGGTCTGCTGGGCGCTGCCGAGCTCGATGGTCCACTCGCCCCCCGGCTCGAGCTTCTCCTGATGAACGTAGGAGCGCAAATCTTCATCCAGGTGAATGCCCATGGCCAGCGGCAGACGATCGACGAGCGGCACCGGCAGCCTGGGCGGCACCGTGACGCTGGCACCGCCGCAGCCGGCCAGCAGAAGGATGCCCACCGCGAGGAGACTCCTCCAGCGTGACACCAGGTCCATCGGCTGCCCTTCCCGCATACGTCTAAGGACCTCCCAAGGCTACTCGAATTCCGAGAGGCCGACAAAAGTTCCGTTGTTCCGGTAGGCGAGCTCGCGCATCAGCGCCGCGAAGCGGTACACCCGGCCGGACGGGCGGTCCAGGTAGACCGGAAAGCCGACGGCGTGAATGCGCACCAGGCGCTGGCCTGTCTCGTCGGCCCGGTTGAGCCGGTCCACCTCGTCCACCACTTCCTCGATGGAGCGCCCGGTGAAGTCGTCGCCGAACACGTAGATGCTGATGCGCTTGTCCGGGGCGTAGAAGGTCTTGATGGCGGCCTCGATTCCCTCCACCGGGCTGGAGTTGGAGAACGGGTTCCAGCTCTGCAGCCGCTGCAGGATGGCGTCGCGGCGGCTCGGCGAGTCGGGGATCCACTCGCCGGCGAAGCGGGGGAACATGTAGTCGCCCATGTCGTTCATCACCTGTATCCCCTTCACCTGAGGATAGATCGACAGGGTCTCCTGCACCTTGCGCAGTACCTGGCTCCAGGCGGCGTTGAACATACTGCCCGAGGTGTCGATGACGAAGATGATGTACTCGCTGTCGACGGTGATGCCGCCCACCAGCTCGGTCTTGCGCTGAAAATCCACACCGAGCAGCCGCTGCATCTCGTCGGTCAGTGTCTGCTTGGCGGCGGCGAGCTGCTGGGTGGCCTCCAGGGCTTCGTCGCGCCGGTCCACCGTGGTGGAGTAGCGGCCCAGGATCTCGGTGAGCTCACGCTCCAGCGCCGCCACCTGCAGCAGGTTGTCCTCGAGCTGGCTCTCGGCGTCCGTCACCTGGCGCCGCAGCTCGGTGATGCGGCCGCGGATCTCGTAGAGCGTCTGCTCGCGTTCGGCGATCTTGCCTTCGAGATCGATCTGGGATTTCTCCAGCAGCACCGGCTCCACGGTCTTGGTGATGATGAGCAGCAGGATGATGGCGCCGAAGCCGCAGGAGATCACGTCCAGAAAGGACAGGGAAAATTCGGCGATGCCGCGGCGTCCGCGCCGGCGCCTCACGGCCAGTCCCTCGACGGCGACAGGAACGAGCCGCCCGTGGTGCGGGCCAGGTTCCAGTAGGCGGCGGAAGCCATGGGGTCGCCTTCCATGGGAAACATGATGACGTTCACCGGGATTTCGGCGGGCAGCTTCGAGACGGCCTTGCTGTAGAGCTCGAGCCGCTCCCGGCCCGTGACGGTGGCACCTCGGGGGGCATTCTCCCCCTGGGTCGGCAGCGAGTCGACGATGAGATAGACGTTGTCCGGCAACGGGTCCAGCTCGCGGATGGCGCTCACCAGATTCACCAGGCTGGTGCCGCCCTCCGGGGCCGTGGCGCGCAGCCCGTCGAGGGCCGCATCCAGCTCGCGCCCCTCGGCCAGGGGAATCCAGCCGGGCCCGGCGTCGGGCACCAGGGACGCAGTGTCGGTGTCGAAGGCGTAGATCTGAAAGTTGGCGTCCAGCGGTAGCTGCGCCCCGAGCCATTCCACGGTGCGCACCGCCCGTTGCCACTTGGGCGCCGCGCGCTTGCGCTCGTCGCTCATGTTGCGCCGGCGGATGACGTTGACGATGCGCTCGTCGAGCATGCTGGCGGAGGTGTCCAGCGCGATGAGGATGTGCTTGCCTCCCACCTTGAGGCCGGTGAGGTACTGGCGGTCGCCTTCGCCGGTGAAGCTGCGGATCCGTCCGCCTTCGTTGGCGGCTTCCAGCGCGCGCAGCCGCTCGAGCTCCTCCTCACGCGTCTCCACGTCAGTCTTCAGCTCCTCGAGGCTCGCCACATGGGCGAGGGATTCCTGTTCCAGGCTCTCGAAATCCTCCCGGCGCCGTTCGATGGCCGTGCGGGTGCTGGCGAGCTGGGCGTCCGACTCGTCCAGCCGCTGATCGAGGGTCTGCATGCGCTCGAGGAGCTGGAACAGGTCACGCTCGCCGGTCTGCACCTGGTAGTCCAGCATGCGCACCTCGGCCAGCAGATCCTGATTCACCGTTTCGGCCTGCTCCTCCGCTTCGTGGTTGATGATCAGGAAGATGAGCACCACGGCGCCGAACCCGCATGACATCACGTCGAGAAACGACAGTGAGAATACGTTGTTGTCGCGCCGGCGCCTTGCCATGGGTCAGTCCGCCACAGCGATGATGAGGTACTCCTCCTCCCCCAGGGTCACTCGATCGCCCGGGTGCAGCGCCCGCGGCGCGGTTGGCCGGGCGCCGTTCACCAACGCGTCGGCGGAGCGCAGCAGAAACGCCTCGCCGTCCCGCTCCACCGGCAGCGCCAGCGCCGGCGAGCCGAGCGGCAGGGCCTCGGCTCCCCGCAGGGCGTGAGTAGCCGCCGGCCGCTCCGGCACGGCCGCCGCCGAGGGAATGACCGTGCCGCGGTGGGGCAGCCGGGTCACCAGCCGAAGCTCCGCGTCCTCGGGGACGATGTGCGGCAGGTTGTCGAGGCAGCCGCGGGGCAGGGCGTCGGCGGGTAGCGCCAGGGGCTCGATGTCGAGGGCCCGCAGGGTCCGGTGCAGGCCCGGAAGGCGGGCGCTGCGGGCGCTCAAGAACACCCGCGCCCCGCGGGGCAGGGCGTCCGCGAGCTGACGGAACCGCTGTTCCGCCTTGTCTTCCAGAGCGCTGCGGTTCAGCTCCACCCGCCGGGTATGGTCGCCGTGAACGATCTCCACCACCAGCTCCGGGCGCTCCGCCCCGGCGTTCACCCAGTCGTAGACCTGATTGAAGAGCTGCTGCTCGGTGGCCGCCGCGTGCAGGGGATCGAAGCGGGTCTCGCGGACGAACCGATCGGCGATGACGTTGATCCAGCCCTCCAGCAGCCGGTTCAGTCCGCACTCCGCCACTTCCTGGGCGGCGGATTTGCGGACCTCGTGGTTCACCTCCAGGGCCGTGATCACGGCGCGCTGCAGCATGACGTCGAGGTGGTAGGTCTGCGCGGGGGCCTCCCGGGTGGCCACCGCGGCCACGGCGGCGTCGACGAAGCCGCGAACGGCGATGCCGGTTTCCTGGATGACCCCGAGCAGCACGCCGAGCTGATCGGGGGAGAGGATGCCCGGCACCGCCAGCAGCACCGCGCCCCCCTCGGCGTCGATCAGCGGCTTCAGCTCCTGCAGGTGGAGATAGACGAGATCGGCGTGATTGCGGGCGCGTCCGCCGGGCGCCGGCAGCGGGTCCGCGTTCAGCCGGGTCAGGTACTGCTGGTTGGTCTGGCGCGGGTGGACCCGGGACAGACGCAGCGCGTCGTCACCGAAGCGGACCTCCCGGTCCAGCACGAGGGCCACCCCGGGGGCGCTGTAGAGCACCCGCTCGTTGCGGTAGAGGGTGAGGTCGGCGTCGTTGAGCTCGAGAATGCAGGTCACGGCTCGCGCACCTGCATGTGCCGGATCAGGCGCTGATCGGCGTAGGTCTGCACGTCGAGCACCAGGCGCTCCTGGATGAGCTGGAGCTGGTGCATGAGAAACATGATGACGATGCTGATGACCAATGCGGTGAACGTGGAGTTGAACGCCACCCCCAGGCTCGCCGTGACGCCGGCGATGTCCCCCTCCACCGCCCGGTACGCCTGGCCGAGGGCCTCGCCGATACCACGCACGGTGCCGATGAAGCCGATGGAGGGTATGGCCCAGGCGATGTAGCGGACCATGGACAGCTCGCTGTCCAGGCGGTCGGTCTCGGCCTCCACGTTGGCCTTGACCGCCTCGGAGACGTCCTGGACGTTGCGGGTGGAGGCGAAGCGCTGCAGGGCGGCCTGGAGCGTTCGCGGAAGCAGGTAGTTCTGCGTGTCCTCCGGCAGCGCCTGGATGGAGCGGGCGTACTCGCGGGTGTCCTCCGGGAGGAGACTCATGCCTTCGCTCACCGGCACGATGTCCTGCTGAAGCAGGCTCCGCTCCTTCAGCGCCAGCCGTCCCTTGTAACCCATGATGGCCATGGCCCAGAACATCAGCACGAAGCAGGCTTCCTGCTCGTAGTCCTTGAGCACCACGTACATGGAGCGGTCCTGGATGTAGGGCTGACCGGATTCGGCCAGCTCCATCTGCTGCTGCATGATGGCTTCCGCGTTGGGGCGGATCACCGTGATGTACACCAGGTGCACGATTACCAGGGACAGCACCAGGGCGCTGGCCTGATAGATGAACTCGAAAGGAAGTTGACGCTTCATGAATCGGAGCACGCGGCCGGAGCCGTCAGAGGTATCGCATTAAGGCTCATAGAAAGTCAATCTACTC